>DASZAN010000059.1:0-123282 GCA_035945115.1 Allostellaceae bacterium
CAGAAGGTGATCGGCGCCGACGAGGTGCGCGAGAAGTTCGGCGTCGGCCCCGACAAGGTCGCTGACGTCCAGGCGCTCTGCGGCGACAGCGTTGACAACGTTCCGGGGGTGCCTGGCATCGGTGTCAAGACCGCGGCCGAGCTCATCAACGCCTATGGCGACCTCGAGACGCTGCTCCAGCGCGCCGGCGAGATCAAGCAGCCGAAGCGCCGGCAGAGTCTCATCGATTTCGCCGAGCAGGCGCGCATCTCGAAGCGCCTCGTCCTTCTCGACGTGAACGCGCCGCTTCCGGTGGCACTCGATGCGCTCGAGGTGAAGGCGCCGACGCGCGACAAGCTCATCCCATTCTTGCGCGCCCAGGAGTTCAAGAACCTGCTGGCGCGCGTCGAGCTCAAGCTCGGCAAGGCGGATACCGCGACGCCGGCTCAGCCGGTCGTGCCGGCTCCGGCCGCCATGGCCGTCCCGCCGCCGCCCGAGCTCGGCAAGATCGAGCGGCGTTACGCGCTGGTGCAGGATTTGGCCGATCTCGAAGGGTGGATCGCCGCGGCGCAGGCGAAGGGGGCGGTGGCGATCGCCGCCGAGACGGCGCGGTTCGACGCGGCAATGGCTGATCTCGTCGGCATTGCGCTCGCCGTCGAGCCCGGTGAAGCGGCGTACGTACCGCTTGCGCATCAGCCGGTGGCAGCACAATCGGCACTCGATCTCGGCGCGCCCGGCGGCGGCGAGAGGCCGCGGCAAATCCCGCTCGAGGCGGCGCTCCAGCGCTTGAAGCCGCTCCTCGAGGATGAGGGCGTGCTCAAGATCGGCCACGACATCAAGCACGATGTCGAGGCGCTCGGCCGCTATGGCATCCGCGTCGCCCCGATCGACGACACCATGCTGCTCTCCTTCGTGCTGGCGGGCGGGCTTTACGATCACGGGCTCGATGCGCTCGCCGAACGGCATTTCGGCCACGACACCGTCAAGTACAAGGACGTGGCCGGCACCGGCAAAAGCCATGTGGGCTTCGCCGCGGCGCCGCTCGACAAGGCGCGCGATTACGCCGCCGAGGATGTCGACATCGCCCTGCGCCTTCATCGCCGGCTCAAGCCCGAGCTCTTGGCTGAGCGCCGCCTCACCTTTTACGAGACGATCGAGCGGCCGCTGGTGCCGGTGGTGGCGGCGATGGAGCGTGCCGGCATTCGCGTCGACCGCGACGAGCTCCATCGCCTCTCCGGCGATTTCTCGCAGCGGCTGGCCGGGCTCGAGCACGAAATTCACACGCTCGCGGGTCACCCCTTCAATGTCGGTTCACCCAAGCAGTTGGGCGAGGTGCTCTTCGGCGAGCTCGGCCTCGCTGGCGGCAAGAAGAACAAGACCGGCGCCTATGGCACCGAGGCGGCCCTCCTGGAGCAGCTGGCGCTCACCCACGATCTCCCGGCGCGCGTCCTCGATTGGCGCCAGCTCGCGAAGCTCAAAAGCACCTATGCCGACGCGCTCATCGACGAGATCAATCCCGCGACGGGCCGCGTCCATACCTGCTTCTCGCTCTCGGGCGCGGTCACGGGGCGGCTCTCTTCGACCGAGCCCAACCTGCAGAACATCCCGATCCGCACCGAGGAAGGCCGCAAGATCCGCCGCGCCTTTGTCGCCGAACCGGGCCACGTGCTGATCTCCGCCGACTACAGCCAGATCGAGCTCCGGCTTGCCGCGCACATGGCGGATGTCGCCCCGCTCAAGGAGGCGTTCCGCCGCGGCGACGATATTCACGCGCTGACCGCGAGCGAGGTCTTCGGCGTGCCGATGGCGGAGATGACGCCGGAAATTCGCCGGCGCGCCAAGGCGATCAATTTCGGCATCCTCTACGGCATGAGCGCCTTCGGCCTCGCGCAGCGCATCCAGGTGCCGCAGGGCGAGGCGGCGGAATACATCAAAGCTTATTTCGCGCGCTTTCCCGGCATCCGCGCCTATATGGAGCGCGCCAAGGCCGAGTGCCGCGAGAAGGGCTACGTGACGACGCTCTTCGGCCGGCGCTGCCATTTCCCCGGCATCAAGGAGACGAACGCGGCGCGGCGCGGCTATGCCGAGCGCGAGGCGATCAACGCGCCCCTGCAAGGCACCGCTGCCGACGTCATCAAGCGCGCCATGGCGCGCATCCCGCCGGCGCTCGAGCGCGCCCAACTCAAGACCAAGATGCTGCTGCAAGTCCATGACGAGCTTGTCTTCGAGGCACCCGAAAGCGAAGCCGAAGAGGCCGCGGCGGTGGTGAAGAGCGTCATGGAAGCGGCGCCGTCGCCGGTGCTCGAACTCTCCGTGCCGCTCGTCGTCGAGACCGGCGCCGCCGCCAATTGGGACGACGCGCATTAAGCGCTCGACCTTCGGCCGCGACTCGTGATAGCAGATCCGATGGTCGTCCGCGGAAGCTGCCTCTGTGGTGCCGTCGCCTACGAAGCCCGGCTACCACTGGCCAAGTTCGTGAACTGCCATTGTTCGCGCTGCCGCAAAGCTTCCGGGAGCGCCTATCTTGCCCAAGCGTACGTTGCGCCGGAGGCCTTCCGCTGGACGCGCGGCGAGGAACTGGTCAAGCGTTTCGATTTGCCGCAAGCGCGAAGCTTCGCCACCGCATTCTGCAGCCGATGCGGATCGCCGATGCCGCACGCGACGCGAAGCGGCCGAGAGATCATCATCCCGGCCGGATCTCTCGACGATCACTCCGGGACCACGCCGTCAATGCATGTCTATTGGGGATCGCGCGCCGAATGGACGGATTTGGACAGCGAGATTCCCCGATCAGACTGAGGTCTTTGGGCCGTCGTCTCCCGACAAAATTGGCTTCGTTTCGCAAAATTCATGGTTCGCGAGACCCTCGACTGTCGTAGTGATAAATCAGAGGCGCGATCGGATACTCGACATGCACGTTCCCCCAATCGTGTACTTGGCGGCGCACGTCCAAAACATGGGGGGTCGCGATGACAATGTGGGTGGGGTCGGTAACAGAGATAACAGGTAAGTCCCGATCGTTGCCAGGTTCGAATTCAAATAGCAGCATCTCTGCGTTCTGACCCGCCGGAGAAGCGGACACCCGGACCCAAGTCGGTCTGCCCGGCGGGTTGCAAGCGGTACGAGTCGTCTCGAAGTCGAAGCCGGATAGGTTTGCTATCTTCTGCCTTGTCTCGGTGGCGCAGTGACTTTGCGACCAGAAATGCTCGACGACCGGCGTCACCACATAGCTGGGGAAGACTAGGCAAAAGCTCGCGGCGCCAGCAAACACCAATCGACGAAAGAGGATATCGCGGCGACTCGTGCCGACCGGTCTTCGCGTGTTCGAGAGATGGCGGCCAGCCTTGTACCAAAATGTCACGCCGCCGACAGTGCCGATGGCGATGAGGACTGGCAGCATCCAGAGGTAGGACCCAAGAACAGGCGTAGGATCATAGTCGTCTTCACCGGGAAACATGTAGATGAAGAGAAGCCTACCCGTCGCGCCGATCACGGCACTGCAAGCGGCGTAGTAGATGATACTGTGAATTCGGCACCAGCGCGCGACAGCGTACGCGACAACCGCCGGCAGCATTGCCCCGAAGAGGATGACGAACCAAGAGAAGAGTCCGTAAGAAAACAGGAATACGACGGAAAAGATATCTAGTGGCCAGTTGGGCGCCACATAGATGATGAATGACAGCGTCGCCGTGTTGACCGCGCAGAAATACCCGAGAACTGCACGGCCCTTCTCGTCAAGCGGTTTATACGGGCTTTCGTTCGAAGGAGAGACCACGTTAGTTGCCTGCCGCGCCCGCCGCTGCGCCAAACATGCCGCTCGCGCCGGCCTCGTATCCCTTCTCGATGTATCTGCGCGTTCTTTCGTCAAGGAAATAAGGCTTACTGAAATTCCTATTTTTCGAGTTGAACGTCGCGTATGTCCCTGCGATTGACAGCGTCTGGGCGAGCGTCAAACCTGCTTGCTGGCAAAACAGTCCAACGTTGAAGTTCGAGACATCACGGAACTGCTGGAGCTGTGTGAATTCCTCGGTGCTATTTGGGTCCGTATTTCGTTCCCTTTGATAATCGAAAGTGCCGCCGTGTCCGAGGTTCCGCTTGAGTTCCATGATCAGATAACCCATGGCATTACCAAAATCCTCCTCGGTCAGTGCAGCACGAAGCTGCTCTCTGTATTTGTTACCGACCTCTCGTCCCGCCGCTGCGACTGCACTGAGGTCGCCAATCGGAGACATAAGCAGCCCGTTATCCTCATCGTCCCGCACTTGCGAGCCATCCGGCAGCACCACCGGCATGCCCTGAGGATCGCGCGCCGCGGGCTTATCGGCTGCCGGGAGGATGCCGCCAGCGTCGTTCATCACGCCGGTATCGTTCATCACGCCGGTATCGTTGGCCGCGACCTGGACCGGGCGCGTCGAGGATGGGTCGTCAGTGGTCGCATCCACGGCTTCGCCGCCGCTCGTCCAGCGGCCGCGCTCGTCGCGCGGCTGATCGGGGCTGTATTTCTTGAGCGTGGGATCGCGGGCGACCTTCGCCATCGCCTCGGCCGAAAGCGGCGGCAGCTTCAAGAGCACCGTGGCGACGGCAGCTTTTGCCATGTCGCCCGCTTCGAGCGCGCGGGCGGCGAGATCAAGGCCGGAGAGGCGGGGGGCAAGATCATCCGGGGAGAACGGGTCGTACGCGAGCGCCAGGATGCGGGCAATCTCCTCGGCCGGACGGACGCGGTAAACGCGGCGTCCGTTCGCTTCCGCTGCCTCCACCAATGCGAGAGGTCCCAGCGCCACGCCGCGGCTATCGCAGCAGAGCCCCTCGCCGCCCCGTTTCATCAGCCGAAACATCGGAACAACGCTGTCCACTGCTCGCTCCCATCTCGGTCGACGAACTTTCATACGCTACATGCGTAGGGGCTGTCCAATCACAGTTCTTGATATGTTCTAAGCCGCGCGCGAGGAGCGTGCTCCGAAATTCTTTGTCAGGATCGCCCGTCACTTGCCCTGGGTCCCTGCTTTCGCAGGGACGACGCGGCTGGATTTCCGCGACAGGTCATCTCACAATTTGATCAGCCGCTTCCCCAAGTTCTCGCCGCGATAAAGCCCGGCGATGGCATCGGGCGCTTGCTCGAGACCTTCGAGGATGTCCTCGCGGTAGCGGAGCTTGCCCTCGCGGACCCATTGCGCGAGCTGGGGCACGGCTTCGCCGGTGCGGTGCTCGTAGTCAAAGACGAGGAAGCCCTCCATGCGCGCGCTCTTCACCAGCAAATGGCGCTCGACGCGCGGGCCCGTGGGCCAGGGGTCCCAACTCGACAGAGAGGCGGTGCCGCAGATGACGATGCGCGCGCGCTTGTTGATGTGACGCAGCACCGCATCGCTAATGCGGCCCGCGGTGTTGTCGAAATAGACGTCGATGCCTTGGGGACAAGCGCGCGCGAGCGCTGCCTCGAGATCGCGCTCGGCCTTGTAGTCGATGGCGGCGTCAAAGCCGAATTCCTCGCGGCAGAGCCGCACCTTCTCGGCGCCGCCCGCGATACCCACCGTGCGACAGCCTTTGAGCTTCGCGATCTGGCCCACCGCCGAGCCGACGGCGCCGGCCGCGGTCGAGCCCACCACCGTCTCGCCGGATTTGGGCTCACCGACATCGAGCAGGCCGAAATAGGCGGTGACGCCGTTCATGCCGAGCACGCCAGCGCCGCCGACAGCGGAATGTCCTCTTCCGCGACGCGGCGGATGACGCCCTTGCCGTCGGAGCGCGCGTATTCCTGCCAGCCGAACCAGCCCACGACCTTGTCGCCGACGCGGTAATCGGCATGACGCGAGGCGACGACCTCACCGACATCGCGCGAGCGCATGACCTCGCCGATCTCGACCGGCCTCGAATAGTTGGCGACGGCGCTCACCCAGCCGCGCATGGCGGGATCGACGGAGAGATAGAGATTGCGCACGAGGAACTGGCCCTCGCCCACCTCCGGCGTCGCAGCGGCCGCGATCTCGAAATGATGCGCCTGCGGAATTCCCTCGGGCCGCGCCTTCAAGCGCACCTGACGATTTTTCTTGGAAAGCATGGGTTTCTCCTCGCGTCCCGTTGAGTTTATCGCGAGATGCTCCCCGACAGTAGGCCCGGAGCTTCAGCGCAGAGGACGCAGAGGATTCGCGGAGGCCGCAGAGTATCTTTGATGATACCCCTTTGCGTCCCTCTGCGACTCCTCTGCGTCCTCTGCGCTAAAATAGAGACGCCGGCGCTAAGCCGCGAGCGTGCGGCGCTCTTCGGCGAGCTCGGCAAGGCGCGCCGTTTGCGGCAGCGGGCGCACCACCAGGGTCTCCGCCGCGAGCTTCTCGACCGGATCTGGCTCGAGCACGGGCACTGGCGTGTTCGCCGGCAGGCTGGTGCGCGCGGCCCAGATGCTTTTGAGCATGCCGGTCGTCACCGAGAAGAGCGAGGCGGTGACGCTTGCCGTGTCGAGACCGGCGGTGAAGAGCTTGCGGATGAGGAGGTCGCGCTCGACCGAAAGCGGCAAGTCGAAGTGAACCCCGAGGAAGCGTCCGGCATGGCGCACCACCGTGCCGGCGACGAAACCCACCTCTTGGACGAAGATGCGCAAGCGATCGCCCGGTGCGGCGGCGATGGGGCGGCCTTCGTCGAGAACGATGCCGATGCCGGAGAGCGACACGTCCTTGACGCGCGCGAGCGAGAGCTGCCCCTTGCCGTCGAAAATCGAGACCGGCTCGTCCAGCACGAAACGTTCCTCGCCGCGATGCATCGGCGCCTGCAGCGACATCATGCAGACGAGGATGAGCACGACGATGTTGATGACGCCCCAGGCCGCGACCATCGGCAAGAGCGCGGTTTGGCTGACGATGCGCCACTCCGGGATGACATTGATCATGAGGCCGCCGGTGGTGAGGACCATCAGGGTGGCGCTCGTCCAGAAGATGCCGCGCTCATAGGCGGATTGCTTGGCGTCGCTGCCTTTGGGCGTGACCTTGAAGACGTGGCCGTGCGGCTTCACTAGCGTCATCAGCACCGTCGGCAAGATCTTGAAGCTCTGGAAGGTGCCGAGCACTTGCGCCGCGAGCGGAAAATATTGGCGGGGCGCATAGGCCCAGATGCCGCCCACCACTGCCAGCACCATCGGCAGCAGATAGTAGAGAACGGAATCGACGGTGACGTGGATGAGCGGCGCTAGCCCCGTCCACAGGAAGACGAGCGGCGTGATGCAGGTCATGAGCAGCATCATGCTTTGCGTGAGCCAATGCGTCGGCATGAAGAGAAGGCGGTGCATGAAGCGGATGCCCCGCCCCATCGGCCCTTCCGGCAGAAACATGATCTGCATCGCGCCGCGCGCCCAGCGTTGGCGCTGCACGAAGAAGGCCTTGAGGCTCTCCGGCGCCAAGCCAAAGGCGAGGCGCTCGCAGAGATAGCGCGTGACATAACCTTTCTTCAGCATGGCGAGGCTCAAGAGCATGTCCTCGGTGATCGAGGTCGTGGGCAAGGCGTCGCCCACGGCGCGGAGCGCCGCACGCCGCGTCACCGAGTTGGAGCCGCAGCAGAAGGCGGCATCCCAGCCGTCGCGGCTCGGCATGATCGCCTCGAAGAAGAAGCGCTGATCGTCGGGCAAGGTCTTGCGCAGGGCCAGGTTCGCCTGCATCGGATCGTGATTGTAGAAGGCGTGCGGCACCTGGACGATGCCGATCGCCGGATCCTCGAAGAAGCCCATCGTGCGCAGGAGGAAACTGCGCTGGGGAATGAAGTCGGCATCGAAGATGGCGACGAACTCGGCGTCGGTTTGCGTGAGCGCGTGATTAATGTTGCCGGCCTTGGCGTGCGCGTTGTTGGGGCGCGTGATGTAGCCCGCACCCTTCGCCTCGCAGAAATCTTTGAGCCAGGGCCGCCTGCCGTCGTCGAGGACCCAGACGCGGAGATTGGGATAGTCGAGAAAGAGCGCGCCGGTGATGGTCTTTTCCAACACCTCGATTGGTTCGTTGTAAGTGGGTATGTAGACGTCGACGGTGGGCAGCGCCTCGGGCGGCATGGCGCGCAGCCGCGCCTCATGCGCATCGGCCGTGGCGCTGTGGTTGGTGGTGCGGAGAAAGCCCAGATAGAGGATGAGGGCGTCGCCGAGCGCCACCAGCTCGACCGCGAAGCAAAACCAGACCCATCCCACCTCGTACCAGGTGCCGGTCGTCGGCAGCACGGTGTCGAGGAGCCGCCAAATCATGTAGCGCAGGATCACCAGCCAGACAGCGGCGAACACCAAGGTCCGCGCCCAGCGGCGGCTCATCGGCAGCGTCGGCGCCAGCACATAAACCACGCCGATCACGAAAATGACCGGCGCGAAGATCGCGAGCGTCGGCAGCGCGTCCGGACGCACGTCTACTCGCTCGCCAGCGTCCGGCCCGCCGCCTCGCGCGAAAAGAGGCCGGCCCATCCCAAGCCCATCCGCTGGAAGCGGACTTCGGCGAGCCGGCCGATGTCGCAGAAATTATTGCGGTCGGTGACCAACGCTTCCGGCGGCAGCACCACCTCGACGCTGATGCTGCCGGGATTGGGCGCGGTCACTTGCGCCGCGAGAAGGCGCTCGTCGGCGCGTGCGGCGGAGCCGCGGACCTGCTGCACGTGGCCCTCGATCCAGCCGCTGCCGCCGACGAGGCGAATATCGGCGGAGTCGCCGGCCTTGATCTTCTCGAAATCGCGCTCCGGCAGCTCGACGGCGACGAAGCGGCGGCTGCAATCGGCGAGGTCGAGCACCGATTGGCCTTCGGTGACGGCCGAGCCGGGGCTCGCCGCCACCGACCACACCACGTGCCGCGGCGGCAGCGGCAGGTCATAGCGCGACGCGTGGTCGACGCGGCTCTTCTCTTCCTCGATCTCTCCCGCAAGCTGCGTCCGCCGCGCCGTCTGTTGCAGCACCTCGGCTTCGAGCTCCTGGCGGCGCAGCAGCAGGCGATCGCGTTGCTGCTGTGAGTAAGGCGCATCATTCTCGCCGTCGCGGAGAAAGACGCCCTTCTTCGCCGCCGCGCGCTCGACCTCGAGACGGCTCAAGCGCGCCTCCGCGACCTGGCAACGCGCCGCCGTGCTCGCCCGTGCCGCCAGCGCATCGGCGGAATGATTGGCCGACGCGATCCCCTCTTTGATGAGCTTGTCGAGACGCTCGCCGACATCGTGTCGCAGACGCGACTCTGCGAGACAGCCGGCGCGCTCGGCGCGCGTCTCCTCGATCTCGCGCTCGAGCCGCTCGACCGAGGCGGTGCGAAAGACGTCGGTGCGCTCGGCGAGCTCGCGATCGCGCGCGGTGATCTCGTCGAGCTGGGCGCGCGCCAGCGCCGCGCGCTCCGTCGCGACGGCATAATCCTGATCGAGCGCAAGCAAATGCCGGCGGTCGGGCGCCAGCGACTGGATGAGCGGCACGATGGCCGGCCGCTCGATGAACGTTCCCTTGCGTGGCAATTCGGCAGCCACCTGGCCCGTGATCGGCGCCGTGACCCGCACCAGCTCCGCGTTGACGAAGGCCGAGGAGGAGACGCGGTAGACCATGTAGGGAACGAAAGCCCAGATGCTGAGCCCGATGAGCAACAGCGAGACCGCCACCCGCATCGGACGGCTGCGAATCATGCGTTCGATGGAAACGAGCTTAGCCACGAGGGGTCCACAGGTGATGGCGCGAATTTCCGCCTATCGGTTTAACGGTTTCGCGTGAATCCCGCGTTAACGATGACGCGCAAATTTTTCCTAAAAATCAACGACTTAAGAAAGAACACCGCAGCTGGCGCTATTGCAGCGGCATCAGTCCGGCCGGCGGATAGGGCGGGTTGGCGGGCGCGCCTGGCGGTTGCGCCATGCCGCCCGGCCCGAAGCCCGTTACCGGGCCGGGATTGGCAGGCGCCGCGTAGAAAGGCGTCGTATTGGCGCCGGGCCGGGGCACTGGCGCCGGGCCGCGCATGACATCCTCGGGATGGCTCGGCAGGAAGTATTGCACGTCGGCGCGCGGCGGCAGCACGGGCCGCACCGCCGAAGCCCCTGCGGCGGCATGGGCCGGCTCGGCAATTGCCGGCACCGGCGGTATGGCGAAGTTGGGCGGAGGCGGGCGCTCCCGCTCAGCGCAGCCGGCAAGCGCCAGCACTACCAGGAACAGGCTGGCGCATCGCTGCATCGCGTTCCCCACCCCGAAGCGGGCGGTGTACCCGCTTGGCGCCGCGGCGCCAACCCACCGCTCAAACCGAGGCCGGCACCTCGTGGACGTGGACGTCGTGCGCCGAGTATTTGCGCAGGATGGATTGCCGCACTCCGCTCAGCGATCGCACACCTTTGATTCAGATCACAGCCGAAAACCTCTGCACACCCTAGGCTCGCACTATCGAAGTGCGAATAGATGGGCCGTGAGGGGGTTGCACCGTGGAACAGTATGACAACGTCGAAAGAGCCGTAATCGACGCGGCCGACACTATCGCCGCGATCGATGCCAAAAGCCACTTTGAGAACGACAGAGAGTGGACCAAGCGCCTGCTCACTGCCATCAGCGAAGTTGGGCACAAGCGAGGTTACTACGTATGCTGCTCCTCCTGCCCGACGTACGGCGAGGGCGAGTGGCTTTACGACATGGTCTGGTTGAAACACGCCCAGGACGCTCCTGGCTATATGACGGAGGTGCCGCTCATTCTCGAACCGGAATGGAATGGCGACCTAAGTGCGATCGACGACGACTTCATGAAACTCCTCCTGGGACGCGCCCAGCATCGGGTGATGGTCTTCCAGCACCGCGACAGGCAGAACCTTGAGCGCATCACCCGACACCTGGTCGAGCAAATTCGAGCGTTCGAGCCCACGCAGCGCGGCGACCGATACCTGTTCCTCGGCTGGGATGGGGCCAACAAGAAATTCAGACCGGAGCTATTTGTGAATTAGCACAGCACGGAGCCAGGCTTCTTCGCTCATGGTTCACCTCGTCGCTCGATTGCCCCGGCAGAAGCGCGCGCGCTTCGCTGGTGAGCTTTCAGCGTCTCGGTGATGAAAGCCCCGCGGCGATGGCGCTTATCGCCCAGCGGGCCGGCGCGGCGCGGTAGGCGTGGCGGCAGGGCGAGGTGGCCAGCAACGTGGTGCCGCCGGTCGCAATGGTGAAACCCGCGGCGGCGAACCCGGCGAGCGTCGCCGCGAGACTGAATCTCGAGCGTGCGGCGCTGGCGGATGTCGGTCTCGTCCGTCACAGCCTCGCGCCGCGCGTGCGGATCGTCCTCCGCCTGGCGCGTCGCTCCATAGTCTTGTGCCAGGTGGCCGGTCAGCGACTCGCGCGCCATGAAGGTGATATCAGCCCGGTTGAAGCCGCCGCTTTGCAGGTCGGAGACCTCGGATTGGAGCGCCTTTGGCTCGTCGAAGGCTGCCACCATTTCGCGAATCGTTTTCTCTGCGATGGACCTCTCCTCCCTCCCTAAACAGGCGGTGAGGGCGCGAGGTTCAGCGATCAAGGAGCGAGGACGCCATCGTCGCCGCAAGCTGCGCGCGCAGCCTCACCACCTCGCCGATGACGACGATCGCGGGCGGCTCGATCTGGGCGGCGGCGACATCGGCGGCGGCGCGGCCGAGCGTCGTCTCGAGGACGCGCTGCGCGTCGGTCGTCGCCTTGCTCACCACCGCCACCGGCTCATCGGCAGCGCGGCCAGCAGCGATGAGGCGCTCGGCGATCGCGCCAAGGTGCTTCAAGGCCATATAGAGGACGAGCACCGGTGCGCCGCGCGCCAGCGCCGGCCAATCGAGTCCGTCGGGCACCTCGCCGTCGCTCGCGTGCCCGGTGACAAGGGCGATCGCGGAGTTGGCATCGCGGTGCGTGGCAGGAATGCCGGCATAGGCGAGGCCGGCGATCGCCGCGGTGATGCCGGGCACGATGCGGAACGGGATTCCTGCCGCTGCCAATGCCAGCGCCTCCTCGCCACCGCGGCCGAAGACGAAGGGATCGCCACCCTTGAGGCGGAGCACGCGGCGGCCGTCGCGCGCAAGCCGGATGAGGCGCTCGGTGATATCGGGCTGCTGCGGTGACGGCTTGCCGCCGCGCTTCCCAGCATAGTCGAGCACCGCCTCGGGCCGGGCGAAGGCCAGGATGCGGCGGTCGACGAGCGCGTCGTAGACCACGACATCGGCGCGGGCGAGCGCATGCACCGCGAGCAGCGACAACAAGCCGGGATCACCGGGGCCCGCGCCCACCAGCCAGACCGAACCGGGCGCGAATTCCGGGAAGTCGAGCGCCGGCAGCGAAGGTAGGGAGGTCATCGCCCGAGACTACACCGCAAGCCCGCGCCACCGGTAGTCAGCGACCCGTCGATTCCGTAGAGTCGAGGGCGCGATGGCGCGGCGCGCGAGCGGAGCTTTACGGCGAGGTTGGACCACCGGTGCTTGCGCCGCGGCGGCGGCGCGTGCGGCGGCCGAGGCGCTCCTCACCGGCCGCTTTCCCGATCCCGTCGCCATCCGCCTGCCGCGCGGCGAGCGGGTCGAATTTTCCTTGTCGCTCAGCGAATGCCGCGACGGCGCGGCGCGCGCCGGCATCATCAAGGACGCGGGCGACGATCCCGACGTGACGCATGGCGCGCTCGTCATCGCCGAGCTTACGCCGCTCGCCGCCGGCAGCGGCCTCAAGTTTCGCGCCGGCCCCGGGGTCGGCACCGTAACCCGGCCCGGCCTCAGCCTCGCGGTGGGCGAGCCCGCCATCAACCCGGCGCCGCGCGCCATGATCGCCGCCGCTATTGCCGAGGCCGCTGCCGCCCATGCTGCCGCACTCGACGATGTCGCCGTCACCCTCTCGATCCCGGGGGGCGAGGCGCTCGCGGCGAAGACGCTCAACGCGCGTCTCGGTATCTTGGGCGGTCTCTCGATCCTCGGCACCACCGGCGTGGTGATCCCCTATTCCTGCGCTTCCTGGATTCACTCGATCCATCGCGGCATCGACGTGGCCCGCGCCGCCGGGCTCACGCATCTTGCCGCGGCCACCGGCTCCACCTCGGAAGCGGCGGTGCAGCGGCTTTTCCAGCTTCCCGACGCGGCGCTCATCGACATGGGCGACTTTGTCGGCGGCACCCTCAAATATCTCCGCCGCCATCCCGTGCCGCGCCTCACCATCGCCGGCGGCGTCGCGAAAATGGCGAAGCTCGCCGCGGGTCATCTCGACCTCCATTCCGCGCGGAGCCGCGTCGATCAGGACATGCTCGCGGGGATTCTCGGCGAGCTTGGCGCACCCGGCGAGCTCGTGGATAAGGTGGGCGCTGCGGCGAGCGTGGGCGAAGCGCTCATGCGTGCCGGCGCCCATGCGCCCGCCTTGGCCGAACGCATCGCGCGCCGTGCCCGCGAGGTGGCGCTGGCGACGCTCGCTGGCGATATCGCCGTCGGCGTCGCCCTCTTCGATCGCCACGGCATGCTCATGGCCCATGTCGAGCCCTGAGCGGCGCGCGCATCTCCTCATTCTCGGCGGCACCGGAGAAGCGGCAGCGCTCGCCGCGGCGGCGCTTGCGCGTTATGGCGACCAGTTGCTCGTCACCTCCTCGCTCGCCGGCACTACCAGGGCGCCGACGCCGCTTCCCGGTTGCGTCCGCGTCGGCGGCTTCGGCGGCGCGGCCGGTCTTGCCGACTATCTCACCGCTGCCGCGGTCGAAATGGTGATCGACGCGACCCATCCCTTTGCCGCGCGCATCTCGGCGCACGCGCAGCAGGCCTGCGTTGCGCTGGGTGTGCCGCGCCTGGTGCTGCGGCGGCCGGAGTGGACTCGCCATCCCGGCGATCGCTGGATCGAGGTCGAGAGTGCCGCGGCGGCGGCGGCGCGTCTGCCGGCGCTCGGCCAGCGGGCGTGGCTCACCATCGGCGCGCGCGAGCTCGACGCCTTTGCCGAATTGAGCGGCATCCACTTCCTCATCCGCACCATCGATCCGCCGGCGCATCCGCCGCCCCTTGCCAGCTACGAGATCATCGCCGGGCGCGGCCCCTTCACGCTGGCCAGCGAGCGGCATATTCTTGAGCGGCACGCGATCGACGTGTTGGTGGCGCGGGCGAGCGGCGGTGCGGCGACGGAGGCGAAGCTGGTGGCGGCGCGCGAGCTCGGTTTGCCCGTGCTGATGCTCCGCCGCCCGCCGGCGCCATGTGGGCCGTCGGTGACAAGCGTCGAGGACGCGCTGGCGTGGCTCGCGGGCGAGCTCGCGCGGGCGAGAACGGGGAGGAAAAGTCGATGACTTTCGCCGTGACGCGACGCGACATTCTTGCCGGTACCGCGGCGCTTCTCGCGCTCGGCGTGGCGGGAGCTTGGGCAGACGGCATGAACACCCCGGTCTGGTACTCGCTCGCCAACGCCGCCGAGCAGAACAAGGAGCAGGACGTCGCCGCATTGCTCCGCCGCGGCGACACTCCCAATTTCCTCGATTCGAACGGTCGCCCGCCGCTCAGCTACGCCGCCGCCTCCGGCAATACCACGATCGCCAAGATGCTGCTCGATGCTGGCGCGCGCGTCGACTACCGCGACAGCACCGGCGGCACGGCACTCCATTGGGCGGCGCAGACCGGGCACTTGGAGATCATCACCTTGCTGCTGGCGGCGAAGGCGACCGTCGACGCGCAGAACAAGCAGGGGATCACGCCGCTGATGATGGCCGCCGCCAACAGCAAGATCGAGGCGATCCGCGCGTTGGTGACCGCCGGCGCCGATCCCAAGAAGCAGGATTTCAGCGGCCGTGACGCGCTCGGCTGGGGGGCCGGCAAGCCGGCCTCGCTGCGCGCGCTGCAAGCGGCACGATCCGGCTGATTCAGCGCGGCGCGCGCGGCCGCAGCAGGTGATGATGGTCGCTGGCGTAAAGGCGGCTTTCGGCGTGAGCTCCCGCGCCGAGCACCCGTCCGATGATGATGAGCGCGGTGCGGGTGAAGCCCGCGCTCTTAACCGCCGCGCGGATGGTGGCGAGCGTGCCGCGCAACACCTTCTCCTCGGGCCAACTCGCGCGGTAGACCACCGCCACCGGACAATCCTCGCCGTAGATCGGCGTGAGCTCGCGCACGATGCGGGCGAGATTGTTGATCGAGAGATGGAGCACGAGCGTAGCGCGGCTCGTGGCGAGCGTTCCCAGATCCTCGCCCGGCGGCATCGGCGAGGCGCGCACGGCGGTGCGCGTGAGGATGACGCTTTGCGCCACCTCCGGTAGCGTCAGCTCGATGCCGAGGGCGGCCGCCGCGGCGGCGAAGGCCGGCACGCCCGGCGTCAGATCGTAGGGAATGCCGAGCGCATCGAGGCGGCGCATCTGCTCGGCGATGGCGCCATAAAGCGAAATGTCGCCCGATTGCAGCCGCGCCACCTCGAGCCCTGCCGCGTGCGCCTGCTCCATCTCCGCGATGATCGCATCGAGCGTGAGCGGCGCCGTATCGACAATACGAGCACCGGGCGGCGCGGCATCGACGAGCGCGCGCGGCACCAGCGAGCCGGCATAGAGACAGACGGGCGAACGCTCGATGAGGCGGAGGCCGCGCAGCGTGATGAGGTCCGCCGCGCCCGGCCCCGCGCCGACGAAATGCACCGTCACGGCGCGCGCTCGCGCTTTGCCGCGTAGCCGCGCGGCGTATAAAGCCGCGGTGGGTCGCCGGCGAGAACGCGCGTCGCGCGGTTGCCGACGAGCACCAAGGTCAGCATGTCGATGGCGCCGGTATCGAGCGCGCCGAGCGTTGTGACCGAGACGCTTTCGCCGGCGCGGCCGAGATTGCGCGCGAGCGCCACCGGCGTCTCCGCGGCGCGACGGGCGAGCAGAATCTCGCGCGCGACGACGATCTGGGTGCGGCGGCGCTCGGAGGCAGGATTGTAGAGCGCGACGACGAAATCCCCTTCTGCCGCGGCGCGCAAGCGTTGCTCGATCACCGGCCACGGCGTCAGCAGGTCGGAGAGCGAAATGGCGCAGAAATCGTGCCCGAGCGGCGCACCGAGCCGCGCCGCCGCCGCCTGCAGCGCCGAGACGCCGGGAACGACGTGTAGCTCGACCTGCCGCCGCCACGACGGCGCCATCTCGTCGCGATCGAGCAATTCGAAGACGAGCGCTGCAAGACCATAGATGCCGGCGTCGCCCGAGGAGACGAGCGCCACCTGACGGCCCTCGGCGGCCAGCGCCAACGCGTTCCTTGCCCGCGCCTCCTCGGCGCCGAGACCGCTCTCATGCCGCGCCTTGCCGGCAATGGCGGCGCCCAGGAGATCGAGATAGAGCCCGTAGCCCACCACGTCGCTTGCCGCCGCGAGCGCCCGATCCGCCTCGGCGGTGCGCGAGCCGGGATCACCGGGACCGATGCCGATGATCGAGAGCAATCCACGGCCCATGCCGATGCTGGCGGGATCGAGCGGCGCCGGCGCGCGGGCGATGGCGCAGGTGGCGTGCGCCGATTTACGCTTTGGCGCCACCAACACGCCCGCACGGCCGACGGCCGCCAAGGCCGCGCCTTCGGCGACGCCATAGCATCCCGTTTCGCGAAAGACCGTGTCCGACGGCGTCGCCAGGCGCGGTGTTTCCGCGAGCAACGCCGCCGCACCGAAGAATCGCGCGGCAACGCCGAGCCGCGCGGCGAGCGCGTGAATCGCCGGCTCATCCATCTTGAGCTCGAGCGAGACGACCGCCGCGACGGCCCCGGCACTGAGGCGATGCGCGGCGAGCGACGCGTCGACGAGATCGACCATCTCTTCCGTCGAGCAGCCGCGCGCGCAGCCGACGCCGAGCGCCAACACCGGCGGATGGAAGACGAGCGCGGTTTCGCTGTCATCAACGGCGGCGTCGGTAATGCGGATCGTGGCGGCTGCCTCTCCCCGAGCGACGAGGGCCGTCGCGTTTGGTTGCAGCGCCGCCGCGGCCACGGATGACGCAAGGGGGCGAAGCCACTCGGCGTTGCCGGCCTCGGCGCTAAGCGAGACCGGTTCGCCGGCGAGCAGCGCCGCGGTTACCGCCTTCGCGCGCGCGGGATTGGCGATGCGCCAGCCGGGGGGAGGCGCGTCGAGCGACATGCTGAAGCGCAGATCGCCCGCCGTAGTGATCGCCGCCGGGACGGCGAACGCATCGGCGATCGCGCGCGCGATGGCGTTGGCGCCGTGATGGCCGCCGAGCAGCGGCACCACCGCCGAACCGTCCTCCGCTACCGCCACCACCGGCGGCTCGCGCATCTTGTCGGACAAGAGCGGCGCCACCGCGCGGATGAGAATCCCGCTAGCGCAAAGGCCGATGATCGGCGTGCCCGCGGCGAAGAGGGTGGCGAGATGCGGCGCCGCGGCGTCGAAGACGACATCGGCATGAGGCACGCGCGCGGCGGGCGCGTGTAGCCGCGCTCGCGGCAACACCGCGCAGATACGCCGCGCCAGCGGCAGCGCGCTCGGCCCCAAGACGACGACGGCAGCGCCTTCGGGCAGCGCGGGAGTCATGAGGCGTGCCGGTGCAGGAGAATCATTGAGAAATACGGCACGGCCGCGGGGTCGACCGCGTCGAGCGGCAGCACGCGCTCGCTTGCAAGGCTCGCGCGCTCGACGTAGCGCGCCTCGCCCGCAAGTCCGAGACTGTCGAGCAAGGCGCGCAGGCGGGCGAAATGGCGGCCCACCTTGATGAAAGCGACCGTCTCCGCCACCGCCATCCGCCGCAGCAGCTCGTCATCGGCAAGCAGTGCCGGCAAGACGAGAAGCGCCGCCTCGCGCGCGACCAGCGGCCAGGCGGCGGCCGCGGCGCAGGCGGTGAGCGAGGAGACGCCCGGCACCACCGTCACCGCGTAGCGCGTGGCAAGCCGGGCAAAGAGGTACATGAACGAGCCGTAGAAGAAGGGATCGCCCTGGCACAGCACGGCGACGTCGTTACCGCGGTCGAGCGTTGCCGCAATCGCGCCCGCCGCGCCGTCGTAGACCGCCTCGACGGGAAAGCGCTCGGCGTCCATGGGCACGCGGATGGCGATCTCGCGCTGGCCCGGCGAAAGCCAGCGGGCGACGATCGCGCGGGCAAAGCTGGCGCCGTCCGCGGGCGCGGGATAAGCGACGACGGCGGCGGCGCGCAGGAGGCGCAGCGCCTTCAGCGTGATGAGCTCGGGATCGCCGGGACCGACACCAAGGCCGTAGACACGCCCGGTCATCCTGGCGCGCCCTGATAGAGCGACAGCACCATCCGCTTGCCATGGGCGGTGTCGATGCCGGCGACATGATCGACGAGCCGTGCCTCCCAGCCGCGCGTGGCGAGCGCGCGGCGAAACGCGGCATCGTCACGGTCGCTCACCAAGGCCGCTGCTCCTGGCGTCGTCGTGAGATAGCTCGCTGCCGCCTCGGGCGGGAGGTTTCGTGTCCGTGTCCCCAGCATGAAGACGAGGCTGGGCTCGGCGTAGCCCACCACCGCGACAGGGGCCGCCGCCGGCGGTTGAAGCCGCGCCACCAGGCCCGCCGCGCCGCGGCTCAGCCACAGCGGATCGAGACTGGGCACCACAAGCCCGAACGCTGGCGCGAAGACGAGCAGCGCCAGGAGCGCAAGCCGCGCGGCGAGTCCCGCCCCCGGATGTCGCCACGCCGCCCAGGCGAGGCGCGTGCCGAACACCAGCAACACCGCCGCAGCAACGATCCCGGCGCCACCCGCGAGCCGCCCGAAGCTCAGCGGCAGGATGGCAAGGGCCGCCGCCAGCGCCACCGCGACGATGAGCCAAATCGCCAACATCAGCGCGTGCACCGCGCGCCAGCGCCCCACGATGGCGCCGCCGATCGCGAGTAGCGCGCGTCCCGCCAACAGCGCGAGGGCCGGATAAAGCGGGAGCACATAATTCGGCAGCTTGGTCGGAATGAGCTCGAGCGCGATCCAGAACGGGACGATCCAGGCGATGAGAAACCGCTCCGCCGGCATGCGCCGCTCGCGCCAGGTCCACAGCAGCGTCGGCGCGAGCAGCAGCGAGCCCGGCCAGAACGTCGCGAACGACAACAGCAGATAGCTGCCGGGCGGCGCGCCATGCGCCTCTTGCGCGCCCAGAAGCTTGCCGAAGAAATCATGGCTCACCGATTCCGTGAAGAAGGCGCCGTCGGTGGCGACGGCAATGGCGATGAACCACGGTGCGGCGATGAGCAGCATCAGCGGCACGCCCCACTGTGCGCGCACGCCGGAAAGCCAGCGCGCCTCGCGGTCGGCAAGCGATAGCGCGGCCGCGGTGAAGAGGCTGACGAGCGGCGTGACCGGGCCCTTGACGAGGATGCCGAGCGCCTGCGCGACCCAGAAAAGCGCGGCGGTTGCCGGCGACGCAGAGACGCCGCCGCGCCGCCGCTCGATGTAGATCCGGCCGAGCGACCCTTGGGCCGCCACCACCGTGGCAAGCAGCACCGCGTCGGTCTTGGCGAGATGCGCTTCGGTGACGACGCCGAAGGATGCGGCAAGGAGCGCCGCGCCGAGGAGTGCCGGCGTCGCTCCCACGAGAGCGCGGCCGAGCGCGAAGGTGAGCAGCACCGCGGCGATGGCGCCCACCAGCGACGGCAGGCGGTAGGGCCAGATCGCGGTGCTCGCGGCATCGCTCACCAATGCGACGGAAGCCGCTTGCAGCCAATAGACGCCGACCGGCTTCTTGTTGCGCGCCTCGTCCTGAAAGCGGATGCGGAGGTAATCGCCGCTCTCGAGCATTTGCCGGCTCGCTTGCGCAAAGCGCGCCTCGTCGCGATCAGTCACCGGCAAGGCGGCGATGCCGGGAAGGTAAAGCGCCAGCGTCAACAGCAGGAGCAGAGCATAGGGGCGCCAGCCTTCGCTCCAGCGCTCGATCACGAGGCCGCGTCCTTCCCTTTCGCCGCCGCGAGCTGCGTCACCGTCATGAGCGGCCGCCAGCCTTGGTAGCTCCCGACCGGCTCCGCTTGCGCGACGGAAAGTCGCGATAGCTGCCCGCCCTCGCGGCCTTGCCAGCGCGCGAGCTGGACTTCGCCTTCGACCGTCACCGCGTTGGCGACGAGCCGCCCGCCCGGCTTCAGCGCACGCCAGAGCGCCTCGAAGAGCGCGTTGTCGCTGACGCCGCCGCCCAGGAAGATTGCATCGGGCGGCGGCAGATCGCGCAGCGCCGCAGGCGCGCTGCCATGGACGATGCGAAGCTCCGGCACGCCGAGCTTGGCGGCGTTGCGCGCGATCATCGCGGTGCGCATGGCATCGCGCTCGACGGCGATCGCGGCCATGCCGTGCTCGGCGCGTAGCCATTCGATGGCGATCGAGCCGCAGCCCGCGCCGATGTCCCAGAGGAGCTCGCCCGGCAACGGCGCGAGTGCGGCCAACGTCGCCGCGCGCACGGCGCGTTTCGTGATCTGGCCATCGTTCTCGAAGGCATCCTCGGGCAAGCCGGCCAGGCGCGAGCGGGGTCGCGCGCGCGGGCCGCTCCGGCATTCGATGGCGATGGTGTTGAGCGCGGCGATGCGGCCGAGCGGCCAAGCCTCGGCGCTGCCGTCGACGCGCCGCTCGCGCGCCCCACCCATATGGGCGAAGACGGTGATGGTACTCGCGCCCCAGCCTTCGCTCCGCAGCAGCTCCGCCACTTGCACCGGCGTGTCGCCGTCGGTGCTGAGCGCGATGATCCGCGCGTCCGGTGCAAGATGAAGGCGGAGCTTGTCGACCGGCCGCGCATGAAGGCTCACGCAGACGCATTCCTCGAGCGGCCAGAGAAGACGCGCGGCGGCGAGGCTGAAGGCGCTCGCCTGCGGCAGCACGATCATCTCTGCCGGTTTCAGGTGACGCGCGAGCAGCGCCGCCACGCCGTAATGGAGAGGATCGCCGCTCGCCAAGACCACGACGGGCCGGCCGCGATGCTCGAGGATGTGCGCCAGGGTCTCCGACAATGGCTGCTTCCAGGGGAGGCTCAGCGCCTTGGGCGCCGTCACCAGCGCCAGATGACGCTCGCCGCCGACCAGCACCTCCGCGGCGTCGATGAGCGCGCGGGCGGCGGCGCCGAGGCCGTCCATGCCACCCTCGCCGAGGCCGACCACCGCGAGCCACGCGCTCATGCCGCGAGTTCCGCGCGGGCGAGCGCATTCACCGCCGCCGCCGCAAGCGCGCTGCCGCCGCGGCGGCCGCCGAGCGCGATGAAGGCAAGGCCCAGGCGATTGGCGGCGAGCGCGGCTTTCGCTTCGGCGGCGCCGACGAATCCCACGGGAAATCCCAACACCAGAGCGGGCCGCGGCGCGCCGGCGGCGATCATCTCCAAGAGGTGAAAGAGGGCCGTCGGCGCATTGCCGATCGCCACCACGCTTCCCTCCAGCAACGGCCGCCACAGCTCCAGAGCTGCCGCCGAGCGCGTCGTGCCGAGACGACGCGCAATGCCGGGCACACGCCGATCGGCGAGGGTGCAGCGCACCTCGTTCTTCGCCGGCAAATGTCGCGCGATGACGCCGGCCGCCACCATTTCCGCATCGACGAGCACCGGCGCGCCCGCTTGGAGTGCCGCGTGGCCAAGCTCGAGCGCGCCTTCCGACCAGACGAGATCATTCGCGATCGACGGCTCGGCGGCAGCATGAACAAGCCGGCGCACGAGCGCGCGCAGCTCGGGCGGAAAGCGCGAAAGATCGACGCTTTGCTCGATGCGCTTCTCCGACTCGCGATAAATCGCCTCGGGATCGCGGAGATATGTGAATCCGCTCGGCGCAATCTCTATTAGCCCCTCTCCACCCGCTCTTGCGGGGGGAGAGGGGTCATCTATTTTGCGATCGCGCGAGGAGCTCGACTGCCTGGCCGTGCTGCCTTTGCCAACGACGCCCAAAATCCAGCTTTCCTCGCGTTCAATGGCGCGTCGCTGCACCGCGTCGAGCGTGGGATCGCCAGCGAAATGAGCCCCGAGCGCGCCCGTAGCGTCAAGCTTCGTGAAATGCTCGGCCATGGCGCGCACTTGACATTCGTCGCGGGTTTCATCGGCTTGCGGATGTACCTTGACCAGAGACGGATAAATCTCGGCCAGCACGATTCGCCCCTCCGTGTCAGCGCGCGAAAGCGTGCGCAGACCGGTTTCAAACGGCCACACCGTTGTCTCGGAAGCGAAATCAGCGTGATGACGCAACCAGTGTAAGACGGGGATTCCGGTCAGGGATTGACTACCGACCGCGCCAGCATACGCAAGCTTCCAAACGGGTTGCGGTCCACTGATCCATGCGTCGGCAATGCGTCGTTCTGGCAATCCAAGCGCCTCATGGCGCCGGTGATGATGCGGTCTGAGATACGGCCAGAGCTCGCTGGCGGGACATCCCCAGAACGGTCCGTGGCCACCGGAAATGAGCTGATTGAAGTGCGATGCGACCTCGAATCGATTGTTCTTGTTGTCGGGTGCGTCATGGATTTCCGCCGCGAGCAAATCCCAGGTGGCCCGCCAGGGCTCTCCAGCGAGCGCCAATCGCTCGGCAAAACCGCTCGGATATCCAAAGGCAAAATCGAACCCGGCAAGAACGGCACGACCGCCGGCGCGCTCGGCCGCGAAGAACGTGCGCAAGCGCTCGCGCGCTTGATGGCGGGTCGGAACATTCTCGACAGCGAGGACGCCCTCGCTACGCCCGTAACAGATCCAGAGGCTGTCCTTGCCGCGCGCCGGCTTGCCGGCGGCGCTCCAATCCACCATGACGTAGCTATCGAAAAGCGGCGCGGTGCGCACGTCAATCGGCTCCGTGGCAATGGCCGTCCGCGTGATGGTGATGGTCATGCTCGTGCGGATGGTGGTGCCCGTGCCCGTCCGGCACGTGCCCGCCATCGACGCCGATGCCGCGCACGTGATGGTGATGCGCCGCTTGCGGCGCCCCCGCCGCCGCCTCGTAGCCGATCACTTGCGCGCGATATTTGCAGAGACGGCAATTCATCCCGGGCTCGCCGTCGACGGTCTCGCCGACGCGATCGGCAAAGCAATCGAGCACGAGCGGATGATCGTTTAGGTAAGGCGCTTTCAGGATCTCCACCTCGGGATGGGCGGCATGCACGTGGTCGGCGGCGTCGTAGATGCGCTTCACCAGGACGCCGGTGAAGAGAAAATAGGGGAAGACGATGATGCGGCGGAAGCCGAGCCGGAGGGAGCGCAGAAGCGCCGGTTCAACGAGCGGATGCGCGACGCCGCTGAACGCCGCTTCCGCCCAGCCGAACCCCATCCCCTCGGAGAGCATGCGCGCGAGCTTGGCGATATTGGAATTGGCGTCGGGATCGTTGGTGCCGCGCCCCACCACCAGCAACAGGCTGTCGCTGCGCGGCACCGCTTGAGCCCCCTGCGCCTCTGCCTCGGCGATGCGGTCGGCGGCGGCGCGCAAGAGCTTCGGCTCGATCGCCAGCTCGCGGCCGAAGCGCAGCTCGAGAGCGGGATTCTCCGCAGCGAAACTGTTGATCTCCCAAGGAAGATCGTTCTTCACGTGGCTTGCGGCAAAGAGCATGCCCGGCACCGCCAGAATGCGCTTCGCCCCGCGCGCGCGCAGCCCCTCGAGACCGTCGCGGATGGTGGGGCGGGCGAATTCGAGATATCCCGTCGCGACATCGACGCCGGCAAGGCGCGCCCTCACCCCCGCGGCGAGGCGCTCGAACTCGAGGATGGCCGCCGCGTCTCGGCTGCCATGGCCGCATACCATCACCGCTGTGTCCATTTTTGCTCCTGCCTCTTGTCGCAATTGACGGGATTGCGCGTTGCTGCCAATGCTCGGCGGCGATGCTCCTCCCCGTGCCCACCGGCCTCGATCCCCTGCTGATCCTGCTCGCCGCGCTGGCCCTCGACATGGTCGTGGGCGACCTGCCGCTGCTCTTCCGCTTCGTGCCGCATCCCGTCGAGCTGGTGGGGCGCGTGGTCGGTTGGTTCGATCGGCGCCTCAACCGCGAGCGGCGCGACGAGCGGACGCGCCGCGTGCGCGGCGTGCTCACCGTCGTCGTGCTGTCGACGGGTGCCGCCGCCGCCGGTTTCGCGCTCACCTTCCTGCTTCATGCGCTCCGCTACGGTTGGCTCGCCGAGATCGTGCTGGTCGCGGTGCTGCTGGCGCAGCGGAGCCTTTTCGAATACGTGGCGCGCGTTGCCGACGCGTTGCTGCGCAACGGGCTGACGGATGGGCGCGAAGCAGTGGCGCATATCGTCGGGCGCGACATCCACAGCCTCGACGAGCACGGCGTGGCGCGCGCCGCCATCGAATCGCTCGCGGAGAATTTCAGCGATGCGGTCGTGGCGCCGGCGTTCTGGTACGCGCTCTTCGGCTTGCCGGGCCTCTTCGTCTATAAGACCGTCAACACGCTCGACAGCATGATCGGTCACCGCACGCCGCGTTATCTGCAGTTCGGTTGGGCGGCGGCGCGGCTCGATGATCTCTTGAACCTGGTGCCGGCGCGGCTGAGCGGCGTCCTCCTCACCGCCGCGGCGCTCGTCGCACCGCAAGCGCGCGTGGCGCCGGCTTTCCGCACCATGCTGCGCGATGCCGGCAAGCATCGCTCGCCCAATGCCGGCTGGCCCGAAGCGGCGACGGCCGGCGCGCTCGATCTCGCGCTCGCCGGTCCCCGCCGCTATCACGGTGAGATCGTCGATGATCCCTGGCTCGGCGACGGCCGGGCGCGCGCCACGGCGGCCGATATCGGTCGCGCGCTCCGCCTTTACATGATCGCCTGCATTCTCCAGGCGACGCTGGTGCTCGCCGTCTATTTCGCGGTCGACGGGCCGAGCCTTTGAGCACGCGCTAACGCGCACGGGCGATCTCCAGAAGACGATCGATGTCGAGATGCGCTTCGAGATGCGCGGCAAGCGCATCGAGCGTTTCCTCGACGCGCCGCTCGTAATCGAGGCTGGCATCGCCCACGCCGCCGAGCCGTGCGAGAAAGGTGCGGCGAAAGGCATCGCTGGCGAAGAGGCCATGGAGATGGCAGCCGCAAACGCGGCCATCGGCGGACACGGCGCCGTCGGCGCGGCCGGCAAGATGCAGCAGCGGCCGCGCCGCATCGGCACCAGTGGTGCGGCCCGCATGCATTTCATAGCCGCGCACCGCCGCGCCGCTCGCGCGCTCGACGCCGCTCGTCTCGACCAGCACCTTCTCCGCGGTAAGCGCGGTTTCGACGTCGAGGAGACCGAGGCCCGGCGCTTCGCCCGGCGGGCCTTCGATGCCCTGGGGATCGGCGATGCTGCGGCCCAGCATCTGGTAGCCGCCGCAAATGCCGAGCACGTGCCCGCCGCGGCGGCGATGGGCGATGATGTCGATGTCCCAGCCTTCCGCGCGGAGCGCCGCGAGATCGGCGAGCGTCGCCTTCGAGCCCGGCAAAAGCACGAGATCGGCGAGCGGCAGCGGCCGGCCGGGCATGACGAGATCGATCGCGACGCCCGGCTCCGCCGCCAGCGGATCGAGATCGTCGAAATTGGCGATGCGCGGCAGGCGTGGCACGGCGATGCGCAACTTCTCTGTCGTGCCACGGTCGCGCGGCCAGTCCTCGAGCACCACCCCGTCTTCCGCCGGCAGTTGCCGCGCCCCGGGAAAGAACGGCACGACGCCGAGACACGGCAGCGCCGTCCGTTGGCCGATCGTGTCGAGCGCGCCGTCGAAGAGACGGACATCGCCGCGGAACTTGTTGACGATGTAGCCCCGGAGCCGCTCGCGCTCGCTTCTCTCGAGGAGCGCGTAAGTGCCGCAGAGCGAGGCGATGACGCCGCCCCGCTCGATGTCCCCCACCAGCACGACCGGCACGTCCGCCGCCTCGGCGAACCCCATATTGGCGACGTCGCCAGCGCGCAGATTGACCTCGGCGGCGCTGCCGGCGCCTTCCACCAGCACGATATCGGCATCCGCGCAGAGGCGGGTGAAGCTTCTGAGAATCTCCGGCAGAAGCCGCGGCTTCAGCGCGTGGTAATCGCGCGCGCTCGCGGTGCCGACGACGCGCCCGGAGACGACGAGCTGCGCCGCGCACTCCTGCTGCGGCTTCAGCAGCACCGGGTTCATGTCGATGATCGGCTTGACACCGCAGGCGCGCGCCTGCAGCGCCTGCGCGCGCCCGATCTCGCCGCCCGCGGCGACCGCGGCATTGTTCGACATGTTCTGCGGCTTGAACGGACGCACCGCGAGGCCACGCCGGGTCAAGGCGCGCGCGATACCGGCGACGAGCAGCGATTTCCCGACATCGGAGCCGGTGCCTTGCAGCATGATCGCGGGCGTGCGTCGCATCAC
The DNA here is from genome assembly GCA_035945115.1 of Allostellaceae bacterium. Classification (GTDB taxonomy): domain Bacteria; phylum Pseudomonadota; class Alphaproteobacteria; order ATCC43930; family CGMCC-115725; genus DAHUYF01. The sequence goes on from DASZAN010000059.1 coordinate 26,069, forward strand.
GCGTGCCCCCTCCAAACCAAACGCGCCCCTCCCCCCTCGAGGGGGGAGGGGCGGCAAATCGGCGCTGTGAAATTCTCTGCCACGATCATCAAAACTCGATTCCCGCTTGCGCTTTGACGCCGCTCCGGAAGGGGTGCTTCACCAGCGTCATCTCGGTGACGAGGTCGGCGATCTCGATGAGCTCGGGCTTGGCGTTGCGACCGGTGACGACGACGTGGAGATCGCGCGGCTTCGCCTTGAGCGTCTCCACCACCTCGGCGATCGGCAGATAGTCGTAGCGCAGCACGATGTTGAGCTCGTCGAGAAGAATGAGGCGATAGGCGGGATCGGCAATCAGCGCCTTCGCCTGATCCCAGGCGGCGCGCGCGGCGGCGATGTCGCGGGCGCGGTCTTGCGTGTCCCAGGTGAAACCTTCGCCCATCGCGCGGCAGGTGACGAGCTCGGGAAAGCGCTGAAGCACGTGGCGTTCGCCCGTGTCCCACGCGCCCTTGATGAATTGCACGATGCCGACGCGCAGGCCGTGGCCCAAGCAACGCATCACCATGCCGAAGGCCGCCGTCGATTTGCCCTTGCCGGTGCCGGTATGGACGATGACGAGGCCGCGCTCCTCGGTCTTGGTGGCGAGAATCTTGGCGCGCGCCGCTTTGCGCTTCGCCATCTTCTCGGCATGGCGGCGGTTGAGCTCCTCTTCGCTCTCGGCGGGCTCGCTCATCGTCCGTCCAACCGCTCGAGTGCCTCGCTTATCGCGTTGCGCCACGGCCGCCACAGACCGCGCTCGATCGCCTCGCCGAGCCGCGCCGCGATCTCGCGCAGTGCATCGGGATTGTGAGCCTCGAGAAAACCGCGTACCTCCGGCGCCTCGACATAAGCCTCGTAGACCGCGTCGAAATGGTGGTCCTTCACCGCGCGCGCCGTGGCGGCGAAGGCGAAGAGGTAATCGACGGTCGCCGCCATCTCGAAGCCGCCCTTGTAGCCGTGGCGCATCACGCCCTTGAGCCATTTGGGATTGACGACGCGGGCATGGACGACACGCGCCACCTCCTCTTCGAGCGTGCGAATGCGCGGCTGCTCCGGGCGGGAATGATCGGCGTGATAGACGGCGGGCGCGGCCCCGGAGAGATGGCGCACGGTGACCGCAAGGCCGCCCTCGAACTGATAGTAATCGTCGCTGTCGAGGAGATCGTGCTCGCGATTGTCCTGGTTCTGCACCACCGCCTCGACATCGCGCAGGCGCTCGCGGAAGAGCGCGTGCTCGGCCACCCCTTGCGCGCCCGCACCATAGGCATAGCCACCCCATTCGAGATAAGCCTCGGCGAGGTCGCCGTCGTCCTGCCACAGGCGCTCATCGATGAGCGCCTGGAGCCCCGCGCCGTAAGCGCCGGGCTTGCTGCCGAAGACGCGATGACCGGCGCGGCGCGCCGCTTCATCGCGCGCCATGCCTTGCGCCTCGAGGCGGGCGCGATCTGTGGCGACGCGTGCGGCGAGCGGGTTGATCTCCGCCGGCTCGTCGAGCGCCGCCACCGCGCGCGCAACGCTGTCGACGAGGTCGATGAGGTTGGGAAAGGCGTCGCGGAAAAATCCCGAGATGCGCAAGGTGACGTCAACGCGCGGTCGGTCCAGCACCGACGCCGGCAAAATCTCGAAGCCGGTCACGCGCCCGGTCCGCGTCTCCCATTGCGGACGGACACCCATCAGCGCCAGCGCCTGCGCCACGTCGTCGCCGCCGGTGCGCATGTTGGACGTGCCCCAGGCGGAAAGCGCCAAGCGCCGCGGATACGTCCCATGCTCCTGTGCGTGGCGGGTGACGAGAAGCGCGGCCGACTTCCAGCCGAGCTGCCACGCCGCCGGCGTCGGCACCGCGCGCGTGTCGAGCGAGTAGAAATTGCGCCCGGTCGGCAGCACCTCGGGCCGGCCGCGGCTCGGCGCGCCCGAGGGGCCCGGCGCCACGAAGCGGCCGGCGAGGCCACGCATTAAGCCATCGCGTTCCGCCGCGCCGCAGGCGATGACCGCCGGCCGGAGATCATTCTCGATCCATTGCAGCACGGCGCGGCTCTCGCGCCAGCCTTCCTCCGGCTTGCGCTCGCCCGCGACGAGCGCCCGCGCGAGCTGCTCGAGCCGCTCCACGGTGTCGCCGGTGCTGCGCCATGGACTTCCGCCGGCAAGCGCCGCCGGCTTGGCGCCGCTCCAGGACGCGCCGAGCTCGGCGCCCAACGGATCGACGCCGAGCGCCAGATCATTGGCAAGCGCGCGGATGAGCGATGCCTGATGCGGCTGCGCGCCGCGCGGCAGCCGGGCCAGCGCCACCAGCAAATCGGTGAGCGGCTCGCCCGCGGGCGCGCGGCCGAAGATGTGGAGGCCGTCGCGGATCTGCATCTCCTTGAGCTCGCACAGATAAGCGTCGAGCTTGCCGAGCGCGGCGTCGTCAGTCTCGTCGCCGGCGATCCCGCAATCGCGGTCGAGGCCGCTCGCGCGCACGAGCTCGAGGATTTGCCCGCGCAGCAACTTCAGGCGGCGCGGATCCGTGCCCGACGCGGCGTAGTACTCGTCGACGAGCCGCTCGAGCTCGGCGAGGCGGCCGTAGCTCTCGGCGCGCGTCAAGGGCGGCGTCAGGTGATCGATGATCACCGCTTGCGCGCGGCGCTTCGCCTGCGTGCCCTCGCCGGGATCGTTGACGATGAAGGGATAGAGATGCGGCAACGGCCCTAACGCCGCCTCGGGAAAGCACTCGGCCGAGAGCGCCACTGCCTTGCCCGGCAGCCATTCGAGATTGCCGTGCTTGCCGAAATGAACGACCGCATGGGCGCGGAGCCCGTCGCTGATCCAGGCGTAGAGGGCGAGATAGCCATGCGGCGGCACCAGTGCCGGATCGTGATAGCGTTGCGCGGGATCGAGGTTGTAGCCGCGCGCCGGCTGCAGTGCCACGGCGATATTGCCGCAGCGGAACGCGGGCATGGCGAAGTGCCCGCAGTCGAGCCGGCTCTCGCGGAAGAACGGATCGCGCTCGGCCACGCCCCAGCGCGCCGACACTTTGTCCTGTACCGCCCGCGGCAGGCTCGCGAAATAGGCGCCGTAGTCGCTGCGCGGAAATTCCTCTCCGCCCGGCCGGTTGTGGCCTTTCGCGGAATTGGTGGGCCCGGCGAGAAGGCGCTGCACCAGGGCGTCGCCGTTCGCCGGAATGTCCTCGACGCGGTAACCGGCTTCTTTGAGCGCGTGCAGCATGTCGACGACGCTTTGCGGCGTGTCGAGGCCGACGCCGTTGCCGATGCGGCCGTCGCGGTTGGGATAGTTGGCGAGCACGATCGCGATGCGACGCGCCTCGGCGGGCGTCTGGCGCAAGCGCACCCAGTTGCGGGCGAGATCGGCGGCGAAGGCGATGCGGTCCGCGATGGGCGCGTAGGCGACGATGTCGCATTCGCTGAGAGGATCGCGGGATGCCGCCGCCTTGAAGGAGAGTGCGCGGGTGATGATGCGGCCGTCGATCTCGGGCAGCGCCGCATTCATGGCGATGTCGCGTGCGCCGAGGCCCTGCGTTCCCTCGCGCCAGGAGCGCTCGTCGCCGCCCGAAAAGATGATCTGCAGCACCGGGCAATCGGCCGCATCGAAAACGCCGGCGCGATGCGCCTCGCCGGGCGACGACGCGGCAAAGGCGGTGGCATTCAGCACGACATCGGGCGGCGCCGCCGCCAGGATTTCGCCGATGATCGCCGTCGATTGCGCGTCCTTGAGGCTCGTCGCGAAGATGGGAAGAGGATTGAGGCCGCGCGCCAGCAGCGCCGCGATGAGCGCATCGACCGGCGCCGTGTTCGCCGCCTGCACGAGGGCGCGGTAGAAGACGATGGCGGCGACGGGCTCGCCCGCGCGCCAGCGGGGGCGAATGTCTTCGAGGCCGACCGCCGCGCCTTCAGGCCAATAGAGCCCGGCATGGAGCAGCGGCGCCGGCTCGCGCCAGGTCACCTCGCGGCCGAGCAGGCTTGCCGCATAGCGCAGGAGCTGCTCGGCATTGGCGGCGCCGCCTTCGGCGAGATAGCGCCAGAGCCGATGCGCGGCAGCGCGCGACAGCGTCGCCATGTCGGCGAGCTCGGCATCCGCCTGATCGTCGCCCGGCAGGAGCGCGAGCAGGATGCCGTGCTCCCGCGCCAGCGCCGACAGGCGATCGACGCCGTATGGCCAGTAGCCGCGGCCACCGAGCAGCCGCACGACGACGAGCCGCGCCTGCGACAGCACCTGATCGATATAGAGATCGACGGAGTAGTGGTGGCCGAGCTTCAAGAGGCTGGCGAGGCGGAGGCTCGGCAAATCGCCCGCGCCGGCAACGAGCCGGCGTTGCGCCGCGGCGAGACAAGCGAGCTCGCTGTCCGCGGCCGAGAGCACGACGATGTCGCCCGGCGTCTGGCCGAGATCGACCGCGGCGCTGCCGTCGCTGATCGTGCCTGGTTGTGCGGCCAAGAGATGCATGCGACTCTTCTAGCGAAAGCTCATGCCACGAGCGCCGCGCTGATCGCGGCGCGGTCGAGGCCTTTGAGGCCGATGACAACGAGGCGCGAGAGCCGCGGCTCTTCGCGCTGCCAGGCGCGGTCGAAATAGTGATGGACGCGATCGCCGACCGCCTGAACCACCTGGCGGAAATCCTTGCCGGGCACGTCGAGGAAGCCTTTGAGCCGCAAGATGTCATGCGTCGCGATGATGCCGGCGAGGCGCGCCAGAAACGAGGCGGGATCGGCGACGGGGCCGCGCGTCACGACGAAGCTCTCGAAATCGTCGTGGTCATGTGTTTCGAGGCCGTCATGATAGGAGGGCCGGCTCGCGAGATCGTTTTCTGCGGCGGCCGAAAGCCCGAGCAGCACGGCGGGCGCCACTGTCGCCTCGCGCGTCCGCACCAACTTGACGCGCGCGCGCAGGCGCCGGCGCAGCCCCGCTTCCGTCGCCGCGAGCGCCGCCTCGTCGACGAGGTCGGTCTTGTTGAGGAGGACGAGATCGGCGCAAGCGAGTTGATCGCCGAAGACTTCTTCGAGGGGATCGTCGTGATCGCGCACGGGATCGGCGGCGCGCTGCTGGGCGAGCGCCGTCGGGTCGGCGACAAAACGGCCGGCGGCGAGCGCCGCCGCGTCGATGACGGCGACGACACCGTCGACGGTGACGCGCGCTTTCACCTCGGGCCAGGCGAAGGCTTGCACCAGCGGCTTCGGCAAGGCGAGACCGGAGGTCTCGATCACAATATGGTCGGGCGGCTCCGCGCGCTCGAGCAGCCGCTCGATCGCCGGCAGGAAGTCGTCGGCCACGGTGCAGCAGATGCAGCCATTGGCGAGCTCGATCACATCCTCGGCACGGCAGCGTTCCTCGCCGCAGCCAAGGAGGATGTCGCGGTCGATGCCGAGCTCGCCGAATTCGTTGATGACGAGCGCGAGGCGGCGGCCTTCCGCATGGGCGAGGAGATGGCGGATAAGGCTCGTCTTGCCGGCCCCCAAGAAGCCGGTGACGATGGTGGCGGGAATTTTGCGCATCAGGCGTTCTTGTCCTTGAGGATGAGCGGCAAGCCCGCGGCGACGAAGACGACGCGGTCGGCCGCGGCGGCGATCCTCTGATTGAGGCGTCCCGCCTGGTCGCGAAAGGCGCGGGCGAGCGCATTCTCCGGCACGATGCCGAGGCCGACCTCGTTGGCGATCAAGACGACCGGGCCGGCGAGCCTGGCGAGCGATGCCATAAGCGCGTCGCTCTCGGCCCCGAGCTCGCGCCCGGCTTCCATGAGATTGGCAAGCCAGAGCGTCAGGCAATCGACCAGGATGGGACGATCGGGCCTCGCTTCCGTGACGAGGCGGTCGGCCAAGGCGAGCGGCTCTTCGATGGTGGTCCAGCGCTCGCCGCGGCGGGCACGATGATCACGGATGCGCTCCGCCATTTCGCCGTCGCGCGCCTCCGCCGTCGCGAGATAAAGGGCGCGCACCGCTGCCTTTTCGACCAGCGTTTCGCCGTAGCGGCTCTTGCCGGAGCGGGCGCCGCCCAGCACCAGCGTCAACCGCGGCAATGCCGCGCTCGCCTGCGAAAAAGTCGAAGCCTCCACTCGATCCGACAAGGTTCCTCCGCCCGAGGATGGTCGGTTGCACCAGCGCGGATGAGGAGGTCTCCTGGCTCGGGGTCGTCGACCGCGGCGCCTTCCCAGCGGCCCCGCCGCCAGTGGCTCGTCGTCGCGATCTCACCGCTTACAGTTGCGGGGGCAGCGCCGGCATTTCACCGGACTTCCCTGTCTCATCGCGCCACGACGCTAGCACGCGCGGAGGCATGGCGCCAGTCGCCGAGCCCCGGCGACAGGCTCGGCGAAAACTTGCACCCGTTTTGCGGTCGCAGCTGCGGCGCGTAGCGCCGCCGCCCTCTATCTCTCGCGCTGACCGAAGCGCCGCTGATCGTCGTGCCAGCAATGCGCGTTGGCCATGACGCCGGCGCAAAGCACGACGAAAGCGCCGATGCCGAGGGCAGCGACGATGAGATCGATGCTGCTCATGAAGCGCTCCCCGTCCCCGCGGGTTCGACCGAACCCGCTCCTCAGGAGGGAACGCCGTGGGCGCGGCGGCGTTGCAGATCGCCGCCAGCGCGTGCGCTAAGCGCGCGCAAGGTGCGCCAGACGCGGGTTCAGCTCAATCTGACGAGCACGAACCCCGCGGCGACCCAAGCGAGACATGCCGCGATCACCAGCGCCCAAAACAAGAGATCATCGTGGTTCTCGCCGAGGAGCGGCGGCCTGCGGTCCATCATGCTAGATCGAACAGCGCCGGTTTCGTCTCACTCCCGGCCGCGGGCGCGATCACACTTTTCACACACTGGCGGGCGCGGCCGGTCCAGGGTGGCTGAGCGCTTCCCGCAGGGCGGCGCGCATCTCATCGGTCCGAACGGGCTTGAAGAGCAGCCGCCCCATCTGCTCCGCGTTGGCCGCCTGCGAGTAGTACCCCGTCGCGAAGAGGATGCGAATCTTCGGCTGGAGCGCCCGAGCCTGCTTCGCCAGCTCGAGCCCGTTCTGGCCGGGCATCACCACGTCGGTGAAGAGGATGTCGATCGGCTCGCGCGCGAGAATTCGCATCGCCTCGAGCGCGCTCGCCGCGGCAAAGACACGAAAGCCTTCGCACCGCAGCAGCTCGGCGACGGGGGCGCGAACCTGGTCGTCGTCATCGACGAAGAGGACGGTCACGGTTTCTGCCATGCTGCAATGCAACGCAGCGGCGGATCGGCCGTTCCGCGCCACCAGTGTGGGAGGAGTTGGCGGCCTGATATTGTACCTAGGGGTGATCCGCTGCCCTGCTGACACCTCGCCTTGGGTCTCGTCGTCGCGCTCGCGCATTTTGCGCCCCGCATCGCGGAGGGTCTCGCGAAGCACGCGGCGGCGCGCCTCGTCGTCTTGCACGACGATAGCCATGATGGGGTCCTCCAGGAGGTCATGGAGCGGAACCGGCGCTTGCCAGATCGAGCTTGCGGGCCGCACATCGGTTTGCCACACGCGGATCGCTTCGGCCACCAGCGCCCAGAACGCCGCCCAGCGGTATTCGCAGACCGCAAGCCGCGAGGAGAAATGCTCCACCGACACGGCAGGCACCCCGACGGTTGCGTTCACAGGACGGTTCTCGCCAGTCGCCGTCATCGATCGTGACAATGCGGATACAATTCTTTACCGATTGACGGGCGGGGGAATTGCGCCGCTCCGGTAGTAGCCGCGTTTTAGTTCCGGAGGCGGTGATGGAGGGGTTCGGCGGCAGGCTCGAGGCGATGGAAGGGTTCGGCGGCATGCTCGCGGCGCAGATTCCGCGCCTTCGCCGCTATGCGCGCGTGCTCTGCCGCGATCCCGAGCGCGCCGACGAATTGGTGCAAGACTGCCTTTACCGCGCGATCCGCAAAGCGCACCTGTTCCAGCCGGGCAGCAATCTGCGCGCTTGGCTTTTCACCATCCTCCATAACCTCTACGTGAACGCAGTGCGCCGTGGCGCGCGAGAGAGCATCAACGTGCCGCTCGAGGATGTCGAGCCGGTGCTGATGGAGCGGCCGGCCCAAGGCGGCGGGCTCACCTTGCGCGATCTCGGCCGGGCGATGACGACGCTGAGGGAGGAGCAGCGGCAGGTGCTGCTCCTCGTCGGGCTCGAAGGCATGAGCTATGACGAGGTCGCGAGCATTCTCGGCGTTCCCGTCGGCACGGTGCGTTCGCGCCTCTCGCGCGGGCGCGAGGAGCTGCGCCACATGCTCGACGGTGAAGCGCCGCTGCCGCGGTCGCGGGTGCTGCCCCGGGACGGCATGCCGACCAGCGGTGACAAGTGCGCGCAGATCAAACGCTGGCGGCTCAGGGCCGAGGAAATTCGCACCTCGGCCGAGCAGTTCACCGATCCCGCCGCGCGTCGCTCGCTGGAAGCCGCTGCCGCCAACTACGAGCGCGTGGCCGCCCGCACGGAAATACAGCTCTCCAGCACGCCTCTCCGGGCGCACAGCCACGCCCGCTGAGCGCGCCGGGCGGGCGTCGCAAGCGCCCGTCATCTCCCCACAATCTTACGAAAATCCGCGGCGATTTTCCTTGGCGTCCGCTTATTGCCATCACCACGTTTCCATGAGCGTGCATACAATCGTGGTACGGCAGGAGCCGATTGGGATGGAGTTGAACATGCATATGCTGCTGTCGGGCTTCGGAACGCCGATGGTGCAGTTCGGCGCCATGGGCATCGCCGTGGCGATGATGGTCACGTTCCTGATGCGGCCGTGAACGGAAGTCAGACCGGCGGCTGATTGACCAGCGTCACGCGCCAGGGATGCGCCACCTGGGCGCCGGGGAAGTACTCGATGCGCGTCAGCGATAGATTGTCGATGCTGATCGCGAGCGCCGCCTCGGGCGCGAGCTGAAGGGCGAGCGCCACGGCGGCGCGGATGGTGCCGCCATGGGTCACGGCGATGATGTCGCGTCCCGCATAAGTCTTCGACAAGCGCTCGATCGCGGGATGGGCGCGGGCCAGCAAATCGACGAAGCTTTCGCCGCCGGGCGGCGCGTGATGCGCCGGGGCCAGCCAGAAGCGCGGCCAGAGATTGCCGTTGCGCTCGGCGAGCTCGGCATAGGTGACACCCTGCCAGTCGCCGAAATGCTGCTCGATGAGGTCGCGCTCGACGAGCATGTCCGGTCCGGGAATGGGATCGGGCCCGGGCAATCCGGCGCGGACGATCCCGGCGGCCGTCATATGCGTGCGCTTCAGCGGGCTCGTCACCCAGAGGGCGTCCTTGGGGAGCTTCTGCGCCAATCCGGCAAAGGCGGCTGTATTGTCACAATCGCAGGGGACGTCAGTCTGGCCGTAGCAACGGCCGTTATTGACGGTGACCGGCGCGTGGCGCACCCACCACCATCGCGTCAGCTCGCCCATGCCGCCGCCGTCAGCATCACGATGATCTCGCCGCCCTGCTCGATCGCACCCAAGACGTCGCCGGTGTAGCCGCCGATCTGGCGCCGCGCAATATGACTGAAGAGCCCCGTGGCGAGCGCGGCCAGCACGATCGCGGCGATGCCCCGCCACCAATCGAGCGCAAAGAGGGCGATGAGGGCGCCGAAGCCGGCGGCAGCCCAGGCGTTCGCCGCCTCGGGCCGGCCCGCCGACGAACCGAGCCCGTCGCTGCGCGCCGGCTCGAGCGCGCGCAGCACCAGCGGCAGCAGTCCCCGCGCGAGCGCATGCGCGGCGACGAGCGCGGCGGTGACGCGGCCGCCGTCGCCGAGCGCGGCAAGCGCCGCCGCGCGCAGCCCGACGCTCAAGACGAGGGCGAGAACACCGAACGCGCCGCTTCGGCTGTCGCGCATGATGGCGAGCTTCGCCGCGCGATCGGCACCGCCGCCGAAGCCGTCGGCGACGTCGGCAAGGCCATCTTCGTGGAGCGCGCCGGTGGCAAGCGCGGTGGCGGCGACGGCGAGAAGCGCCGCCGCGAGCGCCGGCAGCCCGAGCCAGGCCGCCAGCGAATAGACGAAGCCGCCGATGAGGCCGACCACGAGACCGACGAAGGGAAAGGCCCAACTCGCCTGCGCCAGCGGGCCCGCCGGTTCAGCCCCGCCAGGCCCTAACGGCAAGCGGGTCAAGAACCCGGCGGCCAGGTGGAACTCGTCCCACCAGCGGGCGAGATCATCGGTGCGAGGCGGGTCGGTACGCATTGGGCGGAATGCTAGCGCATGGATTCACTCGGCACCAAGAAGTGCCGCGACAGAAATCGTCTCGGCTGCAAGGGCCCTATTGCAGCAACGCCCGCTTGGCATATCGGCAACGATGGATCAGAGTGCGCGACGCTCAGCACCGGGGGATGATCGCCATGGCCGAACCAACGCCGCGCGCCACGCTCGACGAGATGCGCGCGCAGCTCGCGAGCCTCCCGGGACCCGACCTTGCCGCGGCATCGGCCGCGGCGGCACGCGAGGCGCAGCTCACCAAGCCTGCCGGCGCACTCGGGCGGCTCGAGCAATTGAGCGCGTGGCTCGCCACCTGGCAGGCGAAGCATCCGCCGACAGTCGCCCATCCCCGCACCGCCGTCTTCGCCGGCAATCACGGCGTCGCCGCCCGCGGCGTCTCGGCATATCCGGCCGAGGTCACCGCGCAGATGGTGCAGAACTTCATCCGCGGCGGCGCCGCGGTCAATCAGCTCTGCCGCGCCGTCGATGCCGATCTCCGCGTCTATGAGATGGCGCTCGAGCAGCCGACCGCCGATTTCACCGCGGGGCCGGCGATGAGCGATGAGGACTGCGCCACGGCGATGGCCTACGGCATGATGGCGGTTGAGCCGGGTGTCGATGTCGTCGCGCTCGGGGAAATGGGGATCGCCAACACGGCGTCCGCCGCAGCGCTCTGCGGCCTCCTCTTCGCTGGCGAGGCGACCCATTGGGTGGGGCCCGGCACCGGTGTGACCGGTGCGGGTCTCCAGCGCAAGATCGAGGCGGTGGACGCAGCCATGCGGCTCCACGGAGCGGCGACGCGCGATCCTTTCGACAGCCTCCGTCGCGTCGGCGGGCGTGAGCTCGCCGCCATCGCCGGCGCCGTCATCGCCGCACGCCGCGCGCGTGTCCCGGTCGTGCTCGACGGCTTCGCCGCCACCGCCGCCGCCGCCGTGCTCTTCGCCGCCGATGCGGGGGCGCTCGACCACTGCATCGTCGCCCATCGCTCGGCCGAGCCCGGCCATGCGCGCCTCCTCGAGCGCATCGGCAAGCAGCCGCTCTTCGACCTCGGCATGCGCCTCGGCGAAGCCTCGGGCGCCACGCTCGCGCTCGCCATTCTCAAAGCCGCTGTCGCCTGCCACTCGGGGATGGCGACGTTTGCAGAAGCGGGGGTGAGTGGGAAGGAGGGGTAAACGCCAAATCATTTTCACTCGTCGTCCCTGCGAAAGCACTGCGAAAGCAGGGACGACGGAAGAAGCACAAAGCGCCCCAGCTAGCTCTCATACTGCAGCGAGGTCATCATGCCCGCCATCATGTGGTACTCGTTGTGGCAGTGGAGCGCCCACTTGCCGGGATTGTCGGAGTCGAAGGCGACGGTGACACCGCCCATCGCCGGCACCAGCACGGTGTCGCGCATCGCGCCCGAAAAGCGGCGATCGTTGATCGCCAGCACCTGAAAATGATGGCCGTGAAGATGCATGGGATGCGCCATCATCGTGCGGTTGCGCAGCACCAGCTCGACGCGTTCGCCGGCGCGGGCACGCAGCGGCTTGTCCTCGCCGTAGCGCTTGCCGTTGATGCCCCAGGTGAATCTCATCATGTCGCCGGTGAGATCGACGCGAATGACGCGGTCGGTCTTGCGTTTGCGCAACGGTGCTGCGGCACGGAGCCGCTCTTCGAAGGCGATGCCGAGCGGCGGTGACGGCACCTGCTGCTCGAGCTGCGCCTTCAAGATCTGGGCATTCTTGGTGGCGAGGATGATGCCGGTGCGCTCGCTCGCACCCTCGCGCAGCGCCAAGATAGGATAAGCGCCCTCGCCCGCCGGTGGGGCGAGGCGAATGTCGAGCCGCTGCGCCATCGCCACGGGGAAGCGCTGATCTTTTACCGGCATGACGGGATCGCCGTCGACGGCGATGAGCTCGCCCGAGAGCGCGCCGAGATCGATCCAGAAATTGGTGCCGGCGGCAGCGTTGATGACGCGGAGCCGCACGCGGCCGGCGGGCTCGACCCGCACCACCTCGGGATCATCGAGCGTACGGTCGCTGGCGAGATAGGCATCGAAATCGACGTCGTTGATGTCCATGCCCATCGCCATGTCGCCGGCCATGCCGCCGTGATGCATATGCGCGTGATCCATCGCGCCGTGATCCATGTGCATTTGACCCATATGGCCATGGTCCATGCCGGCCATGGCTCCGTGACCGCGTGTCAGCGCCGCGAACAATTCCTCGGGCGCGCGGAAGGTGAAGTCGGCGAGGAAGAGCACGACCTCTTGCTCGTCGCGCCCTTTCTCCGCGGGATCCTCGACGATGAGCGGCGCCGCCATGAGGCGGGCGCGCTGGAATCCCACATGCGAGTGCATCCAGAAGGTGCCGGCGCGGCGCAGGGGAAAGTCGTAGGCGTAGCGGTTGCCCGGCGGCAGCGGCGGCTGCGAGAGCTCGGGTGTGCCGTCCTGAGCGCTGGGCGGCGTCAACCCGTGCCAATGGACGAGCGTCGGCTCATCGAGGCGGTTCTCGAGCGTGGCGTTGAAGCGCTCGCCCCGAACGAAGCGGGCGATCTTCCCGTCGCCGGTGGCGAGCGCGAGGGCGGAGGCTTCGCTGCCGTTGATCACCAGGGATCGCGAGGTGGCGCTCAGTCGAAGCACGGGCGGCGCCGCGAACGCGGGGGCGATGCCCGGCATGATGCCGAGCGCCGCCGCGCCCGTGATGACGCGCCGCCGCGTGATCGGTACGTCCATCATCGCCCCCAATCGCTGATTGCCCAAGCGCATTGGTGCTTACTCGCCCATCTGTAGCAAGGCGCCGCGCTCGCGCGCCTGGCGGAAGGCGATGAGAAAGATGCCGGTGCCGACGACAAGGTAGAGCCCATCGAGCGCCACTGCGGCCAAGAAATGATCGAGCGGAAAGCGGCTCTCGAACATCACCGCGCGCATGCCCTCGAAGACGTGTGCCGAGGGGAGGGTCCAGGCGACGTATTGCAGCCAGAGCGGCAGCACCGAGACGGGATAATAGACGGCGCTCGCCGGTGCCAAGAGAAAGACGGCGAGCCAGGCGAGGCTTTCGGCGCCGAGCCCGTGACGCAGCAGCAGCGCGCCGATGACGAGACCCAAGCCCCAGCCCATGACCAGCAGTAGCACGAAGAAGGCGAGGAGCGGCAAACCCAAGGTGAAGATCGAATAGTGATAGAGCGGGATGGCAAGGAGCGCCGCGGGCACCATGCCGATCATCACCCGCACCAGGCTCATCGTCAGCAGCGACAGCACCCATTCGTAAGGGCGGAGCGGGCTCACGAAGAGGTGGCCGAGATTGCGCGACCAAAGCTCCTCGAGGAACGAGATGGAGACGCCGAGCTGACCGCGGAACATCACGTCCCAGAGCATCACCGCGGCGAGCAGCACGCCGCCGGCGCGTGCCACATAGGAGCTGTTGGTCATGAGGAACTGGCTGGTGAAGCCCCAGAGCACCACCTGGATCGCCGGCCAATAAAGGAGCTCGAGCGCGCGCGGCCAGGAGCTGCGCAAGAGATAGAGATAGCGCAGCACCATCGCGCCGAGCCGGCCGGGCGAGAAGCCGGCGCGGGACGCCAGAGCATCGGGCGCCGCGCTCACTGCGCCGCCTCGCGCGGATCGAAGCGCTCACCGGCGCGCGCGATGTCGAGGAACACCTGCTCGAGTGTGTCGCGGCCATAGCGCTCGATGAGCTGGCGCGGGCTGCCGCGGTCGACGATGCGGCCCTTGCGCATCATCATCACGTCAGAGCAAAGCCGCTCCACCTCGTTCATGTTGTGCGAGGCGAGAAGGATGGTGGCGCCGCTCCGACGCTGATAGGTCTCGAGATATCCCCGCACCCAGTCGCCGGTGTCGGGATCGAGCGAGGCGGTGGGCTCGTCGAGGAGCAGCAGCTCGGGCTCGTTGATGAGCGCCTTGGCGAGGGCCACGCGCGTCTTCTGTCCTGCGCTCAACTTCCCGGTTTGGCGATCGAGGAACTCGGCGATCTGCAGGTCGCGCGCGAGGCTCTCGATGCGCGCACCCAAATGCGCGAGGCCGTAGAGTCGGCCATAGACGGTGAGGTTTTGGCGCACGGTCAAGCGATGCGGCAGGTCGACGTAAGGAGAGGAAAAATTCATGCGCGGCAGAACTCGGTAACGATGGCGCAACATGTCCTCGCCGAAGATGCGGATGTGTCCGGCGGTGGGCAGCAGCAAACCCAACAGCATCGAGAGCGTCGTCGTCTTGCCGGCGCCATTGCCGCCCAAGAGCGCCCCGGTGACGCCGCGCGGCACGGCGAAGTCAACGGCATCGACGGCGAGCGTTTCGCCGAAGCGTTTGGTGACGGCAGTAACCTCGATGACCGGATGAGACACGCGGCGCCTTCTGATGCAATCTCCGCGCGATGGGCGGGCACGGTGGCAAGCCGGGTGCCGGGCGCGGAGCGGCTGTCCTATAATCGGTCGGCGCGCGCCGCGCCAGATGCGGCCTGGCGCCACCGGAAAGGAACGATGTCGGCGAGCGATCACGACACGGACGAACGGCGAGAGCCGGGCACGGCCGTCTCCATCAGCCTCCGCATGCTGGTGCTCATCCGCTGGGTGGTGGTGGCGGGCCAGGCGGCGACGATTCTCTTCGTCCATTATGGCCTCGGATTCGTGCTGCCGATCGAGGGCGCGCTCGCGGTGGTCGCCACTTCGGGCGCGCTCAACATCGCCGCGAGCTGGCCGCGCCGCGCCTCGGCCCGCCTCGGCGACCGCGAGGCATCGTTCTATCTCGCCTACGACATGCTGCAGCTCGGCATGCTCCTCTTTCTCACCGGCGGCCTGCAGAATCCCTTCGCCATGCTGATGCTCGCGCCGGTGACCGTCTCCGCCACCATCCTCTCGCGGCGCAGCGTCTTCTGGCTCTCGGCGCTGACGGTGGCGGCGATCAGCCTGTTGGCGGTGGTGCATCTGCCGCTTCCCTGGCGCGGCGGTGCGCCGCTGCAGATGCCCGATCTCTATGTCCTCGGCGTGTGGACGGCGCTGGTGCTCTCGACCATCTTCATCGCCGCCTACACCTGGAGCGTCGCCGACCAGGCGCGGCGCATGCGCGACGCGTTCAGCGCGACGCAGCTGGCGCTCGCACGCGAGCAGCGCGTCTCCGCCGTCGGCGGCATCGCGGCTGCGGCCGCGCATCAGCTCGGAAGCCCGCTCGCCACCATCGCCGTCGTGGCGAAGGAATTGGCGCGCGACCTGCCGCCTGACAGCCCCCATGCCGAGGACGCGCTTTTGCTGCTGAGCCAGAGCGAGCGCTGCCGCACGATCCTGGCCGACCTCGCCCATCAGCGCGACGGCGAAAGCGGCTCGCCCTTCACGCGGCTCCCCTTCTCGGCCCTCGTCGAAGCGGCGGGCGAGCCGCATCATCGCGCCGACATCGTCACCACCTACGCCACCGCCGCCGGCCGCGATGCCGAGCGCTTGCCCGTCGAAGAGCCGCTGGTGCCGCGCAGCCCCGAGATCATGCACGGGCTCGGCAACCTCATTCAGAACGCCAGCCAATTTGCCCGGCACAGTGTCGACGTCACGACCACCTGGAGCGAGGAGACGATGGCGGTGGATATCGTCGACGACGGGCCGGGCTTTCCTCAGCAGGTGTTAGCGCGCATCGGCGAGCCCTATATATCGGGACGGAGCGGCGAGGCGCAGCATATGGGTCTCGGCATCTTCATCGCGCAGAGCCTGTTGGAACGGACCGGCGCGCGCGTCAGCTTCGCCAATCTGCCGGACGGCGGCGCGCAAGTCGTCGTCGAATGGCGCCGCGCCAGCCTCGAAGGCATCGACACCAAGCTTCCCATGAGAGAGGCAGGAGAATGATGAACGACACCATGTCGCCCAATGCCGGGACGGCCGCGCTCGCCTCGGCGCTCGACGGCTTGCCCGAAGGCGACCGCACGCTGCTCCTTGTCGACGACGACGCGCCGCTCTGCCAGCGGCTCGCGCGCGCCATGGAACGCCGCGGCTTCGTCGTCGCCACCGCCGAAAGCGTGGCCTCCGGCATCGCCGCGGTGAACGAGCGCCCGCCCGCCTTCGCCGTCGTCGATCTGCGCCTTGCCGACGGCAGCGGCCTCGAGATCGTGAAGACCTTGCGCAAGGCGCGGCCGGGCGCGCGCATCGTCATGCTGACGGGTTACGGCAACATCGCCACCGCAGTGGCCGCGGTCAAAGCCGGCGCGCTCGACTATCTGCCGAAGCCCGCCGACGCCGATGCGGTGGAGCGCGCGCTGCTGGCGAGCGAGGCCGCGCTGCCGCCGCCCCCCGAGGACCCGATGTCCGCCGACCGCGTCCGCTGGGAGCACATCCAGCGCGTCTTCGAGCAATGCGACCGCAACGTCTCCGAGACCGCGCGCCGCCTCAAGATGCACCGCCGCACGCTGCAACGCATCTTGGGCAAGCACGCGCCGCGCAGCTAACGTCGCCGGCGCCGGGAGCCATCTCTTGTCACGCGGCCGCATCCCTAAGATGTGACGCGCATCACTGCGTCTTCGCCGATAGTGCGCTTATCTGTTCCAGGAGCGCAATGTCTCCGGAGGTCGATCCCGTGTGGAAGCGTCTCGCCCGACAAGTCGAAGCGTTTTGCGCGCGTCTCACTGAGGGATTAATCGCCGTTGCCGTGGCGCTCGCCATCGTGACGACGTTCACCGCCTGCGAACAGCACATCTCGGCACTTGCCGCAGCCCTTCAGCCGATCGATCGCGATATCGGCACTTCCATACTGTCCCAATAGAGTGCTCGCGAACCTATCGACGCTGCAGCAGCGGCCGAAGGCGGCGGATATCGGGCATGGCTTCGATCGCGTCCACCGTCTCGATCAACCGCGCCGACGTTTCGCCGCCGAGCACCGACGCAATCAGATCCTGCGCCTTGCCGACGATTTCGCCGTGCGACATCGGGTTGCGCGGCGTGCCGCGGACGGCGTCGACCCGCTCGGAGATCTGCGTGCCGTCGGCAAGCGCAATCTCGACCACCGTGACGCGCGCGGGCAAAAGCTTGGCGAGCTCGTCGTCCCGCACGAGTTCGACCTTGGCGCGCTGGCGCAGCACGTCGGGGGCCTGCATGCGCGGCTTGTCGTGCGCGGCGCGGAACGAGACCGTACCGTCGATCAACATCACGGCGATCATGTGCTGAAGGCAGATATCGGGAATGTCGCGGTTGTCGACCACCGCGGCAACGGAGGGCGCGAGACGCACGGTGACGCGCGCGACCTCGCCTGCGACGAAAACGCGCCGCTGCCGGATCGCCGCCACGGCGTCGAGCGGCCCCTGGATGGGCGAGCCGACGCTCCACTTCTTGATGTCGGTCTCGGCGATGGCGAAGCGCTCGCCGAGCTTTTCCACGAGTCGCGCGGGCTCGGCCTTGGGTGCATAGGCGGCGAAGAAATTGTCGGCGCCGGAAAAGATGTCGTCGACGCCATTCCACCCGGCGCGCACGACGAGCGCCGCGGTGACGCCGTTGCGTGCGGGCATACCGGCGAAGACGAAGGCCTTCTCGATATGGTCGCTGTCGCGCTGCCAGGCGCGAATGCCCGAGGATTGCTGCGCCGCGTAATCGAGCAGCCAACGCATCTGCTGCGGATCGAGACCGGCGGCACAGGCGGCCGCCGCCGCCGCGCCGAAATTGCCGGCGATGGCGTGCGTGCTGAGGCTGCTCTCATAGCTCACCGCCGCGCCGCCCATCGCCATCACCACGCGCGTGCCGACGTCGTAGCCGAGCGTCACCGCGCGCAGCAAGCGCGCGCCGTCGATGCCGAAAACTTCGCCGGCGGCGAGCGCCGCGGGGACGATGGCGCAGCCTGGATGCGAGCGGGACGCGTTGTGGGAATCGTCGGTCTCGTCGGCATGGGCCATGACGCCATTGGCGAGCGCGGCATCGACCGGCGCCGCGGTAAGCGCCGTGCCGACGATGGTTGCTCCACCTTTGCCGCCGTACGCGCCGACGTAGCGCTGCGCCGCTTCGCCGGGCGCCAGCGCCGATCCCGAGATCATCGCCGCCAGCGTATCGAGCAGGTGGTGCTTCGCCTCTATCGCCGCGTCGGAGGGAAGCGCACGGCTGCCGGCGGCGCTCATATAGTCGCTGAGAGTGGACATCGCTGGACTCGGCGCCGAACCTGCCACGAGGATTCGCGATGGTGACAACAGCACCCCTGCCGCTGCCGTGGCGGGCATGAGCTGAAGCACCTGGCGTCGACCTACTCGTTCCATCGCACGCCGTCAATGTGATTGTCCGCGCTGCGCCAGAGCCTATTCGCGGTTCTGTGCGCCGCCGGGACTGTTGGGATCGATCGCCCCATCGGGCGGGCGCGGCCTCTCTTCGGAGCGGTCGGTCAAGATCCGGTAGCGCTTGTTTTGATCCGTCGTCTGATCGTTCTTCGGGAGCGCCGCGTGGGGGAGGCGCTTTGGCGGGTTGGCAGAAGGCGGGGTTGTCGTGTCCGTCGGTCCCGGCGCGGCGGGCGTTGCCTGCGCGAGAAACGTCGGAAACGCCGATTGCTCGCGCGCGTCCAGCGATTGCGACGTTCCGCTCGCGCAAGCGAGGACGGTAACGACGACGATGGTCGAAAAAGCACCACTGGCAACCATCTCTCTCAATCCTTCGCTCGCGTCATCGCCTCAATCCCCGCTTTGTCGCGCGTGTGCAAGGGGCGGGTGATAGCCGATCGTCCGCTCCGACACCGCGTGAATCCAAAGCCCGAACACGGGAAAGAAGGCATCGAAAATGAGGCCCAGCTCGTGCAGCACGGTCCACTGAATGGCAACCAGCAGGAGAGACAAGCCGATCAGGCTCGCAAGCTGCGAGAACAAGTTCTGGAAGAGTGCGAAGAACACCGCGGCAGCGATGGCGAAGATGAGCTCGAACGCGGTGACCACCCAGTGCGGCACCGCGAAGAACGCGCGCGAATCGAGGAGCGCCTCGACGAAATTGTCATGGACGAGCGCGCCGACATTGGAGCCAACGACCGTCGGGTGAACATCGACGACGTCGCCGCGGTCGAAGCCGAGGCTCGACCAACCGGCACCGACGATCACGGTTTGGCCCCGGAACGCCGCGAGCCTCTCGGTGGGACGCTTATCGGGATGATCCGGATCGGCGATGTCTTCCGCCCACTCCCACACCTTGTTGTCCTCCATCGCCTCCGGGGGGATGCCGCTGCCATAGCGCTCCTCGGTGCGTTTCTCGTCGGTGGGCAGGTTGGGATTCATCGCGAGCGCGGTTTCAAGGGCAAAGGACTTGATGACGGCGCCCTCGGCAACACGCAGCCGCTCGGGGATGACGAGAGGATCATAGGGAAGCTCGATGAAGCCGCAGCGAATGTTCTCCGGCTTGGTGACGGGATGCTTCGCCGGACCGGGGTTCGCCCACTTTCGGTCCGCGCCCAAACGGCAGAGACCATTGAGCTCGTAGATGTCGCGATCGAGCGTATATCGGCGCTGCATATCGACGCCGACAGTCTTGCCGAGAACGATGATCTTGCCGCTGTTGGCGGCCGCGGCGATCTTGTCAACGAACTCCTCGGTCTCCTCTTGGTAGACTTTGGCCACCTTGGTGGCGTCGGGATGGGGCAAGCGCATGTCGAAATCGAGCGCGATGACGTGCGCGTCGGCCGCAGCCAGGGTGGCGACGAGCTGCCCCAGATAGCGACGGTTGATGGGCCGGCGACCCGCGAGCTTTTCGCTCTTCCAATACTCTTCATCGCCGATCAGCACGACCTTGCTGTAGCGCGGGAGGATCGGGCGCGGATCAAGATTGAAGAGCTCGGCGAAGAGTGATGCGCGCCACCCTGCGAGGTGAAGCGCGTCATAGAGGTAGTGCTGGAAATAAAGGCCGCCGAAGAGGATCGCCGCGGCAATCGCCCAATAGAGCCCGCCCTTTTCCCTGAGGCGAGCGATGACGCCGCCCCTCGCGCCGAGAACGGCCTCGATGTAGATGATCATGAATCGCATCATGATCTCCATCGCGCCGAGGTTGCGTCCTCCGGCGTCCGCCGCACCGCAGCAGGAGGCGGCCTATTCATTTCAGAATGGAACGTCGTCGGCAGTCAACTTTTGTTTGACGCTTGACTAACGCCAATGCGACCCTAACGGGGGTGAATTCGCCCCTTGCGGGGTCGTGTCACTCAACCATAGAGGGCGGTTTTGATTATGTAATCAACATTGAGGGAGGCGGGGAGATGAGAGCGGCGTGGCTCGCCCTGGCGGTGGCAATAGCCGTCCTGAGCGGCTGCCAAAACAACGGCGGCATGACCAACCAACAGGCGGGCGGGCTCGCGGGCGCCGGCGCCGGCGGTCTTCTGGGCGGCCTCCTCGGCAATCAGGCTGGACACAGCGGCACCTCGACCGCCGTGGGCGTCGGCCTTGGCGCCATCGCCGGATACTTCATCGGCAGCGCGATCGGCGCGCGTCTCGACGAAAGCGATCGCAAGAAGGCCGAGACCAGCACCAATCAGGTGCTGCACTCCAGCGGCAAGACGAAGAAAGTGGCGTGGACGTCGGACAAGAACAAAGGCGTCCGCGGCTCGTCCGAGGTGGTCAAGGTTGATCCGAAACCCAATGGCGGCGAGTGCAAGACGGTGCGCGAGGTCGCCTACATCAAAGGCGAGGAGGTGACGCAGAACTCGCGCTATTGCCGTAGCGCCGACGGCGAGTGGACCGCCCAGACGTGAGTGCCGCCAAGGCGCTCGCCGCGGCGTTCGCGCTGCTTCTTGTGCACTCTGCCGCAGCAGCGGCGCAGCGTCCGCACAGCGCGCCGATTTACGAGCCGCTTCCCGACGAGAAACAGTTGCGCGAGCTCGCGCTCGACACCAGCGAAGGCGCGCATCTCCATTACAGCCTCGTTCCGCACGGCCCCTCCAATATCCTCTTCGCCTGGGGCGCCGTCGAATATGGCGGCACCGAAAATTTCCGCACCGCGCTCGATGAAGCGAAAGTCCACGAGGTCTGGCTCTTCTCGCCCGGCGGCAGCATGGAGGACGGCATGGAGATCGGCCGCCTCGTCCGTGCTCGCAAGCTCACGACGCGCGTGCCCAACGGCGCCCACTGCATCAGCGCCTGTAACTTCATCCTGATGGGTGGATTGGTGCGCTACGTCGGCACCGCCGCGACCTTCGAAGTGCATATGTTTCAGAATGACGCGATCACCGAACGGATGCGCGAGCACATTCGCCAGCCGCCGGCGACGCTTCAGGATTTCATCCATACCTATCCGAACTGGATCAAGGGCCGAGACCAGGATTTCGCCACCTATCGGGTCATTTGCACGCGAAAGCCGGTGGAGAAGCCGCAGGTCGAGGCATTTCACGAATTCTGCGCGCCGGGCTCCGAGCAACCGTTGCAGCCGACCCAGCTTCTGCCCGAGTTCGTCAAGTACATGGCGCGCAGCTGGCAGGCGGAGAGGATGAAGCACGGTGCACCGGAGCTCGGCGACGATCAGCTGGTCCCGGCCTTTCTCGCGCATGAGGCCATCGACGAGGACGTCAAGGACATCCAGCAGCAGTCCGCGAAGGTCGCGGCGCAGGTCGCCCGCTTCCTCACGGAAATGTCGGTGTCGCTCCGCTTTCTCACCGAATTCGCCAACATCCCCAACGACGTGCCGCGGCCGTTGAGCCGCGAGGAGCTGCGGCGGATGAACATCGTCAACGTCGATTGACGGCACGGCACTTCCACGCGGTTCGACATTTCAGATTGCGCGCGCGACCGTTTCCGTTTTAGGAATCATCCGAGCAAAGCTGCGGGAGTTGCATCGTGCGGAACGCCCTTGCTCACCGCAGGCGAGACGGACGCTGCGCTCAAGAAGAGCGTCGATTTCCGCCCACCGGGCCGGTAATCGACCAACACCGGCGACATCAGCGAGAGATCACGTCTGCAGAAAAGACCACTCGGCGCCTTCGAGGACGAGCGCGGTCAGCGTGCCGCTGGCGAAGGCGCCGGTATCGATGCCGATGCGGTTGCGTTGCACATCGGGGCGCGCGGTGATGGTATGGCCGTGCACGACGATCTTGCCGTACTCCGCCTCGGAATCGAGAAACTCGTCGCGGATCCACAGCAGATCTTCCTCGATCTGCTGCTCGAGGGGAACGCTCGGACGAACGCCGGCATGGACGAAGAAGTAATCGCCTTCGCTGTGGGTGAGCGTCAAGCCCGCCATGAAGCGGCGGTGGCGCTCGGGGAGGCGCTTGGCGAGGTCGTGCTGGGCGCGCGCCAGATCCTCGCGCCGAGCTGCCGCTTCGGGCGGACGCACGCCGTAGCTCAAGAGCGTCGCGGCACCGCCATAGGCGACCCAGGCGGGGCCGATTGCGGGATCGGCGAGAAAACGCAGCAAGCTGTCCTCGTGATTGCCCTTGAGATGCACGCTGGTGAAGCCGGGGAGCGGCGCGTCGAGCAGCAGGTCGAGCACGGCCGGCGAGTCGGTGCCGCGATCGATGTAGTCGCCGAGATAGACGACGACGTTGCGCGGCGCCTGCCGGCGATAGGCATCGAGGTGGATGAGCTCGTGCATCTCCCGCAGCAGGTCGACGCGGCCGTGGATATCGCCGACGGCATAGACGCGCGTCCCCGCCGGCACCTCGGGTGCAACGTGCTCCACCGGCGTCGGCTCAGACCGCGGACGACCGAAGAGGCGGTTCAGCATGAGGCTCCCAAAGGCACGGGCATGGCACGAATATGGGGCTGTGATCGGGCCGGCGCCACCGCCGCCCCGCCATGCCTAACATTGTCACCGCTACGTATTAGCAGAGGATTAACCATTCCGTAAAAGATGCCGGGGCAAGATGCCGCGAAACCTTCACGAGAGCCGATGCTTCCGACGCCCCTGCGCCCCGACCGCCTCGCCAATTACGCTGCGAGCCCGGCGCTGCCGCGCCGCCGCTGACGCCATCCGAGCCGATGACCGGCACCGCGCCGGCGCGCATTCTTTTTCACGGGGCGGAGTTCGCGCCGGGGAGCGTCGCCGTCGAGCTCGCCTCATGGCTCGCCACGCGCGCCGTTTCCGTCGAAGTCGTCGCCGCCAATGACGGCGAGGGCTGGTGGCGGAGCGAGGAGCGCGACGGGATCAAGATCACGCTCTGTCCCCGCCGACGCGCTCACCACGGTGAGGGCTTGAGCCGCCAGCTCGAGCGCACCTCCTTCGCGCTTTCGAGCGCGCCCATCCTGCTGCGCCGCGCCCGGGCGCTCCGGCCGCAGCTCCTTGCGGCGATCGAGCCGACGGCGAGCGACCTCCCCGCCCTCCGCTTTGCCGCGCGCCATGCCGGCGCCGCCACCTGGGTCCACCTGCCGGAAGGGAGCTTGCGCGAAGGCGCGGGACGGCGGGCGCGGTGGCTCGCCCACATCGACCACGTCTCGCTCGCCGCGATCGACGCCGATTCCGTGCTCACGGCGGCGGGCGTCGCTGAAGAGCGGCGGGTGGCGCTCCCGCCATGGACGGACACGCGCGCCATCTTTCCGCTGCGCGAGCAGTGGGCGATCCGTCAATCTCTGGAGATCTCGAAGGACGCCGTCGTGGCGCTTTACGCCGGCACGCTCGACGAGACGCACGGCATCGAGGCGCTCCTCGGCGCCGCGCGACGCATGCCGCGCAATGGCGCGCTCGTCTTCGTCGTCTCGGGCCGCGGACCCGCCTGGCGCCGGCTCGCCGCGGCCGCCCAGCAACTGCCGCTCCGCCTTGTGCCCTGGCCGCGCGCGGACGCGCTCAACATGCTCCTCAACCTCGCCGACATCCATCTCCTGCCGGCGGGCCTTGCCGCCGGTGATGCGCTCTTTCCGGGAAAGCCGGCGGCGCTGCTGGCGAGCGGCCGGCCGCTCATCGCCGGCGGGCCCGTGCCGGAGCGGCTGCGCGCGGCGGTGGAACCAGTTCCGCGCGGCGCCGACGCGCTTGCCACCGCCATCGTGACCCTCGCTGCCGCGCCCGCCGAGCAGATCCGGCGCGGCGAAGCCGCCCGCCGGACGGCGCAAGACTATCACGAGAAGCAGCGTGTCTTCCGCCAGCTCGAGCGCGCGCTGGGCCTCCAGGGATCGAGCGCGGCCTAGGGCGCGTACTCGTAGACAACAAAGGCGGTCTAACCCGCCGATGTCTGCTGTTAGCCCCAATGTCGAACTGCATAGACGCAACAGCCAAGTCGCGGGTTGACCCCAACCGGACATATGCCCAGTTCGCCAGGACAGGCGGTGGTCGTGAGCGGCAGAAGCGCAAGAGGGTGGTAGCCTGTGACGTTTGGCACACCCCCCTGTCCCTGAGATGATAGAATAAGCCCCAATTGAGCGCAGCAACGTTCCCGCCGAAGGGCGCTATGAGGGGGACAGATGAGGCGGCGCGATTTCATTGCTGGTGCCGGCGCGGCGGCAGCGTGGCCGCTCGCCGGGCACGCTCAGCAGCCGACGAGAATGCTCCGTGTCGGCGTTCTCAGCATCGCCGAAAGCGAAGCGACGGCTGCGCTCGACGGCTTTCGCACGGGCCTTCGCGACCTCGGCCATGTCGAAGGGCAAACGGTCATCCTCGACTTCCGCTTCGCCAAGGGTGATTTCGCGGCAATGCCCGCACTTACCGAAGCGTTGGTCCACATACCCGTCGACGTGATCTTCACGGATAGCAGCACCGCAGCGCGTGCGGCGTTGAGCGTCACGCACACGGTCCCGATCGTCATTGGACTTGGCTTCGATCCCGTCTCGGCCGGGTTGGTCGCGAGCTTTTCCCATCCCGGAGGCAATGTCACAGGCATGACGATCGGCGTGAACGAGCTCGGTGGCAAGCGGATCGAGCTGTTGCGGCAAGCCTTCCCCACTCTCGTGCGGGTCACCGTTCTTCAGAACCCGAGCACCCCGCTGGCTGCGCCCTTTCTTCGTGCCACCGAGAACGCCGCAAAGGCGCTCGGCATCGAGATCACGAAGCTCTCTGCCAGTAATTCCGACGACTTGCGGGCGCTGGAACCAGCGGCGTTGTCGGGCTCAGATGGCCTCGTCGTGCTGAACGATTCCATGTTCTGGAACTACCGCGCGATAATTGTCGGGCTAGCGGCGGCCGCCGGCATCCCCGCGATCTATCCCGAGCGCGACTACGCGGATGATGGCGGCTTGATGGCCTATGGCGCGAATGTTCCGGACGCCTTTCGGCGCGCGGCCGGCTACGTAGACCGCATCCTGCGCGGCGCGAAGCCCGGCGACCTCCCGATCGACGAAGCTTCGAAGTTCGACTTCGTCATCAATTTGCGGACGGCACACGGTCTTGGGCTCTCCCTTCCGCCGCTGTTCCTCGCCCGCGCCGACGAGGTGATCGAGTGACGCCAGCCATTTCCGGTAGTGGCACTTTGGCGACTTCGCTGGCAATTCGTTTCTAGTCCGCATCTCGGTGGATTCCGGACATCTGCAGGGTGCTGTGCCCGGCTGCTTATGAGCGCACGCCCTCACCGGTTTTGCTTGCCAGAAGCGGGCGCTCAGGCCTAAGAGGACGCGCATGGCGGATGCCGATCTCATTCCCTTGGTCGAGAGCTTGCGCCGGGCGCGCGTGCTGTGCGTCGGCGATGTCATGCTCGACCACTACATCTATGGCCGCGTCGAGCGCGTCTCGCCGGAAGCGCCCATTCCCGTGCTTCGCATCGAGCACGAGGCGAAAAAGCTGGGCGGCGCCGGCAATGTCGTCGCCAATCTCCACTCGCTCGGCGCCGAAGCCTACGCCGTCGCCGTCACGGGTGACGACCCGGCCGGCCGCGAGATCGGTGAGCTGCTGGCCGCGCTTGACGGCGTCGAGGCAGAGCTCGTCGCCGAGGCAGGCCGCGTCACCACCGTGAAGACGCGCTACATCGCCGAGACGCAGCAGCTGCTGCGCGCCGACCGCGAGCGTGCGGCGCCGCTCGGCGAGGCGGCGCGCGCGGCGCTTTTGGCGAAGGTGCGCGAAGCGCTCGCGTCATGCCCTGTCGTCGCGCTCTCGGACTATGCGAAAGGCGTCTTCGCCGACGGACTCGCCGCCGAGATCATTGCCGCGGCGCGCGCGGCCGGGCGTGTCGTCATCGTCGATCCCAAAGGCACCGACTATTCGCGCTACCGCGGTGCCACGCTCATCAAGCCCAATCGCCGCGAGCTCGCCGAGGCGACGCAGCAACGGGTGGAGAGCGCCGCCGACATTGCCGCCGCGGCACGCTCGCTCATCGCCGCGCACGGCTTCGATGCGGTGTTGGTCTCGCTGAGCCGCGAGGGCATGTTGCTCGTCGAATCGGCCGGCGCGAGCCATGCGCTCGCCGCCGAGGCGCGCGAGGTCTTCGACGTCTCCGGCGCCGGCGACACGGTGGTGGCGACGCTGGCGGCGGCACTCGCTGCGGGCGTACCTTTGCGCGATGCGGCGCGGCTCGCCAACGTCGCTGCCGGCATCGTCGTCGCCAAAGTCGGCACCGCCGCCGTTCACGCCGATGAGCTCGCGGCGGCGCTCCTCGACCGCGACGCGCTCACGACGCGCAAGCGCCTGCCACTCTCGGCCGCGCTTGACCGTGTGGCGCGTTGGCGCCGCAACGGCCTTGCCATCGGCTTCACCAATGGCTGCTTCGATCTTCTCCATCCTGGCCACGTCTCGCTCCTGAGCGAGGCGCGCGCCGCCTGCGACCGGCTCGTCGTCGGCCTCAACGGCGACGCCTCGGTGGCCCGGCTCAAGGGGCCGGGGCGGCCGGCACAGACGGAAGAAGCGCGCGCGCAGGTCCTGTCCTCGCTCGCCTCGGTCGATCTCGTCGTCGTTTTCGACGAGGATACGCCGCGCGATCTCATCGCCGCGCTCAAGCCGGATGTACTGGTGAAAGGCGCCGATTATCGTCTCGATCAGGTGGTGGGCGCCGACATCGTGCAATCCTATGGCGGCAAAGTGCTGCTCGCAGAGATCGTGCCGGGCCACAGCACCACCGCCACGCTGGCGCGGATCGCCCGCTGAGCGCGAAGGATTCAGGCGAGCTCGGGGTCGTCGATGCCGGGATCGGTGAGGCGGCGCAGCCGCCCTGCGGCAATGGCGGCAAAGCGCAGCAGCATCGCCCGGCGCCGCGCGGCGGCGAGCGGCAGCGCCGGCGCCTCGCGCAGAAAGGCGGCGCCGAAGGGATCGGCGCGGATGAGCCCGCATTCCCTTGGGATGAGCTCGGCGGGAAAATCGCTCGCCACGGCGAAATAAAGGCGGTCGCAGAAGGCGCGGTACTCGCCCCATTTGCGGTCGCTCTTGAAGTCCATCACCGAGGATTTGATCTCGACGATGGCGAGCTCGCCGTCGCGTCCCAGCGCCAGCACGTCGGCGCGCCGTCCATTCGCGAGCGGCACCTCCGCGAGCGTGGCGAAGCCGCGCTGCGCGAGCGCCCGGCAGACGCCGCGGCAGAGCTCTTTCGGAAGATCGCGCGCATCCATCATGAACGTCCCGGAGTTTGAGCGATGAGCCAAGGAAAGCGAAGCTTTTTGCGCGACGCCTGGCGGCTCGCCAAGCCCTATTGGAACTCCGAGGAGAAGTGGTCGGCCTGGGGCCTGCTGCTGGCGGTAACCGCGCTCAACTTGGCGGGAGTTTATATCAGCGTCCGCATCAACACCTTTCAGCGCGATTTTTTCAATGCGATCCAAGAATACGATTGGTCCGCCTTCTGGTCTCAGCTCGGGGTCTTCGTCGTGCTGGCAGCGGCCGACGTCTCCTTCACCGTCTATCAAGTCTACCTGCAGCAGATGCTGCAAATTCGCTGGCGACGCTGGCTCACCAAGCGTTATCTCGACACCTGGCTCGACGCGGGCGCCTATTATCGGCTGCAGCTCAAGGATGGCGGCACGGACAATCCCGATCAGCGCATTTCGGACGATCTTGACCGCTTTACCCGTCAATCCCTGGGATTGACCATCGGCACCGCCGGTTTCCTCAACGCCGGCGTCACGCTGCTCTCGTTTCTCGGTATTCTCTGGGAACTATCGGGCTCGGCGGAGCTGCCATTGGGGCCGCTTGGAACGATTGTCGTTCCCGGCTACATGGTGTGGTGCGCGTTGCTCTACGCCGTCGGCGGCACGTGGGTCACTTTCAAGATCGGACGGCCGCTGGTTCGCCTCAACTTCGAGCGGCAACGCTACGAAGCGGATTTCCGATTCAGCATGGCGAGATTGCGGGAAAATACCGAGAGCGTCGCGCTTTACGGAGGCGAAGGACAGGAACGCCGAAACTTTCTCGACCGCTTCGCCAGCGTCGTCGTCAATTTCCGCAGCATCATGTCCCGCATCAAGCGGCTCAACTGGTACACCAACGCCTATAATCTCGTCGCGATCGTCTTTCCCTATCTCGTGGCATCGCCGCGCTATTTCGCCAAGGAGATGACGCTCGGCGATCTCCAGCAAACAGCCGACGCTTTCGGCCAAGTACAGCAGTCGCTCTCCTTCATCATCACGGCATATACCGAGATCGCCGAGTGGCAATCGGTGGTGCAGCGTCTTGCCGGGTTCGAGGCGCGCGCCCGCGAGATCGCCGACGCCGCGCGCGCGCCGCAAGCCATCGGGGTTTCCCGCCGCGGCAGCGGCGTTGCCGTCGACGCGCTCGAGCTCGACTTGCCGGACGGCACACCGTTGTTGCGGGATGTGAGCTTCGCCGTCGCTGCCGGCGAGTCGCTGCTGATCGCGGCGCCGACCGGCACCGGCAAGAGCACGCTCTTGCGTGCGATCGCCGGCATTTGGCCGTTCGGGCGCGGCCGCGTCCGGCTCGGGGAAGGCACCGTGCTGTTCTTGCCGCAACGGCCATACCTGCCGCTCGGCAGCCTGCGCACGGCGCTGCTCTATCCGAACGAGACCGAGGACATGGCGACCGAACGCATCACCGCGGCGCTAACGCAGGTGGGGATGGCGGGCATGGTGGGAGAGCTCGACGCTGTCGAGAACTGGGCGCAGCGTCTTTCGCTCGGCGAGCAGCAGCGGATCGCGTTTGCGCGCGTGCTGCTGTGCGAACCCGCCATCGTCTTTCTGGACGAAGCGACCTCGGGGCTCGATGAAGAGAGCGAAGCGGCGCTTTACGGAATTCTGCGGCGCGCGCCGTGGCGGCCGACCATCGTCAGTGTCGGCCACCGCACGACGCTGCGCGCGCTTCACCAGCGCGTGCTGGCGCTAGCCGAAGCCGGGCAAGGCGTCCGCCCCGCCACGGTCGGCTAGGTGAGCTTAGAGAGAGTTGCTGACGGTGCTGAAGGTGGAGCTGAGGTTGGTGCCGACGGCGGTCACCGCACCAATAATCACCACCGCGATGAGGGCGGCGATCAGGCCGTATTCGATGGCGGTGGCGCCACTCTCGTCACGCAGCAAGCGGCTAAAATGTGCAAGCATCACCGAACTCCTTTCACGAGGCCGAAAGTTAATCGTCGGTCTAGGACAACCATTTGAGCCAGCGCATCTCGCGGACCAGGGCCGCGTTTCCAATCGTTCTTAGCGCGTCCGATTTAAACTGAGCTTAACAGGCGCTCACAGCGCTCCCGCGATCGGGCCAAAGAACTGCGTCGAAATCGTCTCGCCGATCGCCGATACCGCCCCGAGAATGGTGATGGAGATGAGGCTGGCGATGAGCGCGTATTCGATCGCCGTGGCGCCGACCCGATCGCCAAACAGCATGCGCAAACGGTGCAACATCGGCGCTCCTCCGCCGCAGTTCGACGGGTGCCATCATATCGCCAATGGGCGAAGCAACCAGGGAAATCGCTTACAAGCCGCCGCGATTTTGTCGCGAATTTCGCGAAAATTGCGCGGATCTCAGATGGCGAATTCCGGCTCGGCGCCGCCGCCTTTGCGCGCGAGGTCGAGGTCTTCGAGGATGCGCTCCTTCCACATCTGGAGCTGCGCCTCGGTGCGGCGGCGCGGCCGCGGCAAGTCGATGCGGTATTGCGCATGGATGCGGCCGGGCTTGGCGCGCATGACGACGACGCGGTCGCTCAGCACCAGCGCCTCTTCGATGTCGTGCGTCACGAACAGCATGGTCGGCTGATCGGCGCGCCAGATGTCGAGGAGATGATCCTGCAGGCTGAAGCGCGTGAACGCGTCGAGCGCGCTGAAGGGCTCGTCGAGGAGGAGGACTTGCGGGCGCGCCACGAGCGCGCGGGCGATGGCAGCGCGCTGCGCCATGCCGCCCGAGAGCTGTTGCGGCAGCGCCTCGGCGAAGCTGCCGAGACCGACGCGCGCCAGCGCCGCCTCCGCCATGGCGCGGCGCTGCTCGCGCGGGCGCCGTGCCAGCGCGAATTCGACATTGGCGCGCACGCTGAGCCACGGCATGAGGCGCGGCTCCTGGAAGACGAGCCCCACTTCCGGGCGCGGCCCAATGACGGGTACGCCGTCGAGCACGACGCTTCCCGAGCTTGGCGCTTCGAGACCGCCGACGATGCGCAAGAGCGTGCTCTTGCCGCAGCCGCTGGTGCCGACGATGCCGACGATCTCGCCGCGGTCGACGGCGAGATCGATCCCGGCGAGCGCGGCGAGCTCGTCAAACCGTTTGGAGACGTGCCGGATCTGCAGCATCGGCTTTTTTCTCTTCCGCCTTCTCGAAGGAATCCTGCCAAGCGACGAAGCGTCGCGATGCGAGCGCGAGCAAGACGTCGCTGAGCTTGCCGAAAATCGCGAAGAGCAGGATCGCGGCGATGATATGCGCGGGACGCCCGGTCTGCTGGCCATCGATCAAGAGGAACCCCAGACCTTCGCTCGCGCCCATGAATTCCGCGGCGACGACGAACATCCAGGCGAGGCCGAGGCCGCCGCGCAGTCCCGTGACGTAAGCGGGCAGCATAGCCGGCAGCAGCACGCGCCCGACGAGCGCCGCGCCGCGATAACCGTGAATGCGCGCCACCTCGACGAGCTTGCGGTCGACCTGCTGAATGCCGGCCATGGTGTTGAGATAGACCGGGAAGAAGGCGCCGACCGCGATCAGCGTCACCTTCGACGCCTCGAAAATGCCGAGCCAGAGCACGAAGAGCGGGACCCAGGCGATCGAGGGAATGCTGCGCAGCGCTTGCAGCGACGGATCGAAAAATCGCCGCCATAGCGGCGAATAGCCCGTGAGCGCGCCCAACACCGTCGCTGCGAGCGTGCCCAAGAGGAAACCGAGCGCGACGCGCACGAGCGTGATTTCGACGTGACCCCAAAGCTCGCCGGCGAGCCAGAGATCACCCAGCGCCTTCGCCACCGCCGAGGGCGGCGGCAGCAGGTTGCGCGGCGCGATGCCGAAACGCGACAACGCTTCCCAGAGCGCGAGCAGCACCAGCGGCAAGACCAAGCCGACGGCGCCGCCCTTGCGCACGAGGCGGGTGGCGCGCGCGGCGAGAGTCATTGCCGCGCCTCGGCCACGACGCGGGTGATGTATTGCGGATCGATGAGCGCGTCGGCGGTCTTGGCGATGTCGGTCTCAGCGGGAATGACGCCGCTTTCCTTGAGCACGGCGCCCGCGGCGACGATCGCGTCCCGCTGCTTGGCGCCAATCATGCCGCTGGTGAGGTCGTTGCGCTCGAGGTCCTTGGCGGCCACCGCGTCGCTGAGCTTGCCGGCCTTGGCGACGATGGCGCGGAGCTCATCGGGATGGGCGAGCGACCATTGCCGCGCCTTTTCATAAACGGCGAGCACGCGCTCGACGATGCGCGGATGCGCGGCGGCGAAATCCTCGCGCACATTGAGGAAGCCGTAGGTGTTGAGGTCGGCGTTGCGGAAGAAAAGCCGCGAGCCCTTCTCGAGCTCGGTCTCGGCCATATAGGGATCGAGCCCCGCCCAGGCGTCGACATCGCCGCGCTCAAGGGCGACGCGGCCATCGGGATGCTGCAGGAGCACCATCTTCACGTCCGGCGTCTTGAGCCCGTGGAGCGCGAGCGCGCGCAGCAGGAAGATGTGCGGATCGGTGCCGCGCGTGACGGCAATGCGCTTGCCCTTCAAATCCTCGACCTTCTCTATGGGCGCATCCTTGAGGGTGACGAGCGCCGTCCATTCGGGCTTGTCGAAGATGTAGACGGCTTTGATCGGCACGCCGTTCGACTTGGCAAGGAGCGCCGCGGCGCCGGCGGAGGAGCCGAAATCGACGGCGTTGCCGTTCAGGTACTCGAGCGCCTTGTTGCTGCCGAGGCTCAGCACCCATTCGAGCTTGGTGGCGTCCTTGGCGAACGCCTGCTCCATCCAGCCTTTGTCGCGGAGCACCAGGCTCACCGGGCTGTAGTAAGCCCAGTCGAGGCGGAGGGTCGCGAGCTTGTCCTCGGCCGCGGCAGGCGCCGGTCGGGCGATGACGACGGCACAAAGGACGGCGAGAAGCGCCAGGCGCACCAACAATCTCTGCATCGATCCGGTCTCCCAATCCGGAGGCGCCGACGGCAAGCGCAAAAAAGCCGCCGCAGCTATCGCTGGGGCGGCCTACCCTCGCTTTAGCTGCATTTCTAAGGCGCCCGCAAGCTGAAGCTCAAATCGGCGCCGTCGAGAAAATCTATTCTTGCAGTGTTCAAGTGTCAATGGGAGTACTTTTACATATGTCCTCTGTTGAATTTTCACTCACGCGCCGGCAGCCTCGTGCTCTGAAGGTTGCGCCGGCTCGGGCCAAGGAAGGTTCAAAGAAGATGGCGGCGACCTTAAAATGGACGCGGACGGCCACCGCGTGTTCGAAACGAGGATGTCGAATGGACTCGAACTTGAGCCAGAGCAACAGGAGCGCGTGCGCGAGGCGCGTGCCGTGGCGGCGCGGCTGCCTCGCATGCGGTTTCGTCCTGGTCGTGCTGCTGTCGTTGGGGCAAGCCGCGCCCTCGTTCGGTCAATCGACATCAGCCGCGGCACCACAAGCGGCGCCGCAATGGCGCACCACCCCAGCACCAACGGACCCGAACGCCGCCGGCTCGATGCTCGCGAGCAACGCCAGCAAGCTGGAGCAGGCGGCGGAAGCCTTGATTGCCGACCTCGAGCCCATTGTTGCGGCCGTGCCGCGGCTTCCGGGCGAACTCGGCGCTTTCGCCGCCCGTGCGGTCGATCCGGCGCAAGGGCTATTCACGTGGTGGCTCGGGAAGCTTGTCGTTACTTTTGCGCTGGCGCTTGGATTGCAAGCGCTCGTCGGCCGTCTGCCCATCGGCGCGCGCGCTCGGGTCGATCTCTCGCCCGGACGACAGCTTTCCTTCGGCGCCATCGCCGGTCTTCTCGCGCGTGACGCGCTGGGCGTGCTCGCGGTTGCCGCCGTCGCCTTCACGGCGCGGGGATTGTGGTTCGGCGTTGCGTCGATGCGCACCGAGATTGCCGTTCCGCTCATCGCCGCGCTCGTCTATTGGCGCGCGCTACTTCTTCCGGTCGATTTCGTGCTACGGCCGAACGTGACGCCGGCGCGGCTTGTCGACGTGACGGACATCGCGGCTCGCCGCCTCCGACAACTGGCAATCTGGATGCTTGGGCTGCAGGTCTTCTCGATCGCCGTGCTGCGTGCACTCTTTCACGCCGGGCTCGCCTTTACAGTCGTGCAGCTCGTGGCGATCGTGATCGGCATCGGCAACGCGATCGTCGCGCTCGCCTTCATTCGTCGGGAGCGGCGGGCGGAGAAGACCGAAGCGCGCACCATCGTCGTCACCATTCATCGCCCCGCCCACCGGATTCTGACGTGGGTCTGGCATCCGGCGGCGATCCTCTTCGTCGTGGTGGCGCTGTTGACGTGGCTGATCGGCATCGTCACGCGCGATACGACTTTTTTCTGGGGTGTCATCGAAACCACTGGAATCGTGATCGGCCTATGGGCGCTGGAAACGATCATCGCGCTCTGGTCGGAGCGAGCGGAGCCGATGCAAGCGGGCAATGGGGGCACGCCGACGCGCTGGCCGCCGTTGATCCGGCGATGTCTCCTCATCGGCATCTGGTTCATCGCGGCCGCGGCTGTCAGCCGGCTCTGGCTGGTCGAGCGTTCACACCTGCTAACCGTCGAGCGATGGGATGAGTACGTCGGCGCCGCCCTCAGCATCGCCGTCACCCTCTTTGGCGCCTACGTCCTCGCCCACGCCGTCTTGATCCACACCGAGCATCGCCTCAATCCGACGCCGGTCGATCCCGACGAAGCGCCTCTCGTCAACGCGCCGATGCCGATCGCCTCGCGTCTCCAAACCATGCTCCCCTTGCTGCGCCTCTTCGTCGTGGCAACGATCGGCGTCGTTGCCGTTCTCATCGCGCTCTCGGCGCTCGGCATCAACACCACGTCGCTCATCGCCGGCGCCTCGATCTTCGGGCTCGCCATCAGCTTCGGTTCGCAAGCGCTGGTGCGCGACATCGTCTCCGGCATCTTCTTCATGGCGGACGATGCTTTTCGCATCGGCGAATATATCGATACCGGCAAGCTCCGCGGAACGGTCGAGGGCATGTCGATACGCTCGCTGCGCCTCAGGCACCAGAACGGTCAGGTGCACGTCATTCCCTTCGGACACATCGAGCAAGTGACGAACTTCAGCCGCGATTGGACGACGACGAAGTTCAATCTTCGTCTTGTCCACGGCTCCGACCTCGAGAAAGTCCGCAAGACGGTGAAGCAGATCGGCGCGGAGATGATGGCGGACCCGGAGATCGCACCCGAGATCATTCAGCCGCTGAAGCTGCAAGGCATCACCGAGATCGACCCCGGAGCGGTGATCATTCGCCTGAAATTCACCGCTCGGCCGACGCAGCCGACCTTCGTCTATCGGCGAGCGCTGTTGCTCATCTATACACGCTTCAAGGAAAAGGGGATCGAATTCGCCAGCAACTCGGTCATCGTCCAAACCTCGGCGCCGCCCGGCGCGGCGACGGGGTCGATCGACTTGGCCGCCGCCGCCGGCGGCGCCACCACGCTCATCACGCCGCCGCCCACGCCCTAAACCTCGGCGAAATCAACCACTGCTGGCAGTGAGCCGCATCGGTTCGGCGACGCGGTGGCAGCGGCCTGTGGGCGCCTGACATCCCGGTTGCGCTTTGGCGGCAAAGCATTACAACAGGCGCGCCTTAGGCGTGCATTCGATGAACGGCGGCAGCGGCATGGCGAGCGAGGAAGAAAACCAGTTTCGCGCGGCGCGGCGCGAAAAGCTCGAGGCGCTGAGAGCGCAGGGGATCGAGCCCTACCCCTACAGCTTCCCGCGCACGGCCGAAGCAAAGACGCTCGAGAGCCGGCATGCCGGGCTCGCGCCGGGCGCCAGCAGCGGCGAGCGCGTTGCCGTCGCCGGGCGCGTCCGCGCCGTCCGCAACAGCGGCATGTTCATCGACCTGCACGACGCCTCCGGCAAGATCCAGATCT
This sequence comes from Allostellaceae bacterium, assembly GCA_035945115.1. Taxonomy (GTDB): domain Bacteria; phylum Pseudomonadota; class Alphaproteobacteria; order ATCC43930; family CGMCC-115725; genus DAHUYF01. Next base: position 61,428 of record DASZAN010000059.1, read on the forward strand.
TCTGCCACAAGGATTTTCTCGCGCCCGATCAGCTGGCACTGGTGAAGCTCGTCGATCTCGGCGACATCATCGGCGTCGAGGGCGTGGTGCGGCGCACGCCGCGCGGCGAGCTCACGGTCAACGCCGAGCGCGTGCAGATGCTCGCGAAGGCGCTGCTGCCGCTGCCCGAGAAGTACCACGGGCTCGCCGACATCGAGATCCGCTATCGCCAGCGCTACCTCGACCTCATCATGAACGAGGAGAGCCGCGACACGCTGCGCAAGCGCTCGCACATCGTCGCGACCATCCGCCGGCTCCTCATCGAGCGCGGCTTCCTCGAGGTCGAGACGCCGATGCTGCAGACCATTCCCGGCGGCGCCGCGGCGAAGCCCTTCATCACTCATCACAACGCGCTCGATCTCGATCTTTATCTGCGCATCTCGCCGGAGCTTTTCCTGAAGCGCCTGCTGGCAGGCGGCCTCTCCGACAAGCTCTTCGAGATCAACCGCAACTTCCGCAACGAGGGGCTCTCGCCCCGTCACAATCCCGAATTCACCCTGCTCGAGCTCTATCAGGCCTATGTCGATTACGAAGCGATGATGGAGATCACCGAGCATCTCGTCGTCGAAAGCGCCCGCGCGGTGCTAGGGACGACGGGCATCACTTATGCCGGCCGCGCCATCGAGCTCGCCGCGCCCTGGCGGCGCGCCGGCATGGCCGAGCTCGTGCTGGAGCATACCGGCATCGATTTCCTCGATATCGGCGACGATGTCGCCGGGCGCGAGGCGGCGCGCCGCCTCGGCATCGAAGTGCCGGACACGGCGGGCTGGGGCGATGCGCTTTACGCGGTCTTCGACCAGCGCGTCGAGGCGCTCCTTATCGACCCCATCCATGTCACCGGATTTCCGCGCGAGGTCTCGCCGCTCACCAAGCGCGATCGCCGCGATCCGCGGTTGACCGAGCGGTTCGAGACCTTCATCAATGGCTGGGAAATCGCCAACGCCTATTCCGAGCTCAACGATCCCCTGGATCAGCTCGAGCGCTTCCAGGCGCAGATGCGCCAGCGCGAGCTCGGCGACGAGGAGGCGCAACGCCTCGACGCCGATTTCGTCACCGCGCTCGAATACGGCATGCCGCCCGCCGGCGGCCTCGGCCTCGGCATCGACCGGCTCGTCATCTTGCTCACCGACAGCCCCTCGATCCGCGACGTCATCGCCTTCCCGACGATGCGGCCAAAGTGACGACCGGGAATCGCCCCGACTGAGGTGAAAAGAAGGAGATCGGGGGATGACGGGAGATGGAGGGGATAGAATACCTCCTCATCCCCTCTATCTCCCTCATCCCCAATCGTGGCAGATCGGCCTAGCCTCGAGTCAGATTTTTTGTGTGTAAATGTGCACTTTCATCTCCGGAACCACGCTAGCCCTGCTTCTTGGCGGCGCGCCGCGGGCCGCGGCGGGCGCGGCTGAAGGCGTCGTCGGCGGCCTTCTTCTGCTCCGGCGAGAGCGTGTCATAGAGCGCCTGGAAGGCGGGGATCAGCTTCTGCACGTTCTGCAGATGCGCCTCGGCGATCGCCTGGTAGGCCTTGAGGTCGTCGATGGCCGTCAGGTCCTGGGTCTGGTGCCGTTGTTGGATCACCTGATCCATCGACTGGGCGTTCGCGCGCATCACCTGCGCCACCGCGTTCCATTGCGGCTCCTGCGCGCTGGTGATCTTGAGACGGTCATGGAGACTCTTGATGCGCCCTTCGACGCGGTCGGCCGGCGACGGCCGGGCCTTGGCGGGCGCGCTCCCGGACGGTGCCGCGGGCGTCGTCGCTTGCGCGACGCGGAGCGGCGGGCTCGCAACCTGATCGGCGGGTGCGGCAAGCGCCGCGCTGCCCAAGGCGAGGAGAGCGAAAACACTAAGCGCGGCAAAGCGGCGCGCGGGGAAAACGATGCGTTCGACCATGCTTCTGTCCATTCCTTGTCTCAACCTCGGTGTCGTTCGTCCGGTGGGATTCTGGACAAGGTGAGGTGATAAGACAAGAGCGCGCCCATGCCCATGGCGGCGATGATCGCCGCCATGGGAAGCGCGGTGCCGTCGTAAAACGCGTTCACCGCATATCCCGCCGCGGCGCCGCCCGCCATTTGCACCGCACCCAAGAGCGACGCCGCCATCCCCGCCATCTGCGGCAACGGCTCCATCGCGGTGGCGATCGAGTTCGGCATGCTGATGCCCTGGGCGAAAACATAGCCCATCACGGGCAACATGAAGAGGAAAGGACCGGACCAGCCGAGCGCAACCACGCTCAGCGCGGCGACCCCGGCGAGCGCCAGCACGCTGAGGCCGATGCGGAGCACGCGTATGGGCGGCAGGTGGCGCACGAGGCGCCCGTTGGCGGCGGCGCCCGCCATCACCGCGAGCGCGCTCATCGCGAAATAGAGGCCGAAACGGCCGGGCGGCACGCCATAGACCTCGATGAAGACGAAGGGCGAGCCGGAGATGAAGGCGAAGAGACCGCCGAAGATGAAGCAGTTGACGAGCATCGCGCCGACACAGCGGCGGTTGGAAAAGAACAAGCGCGCATTGGCAAGGAGGCGCCCCAGCGCCAGCGCCTGCGGATCGGGTTCGCTGAGCGATTCGCCGAAGCCAAGCCACGTCGCGAAGGTGAGCGCGAGGCCGAAGCCACCGAAGGTGAGGAAGATCGCGCGCCAGCCGAAGAGATCGAGCAGCACGCCGCCGACGCTGGGTGCCACCAACGGCGCCAGCGCGAAGACGACGGTGACGTAGGAGAGCATTTGCGCCGCGCGCACGCCGCTGAAGTGATCGCGCACCACGGCGCGTCCCAGGATCGGACCGACGCAGCCGCCCAATCCCTGCACGAAGCGCGCCGTCACCAGAGTGCCGATCGTCGGCGCGAGCGCACAGGCGAAGCCGGCGGCGGTGTAAATGACGAGGCCGGCGAGCAGCAGCGGGCGCCGGCCGAAGCGGTCCGATAGCGGACCGTAGACGAGCTGGCCGCCGCCATATCCCAAGATGAAGAGGCTCAGAGTGAGCTGCACCTCGTCGGGCGACGCGGCAAAGACGGCGGCGAGGGTCGGCAGCGCCGGCAGGCTCATATCGGTGGCAAACGCCGTCGTCGCGGTGAGCGCGCCCAAGAGCAGCGTGAAGGAAAGCGTGTTCGGCCGCAGCATCGCGCGGCGATCAGGTCGGATTCTCGAGGCTCAGCACGCCACGGTCGTAGTCATAGGCGAAGAGCTCGGCATAGCGGCCCCAATTGATCACCGTCTCGAGGACTTCGTGCGCCTCCTCTTCGCTGAGGTGATCCTCGAGCTCGGCAAGGAAGCGTCCCTCGGGCGCGCTGTGGCCGGGCCGTTCGTCGAGCACCTTGCGGATATGCGCCACGAGCGGAATGTGACCGCGCAGCTGGTCGCCGAAGATCTGCTTGCGCCCCTGCAAATCGGCTTCGGCGAAGTTGCGGCCGGCCGGTGTCGCCCAGATGTCGCCGCCCGCCACCTGGGCGAAGCCCAGGAGCTGCAGCGCCTCGATGAGGACGAAGAGGGCTTCGTCCTCGATATGCTCGCTCTCGACGAGATGCGGCAGGTCGGCGCGGCCCGAATAAGGGGCGGCACAGATGGCGTCGAGCAAACCCACGAGCTGTTGGATCGAAGCCGCAGGGAGCCGATAGCCGATGCCGATCGTCTCCGGGCGGGCGCCACGACGTCCCGGCTCGCGTCCCGGCACGGTCGTCAGAATCGAATAGACCTCGTCGACGATCTGCGTGAAGCGCGGGCTCGTGACGTCGCGCGGGCGCGGCAGCGGCACGGCAATCTCGGCCCGGATATGGCCGGGATCGCTGCCGAAGATGATGATGCGATCGGCGATCTCCACCGCCTCCTCGATGTTGTGCGAGACGAAGATGATGCCCTTGGTTGGCATGCGCCGCTCGACCCAGAGGTCCATAAGGTCGCCGCGCAAGGTCTCCGCGGTCAGCACATCGAGCGCCGAGAAGGGCTCGTCGAGGAGCAGCACGTCGGGATTGACGACGAGCGCCCGGGCAAAGCCGACGCGTTGACGCATGCCGCCGGAGAGCTCCTTGGGATATGCGGATTCGAAACCGTCGAGGCCGATGAGATCGATGGCTTTGAGCGCCCGCTGCCGCCGCTCGGCGCGCGGCACCCCTTGCGCCTCGAGGCCAAGCTCGACATTGCCGAGCACGGTGAGCCAGGGAAAGAGCGCGAAAGTCTGAAACACCATGGCGATGCCATGAGCGGGCCCGTCGACGAGTTGTCCACGATAGGCCACGCGTCCTTCGCTGGGTGGCGTCAACCCCGCCAGCACGCGCAGGAAGGTCGATTTTCCTGACCCCGACTTGCCGAGGATGGCGACGATCTCGCCTTCACGGAGCGCGAAGTCGACGTGATCGAGCACCAAGCGGCCCGGCGTCGCCGCGGTCTGGTAGGTCTTGCAGACTTGCTCGGCATAGATGAGGCGGCTGTCGTCGGGCATGGGTCGTCCTCAATCCAAACGCAGCCGCTCTTCGGCAAGACTGTAGAGCCGGCGCCAGAGCAAGCGATTGAACAGCAGAACATAAAGGCAGAGCACGGCGATCCCCAAAGCAATGCGGGGAAAATCGCCTTTCTCGGTCTGCTGTGCAATGTAGGCGCCGATGCCGGTGGCAACCAGCGTATCGTTGCCCCAGCGCACGACCTCGGTGACGATGCTCGCATTCCACGATCCGCCCGATGCCGTCACCGCGCCGGTGACGAACGCCGGAAAGATGCCCGGCAATACCAGCCGCCGCCACCAGAGCCACCGCGACACCCCCAAATTGCTGGCGACGAATTGATAATCGGTGGGCAGCGCCAACGTGCCGGCGATGACGTTGAAGAGGATGTACCACTGCGTCCCCAAGATCATGAGCGGGCTCACCCAGATCTGGACGTTGAGGTGGAAGCTCACGATCGCGGAGACGACGACGGGAAAGAAGAGATTGGCGGGAAACGCAGCGAGGAACTGAACCACGGGCTGAACGCGCCGCGCGAGCCGCGGACGAAGACCAATCCACACGCCAACAGGAACCCACAACACGGCCGCGAGCGCGATCAGGATTGCGACCCGGATGAGCGTGACGAATCCCAGGAAGAATACCTGCAGCACCTCGCGCGTACCAGTTTCGCCATAGACGAAGCGCACGATCTCGAACAGTGCGTAGAGCGCGCCGGTGAAGATGAACGCATTCCAGCCAACATCGACCCACCGCGCCTTCCCCATGCGGAATGGCGCGACGCGGCGAGGTCGTGGCAAGGCTCGCCCGGCGCTGCTCACCAGGCTCATGACGGCATCGTAAAGCGCGCGCACGCCATCGAAGAGCCGGGCACGCTGCAGCATGATGAGGAACCAGGGCGGCTCGACCTCGTCTTGCCCGATCGCCTCGACCTTGAAGCGCTGGCCCCAAGCGAGGAGCGGGCGGAAGAGCAGCTGGTCGTAAACGAGGATGAAGGCGAGCATGGCGAGGATGGCATAGCCGACGGCGGTCCAATCGCGCTGCTCGGTCGCGAGTGCGATGTAGGAGCCGATGCCCGGCAGCTTCACGTCCTGGCCCGCGACGCTGATCGCCTCCGACGCCACGACGAAGAACCAGCCGCCCGAGACCGACATCATCATGTTCCAAACGAGCTGCGGCAGCGCGAAGGGCACCTCGAGCTGCCAGAAGCTTTGCCAGGGCGAGAGATGGTACATGCGCGCCGCCTCGCGCAGGTCCTGCGGCACGCCGAGAAAGGACTGGTACAGGCTGAACGTCATGTTCCAGGCCTGCGAGGTGAAGATCGCAAAAATGGCGGCGCATTCGTAGCCGAGGAGACTACCGGGAAAGAGGGCGATGAATCCTGTCACCGTGATCGAGAGGAAGCCGAGAATCGGCACGGATTGGAGAATGTCGAGGACGGGAATGAGCACCTTCTCGGCGCGCCGGCTCTTGGCGGCAAGCGCGGCATAGCCGAGGCTGAATACGAGCGAGGCGACGAGCGCCAGCGCCATGCGCAACACGGTGCGCAGCCCATATTCCGGAAGGTTCAGCGGATCGAGCGAGATCGCCAGCTGCTCGCCGATGTGGTAGGGCACGCTCATCTGCTGGCCGGCCCAGGCGATGAGCACGATCGTGCCGAGCACGAGCGGCAGCGCGATGCAGTCCCAATAGTTGGGCCGCAATCGCGAGGGCCACGCGACGATCGGCAACCCCCAACGTTGTTGCATCGCTCGCTTCGCTCCGGCCCTGCGGTTTCACGGCGCGCGTGGTGTAGCGCAAAACCCGTGTCAGATTAAAGAGCGACAGCACGATTGTTGTGGCGGATTGCGGCGCGCCCGGTTGCCTCGGGCGCTACCAAAAAGCAGAGATCAGATGGCACTGGCGACGCGGCTGACGAAACGGCTCGGCATTCCCCATCCCCTGTTGTTGGCACCGATGGGCAGTGTCTCCGGCGGCGCGCTCGCCGCAGCGGTGACCAGCGCCGGCGGGCTCGGCCTCATCGGTGGCGCTTACGGCGAGGCGAGATCGTCAAGCGCATCGTCGCCGAGGCCGAGCGCGGGCTCCGCGCCGGCAACGAGCTGATCACGGGATGAGCGCTAATCCTCGAGGAGCTGGCCGATCTTGAGCGCCACGCCCATCGAGCCCTGAATTTTGAGCTTGCCGGTCATGTACGCCATGGTCGGGTTGAGCGCGCCGACGATGAGTGCCTCGAGATTGGTGAGGCTGAGGCTCATCACCGTATCCGCGTCGCGAGCCGTGTTGTCGATGACGGCCGGCGTGCTCGTGCCGTCCCAGAAGATGACGCCGTCATCGCCGAGATCGAACTGGACGCGGTGGCCGAGTGGCGCGCTGATGCCGGCTTTGGCGCGGATGGCGGCGGTGGCGCTGTCGAGCGACATGGCGGACGCGGCCTCGGAGTGAAGCTCTGTCTATTTAACCGCGGCGCAGGCGATGCGTGCGCCGCCGCCACCGAGCGGCGCCGGCTGATCGGCATAATTGTCGCCGCCGGCATGAATGACGATCGCGTGGCCCTTTACGTCCTTCACCTTGAGATGCGGCGCCACTACCGGCGTCTTGGCATTGCCATTGGCATCGACCACGAGAACCGGCAAGTCGCCCTTGTGTCCGTCGGCGCTCTCGGGACCTAGATGCTTGCCGGTATTCGCGGGATCGAAGTGACCCCCCGCGGCAAAGCCCGCCGTCATCTTGCCGTTGTTCTCCGCCGCTCCGCAATTGCCGTTGGCATGGACGTGAAAGCCATGCGGGCCCGGCGGCAAGCCCTTCATCGTCGGCGTGATCTTCAGGCCACCTTTGGTATCGCTGAGCTTGAGTTTGCCGATCGCGGCGCCGACGCCGCTCTCGTCGATCTTGTTCACGGTGGCGGTGGCGTTCGCCGCCTCCGCCGTTCCCGCCGCACACAAGACGGCGCCGAACGCCAAGGCAATGACCGTCTTCATCGCTCGCCTCCCCGAAAGCGCCTTCGCCGCGGCGACATTAGGCCCCGCCATAACGAAAGGCTAATCAACTCATAGGGAGGCAAAGAGACGAGTTTGTCGTTCACCAGACATGGGGCGCGCGCCCCCCTCATTTGTTTGTTATCGGGGTCCGATCGTCATCTCAATGATCGGCATTGGCATCTCGGGCTGGCTCTAACCCTCATGGCGGGACAATTTCTACCCCAAGGACCTGCCGCACCGGCGCGAGCTCGGATTCGCCAGTCGTGGCCTTTAACACGGTCGAGTGGCCGCGGCGGCCCTGGCGCGGCGACGGAGCCGGCGCATCATGGCGAGGCGGAGCCTCCTCGAACCGGCGGCGGTCACGCCCATCCGGCACGCCTTCGAGGTCCGCCATCGCAGCTTTGCCGACCCTCGCTTCTTCGCTCTGCTGCGTCGCGCCGGCGCCGCCTTGGCCATCTCGGACGCCCCGAGTGGCCGCACTTTGAGAAGCTCACCGCCGGTTTCGTCTACATACGGTTGCATGGAGCAGAGAAACTCTATACCTGCGGCTATGACCTCCCAGACGCTCGACCATTGGGCCGAACGAATTCGGCAATGGACGCGACCCCCGCGGCCCCCCGACGCTATGTCTGTTTCGGACAATGACGCGAAGCGGCGGGCCTGTTGACGCTCGGCGCTGGCGGAACGTCTCGGCCTCACCCGACCGGGGGAGGCTTCCCGCCCCGTCCTTGCGAGAAAATCGCTCCCGGTGGGTCAGTAGCGTTTTTCAGGCTTCCCAACGACCGAAGAACCCACCATATTCCTGCGGTCACTTTTGACCCGCCGGTATCCCTCGAGGGAGAGGGCGGAAACATCGGAAAAGTGCGAGAGACTTCGATCATGCGGGCGAATTTTGCTGGCGCCGACGCGCTCGTCAGGCAGCCGGCGCAAGAGGGTGCGTCACAGAGCGAGCGGCAGGACAATCAGCCGGAGCCGCAGGGCCGTCCGGCGCCGGGGCAGGCGGCCGAGCCGGTCTCGGTGCGCGGCAACCTGGCCGAGATCGATCTTGGCCGGTCGGCCGATCCGTTGCGGCGTTATCTCCAAGAAATCGGCGCGGCTGACTTGCTGTCCCGCGAGGGCGAGGTGGCGCTGGCGCAGCGCATTGAGGCGGGCCAGGCGGCGGTGTTGGGCGCGCTTCATCGCAGCCCCTTGCTGCGCAGGGCGATTGCCGGCTGGGCGGCGGGCCTGCGTGCCGGCGAGGTGGCGCTCCGCGACATCATCGATCTCGCCGCGACACAGGCTCGCCGCTCAGCGGGCCACGGCAATGGCGGCGCCGGGATCTCGGGCGGCCTCGACGACGACGGCACGGCGCCTTTGGCCGAGCTCGAGGCGGCGCTGCTGCGTCCGGTACTCAAGGGATTCGACCGCGCCCGCAAGAGCCGGAGCCCCACCGCGCTCGCCCAGGCACTGCGCGCGATCGTGCTCCATCCCGATCGGCTCGAGGAGCTGGCGCTTCGCCTCAAGGAGCTTAACCGGCGTATCGTCGAGCGCGAGGGCAAGCTGGTGCGGCTTGCCGATCAGGCGCGCCTTGACCGCGCCCAGTTCCTCGAAAGCTACACCAAGGCCGCGAGCCCGCGCGCCTGGTACGCCTCGGTCTCGCGCCGCCACACGGCACCCTGGCCGGCGTTCCGCCGCCGCCACGGCGAGGCGGTGCGCGCCATCGTCGAGGAGATCGAGGCCGTCGCCAAGGAGACGGGACAGACGCTGCTGACCTTCCGGATGCTGGTCGCCGAGCTGCAGCGCGGCTCGCGCGAGGCCGAGCGCGCCAAGCAGGAGATGATCCAGGCCAATCTCCGCCTCGTCGCCTGGATCGCGCGCCGCCACGTCAATCGCGGCCTGCCGCTTATGGACCTGATCCAGGAGGGCAATATCGGCTTGATGCGCGCCGTCGAGAAATTCGATTGGCGCCGCGGCTATAAGTTCTCGACTTACGCCACCTGGTGGATCCGCCAGGCCTGCACCCGCGCGCTGGTTGATCAGGGCCATTTGATCCGCATCCCCTCGCATATGACCGACGAAGCGCGTCGCGTCATGCGGGCGCAGCATCAGCTCTTGGCCGAACTCGGCCGCGAGCCCAACGAGAACGAGCTCGCGACCCGCTTGGGCGTGCCGGTCGCCAAGGTGCGCGCCGTGCTCGAGCTGGTGCGTGATCCCGTGAGCCTCGATGCGCCCTTGGGCGAGGATGGTGACGCCACAATCGGCGACCTCATCGCCGACGACGGCGCGGTGATGCCGACGGAAGCCGCCGCGCAAGCCGAGCTCCGCGCCGCCACCGACGAGGCGCTCTCGCGCCTCTCCCCGCGCGAAGCGGACATTCTGCGCCTGCGCTTCGGCGTCGGCTCGGCCGGCGAGCACACGCTCGAGGAGGTCGGCCGCAAGTACCAGGTGACGCGCGAGCGCATCCGCCAGATCGAGGCAAAGGCGCTCAAGAAGCTGGCCCAGCGCACCCACGGCCGCACGCTCGCGAGCTTCGTCGAGCGGTAGCCCTCGCATCTTCGGTTGGTGTTTGCGAAATTCCCCCTCAGCCTGACCCTCTCCCCAGTGGGGAGAGGGAATGAGGGGGCTCGCGCAGCGAGCTAGCGCGGAGCGCTCTGTGTCAGCCGCTCAACGTGGCTTAATCATTTTCCTGATCGGCCTCGGCGTGGTGCTGGGTGTGTTCGTCGCCGGCCATTGGTGGAACCGCGAGCCGCAGAATTTCGTCGCGGCCGCGATCGGGGGCCCTTTTACGCTCACCGATCAGAACGGTGTCGTTCGCCGCGGTAGTGATTTCCACGGCAAGCTGATGCTGATCTATTTCGGCTATACTTATTGCCCGGACGCGTGCCCGGCGGCGCTCACGGTGATGACGAGCGCGCTTGACGAGGTGGGCGAAGTGGCAACGGATGTGCAGCCGATTTTCATCACCGTCGATCCAGAGCGGGATACGGTGGCGCAGATGAAGTCTTACGCGTCGAACTTCGATCCGCGCTTGCTCGCGCTCACCGGCAGCGTCGCGGAAACCACCGCGGCGGCGCGCGCCTACCGCATCTATTTCGAGAAGGTGAGGCCCGAGGGCGCCGGCGATTATCTCGTCGACCATTCCTCGCTCACTTTCCTCATGGGCCGCGACGGCAAGTTCCTGACATATTTCGGCCCCGAGGTCACCGCCGACCAGATGGCGGTGGCGATCAAGAAATATCTGTGAGCCGCGGGCTCATCCTCGCGGCGCCGGCGTCGGGGAGCGGCAAGACAACGCTCACCCTGGCGCTGCTCCGTCACTTGAAGCGGCGCGGTGAGCGCATCGCCTCGGCCAAGGTCGGGCCCGACTACATCGATGCCGCGTTTCATGCCGCCGCATCCGGTACGCCCTGCCTCAATCTCGATTGCTGGTCGATGCGGCGCGAGACCATCGCCGCGCTCGTGGGCACGCTCGAGCGCGCCGCCGACATCGTCCTCTGCGAGGGGGCGATGGGGCTGTTCGACGGCGCCGGCAGCGCCGGGCGCGGCTCGACCGGCGATCTCGCGGCCCTTACCGGTTGGCCTGTCGTGCTGATCGTGGACGTGGCGGGCCAGGCGGGATCGGCAGCCGCGCTGCTCCGCGGCTTCATGAGCCATCGTGCCGACGTGCCGGTGGCGGCTGTGATCTTCAATCGCGTCGGCGGCCCGCGCCATGCGGCCATGCTCGAAAATTCCGTGCGCACCGCGCTCCCCGAGCTGCGGATTCTCGGCCATGTACCGCGCCATGCCGAGCTCGCGCTGCCGGAACGGCATCTCGGGCTTGTGCAAGCAGCGGAGCATCCGGATCTCCCGGGCTTTCTCGATCGCGCCGCCGAGCTGGTATCGGGTGCCATCGATCTCGACGCGCTGCTGGCGCTGGCGCGGCCAAGCCGCATCGCCGCCCTCCCCGCGGCGCGGCCGCTTTCGCCCTTGGGCCAGCGCATCGCCGTGGCACGCGACGTGGCGTTCGCCTTCGCCTATCCGGCGATGCTCGAGGGCTGGCGCCAGGCTGGTGCCGAGTTGAGATTCTTCTCGCCGCTGGCCGACGAGGCGCCGGATGCCGATGCCGATGCCGTCTTCCTGCCGGGCGGATATCCCGAGCTCCACGCCGGCGCGTTGGCGGCGCGCGGCAACTTCCTGCGCGGCCTGCGCCGCGCGGCGAAGCGCGCCGCCATTTACGGCGAATGCGGCGGCTATATGGTGTTGGGGCAAGGGCTCGTCGATGCCGCGGGCCAACGCCACGCCATGGCGGGGCTCCTGCCGCTCGAAACAAGCTTCGCCGAGCGCCGCCGAGCGCTCGGCTATCGCCAGGCCGCACTCACCGCAACCGGTCCGCTGGGCGCGGCCGGCACCGGCTTCCGCGGCCACGAATTTCACTACGCGACGATCGCCACCGAAGGCGCGGGCACAGCGCTCTTCACCGTCACCGACGCGGACGGCGGCGCCTTGGGCGCGGCGGGACGCGTCGACGGCCGCGTCATGGGCTCCTTCCTCCACCTCGTCGATCGCGCGTGATTTGCCGCCATACCGGCCACCATTTCAGGTCGCCAATCGGCTGCGCCAGATCGGTTTCAGTAGATCCAAAGCGACAAGCGTCGCTAGTCCGGCCCCGAAACAGATTGCCACGTCATCGCTGTGTAGTGGGCCGAAATGGAAGAGCGCCCGCGCGGGAAGCCAGAGAAGTACGACGCTCAGCAGCGCGCTAATCGCACCGATGACCCACCAGAGGGCAGCATTCGGTTGCTTGTGCGCGGCTCTGAGCGAGGAGCCGAACGAGCGGTTGGTGAAAATCAAACCGACATTCGCGAAGACGAGCGAAACAAACGCCAGCGCCCGCGCTTCCGCTTCGACCAGGCCGTTTTGAAGAGCAATGACGTAGATGGCGGCGACAAGGGTAAGGACGAAACCGCCTTGGAGCAGGCTCCATACGACGAGTGAGCCCGAAAACAGCGGGCTGCGCGGGTCGCGAGGCGGCCGAGCCATGATGTCGGCTTCCTCGGCTTCGGCCTCGAACACGATCGAACAGACAGGGTCGATCACCATCTCCAGGAAGGCGATGTGCACCGGGGTCAAAATGAGCGGCCAGCCAAAGAGAAGCGGCAACAACGACAGCCCGGCGATCGGCACGTGGACCGCGAGGATGTAGCCCATCGCCTTTCTGAGATTGTCATAGATGCGACGGCCCAATCGTATGGTTCGGACGATCGAGCCGAAATCATCATCCAAGAGCACGATCGCGGCGGCCTCGCGGGCGACATCGGTGCCACGGCCGCCCATGGCAACCCCGATATGGGCGGCCTTGAGCGACGGCGCATCGTTGACGCCGTCGCCCGTCATCGCCACCACCTCGCCATTCCCCTTGAGAGCATTGACGATGCGGAGCTTTTGCTCCGGCATGATGCGGGCAAATATCGAAACTGACCGCACCTGCTTGGCAAGCTCGCCGTCATTCATTGCTGCGAGTTGCTCGCCCGTCACAATGGTTTCGCTGGAGAGCCCCGCCTGATCCGCGATAGCGCGCGCAGTCGTCGGATAATCGCCTGTGACCATCGCGACGCGAATCCCGGCTGCATAACACTCCTCAATCGCCGCAGGCACGGTCGGCCGAAGCGGGTCGGCAAGGCCGATGAGGCCCAGAAACTCGAAGCCAATGCCGCGCTGTGTCTCAGGAAGTGTTGCCGTGGCAAAAGAACCGCTCGCCACCCCAAGAACTCGCAACCCGCGCGACGCCATCTCATCCGCATCACGCCGCATGGCCCTGAGGGGCGTCGCGTCCAAATGGCAGAGAGCACCGATCGCCTCGGGCGCGCCTTTTGCGGCAACGACATATGCTGCGCCGGCATCCCGGTCTTGCCAGACTTGCGTCATCGCCAGGAGCGCGGGGGTTATGCCGTAGGAACGAACGAGAGCCCAATGACGTGGCCGCGCTTCAGTCCCGAAAAAAGCGACGCCGAGGGCATGGATCGCCTTCTCCATGGGATCGTAAGGCTCCGGCGCGGATGCAAGAATTCCAAATTCGGCGAGTTTGCGAAATTCTGCCGAGGGCATCGGTCGCCCGGTCTCGGAAGGACGAAGAACGTCGCCCGCGCAGCGCAATTCGGCGACGGCCATCCGGTTCTGAGTGAGCGTGCCGGTCTTGTCGCTGCAAAGAACGGTGGCCGCGCCCAGTGTTTCGATGGCGGCCGCCCGGCGCGTCAGCACGCGCGCCTGCGAAATCCGCCAAGCGCCCATCACCATGAAGACCGTGAGCACGAGGGGGAACTCTTCGGGCAGCATCGACATGCTGAGCGCGAGCCCGCCAAGCAAGCCCTCAAGCCAGGTGCCGCGAAGGACGCCATAGAGCGCGACCACGATGGCGCTCAGTCCCAGCCCGAAACCGGCAAGGACATTCACCAGCCGCTGAGTTTGGCGGCGGAGCAGAGGTGGCTCCGGTTCGATCGTGCCAAGCGCCTGACCGATCTTCCCGATCTCGCTCCGGGCTCCGGTCGCGGTCACTTCCGCCAAGCCATGCCCGCGGACGACCAGACTTCCGGAGAAGACGAGGGGGAGATCGTCTCCGCCGGGACGCGGGTTGCCGCCAATCGCCCCGCCTACGCTTTTCCTCACCGGCACGGACTCGCCGGTGAGCAACGACTCGTCGGTCTCTATGTCTTGGCCTGAGAGCAGCACCGCGTCGGCGGGAACGCGATCGCCCTCCGCGATGACGATGACATCGCCGCGGACGACGTCGCGGCCGGGAATTCGCTTTCGGATACCCTGCCGAACCACGAGGGCACGTGGACTCGTCAGGTCGCGCAAGGCTTCAAGCACGCGTTCGCTGCGCGTTTCCTGCACGATCGTGATGGCAACCGAAATGGTCGCGAACACGATCAGAAGCAATGCCTCGCCCAAGTCACCGAGGACGAGATAGACGACGCCCGCGCCGACCAAAAGCGCGAACATCGGTTCGCGAAACACGTCGGCTACGATACGAAAGATCGTCCGGTGGCCGGCGCGCGGGAACTCATTGCGTCCTTCCGATGCGAGCCGAGCAGCGGCCTCGTTTTCGGAGAGACCCGCTAAGCGCGATGGATCATCCCTCGACATCGCCCTCTCTCTGTCGATGGCCGAAATGCGCCCGTCGCTCGAGGGTCAGCGCTTCAATCGATGCTTCTGGTGCCAGACGCCGTAAAGCGCAGCTCCGAGGAGGGCGAACATCGCGATCCTGGTCAGGATGGCTGCCAAATTGTGAATGACGAGGTGAGGGTCGTTCCAGGCATTGTACCCACCGAGCTCCGGTGGCAGCACAAGCGTCAACAGCGAAAGGACCGCAGCCAGAGCGGCACCGCGCAATGCCCATGTCAGTGTTGTCGATCGTCGCGTCATCAATTGATACTGCTTTCCCTTCGAGCGACCGGCGTTGACCCATGTCAATGTCGTCCGGCCGCGGAAATGGCGACCTTTGGCGATGGTTGATGACATGGCAATGCCAGACGATCGATCACGGGCGGGGCTGCTTGATGGATATCAACATCTTTCCAGGGCCTTAGACGAGTTGGCGGCCTCCATTCGAACGGAACGCGTCGCTCTGGAGACCATCAATCAATTTCTCGGGCGGCGCTCGATCGGTGCGTTGCTTCTGATTCTCGCCCTCCCGATGTGGATGCCGATCCCCGCGCCGGGCATATCCGTCGCCTTCGGCGTGCCGCTCGTTCTCGTCTCGGCACAGCTCCTTGTCGGCCGCCACTCCGCTTGGCTGCCTCGCTGGTTCGCGCGGCGTTCGATCGCTGGAAGCGAACTCCGAACCCTCATCGCGAAGGCGCGCCCCACGCTTCGCGTCCTCGAACGTATCGTGCGGCCTCGGCTTAGCTGGTTGGCAGCAGACTGGGCGATGTTTCCGGTTGGCGGCATCTGCCTCGTCTTGTCCCTTGTGATAACGCTTCCCATCCCGTTGGGCCACATGATCCCGGGCGCGGCGATATCCTTCTTGGCTTTGGGATTGATCGAGCGCGATGGATTGGCGGTTGGCGTCGGCCTCATCACAGCGACGCTCGGGCTCGCTATCGTCGCCTTCGCCTCGACGGGCCTGATTTTGGCGGTGCGCGCCTCGCTCCCGCCGTAATGCGGTCACGACTCTGGTCGAGCGAGCCCGATTTGCCACCACGTCTAGCTGACGTGGAACTTGAACTCGCCGATGGGCCGACTGGGCCGTCAGCGCCGCGCGGGCGCCTTGAGTGTTTTCAAATAGGCAACCACATACACCTGCTCGGCCGGATCGCTAATCGCTGGATGTGGCATCAGTGTGCTTGGGACCAGGTGCGCGGGATCTGCAATCCAAGTGCGGAGAGTCTCTTCCGTCCAAGTCAGTCCGGACTTCTTCAAAGCGTCGGAATAAGGGAAACCTGCGGTAGCCGCGGCTGACCGACCAACGACGCCCCTCAGGTCGGGGCCATACGCGCGCACGCCAGCCACGTGGGTATGACAGATCGCGCAGTGGTCGGAAAAAAGCTTGCGACCCGCCGCCTGCTCGGCCTCGATGATGTCGAAAGTCTTAGGAAGATATTGCGCCAGGGCCGCGGACCCCATTGCGACGGCCGCAACGGTCACCGTAAACGCCAGCACGAGATGTTTCATGATGAGTCTCCTGCGCAACAATCCTGCGGATGCGGCTGTGCCCGATCCAGGCGACCATCTCTCGATGGTACTCAAGAAAGGTTCCGCGCGGAAGGCAACCGTGTTCCTGGCGGGCCGTCCGCTAACATGCGGGGATGCACGCGGCAACGATTCTTCAATCCCTCGCGTTGTTGGCGATCGCGAACAGCACACCGCTCTTCGCGAAAAAGCTTTTCGGCAACTGGTTTGGCCAGCCGCTCGATGGCGGGATCGCCTTTTTTGACGGGCGGCCGTTGTTCGGGCGCTCGAAAACCCTGCGCGGCGTCCTCTCGTCGTTGCTCGCCACGACGCTTGGCGCGCTGCTCATTGGCCTCTCGCCCAGGATCGGCATCATCGTGGCGGTCACCGCCATGGCCGGCGATCTCTTTTCGAGCTTCGTCAAGCGCCGCCTTGCCCTAGCGCCAAGTAGTCAAGCCATCGGTCTCGACCAGGTGCCGGAATCGCTCTTGCCTCTCTTGGCTTGTCGAACCGCACTGTCGCTGAACGCGATCGATGTCGCGCTCGCGGTCGCGATCTTTTTCGCGGGCGAGCTCGTGCTATCGCGCCTTCTCTACAAAGCGCATCTCCGGGACGAGCCCTATTAGGCTGAGCCGCGCCGGAGGTAGTGAAGAGTGATCTCGGGTGGACAGTTGAGGCGAACGGGAACGATGCAGGATCCCGCGCCGACCGAGGTGTAACCGGCCATCGCACCATAGCGCCACGCACCTGCTCCCATGCGCCGCGGCAGCACCGAATCGAGCGTGATCGGGATCGCCCCGGGAAGGCAGATCTGCCCGCCATGGGTATGGCCGCTGAGCAGCAGATCAAAATCCGCATGGGCGGCTTGGCGATAAATTTCCGGGGTGTGCGACAACAGAATCGAGAACTCGCCCTCGGGAATGGGCGTGGCGGCTTTCTCGATGTTGTCGACGCGAAAATAGTGCGCATCGTCGATGCCGGCGAGATGAATGCGCTCGCTGCCGCGCGTGATCGGCACGCATTCGTTGAGCAGCATGCGGATTCCCATGGTTTCGAGCGCCGGGACCATCCTGATAGTGTCGTGGTTGCCGAGCACGCCGTAGACGGGGGCGTCCAGATGCTGGCGGATGCGCGCCAAGCCTTCCAGCGTCGCCACGAACGGGCCCGACGTGGCGGCACGGTAGTCGCCAGTGAGGACGCAGAGATCATAGCGAAGTCCGCGGGCGAGCTCGACGAGGTGGCGCATGGCGCCCTCACTCATCTCGACATGCAAATCGCTGAGGTGAAGGATCGCAAAGCCGTCGAAAGACGGCGGCAACCGCGCCGAGCGCACCTCGTTTTGGCGCACGTGAAGTCGCTCGGCATTGCGGCGGCCACGCCAATAAAGACCGCTGGCCTTGAGAGCGACGCGGATCAGGGCGTGAGCCGAATACCAATTCTCGATGTGAAAGAAATTGATGCCGCCGCCGAAGACGCGCGCTTCGTGGTCGGTCTCAATGCCGAGCCGCTGCCGTGCATGCGTGCGGCCGAGGCGCCGCTCGAGCCCAAGGAGGATGTCGTTGTCCACGCCGCGCCGTCGCTGAAACAAGGTCGATGCACGGAACAGGATGAAGCGCGGCTCGCGCAGGGGTCAAGGTGCGTGCCCGCAACCGCCTATGCAAATGCACCGATGTGTTCCCAGTGGTCGCCGACCTTGCGGTACTGCCGCTTCACCGCCGACCAGGCAATGCGGTGCGCGATCTCCTCGCGTCGTTCCGGGTCGCGCTTGCCATAGCGTTGCCAGGTGTTGTTGAAAGCCGCCCGGAAGATGTCCTGCGCATGCGGCGGCAAGTGCGAGCGGATCGACAACGGCAGGTCGTCATTGCTCGCGTAAGGCATGGCAAACCTTATGATTTGTTCATGGGCATGTCGTGCCGACGCATCTGCTTCATCATGGGGCAGTGCCTGTCGGTCTCGTGCATGCACGCATGCGTGGCGCCCATCTTCTGGTGCATCGGTTTGCCGGCGAGACAATCCTTCAGGTCCTGCGATTCCCAGGCATAGTCGTAGCAGCTCGCGGCATGCTTGTGGGCGGCGAGCGCAGGCAACGTCACCAGGACGGTGCCGGCAACGGTGATTGCAGCGAGAAGAAGTATGCGATGCATTGGCGTCCTCCGGTATGGGGAACGCCACGAGAATAGCCGGTCCGGACTGGTTGGTGATTGATCTGGGTCAATTCGCTTTCGCGAGAACAGAGACGACGACGCCTTAGCGGCGGGTGCGGCGAGCGAAATCTTCAAGCTGTCGGCGCGCTGCGTCGAAGGCATCGTGGATCGCGACGTTCATATCGCCATGAGCGTGGTTCGCCGGATCACGGCCGACCACGATCTCGCGTCCCGGCACTTTGATGTCGATGCTCACCTGATAAAGCCGTCCCTTCGTCTGATGCCGAGGGCCACAGTCCACGACGACGTGGCAGCTCATGATGCGCGGATGGAAGCGGTCGAGCTTGTCGATGCGATCGCGCAGCTGCGCCTCGATTGCTTCGGACGGTGCCATGCCGCGAAAAGTGATTTGGGGCGAAAGTTCCATGGGATTCTCCATCTGCGCTTCGTTTCGAGGAGGCCGCGCGGCAGCTATGGGTGAGTACCTGCGGGCTCGATCCATTCACCGCAGAGAGCGGGATTCCCGCGGCAGCGCTCAATGAAATGACGGAGCACGAGCTTGAGCTCGGCGGCGCGCCGGAAATCGCCGCGCGCTCGCGCCGCTGCGATGTCGTCGCGTATGATCGCCTTGATCGCCTGGCGACCGTCCGCGCAATGGACGAGATAGCAGCCGATCTCCGTGGCGATGATCTCGGGAAGATGTTCGTGCACCGCGATGGCATCGACCTCGTCGGGCAGGAGGTCGCTGAGGGCGATGCAGTCTTCCAAACTCAACACAGGCATCCTCCGCCGGTTGGACCGAGCTCAGAGACGATCGATTTCGTAGCTCTCACAAGAATAGCCGAGCTGGGAGAGTCCCTCTTCCAGGTAGTCGCCGAGCATGGGCATGCCGGTCAAATAAGCCGCGGAATGCCGGCGATGACGCTCTCTGGCCAAGGAGCGGGCGTCCGCCCAATCGGCCTTGTCGTAATCCCCGCGGCCAAGCCAGGCGAGTGCGATCAGGTCGATGACCTCGTCCTCGTTGAGAGTGTCGATGGCTGAGCGCAGCTCGGACGCCGTCGCGTCATCCGGATAATCCTCCAGTACTTCGCGCTCGCCGGCATCCGCGGGGTTGGAACCGGGATCTGGCTCGACCGGGTCCACCTTCGCATCGAACGCGCGCGCCTTGACGATGATGAAACAAACCTTCTCCGGGCTGATGTTCAGTTCGACTGGTATTTCCTGTGTTTCGCTCATGGATTGTGCCTTCGCGTCATTTGCGATCATGTGGAACGTCGACTGCTAATGCAGGTCTTCGGCCGTTTCGGGGCGAGCAGCGCGCTCCGAGCACCCGTTCGGATCAACGGAAACCGTCCCTGGGAGAGCATCGTCCATGGCGAATGCTGCGGCGTCGCTCTCCACGCTCGACGGCCGGTCGACGATCGGATGGCTGAGGATCGTGGCGGGAAGATCCGTTTCTGGGTTCTCTCCAGCGCCCAAGAGCGCAGGCTCGTCATGCATAACTTGCGCGTCGACATTCGCAGTCGGCGTCGGCGCTGACCGTCCAACGGCCTTGCGAGGATCTTTCCGTCCACGGGGTCGATCCATGGCTTTTCGAACGCTCGTCATGAGGGCCTCCACAGTGACCGCCCTACACTATTGCCCCACGAGATCCGAGGCTTTGACCCACATCAAAAGATGCAACGTCGAGTTTGGTGCTCTCAATCCCCGAGGACATATTGGCCGGGCGCATCGGCGAGCGGCGGGTAGCGCTTGGCCGAATCCCCGAGCTGTGGCGGCGCCGCCGCCGGCGCGGAACGCTCGGCGAGCCAATCCTTCCAAACCGGCCACCATGAGCCTTGCTGGACCGCTGTTACCGACGCCCACGTTTCCGGATCGACATACTGGCCGTCCGCCGGCCGGTGGCTTCGTTGGTAGTGACGCCCCTCGGTCGACGGCGGATCGACGATACCGACATTGTGTCCGCCGGACGTTAGGACGAAGGTGATCTCCGCATCGGTTAGCAGGTGGATCTTGTGAACCGATCGCCAGGGTGCGACGTGATCCCAGAGTGTCGCGACAACGAAGATCGGCGTGCGAATATCGGAGAGTGCAACGGGCCTGCTCTCGACGAGGTAGCGGCCTTCGGCAAGGTCATTGCGCAGAAAAAGTCCGCGCAAATATTCAGAATGCATGCGATAGGGGAGCCGCGTCGCATCTGCGTTCCACGCCATCAGGTCGCTCATCGGCGGGCGCTCGCCCATCAGATACTGGCGCACCATCCGCGACCAAATGAGATCGTTGGAGCGCAGCAGCTGGAAGGCGCCAGACATTTGACGCGCGTCCAGGTACCCCTGCTCCCACATGGTATCTTCAAGATAAGCGAGCTGGCTCTCCCCCGTGAAAAGGGTCAGCTCACCCGCCTCATGGAAGTCGGTCTGGGCCGCAAGGAGCGTTACCGTCTTCAGTCGGTCGTCGCCATCGCGCGCCATGGCCGCGGCAGTGATGGCGAGCAGCGTCCCACCGAGGCAATAGCCGCAGGCGTGAACCGGCGCATGTCCACAAATGGCTCCGAGCGCATCAAGCGCGGCAAGCACGCCGAGGCGGCGATAATCATCCATTCCAAGATCGCGCTGCTCCGCCGTCGGATTGCGCCATGAGATCATGAAGACCGTGAAACCATTCTCGACGAGATAGCGCACGAGGGAATTCTCGGGCGAAAGATCGAGGATGTAGTACTTCATGATCCAGGCGGGCACGATGAGGATCGGCTCGGGACGAACCTCTTGCGTCGCCGGCGCGTATTGAAGGAGCTCGATGAGCTCGTTGCGGTAAACGACCTTGCCGGGCGTAACGGCAACCTCTCTCCCGGGACGAAACGCGTCCGTGCCGGCCGGCTTCCGTGCGGCGATAGCACGCTCCCAGTCGCCGAGGAAATTGAGAGCGCCGCGGACAAAATTCTGCCCGCCGTCCGTCAGCGTCTGCCGCAGCACCTCGGGATTGGTCAGGACAAAATTCGAGGGCGAAAAGACATCGAGGATTTGACGAGCGACGAACGCAACGATGCGTTCATTTCCGGCGGAAACGCCGCGGATGCCGGTCGTCGCGTTGTGCCACCACTGCTGCTGGAGCAGGAAATATTGGTAAATCTGGCTAAATGGCGGTTCGCGCCACGCGTCGCCGACGAAACGATGATCCTGGGGCAACGGATCGATGCAGGGCGGCGTGCTCCTGTCGGCGAGGGAATGCGCGAGATAAAGCGCGAAGCGCACCCATTTCCGCGTGGCTTTCTCCGAGAGCGCAACCTGCTTCCCCGGCGCATTCGCCAAATGAATGGCCCAGTCGGCGAACGGCAGCATCAGCGCCGCCGGCGACAGGGAAGCCGTAAATCGCGCCTGCCAAGCGTGAAGCAGCCGGTCGACGGTCTCGGCACGGGCTGCGTCCGGACCGAGCTCGTCGGCCGACGGCTGAACCAACTCCTGCCTCGGAATCGGTCGCGGCGTTGCCGCAACGCTCGGTACTGGCCCGCCGCGCCCTGAATCGGGTGTCATGGCCGTGTGAGTTCGATCTCGTCCTCGACCTCGGTCACGCCCGGCGCGGACCAGGCGGCGCGCTCGGCGGCTTCACGCTCGACCCATGCGCTGACCTTGCCCCCAAGCGTCACACGCCCGCCGGAAACACGGACCGTGATCTTGTCGGCGTCGAGCACGGCATGGCGCGCCATCGCGGCTCGGATCTTGTCATGGACATCGGCCGCCCGCGGCTTTGGCCGCACGGAAATGTCATTGATCACCGACCGAACGCCGCTGAGCTTGCGCACGTCGTATTCGGCTTCAACCCGCTGGAAGTCCCAGTCGACGATCCCGGAAAGGGTTACGATGCCGTGCTCCACCTTGAGGGCGATGCGATCTCCGGGGACCGCCACGTCCCAATGGAGAATTCTGAGCGCGCGCGCCGCAATCTCGTCATCGGCCAACTTCTTGTCCGAGGGCAGTCGGACCTCGATCTCCTCGGCGACGGCTTTGACGCCCCTCACCTCGCGGACCGTGCGCTCCGCGGCAAATTTTTCGGCATAGCTGCTGACATGACCTGTGAGCGTCACAACGCCGTCGCGAGCACTGACGCCGATATGGGCAGCATCGACGCTGGGCTCGAATTCGAGCGTATCGATCACGCGCTGCTGTAGCTGGAGATCCTCCTTCATGGGCAACTCCTGTCTCGCGTCTCAGCGACGACATTGCACCGAGAGCCGTGCGCCGACATTGATGTGCGTCAATACGGGGACCGATCGAGGGCGTTGGCAATCTCGGCGTTGTGAGCGGGCATGATCCGACTATTGCAGCCACGGCGGCGGCGACGAACCTTGATCCACGTCAAGGTGGCCGCGGGAGCGTGAAGCCGCGACATTGGAGGGAGCCAGCGAGGCTGCGAGCCCGGCCAACGCCCTGGGTTGGCTTACGACCTACCCCGAAAGGCGCCGTCGTGGACCCAGGCGCGCATTCGATCGCGCCAGCTCAGCCCGCTGTTCCTCCAGGGCCGCGAGAAGGGCGGCAAAGCGGTCGCGTTCGACCGTCGGTCGTGTATGGAACGCGGCGATCGCGCTATCCAGCCGACGAAGCTGCCCGTCATCGTGAACGATCAGACTGCGCATTTTCCCCTCCAGGCAGTAGCGGTGATGGTCACGCCGCTTCGGCCAGATCTTCGAGCGCATCGCCGTCCTGAACGATCACATTGGCCGCGCCCTCCAAACCGATCACGCCTTGCGTCTTGAACTGACTGAAGGCGCGGCTCACCGTCTCCGTGGTAAGCCCAAGGTGGTCGGCGATATCGCTCCGCGTCATCGGCAGAGACATGTGCTCCGCGTTCTTGCTCCGTGCCGCCATGGTGAGGAGAAACGATGCGACGCGTTCGGTCGCTGTCTTTCGGCCGAGAAGGAGCATTTGTTGCTGGGCCGCCACCAATTGGCGGGAGAGCACGGCCAGCAGTTGCCGATGGAGCCGCGGCTCGAGCGACCGATCGATGGCGCTTCGGGCATACCGCCGCAGCGTCGTCTCGGTGACGGCTTCTGCGGTGAAGCGATAGACGTGGTCGGCGTCGAGCGCAATGAAGTCGCCCGGAAGAAAAAACTCACCGATGTGCCGACGCCCATCCGCGAGAAGCTGACAGCTGCGCACCGCACCGGTTACCACCCGGAAAAAGTAGCGAGCGTGATCACCTTCGGTGAAGACTGTTCCGTCCCGCTTCAGCGAAACGAGTGCCGATAAGCCGTTGAGGAATGAAAAATCGGCGGCGTCGTTGTTGATCCCGTTTGCGCGTGGAACGCGAGAATCGCGTGACAATAACGCCTTGTTGGCGGCGGTTGCTGGTAACATCGACCCCTCCTGAGCGTGTGCGTCGTTGGGTCTGATCGTCCCTGATCGGTCAAGGCGTGAAAATCCGGATCACTACGTAAGCATTTGTACGTATCGAGAGCGGCTAGGTCTCGGCCTCGATGACTCTAGAGATCGTTGGAGCTGCACTACCTTTCGCTCACGCCAGCAGACTTCCCATTGAAATAAGCTGGCAGTAGCATGCCTCCTCGAGGCTGCCCGGGTTCAACCAACACAAAGAGCCGCAGTCAAGCTGGCGCGGACGCTTTTCGAGGTGCTTCCATGTTGCCGTCACCGGCCCAACTGCGGGAGCAATCGCGAATCTATCGGGAAGCCGCTCGTGAGGCGTCGAGTGCCGAGGCGAAGCGGCACCTTGCCGCGTATGCGTTCGCGATGGCGCAGATCGCCGAAGGGATCGAACGCGAGAAACGGGGCGAAAACGCCGACCACTTTGAGCGCATGCTCACAGATGCGTTGGGCTATGTTCTCGAGGTCGCGCCAAGTGAATTGCGCTCAATCGCCGATAAGGGCAAGCAGCGGGCCGCGGCAGCGGAGGGCCATCGAATCAAGGTGTTGAGAGCAAAAGCGGAGGAGCTACGGGCAACGGCGGACGATTTCACCATCCCGTCAGCCCAAGTGTCGCTTCGAAGAGCCGCCGCCAACTGCGACAAGCTCGCTGACGAGGCCGAGGCGAAACTCGCCGGCCGGTCGTCGGCACCAAGAGGACAGGCCGGCTAAGCTTGGCGCGCAAGCTCGTTGGCTTCCAGTGGCGCAATCAAGTTTTGCGACAGGTGCGTGACCGACCCTGATCGGGGAGGGAGTTCCCGCCGGGGCATGCCTGGTTCTCGATGGCCCAAGTCGCCTTGAGGCAGATGAAAAGGACGAGCTCGCCTGATGCCGAGGGGCTTTGAGCTAAGTCAACGCGGCCCATATCTGTAGGGAGGAGACTTCTTTTGCGTCCAGATCACCAGGAGGTATTCATGCCGAGGCGCCACACGACCTGGATCGTCATTGCCGACGGTAGTCGGGCGCGGATCCTCACGCCACGCGAAGAGGGGGCAGGCTTCGATATCGTTTCCGAGGCGACCTCGGCGGAAGCACATGTGCCCTCGCGCGAGATTTGGGCTGATCGCCCGGGACATACGCAAGAGAGCGGATCCTCTGCCCGACATAGCATCGAAGCGCGCCACGATCCGCATGAGGACCGGAAGGCCGCCTTCATCCACAAGTTGGCCTTGCAGTTGAACGAAGCTGCCGAACAAGAACGCTTCGATAGCCTGATCCTCTTTGCTCCGCCGCGCTCAATGGCGGAACTTCGCGCGAGATTGGATGAGGGGGCGCGCCGAAAGATCACGGCCGCCGCGCCCAAGGACCTGACGAAGGTGCCGTTGAGCGAGCTCCCCAGCCATCTCAATGCCCTTCAGCAGAGATCGTGAAGCGCGAAGCCAATCTCTCGAACTTGAAGACTGCCGATGAAAGGCTTTCGATGGACGCAAATACGCAGGAAGCAGAGATCTCCAGCATCGAATACGTCGGACCCCACACGACGCGGGGCGATGTCTATGAGATCATCGTCACTCTCGTCGAGCCCGGCACGACGCGGCGCTCCCGGCTCGGCCTTCTGTTCCGTCCGGCCGAGGCGACATTCCTCGCACACGCACTTCAGGCCCTCCCGCCCCATCCGGCGACCGAGGATCACGTGCTGACGGACATCGCGCGCCTTCAGACGTGAAAGCTACCGGCCTGGCGAACATGCTGCCGAGGCCGAAGGCGGCGGTGGCACTCGCCCCCCGTCGCGTTCCGCGTTGCGCTTAGTGGGACAGAAAGACTGGAACGGTCATGGCGGTGAGCAACATCCGCGTCACGCCACCAAAGACCAGCTCACGCGTCCGCGAATGGCCGTATCCGCCGGCGACGATGAGGTCCGCGCCATTGTCGCTGGCATAGTTGAGGAGCGCATCGCTCTCCCGAATCTCCTTGGCGATCGTATGGGCAGCCGAGGCCTTGACGCCGTGCCTGGCAAGGTGGAGCGCGATGTCCGCCGCAGGCACGTCTCCATCCCCGCCAATGCCGCGCTCGGGATTGATCGCGAGCACGGTGACGGTATCGGCGCGCTGCAACAGCGGCAGGGCATCATTGACGGCGCGCGCCGCTTCGCGGGTACTCTTCCAGGCCACCAGGACATTCCGCCCCACCGCCGGGAAATCACCCGAATAAGGCAGCACCAGCACGGGCCGGCCCGACGAGAGGAGTGTGGCTCCGACGACGTCGCCGGCAGCAGCAAGCGACGTATCGTCGGGATTGCGCTGTCCGAGAACGGTGAGATCGGCGTAGCGCGCATGCGGCGCTACGATTTCCGCGGTAAACCCCTCGACCACCCGCCATTCCCCTTCGACTCCGTCGCGTCGCGTCCGTTCGCGGAATTGCTTCTCGAGGCGCGCCGCCTCAGCCATGCTCTTCTCGCGGAACTCGGTCATCATTTGGTCGACCAGCCGCGCATCGACAAACCCGCTGGGATCGCCGTAGAAGAGCGCCGGGGTCGGCAACTCGACAACATAGAGCGCCGTCAAACGGGCCGAGTGCCGGCCGGCAACGCCTGCAGCGAAGTCAATGACGTCAGCGCTACGCGGTGATCCGCCAAGGTACACCAGCATGTCTTTGATGCTCATCGCATTCTCCTCGAGTCGCCTCCGCCTTGCCCCACTACATCGCCATTTCCGGCTCGAGTGCGCGTTCCTTTTTCTCCGGAATCTCCGTCATCGTCACCTCGGTGAGCAAGAGAACGCTTGCGACCGAAACGGCATTCTCGAGCCCGATGCGCACCACTTTTGTCGGGTCGACGATCCCGGCCTCCACGAGATCGACGTACTCCTTGCGAGCGGCATCGAACCCATGATCGCCCCGGCCGCTGAGCATTTGCGCGACCACAACGCCACCATCGACAGCAGAGTTCTCGGCGATTTGACGCGTCGGCGCCTCGAGTGCGCGCTTTAGGATCTGGACGCCGGTTCTTTCGTCGCCGCTAGCTTTTGACTCTGTCTGCGCGACAGCATCGATGCAACGCAGCAGCGCCAGCCCGCCGCCCGGAACGATCCCTTCGGCCACGGCAGCCTTCGTCGCGGCAATCGCATCGTCCAGGGCTTCCTTCCTCGCCTTCATTTCCGATTCGGAAGGAGCCCCAACACGGACAACGGCGACACCGCCGGCGAGCTTGGCCAACCGCTCCTGCAGCTTCTCGCGATCGTAGTCGGACGTCGTCTCCTCAATCTGGTGACGGATCTGGTTGCAACGCCCCTCGATTTCTTGCCGCTTGCCAGCACCGCTGACGATCGTTGTGTCTTCTTTGGTGATGACCACCTTCTTCGCCCTGCCGAGGAGGTCGATGGTGATGTTCTCGAGCTTAATTCCAAGCTCCTCGCTGATCATCTGGCCGCCGGTGAGGATTGCGATGTCCTCGAGCATGGCCTTGCGGCGATCGCCGAATCCGGGCGCCTTTACCGCGGCAACTTTGAGACCGCCGCGCAACTTGTTCACCACAAGCGCGGCGAGCGCCTCGCCTTCGACCTCTTCAGCAATGATAAGCAGCGGTTTTCCCGATTGGACGATGGCTTCGAGCAACGGCAACATCGCCTGCAAGCCCGAGAGTTTCTTTTCGTGGATGAGGATGTAGGGGTCCTCGAGCTCGCTGCTCATCTTCTCAACGTTGGTGACGAAGTATGGCGAGATATAGCCGTGATCGAACTGCATTCCCTCGACGACATCGAGCACCTCCCGGCCAGCTGTGCCGCCAGGCGCGCCATGACCGGCTCTTCACCGTGAACCAGGAACGTCCGCCGGCTGCCTTGGACCCGATTATGCCAAGCAACAAGCTCTTGCTGGTCGGCATGGGCCGAAAAGCCATTGATCGTGTGGATGTGCGCGCGGACGGGGATGTCCTCGCCGAAGAGGTTCACGTGCTCGGCGCCATCGATGATCCGCCGCGCGAGCGTCCCCGCGGCGGCATAGCCGACGAAGATGACAGCCGATTCCTTCCGCCAGAGATTGTGCCGCAGATGATGACGCACCCGACCGCCCGTGCACATGCCCGAGCCCGCCATGATGATGGCGCCGCCGCTGATTCGGTTTATGGCCATCGACTCGGCCGTCTCGCGGGCAAGATGCAGGCCGGGGAGGCGGAATGGGTCATGACCGTCGTGAAGGAGCCGCGCGAGCGCGGGATCAAGAGCTTCCGGGTGACGCTCGAAGATTTCGGTTGCGGAGATCGCCATCGGCGAATCGAGAAACGCTTGCAAGGTCGGCGGCAATCGATTCACGGCAATGCCTTGACGCAGGAAGAACAGAATCTCCTGCGCCCGTTCAAGCGCAAAAGTGGGAATGATCACATTACCACCCCGCGCAAAGGCGGCTGCGATTGCCATATAGAATTCTTCGATCGAGTCCGCAAAAGAGCGATGGCGCCGGTCGCCATAGGTCGATTCCATGACGATGGTCTCGGCCCGAGCCGGCGGCGATGGTCGGCGGAGCAGCGGCCGTCCCGCATTTCCAATGTCGCCCGAATAGAGGACGCTCCGAGCGCCGACCTGCTCGTCGGCTTCGATCAAGATGCTGGCGGACCCAAGAATGTGTCCGGCATCAAAGAACGTCGCGCGAAGGCCTGAAGCAATTTGGATGGGTCTTTCGTATTCCGCGGCGGCGCCGAAACGCTCAAAGGCGTTGAAAACGTCGAGAAGCGTGTAGAGCGGCGACGGCTCAGGCTCATCTCCATGCCTGTGCATCTGACGAAGTTGCCGTCGCGCCTCCTCCTCCTGAAGATGCGCGGCATCGAGCAACACGAGCCGGACAAGCTCAAGCGTCGCCGCTGTCCCAATCACCGCGCCGCGGAATCCCCGGCTGACGAGAAGCGGCAACCTTCCGCAGTGGTCGAGATGGGCATGCGTCAGCAGTACGCAATCGACCGCCTTGGGATCGAACCCGAACGCGTCGGCATTCTCCTCGGCCAGCTCGCGGCCGCCTTGGAGCAAGCCGCAGTCGATGAGAATGCGGCGCCCCAGGCACTCGAGCATATGACAGGAGCCGGTAACGCCTCGGTCGGCGCCATGAAAGGATAGCTTCACCGCGTCATTCTCCGCCTCGGGGCATCGCCATCAGCGCACGGCATCGACAGGAAAGAGCGGCTTCCCGCTCGCCTCGTACCAATGAACAATGTCGCGAAAGATGCCTTCGGCGGACTCGGCATACCAAAAGAGATCACGATCTTCCGGATCGATCACGCCTTCATCGACGAGGAATTCGGGATCGAACACGCGGCGCCAGTATTCTTCGCCCACCAGGATCACCGGGACAGGCTTGATCTTTCGCGTCTGCGCCAGCGACAAGACTTCGAAGAGCTCGTCCATGGTGCCGTAACCGCCTGGAAACGCGACCAGGGCCCGAGCACGCAAGAGGAAGTGCAGCTTTCTGATCGCGAAATAATGGAAGCGGAAGCAGAGTTCCGCGGTCAGGTAGGGGTTCGGATACTGCTCGTTGGGTAGCGTGATGTTGAGCCCGATCGATTGAGCACTGACGTCATGAGCGCCTCGGCTGGCGGCTTCCATGATACCCGGACCGCCGCCTGTCATGATCATGATCCGTCCGCCCAGCGCCTTCGCTCCCGCCGTCCCGACGATCCGGCCAAATTCGCGGGCGATCTTGTAATAGCGGCTCTTCGCCGCAACGCGCTCCGCGATCGAGAGCCGGCGGCGCAAAGCCGGATCGCTGCGGTTTACGGCAACCGCTTTGGCGCAAGCCTCCACTTGCCTGCGCGCGGCTTGCGGCTCGGGAATGCGAGTGCTGCCGAAGACAACAATCGTGTGGGCGACGTGGTGCTGCTCCAGCAGGCTTTCCGCCTTCAAATAATCGATCTGCAGTCGGACGCCGCGCGTTACGTCCTGCTGCAGAAAGTCGGTATCTCGATCGGCCTCACGATAGCTCGGTGATGCCAGAATGGTTTCCAATGCTTCGGGAGCAAGCGCATCATCCTCATGCGGCTTGGGTCGATGCCCAGGAAGCGGCTCGCACCTCTCGTGAGGATGAGCGGGCGTCGGCATTTGGCTCGAGTGCCGGCCGCCCCCGCTATGGTCGACCATATCATCGGCTCCAGAGTTCGACGTTAGCGCCCCGAACGCTTGCGGCGCCGTTTCACATGCGGTGCCGGTTTAGCTCGCCCACTCGCCTTTGCTCGCGCTCGAGCTTTCTTGGGGGTTCCCAATCGTGCCGCCGCTCCACCTCGCTTCTTCGACGGTCCATGCTTGACGTGGATCCGCTCGACGCCGCGGGTCGGCGCATGGCTCTGCGCCCAAGCGAGCGCATCTTTGAAGCCGACCGGTTCGGCGAACACGATCTCGTGGTTGATCATGCCGGTGTCTTCGTCTTGCCAGAAATAGGTGACGGTACTGATGGGCTCGCCGTCCGCGTACCAGGTGTTCACCACGAGGCACGGAACCGCGGGCGCGAAAATCTCCAATTCGCCAACTTCGATGGTTGTCCAAGGGATCAGTATCGGCATGCCCAGTCCTTCCTGCCGCGAGCGGTTCGCACTCGCAAATGTGAGGTGCCAGCGCTCCATCGTGGTCGATTTTGACGAGTTCTCGCCGGTCGAGGCATTGATGCATGTCAAGCAATCGGCAAATCGCCCGCCTGCGGCCTCACCCGTCCACCGGCGATCGATTTTTTGCACGGCTAACCCATTCGCGAACTGGAGAGTTGCTGTTCAAGGATTTGCCGCCAGGATCGGATAGAATGGCCGTGACGGAATGACATATGAGAGGGAGCATGGTCATTTGTCTGAGAGGATAGCGGTCATGAGCGAACAGGAATGCTGGCAGGCGGTCGCGAGCCGGGCGCGCCAGGCCGATGGCGCCTTCGTCTATGCCGTCACCACCACCGGCGTCTATTGCCGCCCCTCGTGCCCGAGCCGCCGGCCGCGGCGCGAGAATGTCCAATTCTTCCCCCTCCCCGAAGCGGCGGAGCGTGCCGGCTATCGCCCGTGTCGGCGCTGTCATCCGCGCGAGCAGCAGCTCACCGATCCCGCGCGCGAGCGCGTCCACCGCGCGTGCGAGATCATCGACAAGGCGCTGGCCGAGGGTGACAGCGGCGCGCCGGGGCTTACCGAACTCGGCGCCGCCGTCGGCACCAGCGGCTTTCAGCTGCAGCGGCTTTTCAAGCGCCATCTTGGCGTGAGCCCGCGCGAATTCGCCGACGCGCGCCGGCTCGATCGCGTGAAGTCGCGGCTCCGCGCCGGCGACGGCGTTGCGGGCGCTCTCTACGAGGCGGGCTATGGCTCGTCCTCGCGGCTTTACGAACGCTCGGACGCGCAGCTTGGCATGACACCCGCCACCTATAAGAAAGGCGGCAAGGGCGCGGCGATCGCCTTCACCACCGCCGCCTCGCCGCTCGGCCGGCTGCTGGTGGCCGCGACCGAGCGCGGCATTTGCGCCGTGAGCCTCGGTGAAAACGACGCGCGGCTCGAGCAGCAGCTGCGGCGCGAATACCCCGCGGCGGCGATCACGCGCGATGGCGGCAAGCTCGGCACGGCGGTGACGGCGATGATCGCCTATCTCAAGGGCGAGGCGCCTGATCTCGCGCTGCCGCTCGACATCCAGGCAACGGCCTTCCAATGGCGCGTCTGGCGCGAGCTGCAGCGCATTCCCTATGGGACGACAGCGAGCTACGGCGAGATCGCGCGACGGATCGGCGCGCCCGCTGCGGTGCGCGCGGTGGCGAACGCCTGCGCCAACAACCGCGCGGCACTCGTCATTCCCTGCCACCGCGTCGTGCGCGGCGACGGCGCCAGCGGCGGCTATCGCTGGGGCGAGGCGCGGAAGGAGAAGCTCCTCGCCGCGGAGAAGAAGAGGGCGGGCCGGTAGCGCCGAGCTGAACATGAACAATGGTTGGTGATCGTCGAGCCTGCGGCGCTGAGCGTCACAAGTGCACCGGTATCGACGTTGGTGCGCGGCTTGTCGAAGGTGCCGCCATTTCCCCAGGCGCGGGACAGTGCGATCGCCGGCGAGAGCGGGAAAGCTGAAAGACATGTGCGGACCCGATCCAAGGTGCCCGCGTATTTATCGGCCCCGCTTACGTTGAGTGCTCATGCTGCGTTGCGAGAACAAGTTAGTCGCTGAATTGGAGTGATTCCAATTTTGGTGGAATGATTCGTAGTGAATTCCAACTGGTGGGGGAGCCTTTTCGTGTTAAAGTAGTCCTTCCATACAAGTGTTCGCCGTTCGGGACGCGCAACGGCACCGTGTCGCTCGGCGCACAGGGGCGTGTCATGAGGGACCTGAAACCGAATGCAGTGCGGCGAAGCATCTTAAGAGCAGCAGTAGGCGTAGTGGTTGGTGGATTTCCGGGTGCCGCGAGCGCGCAGCCCCCGGCGCAAATCGACAATGCAATTTATGACGTCAATCGTCTCAACGGGTATACCGCACGCGTCGCATGGCGCATCGTTTACAATGTCGAGAACTCGACGTCCGTTTGCAGGGGTGAAGGCTCGGCGATTTTTCTCGGTGGTAGCCTCTTTCTGACCGCCGCTCACGTCATCGATCAGCACCCTAAGAGTAACGACTGCGCTGCCGCTGGCAAAGTCAATCCCTTGGTCGAGTTCGGCAGTACCACAATGGAGGCGAAGATCATCGCCATCCCACAGTGGTACGAAGAATTCGATTCGATATTTTATCCGGAGGGGATGGACTTGGCTCTGCTCCAAGTCGACAAGCGAATGATGCAACCCGAACGAGTCGGACCTAAACGTCCCCGGCACAGAGGTGAAAGTTTCAACGCAATATGGCCAGTACGACGCAAAGACGATCCCCAGCGAGACCGTTTTTTCGCGGCGATTGGACTTCATCGCGAAGCATGGCGACTCGGGTGGCGGCGTTTTCGATCAGCACCGCTTTTGTCCGCTTGGCATCATAAGTTCGGGTAGCGTTGGCGGCGCGAACTACGTCACTACGCAGACAATCCGGCGCTTCCTCGATCGATCGATGAGATCTGACCGCTAAGAGGGCTAAAAAGAAAAGCCCCGCCGACCCGGGGCTTTCGTGTTCCTCGTTGGTAATGACGGCCTGCACGCGTTCTATTTATTCCGCAGCAGATCTCTGCTTCTCAACCGGCGGATTGTAGAAGGCTGTCGAGCATCCAGGCGGCCTTTTCGTGCGCGCGGATGCGTTGTGTGGCGAGGTCGGCGCTCCCGACATCATCATGCGCTTCGGCGACTTCTACCACCGCCCGCGCGCTGCGGCCCGCGGTGCGGTTGTCGGCGAGAAGTTGGCGCAGCATCTCGGTGGCGCCGGGCGTGCCGGAGAGCTCCTCGATCGAGGCGAGACGCTTGAACTCGCCGTAACTGGCCGGCGCGTGCAGGCCCAACGCGCGGATGCGCTCGGCGATCTCGTCGTTGGCGCCGGCGAGCTCGGAGTATTGCGCCTCGAAGAGCTTGTGCAGGTCGTAGAAGCGCGGACCCGTCACATTCCAATGACACCCCTGAGTCTTGAGGTAGAGCGTGTAGGTGTCGGCGAGCAGCTTCGCGAGCGTCGCGGCGATCTCTTGCCGAGCCTGCTGATCGTTGTGATAGGGCTGGGTCATGGCCACCTCCTTCGGGACTGCTGTTTCGCTCTTGCCGTGCCGTATAAATGCGCCTACATCAGCTATCGATCCAATGAATAAATCTGGATACTTCGATCGGATTTATCGATGATGCCGCTGCCCAGCCTGCAACAGCTCCGCTTCCTTTGCGCGCTCGCCGAGCATCGCCATTTCGGCCGCGCTGCCGAGGCATGCGCAGTGACGCAGTCGACGCTCTCCGCCGGGCTCAAGGAGCTGGAAGAGCGCTTGGGCGTGCCGCTCGTCGAGCGCTCGCATCGCCGGGCTCTTTTCACACCGGTCGGCGAGGAGATCGTCGCGCGCGGCCGGCGCCTGCTGCGCGAGGCGCAGGACCTCACGGAGGCAGCGAGGAGCGGGCGCGAGCCGCTCGCGGGACCGCTCCGCCTCGGTGTCATCCCGACGATCGGGCCCTACCTGCTGCCCGCCGCCATGCGCGGGCTCGCCAAGCGGTTTCCCAAGCTCAAGCTCTATCTTCGCGAGGAGCAGACGGCGCCGCTCTTGGCGAAGCTCGAGGCGGGCGAGATCGATCTTGCGCTCATCGCGCTCCCTTATGCGACGGGCGAGCTCGAGGTGATGACGCTGGGCGAAGATCCCTTGCTCGTGGCGCTACCGAAGACGCACCCACTCGTGCGCGAAAAGCGCGTCTCCCGCGCCGATCTCGCCGGGGAAGCGCTGCTGTTGATGGAGGACGGCCATTGCCTGCGGAGCCATGCGCTCGAGGCGTGCCGCCTCGCCGCCCCCGACCGCAACGAAGTCTTCCAAGGCACGAGCCTCAAGACGCTGTTGCAGATGGCGGCGGGCGGCATCGGCATCACGCTCGTGCCGGCAATCGCAGCGCCGAGCGAGATTTCCCCGGGCTCCGGCCTTGTCGCGCGCCCGCTCGCGGGTGAGCCCCGTCGGACACCGGCGCTCGCCTGGCGGCCAAGCTCCGCGCGGAAAGCCGATTACCGCGTCTTTGGTGGTTATCTCGCCGAGATCATTGCCAACGCACCGCGCCCGCGCGCGTGAGCTTCAATCGCGACGTGATTGTCGCGCGCGCTCGGCGGCCCGTCGGCGGAGCTCGTCGGTGGTGAGATTCTCTTTGCGCGTTGCGATGTGCCAGATGTGGCCGAATGGATCTTTGATCGTGCCGAGACGATCGCCGTAAAACTGATCCTCAACCGCGCGCACGATCGTCGCGCCGGCCGACACCGCGCGCGCGACGGTCGCATCGGCATCGGCGACGTAGAGATGCAGCGACACCGGCGAGCCGCCGAAGTGACCCGGCGCGTGTGCACCGAAATCGGGAAATTGATCGGCCAACATGATCTTGGACTCGCCGATCTCGAATTCGGCATGACCGATGCGGCCGTTCGGTCCGTCGAGGCGCATCACCTCGCGCGCGGCGAACGCGCGCGCGTAGAATTCGATGGCGCGTGCCGCGCCATCGACGATGATGTAGGGCGTCAACGTGCCGTAGCCTTCGGGAACGTGTCGCGGTTTTTCCGTCATCGGCGATCTCCCTCGCGTCGCTTCTCGGAGATAAACATCGCCGCTTTGAAATCTCTCATGCGCCAGCGCGATTCTCCTGCAGAATTAACCAAGATTACCGCATCGCGACGACGTTTTTTCTCCGATTTTTTCACCACTTGCGGCGAGCTTGCCGGTCGCGGTATTTACGAAGTCGTGAACGTCGCGATGCCCTTCCGTGTCAGCCTCTCCAAGGCGCCCCGGCCCGTCGGCAAGGTGCCGGTGCGGGTGCGCGTGAGCCGCCGCGCCCGCCGCATGGCGCTCAAGATCGACGCGGTGGGCGATGCTGTCGAGCTGGTGCTGCCGCCGCGGACATCCCTCCCGCGGGCATTGAATTTCTTAAGATCGAATCGCGATTGGGTAGAAAGCCGGCTGGCCGCCCTGCCACCGCGCATCGCCTTCGTCGAAGGCGAGGAAGTGCCACTCTTCGGTGTTCCCCACCGTATCCGCTGCGTCGGCCGCTCGTCCGACCATGGACCAGTCTGGATCGAGGGACGGGAGCTGCGCGTCACCGGCCATGGGCCGCATGTGGCGCGCCGGGTGCGCGATTTCCTCAAGGAGCGCGCGCGTGCCGAGCTCGGGCGGCGGGCGCGGCGGCTGGCGTCGCAGATCGGCAAGAGCGTCGGCCGCGTTACCGTGCGCGACACGACGACGCGCTGGGGCAGCTGTTCCGCCAACGGAAACATGGCGTTCTCCTGGCGCCTCATCATGGCGCCTGAGGCGGTGCTGAGCTACGTCGTGGCGCATGAGGTGGGACATCTCGTCGAGATGAACCACGGCCCCCGCTTCTGGAAACTTGTGGAGCGCCTGGTGCCCGATTTCGAGCGCCACCGCGATTGGCTCAATCAAAACCGCGCCTGGCTGCTCCGCATAGGCTGAGACGGCGGCTCGACGATGCGGCGCATCGCCACGAGCAGGCCGAGGCTTGGCAGGCAAGCAAGCGTCGCGAAGAGAAAGAACGGAATCCAGCCGGATTGGTCGACGAGAAAGCCGCTGGGCGCGGAGAGAAAGCGCGCGGGCACGGCGGCGAGCGAAGAGAAGAGGGCATACTGCGTTGCGGTGAAAGCCGCGCTGCAGAGGCTCGACAAATACGCGACGAAGGCGGCGGACGCCATCCCGCTCGTGAAGTTCTCGCCAAAGATCGAGAGCGCAAGCATGAGATTGTCATGCCCCGCCGCGAAGAGCGCAATGTAGAGGAGATTGCCGAGCATCTGCAGAATGCCGGCATAGAGCAGCGCGCGGAAGATGCCGAGCCGCGCCACCAGCGCGCCGCCCAGCGCGACGCCGCTCAATGTCGCGATAAGGCCGACGATCTTGCCGATATTGCCGACCTCCTCCTTGCTGAAGCCCAGCTCCTGATAGAGCGTCGTCGACATCGTCGCGGCAAACGCCTCGCCGAGCTTGTAGAGCACGATCAGCACGAGGATCGCGACCCAGCCATGCCGGCGCATGAAGTCCGCGAAGGGATCGATGATCGCCCGCCGCGCCCAAAGCGACACGCGCGCCGCCGCCGTGGCGCCGCTCGCGCGCGGCACGGCATCGGGCGGGACCATCGGCTCACGTGTTGCGAGCACGCTCCCGATGCCGATGAGAACGAGCGCCGCCATGATGGTATAGGCGAAGTGCCAGCCGCCCAGCGCCGCCGCGTCGTAGGCGCCGGTGCTGCCGGCGAGCGTGCCGAGGCGATAGCCCCATTGCGTCGCTGCCGCGCCCGCGCCCTGCTCCTCCGGCTGAAGGAGCTCGATGCGAAAGGCGTCGATGACAATGTCCTGGCTCGCCGAGAGAAAGGCTACGACGACGGCAAGGAGCGCCGTTAGCGGCAACTCCGCGGCCGGATCGGTTTGCCCCAGCGCGAAGATCGCCGCCATCAGCAGGAGCTGAATGACGAGCGCCCAGCTCCGGCGTCGCCCGAGGCGGCGCGTCAGGATCGGGACCGGCAGGCGATCGATGAAGGGCGACCAGACGAATTTGAAGCTGTAGGAGGCGCCCACCAGGCTGAATATGCCGACGGCCGTGCGCGACACACCCGCTTCGCGCAGCCAATAGGAAAGCGTGCCGAAGACGAGCAGCAGCGGCAACCCACTGGAAAATCCCATGCAGAAGATCGCGAGCATGCGGCGGTCGCGATAGACGCCAAGCGCCGCACGCCAGCGGGTCATCCGATTTCTCGCGACGGAGCCAAGACGCGATCATTTTTGTCGTCATGACCGGCCTTGTCCCGGTCATCCACGCCTTTCATCAAGACGTGGATGCCCGCGACGAGCGCGGGCATGACGAGGAAGAACATCGAAAAATCTAGTCCTTCACATCCGCCGCCACTTGCATTTTGACGATGCAGTCGGGATCGCTCACGCCGCCGCTGTCGGCGGCGTCGCCCTTCTTGATGGCATCGATATGCTCCATGCCCGAGACCACCTTGCCCCAGACGGTGTATTTGCCGTCGAGGTATGGCGCGGCTGCGAAGCAGATGAAGAATTGGCTGTCGGCGCTGTCCGGTGATTGCGCGCGCGCCATGGAGGCGGTGCCGCGCACGTGCCTCTCCTTGGAGAACTCGGCCTTGAGCTTCTTGCCGGAGCCGCCGGTGCCGTCGCCCTTGGGATCGCCGGTCTGCGCCATGAAGCCCTCGATGACGCGGTGAAAAGCGATGCCGTCATAGAAGCTTTGGCGCGCCAGCTCCTTGATGCGCGCCACATGGTTGGGCGCGAGATCGGGTCGAAGCTCGATCACCACGCGGCCCGATGGCACGTCCAGATAAAGCGTATTCTCGAGATCGTCGCTCATCGGCAATCTCCTCAGCTCTTCTTGTCGGCGTCCGCCGCCACCTGCATGCGGACGACGCGGTCGGGATTGTCCACCGCGCCATTGCGGTCTTTATTGCCCTTCTTGATCGCATCGATCGCCTCCATGCCGGAGACCACCTGGCCGAAGATGGCGTATTTGCCGTCGAGGAACGGCGCCTTGTCGAAGCAGATGAAGAACTGGCTGTCGCCGCTGTCGGGATCTGGGGAGCGCGCCAGACCGACGGTGCCACGCAGGAAATGCGCGTTCTGCGTGAACTCGGCCTTGACGGTCTGTCCCGAGCCGCCGCTGCCGGTCCCTTTGGGATCGCCCGTCTGCGCCATGAAGCCGTCGATGACGCGATGGAAGGTGAGTCCGTCATAGAAGCCGCGTCGCGTCAGCTCCTTGATATGCGCCACCGTCTTGGGCGCGAGGTCCGGGCGCAATTCGATGACGACGCGGCCTTTGGGCACGTCCATGTAAAGCGTGTTCTCTGGATCGGACGCGGCACGCGCCGGAACGAGCGCGAGGAGGATGAGACCGACAATGACGGCAAACGCACGAGGTGTACGAGGCATTGCTGAACGATCCGCTGCTGGTGAGAATGGCGGCGCGACCTTACCCGAAGCGTCCGCTGGCGGCTAGAGGCATGCGCGCACGCCCTCAGCTGCATGAGGACCGTGCGTCCTTCGACAGGCTCAGGATGAGGTCCTTCCTTCGTGGCCCATCTAGATGCCACACTCGATATTCCTCGTCCTCAGCCTGTCGAAGGACGCATGGCGGCAAAGCAACGCGGCGTGCGTCGTCACCCCGCCTCGGCCGCGCGCGCTTGGCGCTTTCTCTCGTTGGGATCGAGGTAGCGCTTGCGGAGCCTGATCGATTTCGGAGTCACCTCGACGAGCTCGTCGTCAGCGATGTAGGCGATCGCCTGCTCGAGCGTCATCAGGATGGGCGGTGTCAAGCGCACCGCCTCGTCTTTTGCGGTGGTGCGGATATTCGTGAGCTGCTTGCCCTTGAGCGGGTTCACTTCGAGATCGTTGTCGCGCGTATGTGCACCGATGATCATGCCGCGATAGACTTGCGTGCCCGGCGTGATGAACATCGGCCCGCGTTCCTCGAGATTCCACAGCGCATAGGCGACCGCCATTCCGTCATCGGTCGAGATGAGGACGCCGTTGCGCCTCCCTTCGATCGGCCCTTTCCAAGGCGCATAGCCGTGGAAGAGCCGGCTCATCACGCCGGTGCCGCGCGTGTCGGTGAGGAACTCCCCCTGATAGCCGATGAGGCCGCGCGTCGGCGCGATGAACGATAGCCGCTGCTTGCCGCCGCCCGAGGGTCTGAGATCCGTCATCTCGCCCTTGCGCCCCGCCATTTTCTCGACGACGACGCCGGCAAAGGCTTCGTCGACATCGATGATCACTTCCTCGATCGGCTCGAGCCGCTGGCCGGTGGCGGGATCGGTCTTGAAGAGAACGCGCGGGCGCGAGATGGCGAGCTCGTAGCCCTCGCGCCGCATGGTCTCGATGAGCACGCCCAGCTGCAGCTCGCCGCGGCCCGCCACTTCGACGGCGTCCCGGTCCTCCGTCTCGCGCACGCGGATCGCGACATTGCCTTCGGCCTCGCGCTTCAGGCGATCGATGATCATGCGCGAGGTGACCTTGCTGCCTTCGCGGCCAGCGAGCGGGCTGTCGTTCACCGTGAAGGTCATGGCAAGGGTCGGCGGGTCGACCGGCGTCGCCGGGATCGCCTCGGTCACCTCGGGCGCGCAGATGGTGTCGGCGACCGTGGTCTCGGCAAGACCGGCGATGGCGATGATGTCGCCCGCTTCCGCCTCCTCGATCGGCTTCCTCTCGAGGCCGCGGAATGCCAAGAGCTTGGTGAGGCGTGCCTCTTCGATGAGCTTGCCGTCGCGCGTGATCGACTTCACCGGCATGTTGACGCGCGCGACGCCGCTGGCGATCCGTCCCGTGAGCACGCGGCCCAAATAGGGATCGCTTTCTAGCGTTGTCGCCAGCATGGCGAAGGGCTTGTCGCGCTCGGCCACGGGCGGCGGCACATGACTGAGGATGAGCTCGAAGAGCGGACGAAGATCACTGCGGGGCGCGTCGAGATCATTGACCGCCCAGCCGGCGCGGCCCGAGGCGTAGAGCGTCGGAAAGTCGAGCTGCTCGTCCGTGGCGTCGAGCGCCGCGAAGAGATCGAAGATCTCGTCATTCACTTGGTGCACGCGGGCATCGGCGCGGTCGACCTTGTTGATGACCACGATCGGCCGCAAGCCTCGGCGGAGCGCCTTCGAGACGACGAACTTCGTCTGCGGCATCGGCCCTTCGGCCGCATCCACCAGCACGACAACGCCGTCCACCATGCTCAGGATGCGCTCGACCTCGCCACCGAAATCGGCGTGGCCGGGCGTATCGACGATGTTGATGCGCGTCTCGCCCCACAGCACCGAGGTGCATTTGGCGAGGATGGTGATGCCGCGCTCACGCTCGAGGTCGTTCGAATCGAGCGCGCGCTCCATGACCTGCTGGTTGGCGCGAAAGGCACCGCTCTGCCGCAGCAGCTGATCGACCAAGGTCGTCTTGCCGTGGTCGACATGCGCGATGATGGCGATGTTGCGGATATCCATGGGCGCGGCAGGATGCGGAGGAATGGTTAAGATCGCGTGACAGGCTTAGATGGTGACGCGCGCCGTGGGAGACAATGGTGGAAGAAGAACGGCGCTTATAACGCCGGCACTGCCTCGAGTCGATGAAGAAACGCAGGTGGCGAAAGCTCATCGTCCCTTGCTCGCTCCAGGACGCATGGACCTGCCGACATTTTAGGGCGTAAGCTTCACGTTGGCGTCCCCGTTGGGAGGGAGGTCTTCATGACACAACTGCGTTCCTATCGAGACGCTTGGGCCGTTGCGCTCCTTGCTGTCGTCTTCACCACACCGATCTTCGCGGCGGAGACCGTGCCCTTCAAAGAGGGCGTGCAGATGCCGGCGCAGCCGCCGGGCGTCAGCTATGAGGAGGCGACGCCGCCGCTCTTCACCGATCTCGGCACCACCAGTTGGAAGATCACCACCTCGGTGTCGGAGGCGCAGGCTTACTTCGATCAGGGGCTGCGCTTGGCCTACGGCTTCAACCATGCCGAGGCGCGGCGAGCCTTCCGCCAGGTGCAGAAGCTCGATGAGGCAGCGCCGATGGGGTATTGGGGCGAAGCCTGGGTGCTCGGCCCCAACATCAACGCACCGATGGATGCGGCGGCGAATGCGCCGGCGTTTGCCGCCCTCCGCGCGGCGCAGGCGCGGGCGAAAGCGGGCTCTGCCAAAGAGCAGGCGCTCATTGCCGCGCTCGCCGCGCGCTACGCAGAGGACGCGAAGGCCGAGCGGGCTCCGCTCGATGCTGCCTGGGCGGACGCCATCGGCAAGGTCGCGGCGCAATTTGCCGACGACAACGACATCGCCGTGATGCACGCCGAGGCGATGATGGACACGCAGCCTTGGAGCTACTGGACCGACGGCGGCAAGACGCCCAAGGGCCACGGCGCCGAGATCGTCGCCACCTTGGAGCGGGTGCTGGCGCGCGCACCCGATCACCCCGGCGCCATCCATCTCTATATCCACGCCGTCGAGGCATCCGACCGGCCGGAACGCGCCGAACCCTATGCCGAGCGGCTCGCGGCGCTGATGCCGGGCGCGGGGCACATCGTGCACATGCCCGGCCACATCTATTACCGCGTCGGTCGCTATCTCGACGCGCTCGAGACCAACAAGCACGCGGTCGCCATCGACGAGGCCTATATCGCCGCCGAGCATCCCGTCGGCGTCTATCCCGTCGGCTACTATCCGCACAACGTGCATTTCCTGATGGCGGCGGCGCAAATGGCGGGTGACGGCCCGACCGTGCTCAAAGCGGCGACGCGGCTTGGCGAGATCATCCCGCCGGAGCTCGGCGCGCAAGTGCCGATCGCACAGCCGGTGATGGCGGCACCGTACTTTGCCCAGGCGCAATTCGCCGCGCCCGAGGCGGTGCTCGCCTTGCCGCATCCGGAGAAGGTGCCGCCCTACGTCCAGGCGATCTGGCACTATGCCCGCGGCGTGGCGCTGGCGCGGCTCGGAAAGCTTGACGATGCGGCCGCCGAAGACGTCGCGATCGAGCAGATCGGGCAACAGGACGGCGTGACTGGCCTCGCCCATGCTGGCATTCCCGCGCCCGAGGTGCTGGCGATCGCGCGCGAGGTGCTGGCGGCGCGCATCGCGCAGGCGCGCGGCGATCTCGTCGCCGCAGCCGCTGCCTTCGAGCGCGCCGCGACGCGGCAAGAGGGGCTCAACTACATGGAGCCGCCCTACTGGTACTACCCGATCCGCCAATCCCTCGGCGCGGTGCTGCTCGCCGCCGGCAAAGTCGATGATGCCGAACGCGCATTCCAGGCGGCGCTGCAACGCGCGCCCAACAATGGCTGGGCTATCTATGGGCTCATCGAGGTGGCGAAGGCGCGCGGCGATGGCGCCGGCCAAAAGGAGCAAGAGGCGCGGCTCACGCGCACCTGGATCGGCGATCGCGACTTGCTCGATTTGAAGCGTCTCTGACGAGAGGCCTAGAGTAGGCCCGCCTCGTTCGCCAGCGTCTTGAGCGAGGCCTCGGGCCGCGCGCCATAGTGGCCGATGACCTCGGCGGCGGCGAGGCTGCCGAGGCGGCCGCAGGTGACGAGATCGCGGCCGTGCGTCAGGCCGAAGAGAAAACCGCTCGCATAGAGATCGCCGGCGCCGGTGGTGTCGACGAGCTTCGCCACCTTGACCGCCGGCACGCTCTCGGTCTTCTCCGCCGTCACCACATAGGAGCCGCGCTCGCTTCGCGTCAGCGCCGCGATCTCGCATTTGCCGCGCACGGCAGCGAGCGCCCGGTCGAAGTCCTTCGTCTCGTAGAGCGCGGTGATCTCAGCCTCGTTGGCGAAGAGAATATCGACATGCCCTTCGATGAGCGCGCGGAATTCGCGGCGGTAGCGCTCGACGCAGAACGCGTCGGAAAGTGTGAGGCTGACCTTGCGACCGGCGCCGTGCGCGATCTCCGCCGCCTTCTGGAACGCCGCCTTGGCGCGCGGCGGATCGAAGAGATAGCCCTCGAGATACGTGACATGTGCCGCCTCGATGACCGTGCGGTCGATGTCCTCGGGTCCAAGCTCGACGCAAGCGCCCAAGAAGGTGTTCATCGTGCGCTGCGCATCGGGCGTCACCAGAATGAGCGAGCGCGCGGTGGGCGCGCCGCCCGTGAGCGGCGCCGTCTCGAAGCGCACGCGAGTGGCGCGCATGTCGTGGGCGTAGACACGGCCCAGCTGATCGTCCGCGACCTTGCCGATATAGGCGCCCTTGCCGCCGAGTGAGGCGATGCCGGCCATGGTGTTGCCGGCAGAGCCGCCCGACATCTCGATGCCTGGCCCCATCTCGGCGTAGAGCGCCTCCGCGCGCGCGGCATCGACGAGCAGCATCGCACCCTTGGCGAGCCCCTGGCGCGCGAGAAAGGCGTCATCGGCTTGGGCTATGACATCGACGATCGCGTTGCCGATGCCGACGACATCAAGAGGCGGTGCAGGCATGGATCTCGTCCGCATAGGAAGGGAGGTGCTCGTCGAGTATAGGAAGGCGCTGCATGACGGCAAAATTTCGTTCAAGACGGCGCGAACATGCCGATAATTCGCTTCGATATTGCTTGCCTCGATCGCCCGTCGCGATCAGCCTTGCCGTGCCCGAAGCATACCCTGCCGAGAAAGCGCAAAGACGCTTGTCGGCCTGTCGCAAATGGGGTGCCGGTCATGAGGAGATCGCTCCGTCCTTTCGCGATTCTGCTGCTGGCGCCATTGCTTGGCGCCACGGAGAACCGCGCCGACGACTTCCTTCCGCCGCCGACGGCGCCCGCGGGCG
This sequence comes from Allostellaceae bacterium, assembly GCA_035945115.1. Taxonomy (GTDB): domain Bacteria; phylum Pseudomonadota; class Alphaproteobacteria; order ATCC43930; family CGMCC-115725; genus DAHUYF01. The sequence continues at coordinate 104,819 of DASZAN010000059.1, forward strand.
AAGCGATCATGGCGACGGCACCGGATGCGCCAGTCTCCCGCTTGCGCCTCGGTCGGCTCGACATCGTGCTCGAAGAAACACCCCTGGCGATCGTGCAGGAACTGCTGTCAATGGGCACAATCGGTGAACGCGGTAACGCTGCCGAGCATATTTTTTGGCTTTGCTACACCTATGATGCCGGCGGTGTGCGAACCCGCGTTTGGCTCGTCTCAAGCGGTGACTTCGGTGGTACGGAACACGTGGTTGACGGCATCGCTGCGGCGGTTGTGGGCGCCGAGCCGAATATCCCCGCGACATGCCCCGCGCTGCGCGCCGGAGAGGCGGCATGGATCGACCGGAAAATATGGCTGGGCCTTGCCCAGAACGAACTGATCCGGCGTTTGGGCAAACCTTCGGAGGTGCAGGACAACGTCATGCACTTCCTCTTCGATGGCGATGTCGTGCGCGCGGCCGACAACCGCGGTTCGGCGGACAAATTTGCCGTCACGAGCAGCTTGATGGTGGAATTGCGCGACGGACGCGTCTCTCGCCTCTGGGGCTGGCGTCGGACGAGCGATTGAGCGCGCCGATCAGGCCGCAATCGCCGCTATGCCGCCATCATCGCCGAGAGCTGCGACTGGCGCGTACGCAGGAAATGCCGGAGCCGCTCGGGATAATCGAGCGTGACCGCGTCGCGAACCGAGGGCCGCTCGCTGAGCGCGGCGCGCCAGGTGCGCACTTTCGGCCTCTCCTTAAAGAAGTCGAAATCGGCGATCGCCTCGAAGGTGTCGAAATAGCGGAAGATCGGCCCGAACACGGCGTCGACGAGATGGAAGCGCGATCCTGCAAAATAGCGGCCCTCGCCGAGGTGGCGCTCGAGCCACTGGAACTTGCTGGCGACGTCGTCACGCTTTTTGGTCAGTGCCGCCTCGTCGCGCGCGGTATAGAAGCTCCAGATATCGTTCAGGATGGCCGAGCCGAACTCGATCCAGGCGCGGTGCTGCGCGCGCTCGAGCGCGTTCTCGGGATGGAGGCGGGGCATCATGGTGTCGTCGAGATATTCGCAAATGACGGCGCTCTCGAAGAGCACGTCGTCGCCGACGACGAGGAGCGGCACCTTGCCCAGGGGCGAGATGTCGCGGAACCATTGCGGCTTGTCGGCGAGATCGACATAGACCCGCTCATGCGCGACCCCCTTTTCGGTAAGCGCGATCACCGCGCGCTGCACGTAAGGGCAGAGATGGTGGCTGACGAGTTTGAGCGACGCGGCCATCACTCGCCCCAGACGTAATTGAGGACGCCGTTCTCGACGCGCGTCGGCAAGGTCATGAGGCGCGAATTGCTCGCCGCTGGACCCTTCCCACAGCGGCCGTCCTTGCCGAACTCCGCGCCGTGCCAGGGACAGACGAAGCGGCCGTCCTTGAACTCCAGCGGCCCGCCGAGATGAAGGCAGGTATTGGCGATGGCGCGCGGCTGGCCATCGGCGAGAAAGACATGGACCTCGCGGCCGAAGAAGGGCACGAGCTCGGTGCCTTGGGTGGGAATTTCGCTGACGGAGCAGAGCGGGTGCTTCATCGGGCGTCTCTCCGGGATTGACAAAGACGCCTCAAAGATAGAGTGTGCCTTGACGCAAGCCGAATTGTGATGCCGCAAACTTACCTTGCGAATTCGCAAAAATGCGCGACTGGAACGACCTCCGGCTGGTGCTGAACGTGGCGCGAAGCGGCTCGCTCCGGGGTGCCGCCGAGGCGCTCGGCATCGACCATTCGACGGCTTATCGACGCCTCCAGTCGATCGAGACTGAGCTCGGGCTCAACCTCTTCGAGCGCGGCGGCGGCCATTATCGGCCGACCGAGACCGGCGAGCGGGTGGCGCTCGCCGCCGAGCGGATCGAGGCCGAGGCCTTGGCGCTCGAACGCGACATCACCGGCCGCGACACGCGGCTTTCCGGACGACTGCGCCTCACCGCTTCGGAGACGTTGGCCTATCGCGTGCTGCCGCGACTCTTGTCGGAGTTCCACCGCCGCCATCCCGGCATCCGCGTCGAGCTCATCATCGACAACCGCCAGCTCGACCTCGCGCGCCGCGAAGCGGATGTCGCCTTGCGGGCGACGCGACCGAGCGAGCCGACCCTCTTCGGCCGCAAGATCGCCGACATCGACTGGACCATCTATGGCAGCGGCGATTACCTCGCAAGTCGCGGGACGCCGGCCTCGCTCGCCGACTGCACCGGCCATGATTTCATCAGCTGGGACCAAGGCGCAGACACCGCGGCGGCGCGGTGGCTCGCGGAAGCCGTGCCGGAGGAAGGGATCGTCTTCCGCTCCTCGAGCCTCATCAATCAGCTGGGCGCCGCCGCGGCCGGCATGGGACTCGCGGTGCTCCCCTGCTATCTCGCCGATGCCGAGCCGGCGGTGCACCGGGTCTTGCCGCCGATCGCGGCGCTCGCGCGCGAGCTCTGGCTCATCTCGCATCAGGATCTGCGCCAGACCGCGCGCATCCGCGCGTTCTTCGAGTTCATCGCCGAGGCGATCCGCGGCGAGCGCTTCTTTGCCGCCGCGCCGTCGTCCTGATGCTCCGCGCCTTCGCGCTTGCCATCGAAGACGCGGCGCGACCGGCGCAGCGCCGCGCGCTCCTCCTCAGCCTGTTGCTCGCGCTCGGCCTTCTTGCCCTTGCCTGGCTCGGATTGACCGCCCTGCTCACCGGCGTGCGAGTCGTCGGGATTTCCTGGGTCGACGGCGCCATCGCTGCGCTCGGCAGCGTTGCGGCGCTGGCGCTTGCCTGGATGCTCTTTCCGGCGCTGACGCTGCTGATGCTGGGCTTTTTCCTCGACGGCGTGCTTGGCGCCGTCGAGCGGCAGCATTATCCGGCGCTCGGCCCGCCGCGGCATATCGGCCTCAGCGCGGCGCTCACAAGCGCGCTCCGCATCCTCGCGCTCACCCTCGTCCTCAATCTGCTGGCGCTGCCGCTTTATCTCGTCCCGGCAATAAACTTCTTGGTCTATTACGGATTGAACGGGTATCTTGTCGGTCGCGAATATTTCGAGCTGGTCGCGCTTCGCCGGATGGACGGGGCAGCCGTGCGGGGGACGTGGCGACGGCATCGCGGCACTCTCATTCTCGCCGGGGTGATCGTCGTCTTCCTCTTGTCGCTGCCGCTCGTCAACCTGGTGGCGCCGATGGTGGCGGCAGCATTCATGCTGCACCTCGTCGAAGCCCTGAGGCGCGGCACAACCGAAACTTTCGCGGCACGCGATCGCACAGGGTTAATCGAAGATTAATCTGTCGACGCGAGCCTGAGCCCCTCCCTTCAAACCTCTCAGGTGCTCCTCATGTTCGGCCGCAAGAAGCAAACCGACGACAAGCTGCCGGAAATCGGCGACGATCTCGCCATTCCGGCGAAGCCGGGCGTACGTCCGCCCGGCGCCGCGCCCACCCCTGCCCCGACGCGTTCGCCGGCCCATGTCGCCTCCCGTCCGATCGGCAGCGAGAGCACGGCAAAGACGAGCGATGCGAAACCCGGCGAGGCCGGCCGCCCGCCGTTGACGCCGACGCCGGTGAAGCGCGAAGCCGAGACGCGCAAGCTCATCGTCGGCCGCGAGATCTCGCTCTCGGGCGAGATCACCGCCTGCGACCGCCTCGTCGTCGAAGGCAGCGTCGAAGCCAATCTCGCTAATTGCCGCGATATCGATATCGCCGAGAGCGGCCTCTTCAAGGGCTCCGCCTCGATCGACGACGCCGAGGTGCGCGGCCGCTTCGAAGGCACGCTCAACGTGCGCCGCCGTCTCCTTATTCGCGCCAGCGGCAGGGTCATCGGCACGGTGCGCTATGGCCAGATCGAGATCGAATGCGGCGGCCAGATCTCCGGCGAGATTCAGGCGCAGCCGATCGAGGGCATGGAGGCGCCCGCAGCGACGCAGCGTCCGACCATCGTGCCCGTCGCGGAGCAGGCGAAAGCCTAAGCGGCGCACCGCCAGCACGACGAGCAACGGCCATTCGCGCCTTTCTGCCGCAAGGCGAAAAGGCGCGAATGGCCGTTCGACTTTTGCGATCAGCTGCGGCGGCGACAACGCTCCGTGGCGCGCAATATTCCCGGATTAAATTCGTGAAAGGTGGAGGGGCGGCCGGCGTTCCCAGGGCGTATGACGATGCGAGCGCATGATGCGCCCAGGGAGAATGACCGATGACGCGCAAATTCCTTCTCGCCGCCTTGGCGCTACCGCTGCTCTTGAGCGCGCTCGGCGGTTGCGTCGTATACGAGCGCGACGGCGGCTACTACCATCACCACTACTGGCACGACTGGCGCTGACGCGCTTCGCGCCGCGAGCGGCGCCGGCGCCGCTCGGTGCCTTGAGCGAGGGACCGCGATGAGCAAGAACCTGATCGGGCGGGCGGCGCTGGCGGCGGTCCTTCTGCTGGCGAGCGTGGCCGCCTCGGCCCAGCAGGGCGATCCGCCGGCCCGCGTCGGCCGCATCAGTTATCTCGAGGGCACCGTCTCCTTCCACGCTGCCGATCAAGGCGACTGGCTGCCGGCGACCCTCAACTATCCCATCATCACCGGCCAATCCTATTGGACCGAGCCGCGCTCGCTGCTCGAGCTCCAGGTGGGGCCCGCGGAATTCCGCCTCGATGAGGGGACTGCGCTCGACATCCTCCTCCTCGACGACAGCGGCAGCCGGCTCCGGCTCGATCAAGGCGTGATCAACATCCATCTGCGCGGCATGGGGCAGGGTTGGGTGCAGGTCGTGACCCCGGCCGGCTACATCGATCTCATCGAGCCCGGCAGCTACGACATCGATGTCGGCCACCCCGCGCCGGACCGCCCACCCGAGCGCGAGCGCATCACCGTGCTCGAAGGGCGCGCCGAGGTGAACGGGGCGCGCGGGCGGCTCGAGGTGATGGCGGGCGAGAGCGCGATCGTGACGCTCGACCCGCCGAGCTTCACCATGGAAGCGGCGCGCTCGACGCCGTTCGACGATTGGGCGCTGCAACGCGAGCGGCGCGAGGTGGTGCACGAAAGCGAGCGCTATCTCTCGCCGGACATGACCGGCTACCAGGACATCGACGATTACGGCGCATGGCAGCGCGATCCAAGTTACGGCGCGGTGTGGTTCCCCGCGGACGTGCCGCCAGGCTGGGAGCCATATCGCTTTGGCCATTGGGCTTTCGTGCCGCCCTGGGGCTGGACGTGGATCGACGACGCACCTTGGGGCTTTGCGCCCTTCCATTACGGTCGCTGGGTCGAGATCGAGGGACGCTGGGGTTGGTGGCCAGGCACGGTGGTGGCGCGGCCGGTCTATGCGCCGGCGCTCGTCGCCTTCATCGGCGATGCCGGGTTCGGCGTCGCCGTCGCCGGCGCGGCGCTGCCGGCGATCGCGTGGGTGCCGCTCGCGCCTTACGAGGTCTATCGCCCCTACTATCGCTGCAGCCCCGTCTATGTGCGGAACGTCAATGTCACGACGGTACACACGACGGTCATCAACAACATCACCACCATCAACAATGTGAACACCGTCAACGTGACGCGCGTCAGCGAGTACCGCAATCAGCGCGCGGCGACGGTGATCCCAGCAACAGCCTTCACCCATGCGGCGCCGGTGCATCAGGCCGCCGTCACCTTGCCGCACGATCAGCTGGCGCAAGCGCATGTGACGCCGACGCTCGAGCACTTGCAGCCGAGCGCCGCCGCCCGCGCCGGCGTCGCGACGCCGGCGGCGGCACGCATCGTGCCGCAACCGAACGCCCCCGCCACCATCGCGCCGGCGCCGCACAATGCCGGCCCCGCGGCGCTCGAGCGCGAGGAGCCGGCGCCGCCCAAAGCGCCGGGCCCGGCGTTCACGCCGCGTGAGCGCCGCGAAGCGGCGCCGCCGGGGCCGCCGCCGCACGGTCCAACCCAAGCCGCGCCGCGTACGCCCGCGGCACCCACATCACCGCCGGGCGTGGGGCAAGCACCGGCATCCCCGCAAATCGCGGCACCGCCGCCGCACGCGCCGCCACCCAATGCGCAGGTGGTGCGCACGCCGACACCGCCGCCCGTCCCGCCGCGCCCGACGCCGACGGTGACGCCGACGCCACGGTCGCCGCCTGTGCAGATCGAGCGCCCGGTACAGTCGGCACCGCTCGCGCCGACGCCGCAGGGCTGGCAGCGCGGCCCGCAACCCGCCGCCGTGACACCGCCCCATCCACAGGCGGCACCAGCGCCCCATGCGCAGCAGCCCGCCACGCCGCCGCCACATGGCCAACCGCCGGCTAAGGACAACAAGAAGCCGGACGACCAACACAAGCCGGGCGGCTGATCAACACCAGCTCTTCGTCTCTCTAGTTACCGCCGCGCTTTGCGCGCTGGGCGCGCCTTGCTCTTCTTCTTTACCGCGGCGCGGCGCGGCTTGGGTGATGCTTTGGCGAGCGGTATCGCGGTGGTCTTGGCGGGGTAAGCGCAGAGGTCGTTGACGACGCAGACCTCGCAGCGCGGCTTGCGCGCGATACAGACATAGCGGCCGTGCAGGATGAGCCAATGATGGGCGTTACGCTTCCATTTGTCGGGCACCACGCGTTCCAATTCCTGCTCGACGATGAGCGGCGTGTTGCCGGGCGCCATGCTCGTGCGGTTGCCGACGCGGAAGATGTGCGTGTCGACGGCGATGGTGGGCTCGCCGAAGGCGACGTTGAGCACGACATTGGCGGTCTTGCGGCCGACCCCGGGCAGCGCCTCGAGCGCCGCGCGATTGCGCGGCACCTCGCCCTCATCCTGCTCGATCAGCATGCGGCTCAGCGCGATGACGTTCTTCGCCTTGGTGCGATAAAGCCCAATCGTCTTGATGTAGTCCCGGAGCTTCTCCTCCCCCAAAGCCACCATCTTCTGCGGCGTATCCGCCACCTTGAAGAGCTTCTCCGACGCCTTGTTGACGCCGGCATCGGTCGCCTGCGCCGACAGCACGACGGCGACGAGGAGCGTGAAGGGATTGATGTATTGGAGCTCGCTCCTGGGATCAGGCCGTTCGGCGGCAAGCCGGCGAAAGAACTCGTCGACGTCCTTGCTGTTCATGGGATGAGACTAGCGTGCGGCCGATGCTTCAGGAAATGCAGCCCATCGATGCCTTTGCCGGCGCTGAGCGATGACTTAAGGTAACGCGCATGAGCGAGACGCCTTCCGCCGAAGTGCCCGCCGTCTTCTACGACGCGGTCCTCCAGCCGCATCGTAGCCTGCCGCCGCGCGGCTTCGTCATTTTCATGCTGGCGCTCGCGGGATTGAGCTTTGTCGTCGGGCTCGTCTTCGTGCTGAACGGCGCCTGGCCGGTGACGCCCTTCTTCGGCGTCGACGCGCTGCTCGTCTACATCGCCTTCCGCATCAGCTATCGCCGCGCCAAGCTGCGCGAGGAGCTGCGCCTCACCGAGGAGAGCCTCACCGTCGAGCGCGTCGGCATTAAAGGCGAGCGCACGCGCTGGCAATTCCAGCCCTTCTGGCTTCGCCTCGTCTTCGAGGAGAAGGACGAGCACACCAACCGCCTCACCCTCGCCTCGCACGGCCGCTCGCTGGTGGTGGGAAGCTTCTTGGGACCTGCCGAACGCCGCGGCGTCGCGATGAGCCTCAAGGACGCGCTCGCGCGCTGGCGCGCGCGGCTCTCGCCTTCAACCTGAAAGCCCCAGCACGTCGCGCATCGAGTAGAGGCCGGGCGGCTTGCCGACGACCCAGGCCGCGCAGCGGAAGGCACCCCGCGCATAGATGCGCCGGCTGGTGGCGCGGTGGGCGAGCTCGAGCCGCTCGCCTTCGCCGGCGAAGATCACGGTGTGCTCGCCCACGACATCGCCGCCGCGCAAGGCGGCAAAGCCGATATCGCCCACCTTGCGCGCACCGGTCTGGCCATCGCGGCCGCGGGCGCTGTGACGTGCGAGCTCGATGCCGCGGCCCTTGGCTGCCGCCTCACCGAGAGCGAGCGCCGTGCCGGAAGGCGCATCCACCTTGTGCTTGTGGTGGATCTCGACGATCTCGATGTCGTAGTCCTCGCCGAGCCGTCGCGCCGTCTCGGTGACGAGATCGAGCAGCATGGTGACGGCGGGGCTCATATTGGCGGCCCAGACGATGGGAACGAGCCGCGCCGCCGTCTCGAGCGCCTTCGCCTGCGCCGGATCGAGCCCGGTCGTGCCGATCACCATGGCGGTGCTGTGCTGGGAGGCGGTGCGAGCATGCGCCACCGTCGCCGCGGGCGCCGTAAAGTCGATGGCGACATCGCTGGCGGCGATGACCTCGGCGGCATCCGCCGACGCCTTGAGGCCGAGCGCGCTCAAGCCCGCGAGCTCGCCCAGATCGCGGCCGATGAGCGCGCTGTCGGGCCGCTCGCTGCCGCCCGCGATCGTGACGCCCGGCATGCTCTGCGCCTCCGCCACCAGCATGCGCCCCATGCGCCCGCCGCACCCCATGATGCCCACGCGAATGTCGGCCATCCTATGTCCTCCGCCACTATCCCCAACCGCCCTCTCCACCCGCACTTGCGGGGGGAGAGGGTAGGGTGAGGGGGGCCGAGCAGCTGGCGCAACGGTCGACAACATGCGTGCGGAACCACCCCCTCACCCTACCCTCTCCCCCACTTCGTGGGGGCGAGGGGTAACAATTCTGTCGATCTCGCGAGCGTTTGATGAAGCGTTAGTCGACTATCGCGCGTGTGACAAGCCGCGCCAAGGCGCGCGCCCGCTTCCCCCTCGCGGCGATTTCCTTTACATCCTCGGCCTCATGGCATTGCTGCGCTCGGTCGCCACGGTCGGCGGCTACACCATGGCGAGCCGCGTCTTGGGCTTTGTGCGCGAGATGCTTGTGGCGGCGTTCTTGGGCGCGAGCCCGGTCTCGGACGCGTTCTTCGTCGCACTTCGCCTCCCCAACATGTTCCGCAGCCTCTTCGCCGAAGGCGCCTTCAGCGCTGCTTTCGTGCCGCTTTTCGCCGGCAAAGTGGCGAGGGAAGGCCGCGCCGCGGCGCACGGCTTCGCCGAGGACGCCCTCGCCGTTCTGCTTTTGGTGCTGCTGTTGTTTTTTATCGCGGGCGAGGCGCTTACGCCCGCCATTCTCGACATGATCGCGCCGGGCTTCCGCGCCGATCCGGAGAAGTTCGCCCTCGCCGTCGATCTGACGCGCATCATGTTCCCCTATCTCGTCTTCATCTCGCTGACGGCGCTGCAAGGGGGCTTGCTCAACTCGCTCGAACGCTTCGCCGCCACATCGTTCACGCCGGTGCTGCTCAATCTCTTTCTCATCGCCGTGCTGGTGGGCGTGCGGCCGCTCACGGGCGCGGCGCTCGCTTGGGCGGTGACCGGCGCCGGCGTGGCGCAGTTCCTCTGGCTCCTCTTCTCGTGCCGGCGCGCCGGCATGCCGCTCTCGCTCCGTTGGCCGCTTCTCACGCCCGCGGTGAAGCATCTCTTGCGCGTCATGCTGCCGGGCGTGTTCGGCGCGGGGGTGGTGCAGATCAATCTCGTGGTCTCGACGGCGATGGCCTCGCTCCTGCCGACCGGCGCCGTCTCCTACATTAACTACGCCGATCGGCTCAATCAGCTGCCGCTCGCGGTCGTCGGCATCGCCGTCGGCACGGCCATTCTGCCGCCGCTTTCGCGCCAAGTGCGCTTGGGCGACGACGCGGCGGCCGCTGAGACGCAAAACCGGGGCTTGGAGCTGGCGCTGCTCTTGACCTTGCCGGCGGCGATCGCGCTCGCCGTGGCGGCCGAGCCCATCCTGCTGGTGCTGTTTCAGCACGGCAGGTTCACGGCCTTCGATACTGCCAACACTGCGCCCGCGCTCGCCGCTTACGCTGTGGGCCTTCCCGCTTTCGTCCTCGTCAAGGTGATGGCGCCGGGATTCTTCGCGCGCCAGGACACGAAGACGCCGGTCAAGATCGCCGCCGCCACCATGCTGATCAATATCATGCTCACCATCGGCCTCGGCCTTGTCCTGGCGCAGACCGGCATTGCGCTGGCGCTCTCGCTCTCCGGCTGGTGCAACGCGCTGGCACTCACCGCCGTGCTCAATCGCCGCGGCCAGTTCGCGCTCGATCAGCGCTCGCGCCGCGCGCTGCCGCGCATTCTGCTGGCGGCGCTCGGCATGGGTGCGCTGCTGCTGATTCTCGAATACCTGCTCGCCAATGCTTTCGCTGGACACTTCGCGGCGCGACTCGCGGCGCTCGCCGTGCTGGTCGGCGGCGGCCTCGCTGGTTTCGCGCTCTTGGCGCTGGGCTTCGGCGTCGCCGATTGGCAGGAGCTGAGACGCCGCTTCCGCCGCCAAGCGGCTTGACCCGATGCGGCGGCGCGGCGATAACCCGCGCGCATGAACCGTATCTTTTCGGGCATTCAGCCCACCGGCAATCTTCATCTCGGCAATTATCTGGGCGCGATCCGTAATTGGGTGGCCCTCCAGCGCGAGTTCGACTGCATCTTCTGCATCGTCGACCTACACGCGCTGACCTTGCCGATTGATCCGCAAGAGCTCCACGCCCAGACGCGCGAGGTGACCGCCGCCTATATCGCCGCCGGCATCGATCCCGAGCACTGCATCATCTTCAACCAAAGCGCGGCGCCGGCGCATGCGCAGCTCGCCTGGCTCTTGGGGTGCCTGACGCCGTTGGGCTGGCTCAACCGCATGACGCAGTTCAAGGAGAAAGCGGGAAAGGTGCGTGACGAGGCGGGCCTCGGCCTTTACGCCTATCCCGTGCTGATGGCGGCCGACATCCTCCTCTACAAGGCGACGCACGTGCCGGTGGGCGAGGATCAGAAGCAGCATTTGGAGCTCTCGCGCGACATCGCCGGCGCCTTCAACCGCCGCTATGGCGTCGAGTTCTTCCCGCTGCCGGAGCCGCAGATCTTCGGCCCGGCGACGCGCGTGATGTCACTCCGCGACGGCACCAAGAAGATGTCGAAATCCGATACCTCGGATTACTCGCGCCTCAACATGACCGACGATGCGGACGCGATCGCGCTCAAGATTCGCAAGGCAAAGACCGATCCGCAGCCGCTGCCGGAGAGCGAGGCCGAGGCGGAAAAGCGGCCCGAGGCGGACAACCTCCTCAGCATCTATGCGGCGCTCGCCAACATGAGCCGCGCCGAGGCGGTCCGGAAATTCGCCGGCCGCAACTTCTCCGCGTTCAAAGGGGAACTCGCCGATCTCGCCGCCGAGGTGCTGGGCAAGATCGGCGGCGAGATGCGCCGCCTCCTCACCGAACCCGGCTATATCGACGGCCTCCTCCGCCGCGGCGCTGAACGCGCCAACGCCATTGCCGAGCCCAATCTCCGCGCGGTCTTCGACGTCATGGGCCTCCTGCGGCCTTAGCGCCGGTTTGGGTTTGGTACATTTGCACACAAAAAAATTTATGAGGGTTCTCTCCGCGCCACCAGGCGACCGTCCTCTCGCGTGACACGAACGGCGAAGTCGTAGCGATCAATATCGAGAGCGATCTCGAGATCGCCGGGATGAAGGTACGGCTTGGCGGGATCGTGGAACTCCGGGATTTGCGGACCGGCAAGGATCACCTCACGGATCGCCGAACGGCCGCCCTGCCTTCCCTCGAGGAGATTTCTGAGATGAATGGCGCAGAGTTCGTCCTCATCCGTTCTGAACGCGCCTTCCTTTCCCATCGCTACCAGTGTGACTTGCTCCGGTGAATGCTTGAGCGTGGCCCGCACGGTGGCCGTCGCTGTGACCAGCGATCCAGCGTAGAGCTGAGTGGCCTGCCGGGCCGCCACGATCCCCTGAGTGCCAGCGCTGGTTCGTTGGATGACCGTCATTCCACCGAAATGGATCTGCGCGGCCTCGAAAGGTGAGTTGCCTAGATCGAACCCCGGTGGGGCGCGACCGCGAACTTCTCCTATGCAGAAATGTCCAACACCGGCGCTTCGAAGCGTCAACGCCTCGTCCACGCTGCTCACCATGATGATCTTCGCTGCGCCGCGCGCGAGCGCCACAGCCGCCGTGGTGAAGGCGCGGAAAACGTCGATGATGACGACGACGCCAACCGCGCGTTCGGCACCCGCCAACAAGCTATCGATGCGGATTTCCATTCACCGTGTTCCTTTGAAGCCCCATCGGTCACGATGCAGAGGCGCGAACCGTCGAGCGCGAGCGACGCGCAATAACCCGAGTTTGCAAACTACCGGCTATTTTGGTTTCGCCAAGCCGCGAATGACATCCAATCGGTTCGCCGGCGCCTTCGGCGAGAGAAAATCGGGAATCGTGTTGGGCTGCCGCGGCGGCCGGAGAAGGAACTCCACTGGCCATTCGGTGATGCGCAGGTCCTTCACGTGACGAAAGTTTCCTGGCGCGGGCTCGTCGATGTATTCGGCTTGGCGAATGAGAGCGATCGGCGCCTCAGCGCCTTTGGTAGCTTGGGAAAACGCGAGCGCGTCTGCATACGTCGCAAAGGGGCGGTAGTAGTCGCTGCCGTCGTTGAGGTCGGCAGCGCCGCGCTCGGGGTGGCACCAGACGCGGTACTCCAAGACCTCGTCCCAGACGTAACCGCCGCCGGCTTTCGCGAGCGCTGGATAGGTGCCCACGAGCTCCGGGTCCACCGCGTCGGGGTAGTGGGGCACCGGAGCGCAGGTGCTGCTCTTGCTGCCGCGTGTCGCGGCGCGAGCTTTTGTCTTGCTGGCTGGCGGCTTCGCCTTGCGTGCCATTGAAACGAGCCCTCTCCGATATCCCAATCTCCATCCCTCTTCGGTTCGACTAAGCTCAGCTCGCACCCGCCTCGAGCGCCATCTGCGTCGAGCTCAGCGACGCGCCGTAGAGGGACCAGCCGCCGTCGACGGGGATGACGGTGCCGGTGATCCAGCTCGCTTGAGGTGACGCCAGAAAAAGCGCGAGTTCGGCGACGTCGGCGAGCGTGCCGAAGCGCTGCAAGGGAATGCGCTTTTCCATCTTATGGCGGAGCTCGGGGCTGCTTAAGCGGCGGAAGCCTTCGGTGTCCTTGATGGGGCCGGGCGCGATCGAGTTGACGCGGATGCCGTCGGCGCCCCACTCCATCGCCAAGACGCGCGTCACCTGATCGACGCCGGCTTTGGCGGCACACGCGTGGACCTGCATCGGCATCGGGTTCCAGGATTGCGGCGCCGAGATGTTGATGATGGCAGCGCCGGGCTTGCGCAAAAACTGATGCGCCGCGCGCAGCACGTTGAAGGTGCCGAGGAGATCGATATCGACCACCGTCTTGAAGGCGTTGGCCGACATGCCGAGTGCGGCGGCTGGGAAATTTCCGGCGGCGCCGGAGACGAGCACATCAAGCGCGCCGAACGCGTCGTGCGCCGCGGCGAGCGCGCTGGAAATCGCGGCGAAATCGCGCACATCGGCGCTTTGTCCAATGACCTTGCCGTCATGACGGCGCAATTGCTCCACCGCCGTCGCGACGCGCTCGGCTGAGCGGCTGACGATGGCGATGCTCGCCCCCGCCGCGGCGAAGGCATCGGCAATGCCAAGATTGATGCCGCTGCTGCCGCCCGCGACGAAGACGGATTTGCCGGCGAAGTCGAAGGGGTGGGTCATGTCACGCTCCTCCTTGAGGGTGAGGCGAAAACAGTTTAGCTCAACACCTAACAGGCACGCATAATGCGACGAGAGCGCCAGAACCGCTGGCGCAACGTGGAGGCACGGGGCCAAATCCACTTTGCCCGCCTTCTCCCGCGGTTGTAAGGTGCCGGGAGTGCACGCGAGCGGCGACGGCGCCGCCAAGAAGAATATGCCCGTCCCATGGATATTTATCTCCCCATCGCCGCCATTTCGCTCGACGTGTTCGTGCTCTTGGCGCTGGGCGGGGTGGTGGGCTTTCTCTCGGGCGTGTTCGGCGTCGGCGGCGGCTTCCTGCTGACGCCCTTCCTCATTTTCATCGGCGTGCCGCATGCGATCGCGGTGGCGTCCTCGGCCAATCAGCTGGTGGGCGCCTCGGTCTCGGGCGCGCTCGCCCATTGGCGGCGCGGCAATGTCGACCTGCAGATGGGCCTCGTCATGCTGGCGGGCGGATTTGCGGGGTCGGCGGTGGGCGTGTGGTTCTTCGGCGTCTTGCGCCGCATCGGCCAGATCGACCTCGCCATCAGCCTCGCCTACGTGCTGCTGCTCGGCACGCTCGGCACGCTCATGCTGATCGAGAGCACGCGCGCCATACTGCGGCTCCGCCGTCCCGGCGGCGTGCGGCGCAAGCTCCATCAGCATATCTGGCTGCACGGCCTTCCTCTCAAGATGCGCTTTCGCCGCTCGAAGCTCTATATCAGCGCGCTTCTGCCGCTGGCGCTGGGCTTCTTCGGCGGCGTGCTCTCGGCGGTGCTGGGCGTGGGCGGCGGCTTCGTCATGGTGCCCGCCATGATCTACATGCTGGGCATGCCGACGGCGATGGTGCCGGGCACCTCGCTCTTCCAGATCATCTTCGTCGCCGCCAGCGTCACCGTCCTGCAGGCGGTCGAAAACGGCACGGTGGACGCGGTGCTGGCGCTCGTCCTCTTGGTGGGCGGCGTCATCGGTGCGCAGCTCGGCACCCGCTTCGGCACGAGGCTGAGGGGCGAGCAGCTCCGCGCGCTGCTGGCGCTTCTCGTGCTGGGGATCGCGCTGAAGCTCGTCGTCGACCTCACCGTAAAGCCCGTCGATCCCTATACGATCGAGGCGGTGAGCGAATGAGCCGCCCTCTGCCTCTGCCTCTACCGCTGCTGCTCCTCCTCCCTCTCGTGCTCGCCGCGCCGGCGCGGGCGGCGGAGCCGCTCGTCGCCGATCTCACGAACCACCTCGTCGCCATCACCACCGGCTTCACCGGCACCAATGTCGTGCTGTTCGGCGCCACCGACGGACCGGGCGACGTGGTCGTGGTGGTGCGCGGACCCGATCACGATGTGGTGGTGCGGCGCAAGAGCCGGGTCGGCGGCATCTGGATGAACAAGCGGCAGATGACCTTCCAGGGCGTCCCCAGCTATTACGAGCTGCTGAGCTCGAAGCCGCTCGACGACATCATGCCGGCGGCGGTGCAGGGGTTCCATCAGATCGGTCTTCCCTTTATGCGCATGAGCGTCATCGAGAAGCGCTCGCCCGAGGACATCGCCGAGTTCCGCGCCGCGCTCATGCGCCAGCAGCAGCGCGAAGGGCTTTACCCGACCGGCGTCGGCCGCGTGAGCTTCTTGGGCGATCGTCTCTTTCATGCCACCTTGACCTTTCCCGCCAATGTGCCGACCGGCACCTATCGCCTTGAGGTCTTTCTCGTGCGCAACGGCCAAGTGGTGAGCGGCCAGACCTCGCCGCTCGTCGTCTCGCAGGTCGGTATCGACGCCGAGGTCAACGATTTCGCCAATCGCCGCGCGCTCCTCTATGGGTTCGTTGCGGTGATCGGCGCGGCAATGGCAGGATGGCTCGCGAGCCTGCCGTTCCGGAACGCGTGAGAGACTGGCGATGACCGATCCCGCCGTCCAGCCGCGCATCTTCCTCGTCGTCGTCGACGAGACCGAGGAAATGCGCGTGGCGCTCCGCTATGCGGCGCTCCGTGCGCGCCGCACCGGCGGCCACGTCGCGCTCCTCTACGTCATCGAGCCGAGCGATCTGCAGCAATGGATGGCAGTCGAGACCCTGATGCGCGAGGAGCGCCGCGAGGAGGCGGAGGCGCTCTTGCAGAAACTCGCGGGCGAGGTGGCCGAGCTCTGCGGCAGCCTCCCCATCGTCCATATCCGCGAGGGGCGCCGGCGCGACGAGCTCATGGCGCTCCTCGACGAGGAGCCGAGCATCTCCATCCTGGTGCTCGCCGCCGGCACCGGCGCCGAAGGGCCGGGGCCGCTGGTCACCCAGCTCGTCGGCAAGATGTCCGGCAAGATGCGGGTCCCGGTGACGGTGGTGCCGGGAAGCCTCAGCGACGAGCAGATCGCGGCCCTCACCTGACCCTCACCGCGACAGGGTTGACTCGGCGGCCTCCGATCCATAGCTAGAGGCCAGGAAACCCGAGAAAAGCCGCCGCCGAGGAACGCCATGTTCATCCAGACCGAGACCACCCCCAACCCCGCCACCCTGAAGTTCCTGCCGGGGCGGGAGGTGATGACGCAGGGAACCGCCAATTTCGCCGATCCCGCCGCGGCGCACCGCTCGCCCTTGGCGCAGCGGCTTTTCGGCATCGAGGGCGTCACCGGCGTCTTTCTCGGTAGCGACTTCGTCAGCGTCAGCAAGGATGCGGCGCTCGACTGGTATCAGCTGAAGCCCGCCGTGCTCGGCGCCCTCATGGAGCACTTCACCCAGGGCGCGCCGGTAATCCTCGGAACGGACACCGCCGCGGCCGAGGGCGAGGAGGACGACGAGATCACGGCGCAGATCCGGGAGCTTCTGGAGACGCGGGTGCGCCCGGCGGTGGCACAGGATGGCGGCGACATCATCTTCCACCGCTACGAGGACGGCATCGTCTATCTCCACATGCAGGGCTCGTGTTCAGGCTGTCCGAGCTCGACCGCGACCCTCAAGGCCGGCATCGAGAACATGCTCCGCCACTACGTGCCGGAAGTGGTGGAGGTCCGCGCGATCTGAGATTTTTCTTTTTTAGCTCGGAGGACGCGGAGACTGCGCTGAGGACGCAGAGGCGGAGGCCTTTCGCTCTGCGCCTCTATTGTCACTAGACCAGGGAGATGATGGGGATAGCGGGAGATGGAGGGGATTCGCCCCCTCATCACCACTCATCCCCAATATCTCCATTTCCTTCCGTCGGCTCGAATGCATCACGCGGGTGATAAGGGGACGCGCCGCGCTCGCGACGCGGGCGAATTCCCTTGCGTCCTCCGCGCTGGAAATCATTCCGCCGTGCTGCGCTCGGCGACGATTGCCGCGACCTCGGCTTCGCCTTCGGCGGTGAGGCCGGCGACGACGCCGGCGCGGTCTTCGGCGGGGCGGTTCTGGCTCATCTTCCACTTGCCTTCGAGCCGCGTGATGGTGAGCTCGAAGGCGACGATCGCCTTCAGCATGGCGTCAATGTAATCCGCCGGCGCGTCGGTCACCTGCCAGGACACCGCGGCGCCCGCTTCGTGGCGATTGGTCAACCCAGTGACGTTGGTGCGGGCGCGCTCGGGATCATCGATGAACCGCAGCCGGCCATAGGCGTGGATCGCGACGTAGTTCCAGGTCGGCACCACCTTTCCCGTCTGCCGCTTCGTCTCATACCAGGATGGCGTGATGTAGGCGTGGGGGCCGGTGAAAATGGCGAGCGCCTCTTGATCGGCGAGCGCCGTGCGCCATTGCGGGTTGGCGCGCGCGAGGTGGCCCGAGAGCGTGCCGAAGGGCGCGGGCGCGGCGGCGATCAGCATGGGAACGTGACTTGCCGTCATGCCGTCGGCGCCGAGCGTCACCAGCGTTCCGAAGCCGATGCGCTCGATTGTCTCGTGCAGCATCGGCACGCGCTCTTCCCTAAATTGCGAAGGCACATACATCCGCTTCTCCTTTCGCCCCGCGTCACTATAGGCTCGCTCGATCATTGCTGCTACATCCGCGCCGATGGTGACGACGCTCGGGATCGACAGCACCGGCGCTGCCTGCTCCGCCGCGATCTGGCGCGGCAAGCGCGTGGTGGCGCGCCGCTTCGCGGCGATGGAGCGCGGCCAAGCGGAGGCGCTGATGCCAATGGTGGCGGCGGTGCTGGAGGAGGCGGCGCTCGCCATCGAAGCGCTCGATCTCATCGCCGTCACGGTCGGGCCCGGCGCCTTCACCGGCGTGCGCATCGGCATCGCTGCAGCACGCGGCTTGTCGCTCGCGAGCGGCGTGCCGGCGCTCGGCATCTCGAGCTTCGTTGCCGCGGCGGCGCAGGCGCCGATCGAAGAGCGCCGCGGGCGCGCGCTTCTCGTCGCGCTCGACAGCCGGCGCGCCGAGTTCTTCGTCGAGATGTTCGGCGCCGACGACGCGCCGCTCGGGCCGGGCGCGCTGCTCTCGGCGGGCGAGATCACGGCGCGGCTCCCGGCGGGCCCACTCCTTCTCGCCGGCGACGCCGCGGCCGCGCTCGTGGCCGCGCTCGAGCGCACCGACCTTGCGCTCGCGAGCCGCGCCGGCGCCGTCGATGCCGCCGACGTGGCGGGTCTTGCCGCGCGCGCCTGGCGGCCGGGTATGCGCCCACCGCCGCCCGAGCCGCTCTATTTGCGCGCCCCCGACACGACCATGCCACGCGACAAGGTGCGCGAGCGATGATGCGTCAGCTACGGCCGATCGCAGTCGACGATCTTGCCGCGCTCGCCGCGCTTCATCGCGCCTGCTTCCCCGACGATCGCTGGGACGAGCGGGCGATCGCCGAGCTCTTGGCGATCGCCGGCGCGAGCGGGCATCTCGTCGAGGAAACGGAAACGCGCGAGCCGCTGGGCTTCATTCTCGATCTCATCCTCGCCGGCGAGGCGGAGATCTTCACGCTCTGCGCCGCGGCAGCCGCGCGCCGCCAAGGCATCGCGCGCGACCTCGTCGAGCATCTCTTCGCCCGTGCCCGCCGCGGCGGCGCCCGCTCGGTCGGACTCGAAGTCGCCGCCGACAACCTTGCTGCGCGC
>DASZAN010000060.1:0-14839 GCA_035945115.1 Allostellaceae bacterium
CTTAAGCGCGTCCCGCGTCACTCAGCGTTTGCGAATCACACGGCGGCCGATCGACTCGGGCTCGCCTTACTGCCAAAGGCAGGGGAGGGCGCCATCGAGCAGCAATCGTCTCGGATGCCAGTGACCTCAGATTTTCGAAGCACTAGGACTTGGTGTTGCCCCCGCTTTCCTCGAAAGCAAGTAGCTCGGCGACGTGTCTAAGCGTGTCGAGTAGCTTGATAGAACGCTCGCCACCGGCTTCACGCGCGAAGTCGTAGAACAGGTTTACGAGCTGTTTCATCATCGCGTCGGCACCGGTCAACGGCGCGAGCGGTTCTGCTAGCGGGCTCTCACCCGCCCACGCCGGCGTCGGCATACGTACAACCGGGCCCGCTCCGCTCCCCTGGCTCTCGCGTCCTTTGCGCGCCGCTTCGGGATCGAAGCCCGCTGGGGCCCGATCGGCAACGCCGTGCGCGAGCCACGTCGGATCGACACCGAGCGCGTGCGCGAATTTGTTGTTGAGCTTCGAGCGCTTCGCGTTGTTCCGCTCTATGCTCGATATCAAGCTTTGGCTACATTTGACCGCGCGAGCTAGCCGCGTAGCACCTAACCCCGCTTTGTGCCGCGCCCACCAAAGGCGATCGGCGAAAGTAGAACTTTCCATTCGACCCTCGCTATCTCCCACCTAATGATTTTTATGCGCCCACCTGACGCCTATGCTTAAGAAGTCCGTTGTCACTCACCTTGGAACACTACCTAAAATCTGGCCACCCACGCAATAGAAAAACCAGCAATCTTATTCCGTCCAGCTCCGAAAGAAGCGCCTTACATTGAAAGGCGCCGGTCGGGAAACCGGCGCCTTACAGTCCTGCTAAGTCATTGATTTTATGGTGGGCACGGCAAGGATTGAACTTGCGACCCCTTCCATGTCAAGGAAGTGCTCTCCCGCTGAGCTACGTGCCCTTAACGCCGGTCTCGCGCGGTGTAACCCAACTGCCCGAGTGTTGGCAAGCCGGACGCCGCTCAGGCCGCGAGAAAGCGGTCGATCTCGTCGACGAGCTGGCGGAGATGGAAGGGCTTTGCCAGCACCGCCGCCTCGCGGCGCGTGATGCCGCGATGGCGCAATGCCACGGCGGCAAAGCCAGTGATGAACATGACCCGGAGGTCGGGCCACAGCGCGCCGGCGCGGCGGGCGAGCTCGATGCCGTCGAGGCCGGGCATGACCACGTCGGCGAGCAGCAGGTCGACCGAGCGCTCGCTGACCCAAGCGAGCGCGGCATCGCCGTCGCCGACGGCATGGACTTCATGGCCCGCGCGCCTCAGCGCGCGTGCCAGGAAAATCCGCATGTTGTCGTCATCCTCGGCGAGAAGAATGCGCGCCATGTCACCTGCCTCTCGCTCCCAGTCTAGCGTTGAGGCCGGACTTGCGCGATAGGCGAAGCGGCTATGGAAATGCTCACCCGCCCTGTCGTTAAGGTTACCTGACACGTGGACAGGGGAGCCGCGTTCCCCCTAATCTCACCTCCATGGATGGAAGCCTGAACCGGCAAGAGACGGTCGACCCGCCGGTCGAAGTGTTGGCACCGCTGGTGCAGCAACTGCCGCTGGTTTTCGCCTCGCCGCATAGCGGCTCCGACTATCCCGCCGGCTTCCTCGCCCTCTCGCGGCTCGATCCGTTGACGCTCCGCCGCTCGGAAGACAGCTATGTCGACGAACTCTTCGGCGAAGCGGCGACCGCGCTCGGCGCGCCGCTGCTACGCGCCCGCTTTCCCAGGGCGTATCTCGATCCCAACCGCGAGCCCTTCGAGCTCGATCCCGCGATGTTCGTCGACGAGTTGCCCGCCTTCGTCAACACGCGCTCGCCGCGCGTCCGCGTCGGGCTCGGCACGATTGCGCGGCTGGTCGCCACCGGCGAGGACATCTACGCGGTGAAGCTGCACTTTGCCGACGCGATGGCGCGCATCGACCGGCTCTATCGTCCCTATCACCGCACGCTCCGCCAGCTGCTTGCCGCGACGCGCGAGCGCTTCGGCAGCTATCTCCTCATCGATTGCCACTCGATGCCCTCGGGCGTCGGTCACGGCGAGCGGGCGGCGCGCCGCGGCCGCACCGACATCGTGCTCGGCGACTGCCACGGCACGGCCTGTCATCCGCTCATCATGGAGACCGCGCATCGCAACCTCACCGCCAAGGGCTACGCCGTGGCGCGCAACACGCCCTATGCCGGCGGCTTCACCACGGCGCATTACGGCAAGCCCGGGACGGGCGGCCATTGTCTCCAGATCGAGATTTGCCGCGCGCTCTATATGGACGAGCGCAATTTCGCACGCAAAGCCTTCATCTCCGAGCTCGCCGCCGATATGCGCGAGCTTGCCCGCGCGCTCGCCGGCATCGACCTGGCGCTCCTCGCCGCGGCATGAACGATCGGGGCGCCGCCGCGGCGTTCATCATCCGGGACTCAACTGACGCCGATCTCGCCGCGATCGCCACCATCTACGCGCATCACGTCCGCACCGGCTTCGGCTCCTTCGAGGAGGTGCCCCCCGACGCCGCCGAGCTGGCGCGCCGCCGGGGCGACGTGCTGGCCCGCGCTCTCCCTTACCTCGTGGCAAGCGACGAGAACGCCGCCATCCTTGGCTACGCCTATGCGAGCCTCTACCGGACGCGCTCGGCCTATCGTTTCAGCGTCGAGGATTCGATCTATGTCGCCGCCGGCGCCGAGCGCCGCGGCATCGGCCGGGCTTTGCTGGCCGGCCTCGTCGAGCGCTGCACCGCCATGGGATATCGCCAGATGGTGGCCGTCATCGGCGATAGCGGCAATGCCGCCTCGATCGCCCTTCACGCCCGCATGGGCTTCCGCCAGGTGGGAGTCCTTCCCGCCATCGGCTTCAAGCATGGCCGCTGGGTCGACAGTGTGCTGATGCAGCGAGACCTCGGCGCTGGCGATACCAGCCTTCCCGGCGCCGATCCGCGTTAAGCCTGCGTCTTTCCGCGCCGCAGAAAAAGAATGGGCCGTGCGGGTGGCACGGCCCAAGTTTAGGGAGGAAACGCCTAGAAGACGTACGGCATGTCGTCGGGCGACGAGCGATGCCGCACTGCACAATATGCGTTCCCGTGCTAACCAAATCAAGCGGAAAAACCGGGGGACGCCAAAATAGTGTCCGTGCGTCAATTCGCCACAAGATAGGCGCACCAAGGCCGATTTTGTTGCGCCGCACAACGAGTTGCCGAACCGCCCTTCGCCTAAAGCGTTAACGCCGGCATGGAGTCGAGCCCGCCATTGCCGGCACCGAGCGAGCGCTGGGCGATCTTCCTCGATCTCGACGGCACGCTCGTTGGGATCGCGGCCACGCCCCAGGCGGTGCAAATCGAGCCCGAGCTGCTCGCGCTTCTCGAGCGACTGCGCCAGTGCTGCGGCGGTGCGCTTGCCGTGGTGAGCGGCCGCGCGCTCGCCGACATCGATCGACTCCTGACGCCGCTTCGCCTGCCGGCGGCGGGATTGCACGGGCGCGAACGGCGGCGGGCGGATGGAACGCTCCTCGACAGCGGCGGGCCCGAAGCGATCATCGCGCCGTTGCGGCCGCTCCTCGCGGCTTACGTCGAGGCCCGCCCCGGCCTCTTGCTCGAGGACAAGGGCGGCAGCCTCGCCCTCCACTACCGCTTGGCACCGACCTACGCCGCGAGCGTCTGCCGTCTGGCGCGGCGCCTTGCGGGCGAGGAGCGACTCCTCCGTGTCATTTTTGGGCGCAAGGTAGTCGAGTTTCAGCCGCGCGGCAGCGACAAGGGCGCGGCGATCGCCGCTTTCCTCGCCGAGCCGCCCTTCGCCGGCCGGCGCCCCGTCTATGCCGGCGACGACGCCACCGACGAGGACGGCTTTGCCGTGGTCAACCGCCTCGGCGGACTCTCGATCAAGGTGCTGAACGGCGAGCGCCGCGCGCCGGCGAGCGCCGCGCAGTTCCAGCTTCGTTCGGTCACCGCCCTCCATCGCTGGCTTGCCGCGATCGATCGCGCCCTTGCGCCGGCGCTTCTACCCACGCGCGAGGGAACGGCCGCCCTCGATGATGCGTTCAGCTAGGGCCTCATGACGCGAGTGTCGCCCATTCCGCTTCGGACGATCGCGCGCGCGCCGCCGGCCCGGACCGCCGCCGTGGCCGCGCCGCGACTTGTCGTCGTTTCCAATCGCGTCGCCATGGCCGATCCCGGCGGCAAGTCGACGGGCGGCTTGGCGGTCGGCATTCTCGCCGCGCTGAAGCGCAGCGGCGGCATCTGGTTCGGCTGGAGCGGGGAAGTAAGCGACGAGACGCCCGCCGCCGCCGAAATCGTCCACAGAAGCGACATCACCTACGGCACGCTCGATCTCGCGCGAAACGACTACGATCAGTACTACAATGGCTTCGCCAATCGCGTGCTATGGCCGCTCTTCCATTACCGCGCCGGCCTCGCCGATTTTCACCGCAAAGATTTCTCGGGCTATCTCCGCGTCAACGAGCAGTTCGCCCGCCACCTCGCCCCGCTGCTCAAGCCGGGCGACGTCGTCTGGGTGCACGACTATCATTTGATGCCGCTGGGCGCGGCGCTGCGCGAGCTCGGCGTCGAGCAGCCGATCGGATTTTTCCTCCACACCCCCTTCCCCGCCGCCGAGGTGCTGCGCATCCTGCCGCCGCATGCGAAGCTGATGCGCGCGCTCTGCACCTACGATCTCCTGGGATTTCAGACCGAGACCGACCTCAGCGGCTTTCGCGACTACATCACGCGCTACGCCGGCGGACAAGTGATGCCGTCGGGCGAGGTTGCCGCCTTCGGGCGGCGGCTGCGCGCCGCGGCGTTCCCGATCGGCATCGATGTCGAGGCCATTGCGCAGCAGGCGGCAGAGTCGGTCGACGGCCGGCAGATGAAGCGATTGACCGAAAGCCTGAGCGACCGCGCGCTCATCCTCGGCGTCGACCGGCTCGACTACTCGAAGGGCCTCTTGGAACGCTTCAAAGCGGTCGAGCGGCTCCTCCAGCTCTTCCCGGAAACGCGGGGGCGCGTCACCTACATGCAGATCGCACCCCCCACGCGCAGCGAGGTGCCGGAATATCTGCAGATCCGCCGCAGTCTCGAGGCCGCGGCCGGGCACATCAACGGCCGCTTCGCCGAGTTCGATTGGACGCCGGTGCGCTATCTCAACAAGAGCTTCAACCAGCGCACGCTCTCGGGCTTCCTCCGCCACGCGCGCGTGGGATTGGTGACGCCGATGCGCGACGGCATGAACCTCGTCGCCAAGGAATATGTCGCGGCGCAAGACCCGAACGATCCCGGCGTGCTGGTGCTGTCGTGCTTCGCCGGCAGCGCCCGCGAGCTCGAGGACGCCGTGCTGGTCAATCCGCTCGACATCGACGGCGTCGCCGAGGCGATTCACGACGCGCTCGTCATGCCGCTTGCCGAGCGGGTCGAGCGCTGGCGCGCGATGATGGCGACGCTGCGGAAGAACGACATCGCCACCTGGCGCGACAGCTTCGTGGCGGCGCTATCGGAGGCGGCCGCCGTTCACCAGCCATGACGGCGGCGACGACGCCGCGACGCCTGCTCGCCGATATCGGCGCCACCAACGCCCGCTTTGCCCGCGAGAACGGCGACGGCCGCATCGACAAGGTGCGCGTCTTCGCCTGCGACGACTATGCGAGCATCGAGAACGCGCTCGCGTCATATCTCGCCGAAGGCTCCGAGGAAGCGCCGCCGCAAGAAGCGGCGTTCGCCTGGGCGGGACCCGTCACCGCCGACGCCGTGGCGCTCACCAACCATCCCTGGTCGTTCACCATCAGCGGCTTGAAGCAGCATTTGGGACTGGCGCGCTTTCTCGTCGTCAACGATTTCGCCGCCAGCGCCCGCGCGGTGCCGCGACTCAAGGACAATGACCGCTTCGCCATCGGCGGCGGCGCACCGGTCGCCGAGGCGCCGATCGGCGTGCTCGGGCCCGGCAGCGGCCTCGGCATGGCGGCGCTGGTGCCGGCGAAGACTGGCTGGATCGTGCTCCCGAGCGAGGGCGGCCATGCCACCATGGCGCCCGCCGATGCGCGCGAAAGCGCCGTCCTCGACCGCATGCGCCGCCGCTTTGATCATGTCTCGGCCGAGCGCGCGCTGTCCGGGCCTGGCCTCGTCAATCTCTACAATGTGCTGGCCGAGATCGACGGCGTGCCGGCGGCACCCTTCACGCCGGCGCAGATCGCCGACCGCCATATCGGCGAAAGCGAGCCGCTGGCGCGCGAGGCGCTTGCCATGTTCTGCGCCATGCTCGGCACGGTGGCCGGCAATCTCGCGCTCACGCTCGGAGCACGCGGCGGCGTCTATATCGCCGGCGGCATCGTCCCGCGCCTCGGCCCCGGCTTCGCCGCGAGCCAATTCCGCGAACGCTTCGAGGCCAAGGGCCGGTTTCGCCCGTACCTCGCGGCCATTCCGACATACGTCGTCACCTACCCGATCCCGGCCTTCCTCGGCCTTGCGGCGCTGCTCGATCGCGCGGACTGACCCGAGAGCGGTTCCCGACGAGCGTCCGGACTTGACGGCGAGAAGCTGTGACGTTTCGCACAGGTCCCCCGTGCTTAGCCTGATAGAGTAGGGCGATTGGGACACACCTGGGTCTCGCCGCAGCCGGCGATAGGGGGACCGATGAGACGGCGCGATTTTATTGCGACGCTCGCCGCGATGACTGTTGGGCCGATCGGCGCGGCAAGGGCGCAAACGGCCGACCGCGTGAAGGTCCTTGGCGTACTCTTCCCGGGATCGGCCAGCGATCCCTTGGCAAGCGCGTATGTAAATGCGTTTCGCCAAGGGCTCGCTGCGTCCGGCTGGATCGAGGGCCGCAATTTGCGCACTGAGATTCGCTACGGCGGCGGGGATGCTGAAAAAATTGCATCCGACGCCCGTGACCTGGCGGCGCCGGCACCCGACGCCATTTTCACCTTCGGCAATCCAGCGTTGACCGCCGTCCTGACCGTCACGCGCACGATTCCGACGATCTTCGCCGGCGTCGGTGATCCCGTTGCCGCCGGCTTCGTGCCGAACTTGTCGCATCCCGGCGGCAACACCACGGGCTTTGGACTCTACGCGCCATCGATTGCCGGAAAATGGCTCGAATTTTTGAAAGAGGCGGCGCCGCAGGTGACGACGGTGACCATGCTGATGAACGCGGCCACGCCGTCACACGCGATATATCGTGCCAACGCAGAAACCGCCGCCGGTGCCTTGTCGATCGCGCTTATCGCAACCGACATCAACAGCGCCGACGACATCGCCCATGCGATCGACGGTGTCACCGCCGACGGCCATGCCGGGCTTCTGGTGCTGCCGAGCAACGTTGCCGTGGAGCATCGCAATCTCCTCATTGCCCGCGCCGCAGCGCGCCGTATTCCGGCGGCCTACCCCTTCACCTTCTTCGCGCGATCAGGCGGATTGATCGGTTATAGTCCCGATCTCGACGATCAGTGCCGTCGCGCCGCCGCCTACGTCGATCGCGTCTTTCGCGGCGAGAAGCCGGGCGATCTCCCGGTGCAGAACCCGACGAAGTTCGAGCGCGTGATCAACCTCAAGACCGCCGCCGCCTTGGGCCTCACGCTCCCGCCTACCCTTCTCGCCCAAGCCGACGATGTCATCGAATAAGGATCAGCGCAGATAACGTGATCGCCGGGCGGTTGTCGCCGCTTACCTGCGCAAGATATTGACTGGCGCTGCGCGACACGGACGGCGAGCGAGCCATAGTGCCATGTGCGCAGGCGAGTAGAAAACGGAAAGCTCCTTCTGACATGATCGAGCTGCCAGCGCCTGGACAGCAAGGGGTTGCCTGCACCCAACTCATTGCGGTAGGCACACGCGAATCACGTCGGGAGGCGCCGATGACCAGACTAGCTGGTCAGGAACCCGTAGAGCCGCATCCGGTCCTCTCGCGCTTTTATCGAGAGCAAGCGCAGCGCTCGTCGTTCGTTCGGCGGCTCTTCAATGAGACCGCGCCCTATTACGACGAGATCAATGAGATATTTTCGCTGGGTAGCGGCGCTCGGTACCGGCGCCGGCGGCTCGTCAATGCAGGACTCCAGCAGGGTCAGCGCGTGATCGATGTGGCGGTCGGCACCGGGCTCGTCGCCCGGGAGGCGGTTGCCATCACCGGAAGTCGTCGCAATGTCATCGGCATCGACGTGAGCGAAGCGATGCTCGCCGTGGCGCGGCGAAATCTTGGCATACCCCTTATCCAAGGTGCGGCAGAAGACTTGCCGCTGGGCAACGAATGCGCCGATTTCGTGAGCATGGGCTTTGCCCTGCGGCATGTCTCGGATCTCATCGGCACGTTCCGCGAGTTTCATCGTGTGCTTCGCCACGGAGGGACGGTGCTGATATTGGAGATCGGTGCGCCGAGCCATCCACTTCGTCGCAAGCTGCTCGCGACCTATTTCGCGCGCGTCATCCCATTCTGCTACGGCCGGACATTAGGTAAGGCGCCCACACAAAGGCTCATGGAATACTATTGGGAGACGATCGACAATTGCGTGCCCGCGCCAGTGATTCTCGAAGCGATGCGCAGTGCCGGGTTTGAAGATGCGCAATGCCACATCGAGCTCGATATGTTTCGCAGCTATGTCGGTCACAAGTAATGAGGCGCCGCTGAGCGGATTTGAACGAACATCTCGATAGAGGCTCGTCGACGCTCCTGTCTTGCTCGGCCGGTCGGCTCTTCCCGAGCCTGCGGGTTCGCAACAGTTCTCGGAGCTGCATCGCATGAATGAGAACGGACAAACTGCGCCGGAGGCGGCGCTCGCTTCATTGATCGTGAAGACGCTCAATCTCGAGATCGCCGCTCCGGAAATCGATCCCGAGGCGCCTCCTTACGGCGAAGGCTTAGGTCTCGATTCCATCGACATGCTCGAGATCGCGCTCGCGCTAACGAAGGAATTCGGCGTAAAGCTCCGCGCTGATGATAAGAACAACCGGCACATTTTCAGCTCGTTACGCCTGAACGCCTACCTCTAGCAGCAGCGGGCACGTTGAACGAATGTCCGCAGATATGGTCCGCAATGGTGGGTTCGCCATAAAGCTCGGCGCACGTTCCTCGATTGCTTTCGTCGTCTTCGTCTCGTAACGGCGGACCTTGCCGGTCAGCATCGGCTCTAGCCCCTGAATTCGCGGCGGATCGCGTCGCTGTGCTCGCCGAGGCGCGGCACGCGCGCCGCATCGCCATCAGCCAGGGCCGGCGGCGCGGGAACGGCGACGGCGCCGCCCTCGACCAGCGTCGTCATCCGGCGGAGGTGCGGGTGGCGTGAAAAATCTTCGACGCTGTTGAGATTGCCGAAGGCGATGTCGGCGGCTTTGAGCCGCTCGCCCAATTGCGCGCGCGGCTCTCGGGCAAACACCTCGCCGACCAGCGCGTCGAGCGCGGGGCGGTTGGTGACGCGGCGGTTGTTGTCGGAAAAGCGCGCATCACGCGCCAAGGCGGCGTCGCCCA
The DNA here is from genome assembly GCA_035945115.1 of Allostellaceae bacterium. Lineage (GTDB taxonomy): Bacteria > Pseudomonadota > Alphaproteobacteria > ATCC43930 > CGMCC-115725 > DAHUYF01. Next base: position 9,452 of record DASZAN010000060.1, read on the forward strand.
GGATCGCTTCGCAGAAGCGCGCCCATTCGCGCTCGTTCTGGATGGAGATGACGATGAGCTTGCCGTCGGCGGCGGCGAAGGCGCCATAGGGCGCGATCGAGGGATGCTTCAAGCCGACGCGCGCGGGGGCGCGGCCGCCATAGTCGTGATGGAGGAGCGGTACCGCCATCCACTCCGCCGTGGCATCGAAGAGCGAGATCGACAGCACACTTCCCTTGCCGCTCGTCTCGCGCGCCAAAAGCGCTTCGAGGATCGCCGCGTACGCGTTGAGGCCCGCGGCGATGTCGGAGACGGAGACGCCGACGCGCCCGGGCGCTTCGGGCGGACCCGAGAGATGCGCCAGCCCCGTTTCCGCTTGAATGAGGAGGTCGTAGGCCTTCATGTCGCGATAGGGCCCGCTCTCGCCGTAGCCGGTGATGGAGCAGACGATGAGGCGCGGATGCCGCCGGGCAAGCTCATCGGGCGCGAAGCCGGCACGCCCAGCGGCGCCCGGCGCGAGGTTCTGCAGGAACACATCGGCGCGCGCGATCATGCGCTCCAGGAGCGCGCGGTCGTCGCCCTCTTTGATGTCGAGCACGATCGATTCCTTGCCGCGATTGAGCCAGACGAAATAGCTGCTCTCGCCCTTGGCGACGCGGTCGTAGCCGCGGGCGAAATCGCCCTCGGGCCGCTCGATCTTGATGACGCGCGCGCCGGCATCGGCGAGGCGGCAACTGCAGAGCGGCGCCGCCACCGCTTGCTCGAGTGCGACGACCAGCAATCCCTCGAGCGGTCGCTTCATGTTGATGCTTTCTTCGCCCACGCGATCGCCTGTTCCAGGCGATCATTGCCCCAGAAGAGCTCGTCGCCGATGGTAAAGCTCGGCGCGCCGAAAATGCCACGCGCCATTGCGTCGTCGGTCTGCACGCGGAGCCGATCCTTGTTGGCGGCTGAGCCCGCACGCTCGAGCACCGGCGCCGAATCTCGATCGAGCGAGCGGATGATGTCGCCGATCACCGCCGCATCGGCGATCTCGCGGTCCTCAGCGAAGTTGGCGTGGTAGACGGCGCGGCTGAAGTCCTCGCACCAACCTTCATCGCGCGCGATCGATGCGACGCGCGCCGCCAAAAGCCCGTTGCGCGGAAAGACGCTCGGCCGCCGCAGCGGCAAGTGCTCCACAGCACAGAGCCGCTCGAGATCGCGCCACATATAGCGACCTTTGGCGGGATAAAGATTGAACGGCGAATCGCGCCACCCCTGCTGCTGAAAGATCGGCCCGAGCAGAAACGGCCGCCACTCGACCGCAACACCGGCGGCCGTGGCGAGCCGCTCGATGCGCATGGCGGCGGGGTAGGAGTAGGTGCTGGCGAACTCGTACCAGAAGACGAGACGAGCGCTCATGGCGATGTCGCCGGGCGCCTCAAAGCGTCGCAAGCGCGGCGTTGTCGAGATCGGTGATCAGCATCGCGCCTGGGAAATGCGAGATGAAGAACGGCGGCTTCGCATGCTCGACCGCCACTTGCGGCGTGACGCCACAGGCCCAGAACACCGGGAGCTCGTCGGCGCCGACCGCGACGGGATCGCCGAAATCGGGCCGGCCCAGATCGGCGATGCCGATGAGGCCGGGCAAGCCGATATGGACGGGCGCGCCGTGCACGCTCGGGAAACGCGAGGTCACCTGGATGGCGCGGATCGCCTCGGCCGGCCGGAAGGGCCGCATCGACACCACCATCGTGCCGAGGAAGCGCTCGCTCGGCGCCAGCGCGATCGTGGTGCGGTACATCGGCACCGTGGTGCCGGCCTCGACGTGCTTCAGGCGAAGACCCGCCTCGACAAGGGCGCTTTCGAAGGAAAAGGAGCAGCCGAGGATCACCGCGACGAGGTCGTCGCGCCAATAGCGCGTGATGTCGATCGGCGCCGCCACTTCCTTTCCGTGTTCGAAGACGCGATAGCGCGGCACGTCGGTGCGAATGTCGATGTCCTCTCCCAGCGTCGGCAGCTCGGGACGGCCGGGACGGCCGACGGCGAGGATCGGGCACGGCTTCGGATTCAGGAGGCAGAAGCGGACGAAATCGTCGGCCCAATCCGCCGGAAGGATGGCGACGTTGCCCTGCACCTTGCCGGGCGCGAGCCCGCCCGTGTGGCCCTGATGCTCGCCGCGGCGGATGCGCTCGCGCGCCGCCCGCGCCGAGAGCGTCCCCGATCGACCGATCGCGTCATCCATGCGCCATGCTCCCGCTGCAGCACCGCCCGAGCCCGCATGTTAGCACGGCGGCGGAGGCACGCACGCGGGCGCGATCAGGCGGCCCAGGGACCGTCGCGCCAGCGCTGAAAGCTCACGACCTTCTTGCCCGCCTCGATGCGTCGATTGAGCATGAGCATGCTGAGCACCTTGCGCTCTTCGACGAGATCGTGGAGGGTCGACGACCACAGGGCCCATTCGCGGTGCGGTTTTGCCTCGACGCGCGCGATGAGACGGTTGAGGCGGGCGATTTCGACCTTGAGATCGCGGGTCGTACGGGTCACGGGTCCGCTCCGATGGGCGAGCGTCCCGTTAACGCCGACAGCGCGAATTTTGCTCCCGCTGCGCGCCGAATCGACGCTGAGCCGCAGAGCGCCAACGTACCGGCGGCGCAACGATCCTCAGACGGCGAGCTGCGCTGCCTTTGCTGCCGAGGTGCCGGCGATGCGGCCGAAGACGGCGCCCGACATGAGGCCGGTGCCGCCGGGGTAGTTGAAATAGAAGAGGCCGCCCACCAGCTCGCCGGCGGCAAGCAATCCGGGGATCGCCTCGCCCTCCGTGTCGATGACGTGCGCTTGCGCGTCGATGCGCAAGCCGCCGAAGGTGAAGGTGATGCCGCAGCTCACCTGATAGGCCTCAAAAGGCGGCTGATCGATGAGGTTCGCCCAATTTGATTTCGCCACCGCGAGGCCTTCCGTGCGGCGGCCGTCTTTGACCGTGGGATCGAAGGGAATGTCCTGCCTCACTGCGCGGTTGTAAGCGGCGATGGTGCGGAGAAAGGCCGCGCCGTCGACGCCTTCGAGCTTCCCCGCGAGCTCTTCGATGGTGTCGGCGCGCGCCTTCGTCACCTGGCGGATGCGGTATTCGTCGCGCAAGAGATGCAGCACCTTGGCATCGAAGATCTGCCAGCAGAATTGCGCCGGCTGCTCCAGCACGACACGGCCATATTTCGCATAAGTGTAATTGCGGAAATCGGCGCCCTCGTCGACGAAGCGCTCGCCCCGCGCATTCACCATGATGCCGAAGGGGTAGGAGTGCTTCTGAAAGCCGTCGCCGACGGCGAGATCGCCGAACTCCGGCGCGTTGCGGTCCCACGCCACGGCATGGCAGCCCGACCAATGGCCATAGGGCATGGCGCCGGCCTCGAGCGCCATGCGGATGCCGTCGCCGGTGTTGAAGCGTGTGCCGCGCACTTTGGCGAGGTCCCATCCCGGCCCCAAATAGCGCGTCCGCCATTCGCTGTTGGCCTCGAAGCCGCCGCAGGCGAGCACCACGGATTTCGCGGCGATGTCGAAGCTGCGGTTCCCCTGCCGCACATGAACGCCGCGCACCGCGCGTTCGTCGAGCAAGAGCGAGAGCGCGCGCGTCGCATAGAGAATGGCGATGCCGTGGCGCTCGCCCGCGGCATGAAGCGCTGCGACGAGGCCGGGCCCGCCGCCCGAAGCTTCGACGGTGAGGCCGCCCCAGAAGCGCGTCTTGTCACCGACCTTGAAGGCTTGGCGGCCGTAAGCCGGAAGAAAGCGCACGCCCTTGCCGCGCAGCCAGACGAGGGTGTCGAGGCTGCGCTCCACCAGGAGCTCGACCATGTCGGGGTTGGCGCGGAACTGCGTCACCCGCGCCATGTCGTCATAGAATTGCTCGCGGGTGTAGGCGCCGTAGTCGGTGCGCGCGATCTCTTCGGTCGTGAGATCGGGGATGAGCTTCTTCAGGTCCTCGACGCCGTTATAGACGGTACGGATGGCGCCGGCGGTGAAGCGGCTGTTGCCGCCGCTCTCATCTTCGGGCGCGCGCTCCAGCACGATGACGCGCGCGCCGCCCTCGCGCGCCGCCAGCGCCGCCGAGAGCGCGGCATTGCCGGCACCCACCACCACGACATCGCAAGTCATTTCCGCCATGATCGCCTTCTCACCATCGCGCCAAACCGATCGCAGTTATAACAAGTCACGCGAAGCGCTGCTCGCCGGCTCGCAAGTCACGCTCTGTCTTGCGGCCTCCTGAAACCTTGGCTACGGCTAGCCGTCAACTTCGAGCAAAAGGTGACGCCGATGATGCGGGTGGCAATCCTCGACGACTACCAGGGCGTGGCGCTGGGACTGGCGGATTGGCAGAGCCTTCATCCCGCGGCGCAGATGCAGGCGTTCAGCGATCATCTCGATGATCGCGACGCGCTGGCGCGGCGCCTCCACGCCTTCGAGTGCGTCGTGCTGATGCGTGAGCGCACGCCCTTTATGCGCGCGCTTTTCGAGAAGCTTCCCAATCTCCGCCTGCTCGTCACGGCGGGCATGCGCAACGCCTCGATCGATCTTGCTGCGGCGACCGAGCGCAGCGTGCAAGTCTGCGGCACCGAGATGCTGGGCTATCCCACCGCCGAGCTCACCTGGGGGCTGATCCTGGCACTCATCCGCCACATTCCCCGCGATGAAGCGGCGCTCCGCGAAGGGCGCTGGCAGACGACGCTCGGCATCGTCGTCCGCGGCAAAACGCTGGGTGTGCTCGGCCTCGGCAAGCTCGGCACGCAAGTGGCGGCGATCGGCAAGGCCTTCGGCATGAACCTCATTGCCTGGAGCCAGAACCTGACGGCGGAGCGCGCGGCGGCGGGGGGCGCACGCCTCGTCAGCAAGGAGGAGCTCTTCGCCGCCGCCGATGTCCTCACCATCCACGTGGTGCTGAGCGATCGCACGCGCGGCCTCGTCGGCGCCGCCGATCTCGCGCGCATGAAGAAGACCGCTTATCTCATCAATACCTCGCGCGGACCCATCGTCGATGAGGCGGCGCTCATCGCCGTTCTCCGCGAACACCGCATCGCGGGCGCCGCGCTCGACGTCTTCGAGCCGGAGCCGCTCCCCGCCGGCCATGCGCTGAGGGCGCTCGACAATCTCCTCCTCACGCCGCATCTGGGGTACGTCACGGAGGAGAACTATCGCCTGCTCTATGCGCACGCGGTCGAGGACATTCGCGCCTTCCTCGACGGCAAGGTGCTCCGCCCGCTCAACCAGCTTCGCTGAGAAATTGCCGACGCCGCTATTCTAGAGTCTGATCCATTCAGGTTGAAGCGTAGCCTGCGTTTCGGAAGTAGTTGGCGCACTCTTGCGGCGAGACGCTGCTGAGGAGGGTTCCGATCTGGCGCCAGGTGTCCTCGACGGTTCGCTTGGCGGCTTTGCGGAGCA
>DASZAN010000061.1:0-94523 GCA_035945115.1 Allostellaceae bacterium
GTCGACGCGGCGCTGCTCCAAGGTCGCCGAGGACCACGGCAACTGCGTCGTCCAGCCGAGCTGGCTTTCGATTTCCTTGATGAATTGTCCGATCTTCGTCGCCGCCGCTTCCGCCTGCTCGTGCTGGATGCGGACGAGCGACTCCTGGTGCTCGCGATAGGAAAACCAGATCTCAAGGAGCCCGTTGGCGAGGAGAGCGATGGCAACGACGGCAACGAAGAGCGCCACATATTTCCGGAAAAGCCGCCCCCGCGGCTGCGCCCGGCTGGGCGCCGCCTCGAGATCGACCACGCGGGTGGCGCCGCTGTCGTTCATGGCACCCTTAGCGCTCCTTCTCTCCGAGCATCGTGTATCACGACCAACGGGCTCATCAATACACCGTCGCGGCCTTGGAGTGCATCGTCCACGTTACGAGGGGACCGCCATCTGACGTCTCGCGACCTCTCCCCAACCCGTCGCCTTAGGCGCTCCTCCCCCCTTGAGGGGTAGGGGAGGGAGGGGGGTGAAAGGCTTGACCGGGTCGAGGGCGAGTCTCGCCGCGCTCCGCGCGCGGCCCCCCACCCTACCCTCCCCCTCAAGGGGGGAGGGGGATGTTGCGGCACCCGCGCGATCATTCGATCACCTCGTCGGCGCGCACGAGGATCGGCGGCGGTATCGCAATGCCGAGCGCGTTGGCAGTCTTGAGATTGACGACCAATTCATACTTGGTCGGCTCCTCGACGGGTAAATCGCCGGGTTTCGCGCCTTTTGCGATGCGGTCAACGTAATCGGCCGCTCGCCGGAACATCTCCGTAAAGCTTGGCCCATAAGAGAAAAGGCCACCGACATCGACGTATTGGCGGGTATAGAAGACCGACAAGATCCCGTGCTGAAGGGCAAACTCGGGAAGGCGCTTGCGATCGAGGGCGAAGGCGGGCGACGCTAACACGATCAACGCGCCCCGGTCCTGCGGTGCAGCGTTAAGAAGCGCCTTCTCATAGTCGAAGGGCCGATCGCGGAATTCAATGCCGCTGACGTGGAATCCCGTCATTGCCGACGCCGCGCGCTCTAAGGCGCGCCACTGATCGGCTGAAACCTGATCCCAGAAGACGGTCGCGCCGGAGAGGCTGGGAAACGAATCCCGCAAAAATTGGAGCCGCTTTACCGCGAGCTGCGGCTGCTCGAGGAAGAGACCAGTGATGTTGCCGCCCGGCCGCGCGAGACTGGCGATGTAGCCGAGCGAAAGGGGATCAAAATCAATGGCGATCATGACGATCGGTCGCGTGCCGGCCGTGGCAATGGCGGCTTTCAAGTCAGCTTCCGGACCCGTCGCCATCATGATATCGACATTGCGCCGGGCGAGTTCCCCCTGGGCGTGGCTATAGCCTTCAATCGTCGGACTTGCCGCTTGGACATATTCGAAAACGAAATTCTCGCCTTCCCTATAGCCCAACTCGGCGATGCGCTGCTCGAAGGCGGCGTAGATGGAGGCGGTGCGAGGCTGGATGCCGGCGGCGCCAACGCGCAGGACTCCCGGCCGCTGCTGCGCCCGCGCCAGGAGCGGCCAAGTAAGCGCCGCGCTGCCGACGAGCGCAATAATATCGCGCCGTCTCATTCAATGACCTCATCGGCGAGCGCGAGGAGGGAGGGCGGGACCGTGAGTCCAAGCGCCTTCGCCGTCTTGAGGTTGAGCACCAGCTCGAAGCGTGCCGATTGCAGCACCGGCAAATCGGCGGGCTTCTCGCCCTTGAGGACGCGTCCGACATAGATGCCGGTCTGGCGGAAGGCCTCGGCGAGTTTCGCGCCATAGCTCATCAATCCGCCGGCAGTGACGTATTGGCTCAGCGGGTACATCGTCGGCACCCCATAGCGCTGGGCGAGTGCCACCAACTGATCCTGCTGGCCGATGAAAAATCCGTCGGCGCTGACGACGAGCGCATCGACGCGGCTTTGCGCGAGCTGGGCGAAGCTCTCTTCGATCTCCTTGTCCGTTTTTGCGCGCATCACCAGAAGCTCTTGGCCGAGCGCGCGCGCCGCCGGCTCCACGTCCATGAGCTGCGGCTCCGCGTTGGGATTGCTGGGATTGATGAGCACGCCAACCACGGCGGCCTTGGGCACGAGCTCGCGTAACAGCTCAAGATTCTTGGCGCCCAATCGCGTGAACATGAAGGCGATGCCGGTGACGTTGCCCGTCGGCCGATTGAGGCTCGGCACCAGCCCCGAAGCGACGGGGTCGCTGCCGGTCAGAAACACGACCGGGATGGTTTGCGTTGCCGCCTTGGCGGCGAGTCCCGCCGGAAGGAAGTCGCTGGCGATCACCGCGACGTGGTGGCTCACCAGCTCCGCCGCGAGCGCCGGCAGCCGCCCGTATTGGCCGTTCGCCGCTCGGTCCTCGATGGCGATCGTCGCCGCCTCGGCGAGCCCGCCCTCGCGCAAGCCGTCACGGAACGCGCTCATCAGCTGCGCGGGCGGTGTCGGCCCTTGATGGAGCATGCCGATCACCGGGCCTGACGCTTGCCCCCGAGCGGCAAGCGTCCCTGCCGCCCCAATAACGCCAATCAGGGCGATGAGCACGCGCCACTTCATTCAATCACCTCGTCGGCCCGCGCGAGAAGCGTGGGCGGAAGGTCGATCCCCAGCGCCTTTGCCGTCTTGAGGTTGATGACCAGCTCGAATGTCGTCGGCTGCTCGACCGGGAGCTCGGACGGCTTCGCGCCGCCGGCAATGCGGGCGACATATTCGCCGGCCCGCCGGTACATTCCAGTGATGCTTGGGCCATAGGACATGAGCCCGCCGGCAGCGGTGAATTCGCGGAACGCGAAGATCGCGGGGATGCGGTGCCGCAGCTCAAAATCGGCGATGTGAGCGCGATCGCGGAAAAAAATGCTCGACGTCATCTGCACGAGAACGCCGCGCGCGGCCGTTGGCGCCGCCGAGAGCGCCTGCTCGTAATCATAGGGTTGCTCTCGCATCTCGACGCCGACGAGCCGCAGATTGAGTGCCGCGCCGGCGCGCTCGAGAGCATGCCATTGATCCGCCGAGGCCGCATCCCAGAACACCGTTGCACCGTGCAGGTCTGGAAACGCCTGATGCAGAAGCTCCAGACGTTTGGCCGCAAGCTCGACTTGCTGGAAGAACAAGCCCGTAATATTGCCGCCGGGATGCGCCAAGGTTTTGACATAGCCACGCTCGACCGGGTCATAGTCGATCGCGACCATGACGATCGGCAACGTCGTGGTCGCGGCCAGCGCCGATCTAAGAACGATCTCATTGCCGCTGGCGACGATGATGTCGACCTTGCGCCGAACAAGCTCCTGCATGGCCTCCCGAATGAGGCGGGTCTCGCCGTGTGCGTCTAGGTATTCGATAGTCAGATTCTCGCCCTCGCGATAGCCAAGCTCGCGTAGCCGTTGGTCGAACGCAGTCCAGAGCGGTTCGGTCCGCGGCTGGCCGGAGACGATGCCGACGCGAACCAGCTTGGCCGGCGCTTGCGCGCGCGACATCAGTGGCAGTGCCAGAAGCGCTGCGCCGATCGCGAGAAGAAGCGCGCGCCGCCTCATTCCACCACCTCGTCGGCGATGGCGAGGAGAGTTTGCGGGACGGTGACGCCGAGGGCGGCGGCGGCCTTGAGGTTGAGGGCGAGATGGAAGTGGCTGGGCGGCGCGATCGGCAGCTCGGCGGGCTTCTTGCCCTTGGCGACGTGATCAACCACGTCGGCGATGTCGCGGAAGAGATCGGCGAGATCGATGCCATAGCTCATCACCGCGCCCGCGGCGGCGTTCTCGCGGAAGGCGGCGATCATCGGCACGCCATGCTCGCGCGCCATCGCCTCGATCTCGGCGCGGTCGCGCAGGAAGACGGCGCTCGCTGGCACCACCACCGGCTCGCCTCGCGCATCCTTCATCCGCGCGAAGGCGGCGGCATAGTCGGCCGGCTGATCCGTGATCTCGATGAGCCGCGGATCGAGCCCCAGGGCACGCGCCGCATCACTCGCCGCCATCGCCTGATCGCGCGAGTTCGCATCTGAGAGTATGCCGATGCGGGTGGCCTGCGGCAGCAGCTCGCGCACGAGCTCGATGCGCTTTCGCGCGAGCTCGATCTGCGGCACGAAAATGCCGGTGATGTTGCCGCCCGGCCGCGCCAAGCTCGGCACATAGCCTTTTGCAAGCGGGTCGAAATCGATGGCAAGGAGGACGATGGGCAAGGCACCGGCGACGCTTAGCGCCGCGCGCAGGGCCGGCTCGTTCCCGGCGCTCAGAATGATGTCGGGCTTGCGCACGATGAGCGCCGCGTAACTTTCGGGATAGGCCTCGACGCTCGGCGCTTGCACGTATTCGAAGCTGAAGTTGCTGCCGGCGCGATAGCCGAGCTCGGCCATGCGCAGCCGAAACGCCTGATAGATGGGCGCGTCCACCGTTTGCATGCCGACATATCCCACGCGGAGGATCTTGGGCGTCTCGGCGCGGACGCCGGCGGGCAAAAGAACAGCGCTTGCCACGCCGGCAAGGACGAAGCGGCGGGAAAGGGGCTCGGCGGCAAGGCGGGCCGTGCGTCCTGCGACAGGCGCAGGATCAGGGCTTTTCTTCGTGGCATCTGGCAGATGGCATTCTCGATCTTCCTCATCCTCAGCCTGTCGGAGGACGCACTGCCACGCTGCAGCGCAGCCCCGCCGCGCCGGAAATGGAGCCAATGGCCTCGTCTCGTCCATTGGGGCTAATATACGCCGGAGAACCAAGGCCTTCACCTCCGATGCCGCCCGACCGACAAGAGTGGATCAAGCTCCTGGGTAAGCAGTTCCTGTTCGCGGTGCTTTCGCCCGCCGAACTGGAGCGCTTGCTCGGCTTTGCGCGTACCGCGCGCTTTCGCGCCGGCGCCACTATTTTCTCCCAAGGCTCGCCCGGCGACAGCCTGCTCGCGGTCCTCGATGGGGAAGTGCAGATCGCCGCGCCCTCGGCCGAAGGGCGCGAGGTCACCTTCGCCATCGTTGAAGCCGGGCAGACCTTCGGCGAGGTCGCACTGCTCGACGGCAAGGACCGAACCGCCGACGCGGTGGCGCGCACGGATTGCACGCTCCTCGTCATCGACCGGCGTGATTTTCTGCCCTTTCTCCGCGACCATCCGCATGTGGCGCTCAGGCTTCTGCCCATTCTCTGCGAGCAGATCCGCCGCATGTCCGAACACGTCCAGGATGCCCTCTTCCTCGACCAGCCGGCGCGGCTCGCCAAAAAGCTGCTGGCGCTCGCCGAGGCGCGCGGGCAGGCCACGACCGAGGGCAAGCGGCTCCGCTTGAGCCTCTCGCAGCGCGAGCTCGGCAATTTCCTCGGCATGCCCCGCGAGACAGTGAACCGTCAGCTCCGCTCCTGGCAGGCGGAATCGGTCATCGCCCTCGAGAAGGGCACCATCGTCCTCAAGAACGAAGCGCTGCTGCGGCGCATCGCCGGCCTCGCTTGACCCAAATGCGCCGCTGCCGATGACCCTCCGTGCCGCCATGCCGCCTTCCCTCGTTGGCCCCATCATCGCGCCGCCCGCGGCCGGGCTCTTGTGAGATTTCTCACAGGGTTGTGGCGCTCGACTCCGCTCTGAAGACCCCAAAGGTTGCCCCCGAAAATCCCTGCTAACAGGGGAAAATACAGGGAATTTGCCCCATTGCCCGGCGGTCCGCGGCTGCGGAGCCGAGCCGAACTCGCGAAGTACGGCCATTTTTCTGAGTTGAACGACTTGGACGGCTGAGATCGGAACAGGGAATTTGACTGGAGGTATCAGGGAGCGCCTGGGGCAAATTGCATTGCGGGCGGGCTGCATCGATAGGATAGGCAACCTGGCCGGAGAGAAAAGGTTGCGAATCGTCCAGGTGAGCTGATAAGATAAAAGTTGTTTTGCATTTATTCATTCTGAATACATGAAACCTCCCGCCCTTGCTCTCTCCCATGGTCAAGTCCTCTGGACCCTCTCGCGCGGAACGCCGCCAATGAGCAAGCTCATCGACGAGGTTCGTTATCTGCGGCGCTTGGGGGTGCCGTTCGACGAGGGGGCGGTGGGGAGCGGGCGGGGCCACCGGATCCAGTATGGGTTTGATGAGCTGATCGAACTGGGGGTGGCGGTGTTCGGCCTCCATCGACGGATGCGACCGCGCGATCTCGCGGAGATCCTGGTGCAAGAGCGTTCGATGCTCCGGAAGGCGTTTCGCCTAGCTTGGCACGAGCAGCCTGACGCGGCGCTCGATGCGTCCTGGGTCAAGAGCCGCGGTCGCCAAATTCCCCTCCTTGGTTCGGAGGTGTTTCTGCGCCTTCACGACCGGTATGGGGAGAAACCCGGCACGATCGAGGTCTTGCGCCCGGAAGACATGGAGAGTCCTCGCCAGCTGGGTCTTTTGGGTGAGCGCTATCCCGGCGAGGAGGTGCGGATACTGCTACCGTTGACGCGGCTGATGCTGGAACTCGTTGCCTGGGCTCGTGAGGCGCCGGTGACACGGCCGGGGCCGCAATGATTGTACCGAGTTATATGTAAAAGAACATGCAAAGGAGCTGGTCGATGAGTTCGAGCAAACCGGTTGATAAGGCAGGAGGGCGGATTGAGGTGGTCTACCGCGGAATCGAGTCGCTACGGCCCGATCCGCGCAATCCCCGCCGCCACACCCGCCAACAGGTGAAGCAAATCGCCGAAAGCATCCAAGCGTTTGGGTTCAACGTGCCGATTTTGGTCAATCGCGATCTCCAGGTCGTTGCCGGCCATGGCCGGCTTTTGGCGTGCCGGGAGTTGGGGTGGACCGAGGTGCCGACCATCTCGCTCGACCATCTGAGCGAAGCGCAGGCGAAGGCGTTCCTCGTCGCCGACAACCGGCTGACGGAGATTGCCACCTGGGATGATCGGCTGCTGGCGGAGCAGCTCAAGGAGCTCTCCGTGCTCGATCTCGACTTCCGCCTTGAGGCGACGGGGTTCCACATGGCCGAGATCGACTTCCGCATCGAGAGCCTGAACGAACCGGCGGACGATGCCGATGACGAAGTCGAAGAGCCGCAAGGACCGGCGGTGAGCCGGTCGGGCGATCTCTGGCGCTGCGGACCGCATCGCATCTACTGCGGTAATGCGGTGGATGACGGCGCCTACCGCACCTTGATGGCGGGCGAGCAGGCGGCGATGGTGTTCAGCGACCCGCCCTACAATGTGCCGATCGATGGCCACGCAACGGGCCTCGGTGCCGCCCGGCATCGCGATTTCGCGATGGCATCCGGCGAGATGGACGCTGCGGCGTTCACGCGTTTCCTGACCGACGCCTGCGGGCTTCTCGCCGCCCACAGCCGCGATGGCGCTTTGCACTTTATCACCATGGACTGGCGGCACGCGGGCGAGATCCTGACCGCCGGCCGCGCCAGCTATAGCACCCTCAAGAACCTCTGCGTTTGGGTCAAGACCAACGCCGGCTGGGGGTCGCTCTACCGCAACCAGCACGAGTTGGTCTTCGTCTTCAAGAAGGGCACCGCCGCGCACTGCAACAATGTGGAGCTCGGCAAGCACGGGCGGAACCGGACGAATGTCTGGCAGTATGGCGGCGCCAATTCCTTCGGGCGCGTGAGCGAGGAAGGCAATCTCCTGGCCCTTCATCCCACGGTGAAGCCGGTGGCGCTAGTGGCCGATGCCATCCTTGACGCCTCGGCGCGGGGCGAGGTGGTGCTCGATGGCTTCCTCGGCAGCGGCACCACCTTGATCGCCGCCGAGCGGCTCGGGCGTCGCTGCTACGCCCTCGAGATCGATCCCCTCTATATCGACACGGCCATCCGGCGTTGGCAGCGCCTCACCGGCGATGATGCCCGTCACGCCACCACCGGCGAACGCTTCGAAGATCGCGCGGCCACGGGAGCGGCGGCATGAGCGCCCCGGTCGGTTATGGCAACCCGCCAGCGCACCGGCGTTTCCAGAAGGGCCAGTCCGGCAATCCGGCGGGACGGCCGAAAGGGTCGGCCAATCTCGCGACCCAGCTGATGCGCGCCCTCAAGGAGCGGGTTGCGGTCTCGAGCAACGGCCGCGTGAAGACCATCAGCAAACTCGAGGCGATCGCGACCCAGCTCACGAACAAATCCGCTTCCGGCGACCTGGCGGCGATACGCCTCCTGACGCAGCTCCTCGCATCGATGCAAGCGGAGCCATCCGAAAGCGGCAAGGAGGGATTGAGCGAGGTCGACCGCAAGGTCATCGCCGAGATGCTGAAGCGGGCAAAGGCGGTTCAGGGAGATGGCGGTGACGGCGCTGGCTGAGTATCGCGCACGGCTGCGCTGCGACCTCTACGGCTTTACCCAGCACTGCTTCTACGAGCTCAATCCCCAGAGCGAGTTTGCCGGGAATTGGCATATCGAAGCGATCATGGGCAAGCTCGAAGCGGTGAGGCTTGGCAAGATCCGTCGGCTCATCATCAATCTGCCGCCACGTCACCTAAAGTCTCTCTGCGCCTCGATTGCGCTGCCGGCGTGGTTGCTCGGACACGATCCCGCCGCGCAGATCATGTGCGTCAGCTATGGCCAAGACCTCGCCGACAAGCTTGCGCGGGATTGCCGCACCGTCATGAGCGCGTCCTGGTACCAGGATCTCTTCCCGACGCGCCTCTCATCCAGCAAGCAGGCGGTGCAGGAATATGTGACGACCGCTCAGGGCTATCGGCTCTCGACCTCGGTCGGTGGCGCGCTCACCGGCCGGGGCGCCGATGTCATCATCATCGATGATCCCATGAAGCCCGATGAAGCCGCCTCGGAGAGCCAACGACGCGCGGTCAATCAGTGGTACGACCACACGCTTTATAGCCGCCTCAACGACAAAGAGCGCGGTGCCATCATTCTCATCATGCAGCGCCTCCACGAGGATGACCTCACCGGCCATGTGCTGGCGCAGGAGCCATGGGAGGTTCTCACCTTGCCCGCTATTGCTGAGGAGGATGAGCTGCACACCTTCGCGACGCCCTTCGGACAACGGTCCGTCAAGCGGGGCAAGGGCGAGGCGCTCCATCCCGAGCGAGAATCACGGGAGACGCTGGAGCGCATCCGCAAAACGCTCGGTACCTATCACTTCGCCGCGCAGTACCAGCAAGAACCGGTGCCGTTTGGCGGTGCCATGGTGATGCGCCACTGGTTCCAGACATACCCCGCCGAGGATCCCCCGCGCGTCGAGACCATCCTGCAAAGCTGGGATACCGCCAACAAAGCGACTGAGCTTAGCGACTACAGCGTGTGTACCACCTGGGGCATCAAGGAGCGCCGGCTTTACCTGCTGGATGTGCTACGGCAACGCCTCGACTATCCCGAGCTCAAGCGCGCCGTGCACCGGGCATGGCAGGAGTGGGAACCCGATACCGTGGTGATCGAAGATAAGGCCTCTGGCACCCAGCTTATCCAAGAGCTCAAGGCAGAGGGCGTCGCCAACATTGCGCCCTATGTTCCCGAGCAAGACAAGCTGATGCGGCTTTACGCACAGACCGCCACCATCGAGAACGGCTTCGTCTACGTGCCGAGCGAAGCGCCATGGCTCGACGATTACCTTCGCGAGCTCATGGCCTTTCCCAACGGCAAGCACAGCGATCAGGTGGATTCGACATCCCAAGCCCTGGCATGGCTCAACCGGCCGAAGCCGGTGACGTTCTCTTTCGCCTGACTGGCTAACGCTGGCCCTTGCGCGGCTTCCTCAGCCGCACACCCGGTCCCTCGCCATTGCCATCCAAGAAGATGACGCCACCCGCTTCAAGGGCGCGGCGGATTTTGCTGAGGGTGTCGCCATAGGCGTCGTAGCCGTTCTCGTACCGGCTCACCGTGGTGAAGGCCACCCCGGCTTTTTTTGCCACATCGCGGACGCCCCAGCCCAGCGCCGCCCGGGCCATTCTGAGCTGTTCCCGCGTGATCACGGCCGACACCGGTCTCCAGAAAAGCCTTGACGGGGAGGCCTGATCTGCATACATTGTACCTTAGTTAGCATACATAAGATGCTAACATGATAAATAGGGAAGCCCATGAACGCCACCCTTTTTGCTCACCTCCAGGCGCATGAGCTGCTGCGCCAGCAGCTCGCTGGGGAATATCCGGGGATCGACGACCAGACCCTCAAGGACACGGTTGAGGGCCTCACCAGCCTCCCCGACATCTTGGCCTCCATGATCCGCTCGCACCTCGATGACCTCGCTCTCCTCGACGCACTCAGAACCCGCCTCTCGGACATGCAGGAGCGTTTTGCCCGGCTCGAGCAGCGCGCGGACAAGAAGCGGGGGCTGGTTGCCGCCGTGATGGAACGAGCCGGCATCCGGAAGCTCACGGAACCGGATTTTACCGCCTCGCTGCGCGAGGTGCCGCCGGGGCTGGTTGTCATTGAGGAGCAAAAGATCCCCGAGGCCTTCTGGAAACCGCAGCCGCCCAAGCTCGATCGCAAGGCTCTCCTTAGCGCGCTTAAGGCCGGCGAGATCGTCGCCGGTGCTTCGCTCGGAAACGGGTCCGCCACGCTTTCTGTGAGGACGCGCTGATGCCGTTCTCAGACGCTCAGGTGAAGCTGCTCTCGGGCAAGCTCAACGAGAAGGACGTCAAAACCCGGCAGGAGCGCGGTAAGACCCTCTCCTATATCGAGGGCTGGCATGCGATCGCCGAGGCGAACCGGGTCTTCGGCTTCGAAGGCTGGGACCGGGAGACGGTCGTTGCCGAATGCATCTGGCAAGACGCGAAACGGGAGCCCAAGGCCTGCGCCTATGCGGCGCGGGTGAGAATCCGCGTGCGCGCCGGCGATACCATCGTCTGCCGCGAAGGGAGCGGCGTCGGCCATGGCACGGGAGCAACGCTCGGGGACGCCCATGAGAGCGCGCTCAAGGAGGCCGAGACCGATGCCACCAAGCGAGCGCTCGCCACCTTCGGCAATCTCTTCGGCCTGGCGCTTTACGACAAAGAGCAGAACGGTGTCCGCCGCAGACGGAACGGACATGGCATCGCCGTCGGCATCTCCTGGGCACTGCTGTCGGGAACCTGCGCGCTGCTGAGGCGCCACGAGCTCCCTGAATCCTTCTGTGGCGCGCTTCGGGAGTTGCTGGAGCGGACGCCCACGCTCGAGCAATTACAGGCGATCTGGGCACGCAATGCACCGACCATCGCACATCTTCGGACAGCGTGGCCCGATCTCAAGACCGCGAACGGGACCCACTACACAGAGGTCCTGCAGCGGATCTACGAGCAGCGGAGCGAGCGGCTTCAAGAGAAAGAGACGCCGGTTCACGAGCCGGAAGCACCCCAGCGCAGCACATCAGAACTGCCGCTCGCGATGCCAAGACGGGCGCGGGACGCGGACCATTTGCGGTTCGTTGCCGCACAGCCGTGCCTCGTCTGCGGCAGAACACCATCCCATGCTCATCACGTGCGATTTGCGCAACCGCGCGCCCTCGGCGCCAAGGTCAGCGACGAATTCACCGTGCCGCTCTGCTTCCTGCATCATCGCTCACTGCACGACAACGGCTCAGAAGAGCACTGGTGGCAGGCACACGGCACCGATCCGCTTCGCGAAGCGAATCGGCTCTGGGAAAAAAGTCGAGCCGGGATGGCCGACGCAGGCAGTCCGGTATCGATGACGAGCGGGGGCGAGCCAACCGAAAGCGCAGAGCGGGCGAATGCCACGGCAGCCGATGCCGAAGAAGCCGTGGCAACTACAGCGGAATAATTGCGGTATAGGGTGCTGCGGTCGAGCAAAGCCGCCGACTCGCGCTTTCGGATCAACCAAAAATGGCGAAGGATCTTTGTGGGTCGAGATAATACCCGGCGTGAGGACCCATTCTATCCATCGCTGTCCACCGGGTAGCCTCCGTCGAGCGTGCTGACATTGTTCACGGAGGTCGTCACCATGAAATCCACTATCCCTCCAATTCGCGCAGCCGAGTATCTTCGTATGTCCACCGAAGGACAGCAATATTCCATCGCCAACCAGCAAGCGGCTATTCGTGAGTACGCGGAGACTCACGGCTTTGTCATCGTACGCAGCTATGCCGATCCCGGGAAGTCCGGTTTACGCGCGGCAAATCGCCCGGGACTGATTAAACTTCTCGCGGACGTCCAGTCTGGCAACATCGATTTTGCGGCGATCCTGGTCTACGACGTTAGCCGATGGGGCCGGTTTCAAGACACCGATGAGAGCGCTTATTACGAATTCATGTGTCGACGTGCCAACATCCTTGTCGAGTATTGTGGGGAGCCGTTCAAGAACGAGATCGATCCCCTCGCAGCGATCTTAAAGAACATCAAACGCGTCATGGCGGCGGAATACAGTCGCGAACAGTCGGCGCGCGTTTTTCGAAGTATCAGCCGAGTGGCGCGCAATGGCGGTCATACGGGCGGGATCGCAGGGTATGGATACCGTCGCATGGTGATCGGAGACCATGGAGAAGCCAAGGCGATCTTGGAGCATGGGCAACGGCGATTGCTGAGGAGTGATCGGATTGTGTTAGTCCCGGGGCCAGCGGCTGAGGTGCGCACGGTCCGTAGAATCTTCCGGCTTTACGTGAAGAAAGGTCTGTCGCCGCCGCAAATAGCGGATCGCCTGAACGCAGAGGGAAAAATCAATCCACTCGGGCGCCCTTGGAATGAAAATGCCATCTATGGGATGCTTCGAAACGAGCGCTATGTCGGAACCCTATTATACAACCGAAAATCTCGGAAGTTGCGCAGTCCGGCGAAGAAGAACGAACGCTCCAGCTGGATTCGAATTCCGCACGCGTTTGAGGGGATCGTACCCACGGCGCTCTTTCAAGCGGCCCAAGCAATGCATATAAAACGCGGACACATGGAGTACGACATAGAGAGTCTAATCGGCAATCTCAGGTCTCTCTTACTGAAACACGGATATCTTTCGCGCAGTCTTATAAAGAGCGAGCGGCCAGGCGTCAGTGTTTACCGGCGCAAGTTCGGTAGCGTCATGGAGGCCTACAGTCGGATCGGATACGAGCAGCCGGGTTATTGGCGCACCAGAAAGTCATGCCGGCCACGCGCACAGGCCGTTGACCAGTTCGTTACCGCTGTTACTGAGGAGCTTCGGAAAAGGGGCGCTAACGTTACCATGAACTTCAATCGGACTCGGCTCATTGTAAACGGTCGGGCGATTATCGCGTACAAAACTGCGATGCATAAAGTGCCGGCGACATCGCATCGAGAACATTGGCGGTTGGTGCAAATACCGGATAAGAAATCGGCTTTCACTGTCGTCATCAGAATGGCACCCGGAAACGCTGAAAGTCTCGATTATATTCTTGTTCCAAGAGCAGTTTTCCCAAGAACGCCGGTACAGATCGGATCGCGAAACCTGCATGAGTATATGCCTTATCGCTGCCTTTCTGCAGCTGCGGTTGCCGACGGCGTGCTCCTCCATCTTGGGTGACGCTAAGGAAACATTCCGGTTAGCGGTCGGTACTCTTTCCAATAGCTCTTTTCGCCCATGCACTCGGCGGCCACGGGAGAACTCTCAGGGCGTCCAACGGTGACGAAATCGTGGGCGGCGCCTGCCGTTGGCATCTGCAGAGTCGGAGACGTGCAATCTTTGAGGTCCTGCGCGAGGCCTTTGGTTTGAGGGATTGTCATGCGCAGCCCCTCCGCCTTGATTCGAGGGCGGGGCCTTGATTTGTATAGCGATGAATTGTGGGGAGGATCAACGTAGGCATGCCCGTTTCCGACCTAGACATTGCCCGCTCCGCCCATCTCTTCATCCAGCTCCACGGGGACGAAGCGACCGTAAAAGCGCGCCAGATGGTGGAGCAGATGCGGCGCAAAGGGGACCATCAGGGCGCCGATACCTGGCTGCGTATCATCGTGGCGATCGGCGAGCTCGGCGAGCCGGCGACTCAGGCGCGGCATTAGACTATCATCAACCCGTCCCTGAACACCGTCCCTCACTCGGCGGATTTCGCTTCGCCCGCCGGAATCATTTAGAGCGGAATCCGATCAGGTTCGAGCGTAGCCAGCGTTTGCGAAGAAGTTTGCGCATTGTTTTGGTACGAAGCAGGGGATGATTTTGCCGATGCGCTGCCAGAGGCCATCGAGAGATCGCTCCTGAGCCTTACGCAGATGGGCTTGAGTTTGGCGAAGGCCTGCTCGATGGGGTTGAGGTCTGGCGAGTAAGGCGGGAGATAACGTAGCTCGGCGCCAGCCGCCTCGATGATCTCGCGGATCCGCTCGCTCTTGTGGGCGGGCAGATTGTCCATGACGACGATGTCGCCGGGCTTGAGGGTTGGGGCGAGGCATTGTCGAATGTATTCGATGAAGATCGCGCCGTTCATCGCGCAATCGATGACGAAAGGCGCGGTGATGCCGTCTTGGCGCAGGCCCGCCACAAAGGTCATCGTCTTCCAGTGCCCCCAGGGAACCCGGCCGATGACCCGGCATCCCCGTTTGCCGCGTCCGCGCCGCCGCGCCATATCGGTGGATGTGCCAGTCTCATCAATGAAGACCAGCCTCGCTGGATCGAGCGAGCGTTGCTCGGCCTTCCAGATGGTGCGTGCCGCGGCGACGTCAGGCCGCTCCTGCTCGGCGGCGTGCTCGGTTTTTTTTGAAGCTGAAGCCCTCGGCCGCAAAGAACCGCCATACCGTCCCATAACCCACCGGGACACCGCGAGCCGCAAGCTCGCTGCGCAGTTCCTCCAGCGTCAGATCCGGAGCCGCCTCCACCCGCTCCAACAGCCAGCGCCGATCCGCCCCCTTCAAGCGCGAGCTGCGATCCCCGCCCATCGGCTTGGCGGCGACACTCCCAGTATCACGATGCCGGCGAACCCAATGGATCACCGTGCTGATCGCAACGCCAAATACCGATGCCGCGCCCCGACGCGACAGCCCTCCCTCAACCGCCCGGACAACCCGCTCGCGCAAGTCCAACGAATAGGGTCTCGCCATCCATGCTGGCCTCCATCCCCCAGCCAGAAGCTTGAATCACACTTTCAAGCGCCTGGGAATCCAATTCCCGATTCAGTCAGCTCGGATACCGCTCTAGATGGGGCTTCGAGCTCAATCACAAACTGGCGCAGGAGAGCGATCAGATGATCGCGGGTTGACGGCGCGCATCGCCGAAGATAGGCAATATGCTCCTTTTCCATCGATGACAACGGTATGAAGGTTGCCTGGTGCTCGCCTGAGAGACCCTCAAAGAAATACCCAATCGGCACTCCAAGCACGTGAGCCACGTCCCACAGACGTCCCGCCGAGATTCGATGGGCCCCGTTCTCGTACCACTGCAAGGCCGAAATTGTGATCCCGAGCGCGTCTGCGAGCGCGCGATATGACATCGCTGCATGAATACGCAGTTGTCTTATCCTGCGACCCACATGTACGTCTACGTTGGTTGGCTTACGATTCACCGAGCCGGCCTCCCCCCAAAGGTAACCCATGATAGCACTGGCCACCTCGGTCTAGGGTTGCGATCCTGAAGTCTTGATAGCCGTCAAAAACGAACTGCCCGCCGTCGGACCGACGGCAAAGCCCCAGATTGATGTGATTGAGGAGACGATGCTGCAGCAAAAATGTAGAGGAAGGCGACGGGCGTGACGCGCGCGGGGCTTGCAATCCGCGCGCGAGATCGCGTTCGCGCGCGAGCCAGCACATCGCGGGGATTTGGCATCACCGGCGCACGGCGCTCGACGCGCCCGCCGAATTCGCCGCCTCCATGGCGCTGACGCTGCACAACCACGACGACGAGTTCCACGAGCTTTTTTCGGCCTTGGACGCCGTCGACATCTATAATCCCGGAGGGGGGCGACATGGGCGCCAATGACGCGGCCTCGGCGCGCGACTTCGTCGGCTACGGGCGGAACCCGCCTGATCCGCAGTGGCCCAATGGCGCGCGGCTCGCGCTCAATATCTGCGTCAATTACGAGGAAGGCTCCGAACCCTCAATCCCGGACGGCGATGCTTCGTCCGAGATCGGTCTCACCGAAGGCGGCGCCGGCGGCTTCGAAGGGCGAGACCTCGCCGCTGAATCGATGTTCGAGTATGGCAGCCGCGTCGGCATCTGGCGCATCTTCCGCCTGCTCCACGAGCGGGGGCTTGCCGCCACCGTCTTTGCGTGCGCCTTGGCGCTCGAGCGCAACCCGGTGGTCGCCGCGGCGGTTCGTGATTCAGGCTATGATGTCTGTGCCCATGGCTGGCGCTGGGAGCGTCACCAAAAGCTGTCGCTCGAGGACGAACGCGAACGCATTGCACGCGCGATCAAATCGCTCACCACGTCGGTGGGCGAGCGTCCGCTTGGCTGGTATTGCCGGTACGGACCGAGCGTGAACACACGTCGCCTCATCGTCGAGGAAGGCGGCTTCCTTTACGACTCCGACGCCTACAATGACGAGCTGCCCTATTGGGTCCGGGTGCTCGGTCGCGACCACTTGGTCATTCCCTATGGCCTCGTCAATAACGATGCAAAGTTCATCAGAGGCGCGATGGCAGCCGGTGACGATTTCTTTGCCTTCCTCAAGGACGCGTTCGATCTTCTCTACCGCGAAGGCGCCACCGCGCCCAAGATGATGTCGATCGGTCTCCATGCGCGGTTGACCGGACACCCCGGCCGCGCCGCGGGATTCGCGAAGTTCCTCGACCACGTCATGACATGCAGCGATGTGTGGGTGTGCCGGCGGATCGACATCGCACATCACTGGCGCACGGTTCACCCATCAAAATCATAATGAGGGAGGGAGCACAGTGAAGAACAGAAACGTGCGGCAGCCTGTGATGGCTCGGCTGATGGCGCTGGGATTGGCGATCGGCCTTGGCGCGCTCACCTCGCCGCTTCGCGCAGAGGAAGCCGATCATCCCGCCGACAAGCCGATGGTGGTGGGATCCGATTTCGGCGTGGCACCTTGGATGATGCGTGGCACCCAGGGTCCGGAAGGGTTCGGCGTCGATCTGGCAAACGAGATCGCCAAGCGACTGAAGCGGCCCGGCGTCGAGATCGTTGACGTCAACTTCTCAGCCCTCTTCGCTGCGTTATTCGCCAAGCGCATCGAATTCACCATCAATCCCCTCAACATCACCGCCGAACGCTCCGAGCGCATGCTCTATACCGAGCCTTTCTTTGCCACCGGCAATGGCTTCTTGATCCGCGCAAGTGAATCAATGAGGGGCTTCGAGGATCTCAAAGGCAAAGCGCTCGCGGTCAATCGCGGCACAATTTCCGACACCTGGGCCACAGAAAACGCGCCGAAATACGGATTCGAGGTGCAGCGCTACGAGACCTTTCCCGATTCTGTGCAGGCGGTCATCACCCGCCGCGCCTTCGCCGCACTCAATGAGATTCCAACTGCCGTCTATGCGGCGAGCCAGAACAAGGCGATCAAGGTGGGGTTCAAGGACTTCAACGGGCGCAATTTCGGTATCGCCTTTCGCCTCGACGACGCAGTCTATCGCGACAAGGTCGAGGAGACGATCGAATGCATGAAGCTCGACGGCACGCTCGTGAAGCTCTACGACAAGTGGTACAGGGCGGAGCCGGAGGCGGGCTCGGCGATCGAAGCGGTCTTCTTCGGGTACGGGCCGCCCGGCTTCAAAGGCTTCGATCCGAAGCCACATCTGCCGCATTGCGGGTAAAGGCTCGATGAAGTCGTCCGCCTGATCCGATGCACGCCATCGTCGAGAACTATTTAAATCTCGACGTCCTCGGGCGCTACTACCCGAGTATTCTCGCGGGCTACGTCGTCACCGTCGAGGTAGCGCTGCTCACCATCGCGCTCGGTGTCGGCGTGGGGCTCACGCTCGCGATCCTCCGCTGTCTGCGCCTGCGCGCTTTGAATGCGCTCATCGTCATCTACGTTGACGTCTTTCGTTCGCTACCACAGTTGGTCGTGATCATCTTCGTCTATTTCGCGCTCCCTTACGCCGGCCTTAGTCTTTCACCCTTTGCGGCCACGGTTCTCTCGTTAGCGGCGGTGCTTTCGGCTTTCGCGACGGAGGCGTTCTGGGCGGCGATTCTCGCTTTGCCGCAGGGACAATGGGACGCTGCGCGCAGCCTCGGGCTCGGATTCCTCGCGACATTGTTCCTCGTTGTCCTACCGCAGGCGGTGCGGATCGCTATTCCGCTACTCGCTAATCGCGCCATCTCAATCACCAAGGGAACTGCGCTCGGCACCGCGGTCTCTCTTCCTGAGGTCCTGGGCCAGGCGGAGAGCGTCATGGCGATTGCCGCCAATCCCTCGCCGCTCACGCTCGCCGCAGCACTCTATCTCTGCTTCTTCGTGCCGCTCGTGGTGGCGAGCCGCTGGCTCGAGCGACACCAGGGCTTTGCGCGGTAGTCGCCGATGCTCGACCTCTTCTTTGCCAATTTCGCCAACCTCGAGTCGCTCGAGCGCATCTATCCGCTCCTGCTGCAGGGGTTGCGGCTTACTGCCATTCTCTCGTTTGTGGCGCTGCCGCTCGCCATCGCTGCCGGCTTGCTGATCGCCATCCTCTACAGCTTCCATCACCGCCTGCTGAATGCTGTGCTCCTCGTCTATATCGACCTTTTCCGCTCGTTTCCCGTCCTGGTGCTGCTGATTCTCATCTTCTACGGCCTGCCGTTTCTGGGCGTTCAGCTCGGTAGCTTCGCAGCCGCGGTGCTCGCGCTGGTCCTCAATAATTCGGGATACTACGGCGAGATCTTCCGTGCCGGCATAGAGGCGGTGCCGAAAGGGCAACGCGAGGCGGCGCTATCGCTGGGCTTGCGGCCGGTTTACGCCGTCTTTCTCGTCGTCCTTCCGCAGGCGATCCGCATCGTCATCGCACCGCTCGCCACCAATTCCCTCGAACTCATCAAGACGACATCAATCGCCTCACTCGTCGCGCTCCCGGAATTGCTGCGCTCGGCGCGGGTCGCGCAGGAGCAGACCTATAACCCGACCCCGCTCATGGCGGCGGCAGTGATTTTCCTCGTGCTGCTCTGGCCGCTGGCGCGACTGGTGGCGAGGCTCGAGCGCAAGATGCTGGCCTCCTCTCAAGCCCATTTACTCCAGGCACGAGGTGCGCGATGACCGTGCTCATCACCGGCGGGACCGGCTTCGTCGGCTTGGGTCTCGCCGATCGACTCACCGAAGAGGGCGGCGACATCATTCTCTTCGCCGCTGCACCGCCGCCCGAATATCTGCGCCGCCGGTTGCCGCTCGATCGCGTGCAGATCGCGCTCGGCGACATTCGCTCAGTAAGCGACATCAATGCGGCGTGCCGCAGTGCGACGATCGACTTGGTGTTTCATTTGGCGGCAGTGACTGCGGGGCCGGCGAAGGAACGGGACCATCCGGATCAGGTCCTCGCGGTCAATGTCGAAGGCACGGCTATCCTAATGAAGACGCTCGCGCGCAGCGCCCGTCCACGCCGGATCGTCGTCGCGAGCTCCGGCTCTGCTTATGGCTACATAACCGGTGGTCCTAACAACGGGCGGCTCAACGAACAAACGGCTTGTCCCGCGCCCACCTCGATTTATGGCATCTCGAAGCTCGCGGGCGAAGGCGTGGCCCTCCGCCTCGGCGAGCTTTACGGCCTCGAAGTGCGCGTGGCGCGCCTCGGCACCGTCTATGGTCCCTGGGAATATCCGACCGGCGTTCGCGAGGTGATGAGTCCGCAGCGGCAAATCCTGCAGTGCCTCGCAGCGGGGCGTACGGCGGTTCTGCCCCGGCCGATGAAAACTGACTGGATCTACGTGCGGGACGTTGCACGAGGCCTCATCGCTCTCGCGCAAGCGCCGGCGCTCGAGGAGCGTCTCTTCAATCTCGGCGGCGGCGAAGTGTTCGACCTCCTCGGCTGGTGTCAGGCCCTAGCGGCGCGCCGTCCGGGATTTTCATGGCGCCTCGGCGCACCGGGGGAAACAGCCAACATTCGATGCAATCCACCGCGAGATCGAGCGCCCCTCGACAGCCGCCGCATCACCGAAGCGACGGGCTTCGCGCCCGCGTTCGATCTGGCGGCAGCTGCGGACGACTATCTCGCTTGGTTCGAATCGCTGCCGCCTCACAGCTGGACCGAGGCATCATGAAACAGCTCGACGGCAAAAACATCATCGTGACCGGGGGCACTTCGGGTATCGGCCGCGCGATTGCGCTACGGTTCGCCCGCGAGGCGGGCACCCGTTTAAATTCTACTGAAAGGGAATCTGCGCGCCCTCGCTGAGTCGCGCTATCGACACGGTACCCAGAGCCACGCTGCAGAATATAGCCCCCCAGTGATGCAATGCCGGATGCAGGGTGATACTTTGCTCAAGTGCGTACATGACGAGCATGTAGCACCAAATTGATACCATCAGACCATAGAAGACGACCAGCAAGCGGCGTGTAGCCGTCCTGGTAAACCGCTGAAACGCGAATGCATAGATAAACCACATGGCGCATGCCGTGAGGATACCCAGGTAGATCGCATTTAAGGGCGCGAGGCTATCGGCTGCGAGTAAAGCCACCACTGACCCAGCAGCGATGGGCAACGCAATAGCAACGAAATACCACGTGACGGCGCCGAGTGCGGCGACAATCAGGATCGCCTGAAGGAGAGGATCGATCAAATTCCATCCATTCCAGAAAACGAGTGTGTCTTAACCTATCAAGGTTCGCAAGGCTGAGACTACGGCGACCAATATAGAAAGAAGCTTCCAGGCAGGAATTGAATGGCCACGCGAGATGTGAGTTGCCGCGATCGAGCTGAGGCGTCCGCGCCAACTCGATTCGAATGCGTTGCGGGAAGGACTACACCGCGAGCCGAGCAGACGCAGGTAATCTGGTTTCGCTACCCAAGAAAGTCTTATCTGCCGCGCTGCACCTTCCGGTCTTCAAGCAGCAGTACGTCATCTTGGTGTCGCACGCGGCCGTTCTCGCTCTATCGGTTCTACTTGAATGGGTTGTATGGGCCGCAACCGAGGATCGCTCTCTTTCGTCATGGTCTGGTCCGCGCGCGACCGTTCCGGCGACCTCACGGAGCGCTCCGGGAGTGGATCAATTGTGCGCGTATCGATGGTCGGAGGTGTTTGGAGTTCCGTCTGAGCGATGACCGAGAACGTCCACGAAAAAGCTGCCGTTGCCAGTGCTGTCCGGATGATGCCCGCCACGAGACGGAGTGCAGCCCACGAGCGAGAGGATGATGGTGAAGTCATTTAGGATTCCTGTGTGCGAGCTTTCGATAAGCTTCGTGAAGGATATTAGCACGCCCGCTGATCGGCCACGCCGAGAACTCAAGCTGCTCCACGCCGTCACGAAGCCGCCCTCGTGGACGTGGGATATACTGCGCAGAACCGAGAGCTGGAATAACTGTACCAGTGATACCAGTTCAGCAACGCGGTGGGTGCGCGACGGTGAGACGCCGAGCCTGTTGAGCGCGTCCTATTGGGTTTCGCTGCAGCAGAACGTCGCCTCGAGCTTCGATCTTGAGACAGCGTGCTCAGGATCCAGACCATCAGCTTGCCCATTGTCACTTCACCACTCTGCAATCGAGCCACCACATCCAATCGCACTTGGTCTCATCGATGACGATGATCCCTGCGGTCATGACCCCAAACGCCAGGATGACGACGAGCGCGATCAGCAGGTCTCGGATCATGTGTGTCTTCTGAAGATTGCCTCAGCCCTCTCTCGTGCCTCTATTCGTGCCTATTGCCGTGCCTCCTAAGCCACTCTAATCGTGGCGCTGAACGTGCCAGGCATTTGTCCCGTCGCCTGAGCCACGCCTCGTACACTTGTAGTGCTCGCTTGCGGTGGCCCTTCAATTGCCTCAGCCGCTCTTGGCGTGCAATGAGACCAATCGTCCAGTCTTCGGTAGCAGCTCCGCTGCGGTGGGGAGACGCATCGTTAGAGGTCCGCGCAGCGAGCAGTGGCCGCGAAGCCAGTCGTGCATTCGACTTCGCTTGCGGTTGAGATGACCAGCTATCCATGGAGGACGCTTCCGAGCTCGCCTTCCCTATTAGCACTCTTGGTCTGCGTCAGTCGTGTGGCGAAGGGTGTTGCCCAAGGCCTCGTCCAGCTTTGCGAATTTGGCGCGTCTGTTTTGTTTTGCGCAATCGGACAACAGCTCAGACGCAACCATATCTATGACCATCGGAGCTTTTCAAACGACGGATACGAAAGCCGGTCGCCGACCGTGTCGATGGGCGCAAAGCTGAGTGATGAATATAAACACGACAGCTGCGAAGGCGTCAGCCGCATGGCTCCAGCATCAGCTAGGCGACACCCTTCGCGTCAATCACCGCAGCGGTTTGATCAGCGATGAGAGGAACCGGGGCTCTCATTTGGAGAGCTGGGTTCGAACGGGAGGTTATTGGCTTCGAGGCATTGTCGATACGACCGCTCTCTCTTGGCGTTCCCCTCTGCTGTGTAGTCTGGGAATTGTTTTTGGGAAGCTCGTGCACAAACGTCCCTAAGCTTCCAAAAGCGCTCCGATCTTTTGAAGACATTTTCTTGGCCAGGCAGCTGGGCGGAGCTGTCCGAAGCGATGATGCAAACAGCTGCTATCACGAGCACTAGCCAAGCGAGATTCGTTCTCATGCTAACTCCAAATCATACCTTTGCCGATGCGTTGCTGCGCTCTCGAGAAAACGGATGATCGGCATTTTCGCAAACTCAAATCAAGTATTATAATAGTTTGATTGCATTCCGCAGCCTCCGATACCCGCGGGCTGCCTTGCAAATGAGCAATACTAGAGTGTCAACCTATGGCTATAAGATCGGCCAAGGGATTTCTCCGGCGAACTCAACCCGACTCCTGGCAAGAAGCGTATAAAACTTCGACGCGCATAGCTCGGCGCATGTCCAAACTCGACTGGGTCGCACGCACAGCTTTATTCAATGATGTGCTCGGCATAATTGCGCATCAGACAATAGGCGATCCTCAGCGCCTGATTAGCGGAGACACATCCAAATCCGAGGGGGATCGGGCTAAGCAGTTTGTGGCGAGCGGGTCCGCTGTTCTAGCGGGCCTGCTACTCGAACTTTCCGACTTGGGAGAGGACATGGAGGCAGCAGCTGCCGAGTCACCCTATTGCGCCTTGTTTCTCGCCTCTTGTCCAATAGATGCCTTTGCCGACGCTGGACTTGCATATTTCAGGGGACCGGGAGGGGTGGCAAAGCTCGAGTCCTTGCTTGACCAATTCCCAAATTTCAGGGCGTTGGCCGTTGCTGATGTATTTGATCGTAACGGTAGAGTTCTGGGGAGGGCACCG
The DNA here is from genome assembly GCA_035945115.1 of Allostellaceae bacterium. Classification (GTDB taxonomy): domain Bacteria; phylum Pseudomonadota; class Alphaproteobacteria; order ATCC43930; family CGMCC-115725; genus DAHUYF01. The sequence goes on from DASZAN010000061.1 coordinate 23,110, forward strand.
AAGCTTCAGTAACTTTTTGTCTATTCAATCGGATAGCATTTTTTCCTCGTCGGCGACGATCTTTACTTTGAAGTTCGGCCAATTACAGGGTCGTTCCGGCACGATCAAACCTTAAAATGGCCTTGACGTTCGCGAGGTGAACACGTTAAAAGTCGGCGTTCGCGCCGTGAACACCCCCGTCTGGCGCGGATCGATCGAGGGGTGCACGGCAGCGTCTAAGAATCGTCGCACCCTGACGTTGAGTAGACCAACGCGCTTCTGGTGACGGATTTCACCTGGAGTGCGGTAGCATGGGAAATCTTCTGCAATGACACCCGCAACCGGGCGTCCCAGTGTCTCAATCGCCGCCATCGGCGTAGGGTACTGGGGCAAGAATCTCGTACGTAACTTTGCCGAATCGCGCGCTTTGGCGGCAATTTGCGACCCCAATGAAGCGGCGGCCGCGGCGCTTGCCAAACAGTATGGCGCGGTGGTGGAGGGCTGGACGACAGTGCTGCGCGATCCCGCGGTCGCCGGTGTCGCGATCGCCGCGCCGGCGGCGCTCCACGCCCAGCTCACGCGCGAGGCGCTCGAGGCCGGCAAGCATGTCTTCGTCGAGAAGCCGCTGGCGCTCGATGTGGCGGAGGCGGAGCAGCTCACCGAGCTCGCGGAACGGCAGGACCGCCGTCTCATGGTCGGCCACCTCCTGCAATATCATCCGGCCTTCATTCGCTTGCGCGAATTGGTGCGCGAGGGCGCGCTCGGCCGGCTGCAATACATCTATTCCAACCGCCTCAATCTCGGCAAAGTGCGGCGCGAGGAGGACATCCTTTGGTCCTTCGCTCCCCACGACGTCAGCATGATTCTCTCGCTCGTGGGCCAGGAGCCGGAGCGCGTCACGGCGGAGGGCGGCTACTATCTCCACAACACCATCGCCGATGTGACGACGACCCATCTCGCCTTTGCCGGTGGCGAGCAGGCGCATGTCTTCGTGTCGTGGCTTCATCCCTTCAAGGAGCAGAAGCTGGTCGTCATCGGCGATCGCGCCATGGCGGTGTTCGATGACGGACAGCCCTGGCCGAGCAAGCTGCTGCTCTATCCCCATCGCATCGAGTGGCGCGAAACGCTGCCTGTGCCGCAACGCGCTGAGGCGCAGCCGGTGGCGGTCGCGGAGGGCGAGCCGTTGCGGCTCGAGTGCCAGCATTTCCTCGATTGCATCGCCAGCGGCGGCCGGCCGCGCACGGACGGCAGCGAAGGGGTGCGGGTGCTGCGCGTGTTGACGCAAGCGAGCGCCGCTCTGAAGCGCCGCTCGGCCGACCTCGCGGCGCCACCCATTCCTCCCGCTTTCGCCAAGGTGCAGGTCCATCCGACCGCGGCGATCGACGATGGCTGTGCGATCGGCGAGGGCACGAAGATCTGGTATTTCAGTCATGTGCTGGCGCGGACGCGGATCGGCCGCAACTGCACCCTGGGGCAGAACGTCGTCGCCGGTCCTGACGTCACCATCGGCGACAATTGCAAGATTCAGAACAATGTCTCGATCTATAAAGGCGTCACCCTTGAAGAAGGCGTCTTTTGCGGACCCTCCTGCGTCTTCACCAATGTCGTCAACCCCCGCGCCGAGATCGAGCGCAAGGCGGAATTCCGGCCGACCTTGGTGAAGCGCGGCGCCAGCATCGGCGCCAATGCCACGATCGTTTGCGGCGTGACGCTTGGTGAATATTGCTTCATTGGCGCGGGTGCCGTCGTCACCAAGGATGTGCCGGCCTTCGCGCTGATGGTGGGATCGCCGGCGCGCCGCGTCGGCTGGATGAGCCATGACGGCGAGAAGCTCGGTCCCGACCTCGTCTGCCCGCGCAGCGGACGGCGCTATCGTCTCGCTGGTCGCGAGCGCCTGGAGGAAATCGTCGATGCCCGACAGCACGCCTAATCCCGCGGCGCCCATCGAGTTCATCGATTTGGGGGCGCAGCGCCGACGTATCGGCGCGCGCATGGACGACGCCATTCTGCGCGTCGTCAACCACGGTAAATACATCATGGGCCCGGAGGTGGGCGAGCTCGAGCGCAAGCTCGCCGAGTTCTGCGGCGTCAAGCACTGCATCGGCGTCGCCAACGGCACCGATGCCTTGCTGATGGCGCTGATGGCGAGGGGCGTGAAGAGCGGCGATGCGGTGCTGGTGCCCGCCTTCACCTTCGCCGCCACCGCCGAGCCGGTGGTGCTGCTCGGCGCCACGCCGATCTTCGTCGACGTGCTCGAGGACAGCTTCAACATTGACCCGGCGGGCCTCGAGGCGGGCGTCGCCACCGCGAAGCGGCTCGGGCTCAAGCCGGTGGCGGTGATTACCGTCGATCTCTTCGGCCAGCCCGCGGATTACGACCGGATCGAGCCCCTTCTTGCGAAGCACGGGCTCTGGCTCCTCGCCGACGCCGCGCAAAGCTTCGGCGCGAGCTATCGCGGGCGCAAGGTCGGCAAGATCGGCGACATCGCCACGACGAGCTTCTTCCCGGCGAAGCCGCTCGGCTGCTATGGCGATGGCGGCGCGGTCTTTACCGATGACGACGACATCGCCGCGATCCTGCGCAGCTTGCGCATGCACGGGCAGGGGACGGACAAATACGACAACGCGCGCATCGGCGTGAACGGGCGTCTCGACACCATCCAAGCGGCGGTGCTGCTGGAGAAGCTGGCGATCTTCCCTGACGAGATCGTCGCCCGCGACCGTGTGGCTGAGCGTTATGGCGGTGCGCTCGCCGAGGTGGCCGCCGTGCCTCGCCTGATCGAGGGGGCGAGCTCCGTCTGGGCGCAGTACACGCTGCGCCTCGGCGAGCACGACCGCGATGCCGTGGCGGCAAAGCTCAAGGCCGCAGGGATTCCGACCGCGATCTACTACCCCCGCTCGCTGCACCGCCAGCCCGCTTATCGCGATTTTCCGGTCGCCGGCAATGGCGCCCCCGTGTCCGAGCGCCTGGCGCGCGAGGTCCTCAGCATGCCGATGCACGCTTATCTCGACGAAGCGGCACAGGAGCGGATCTGCGACGCGTTGCGCGCGGCGGTGGCATAGCTCTTCCCGCGTGATCAAGCGCATGTTGCAGTCGAGACGGTTGCGCAGCGGCGTCAAATCCGCGCTACGGCTCGCCGGGGTACGGCGGTCCGGACCTGAGGCAACGCGAGGCCCGGTGCGCGCCGATGGCCGCGGCGTGGCGGACTACTGGACGCGGGTCAACGTTACCCAGCACCACGCCTTTGCGTCTGGACAGGACTCCCTCGACTACTTCCATTGGCGGAACGACCAATACTACCCCTATATCGACTACCTGCCGGTGAGTGGTCAGGATGGCAAGGTCGTCCTCGACTATGGCTGCGGGCCCGGCCACGACCTCGTCGGCTTTGCCGTCTATTCGAAGCCGAAGCGCCTCATCGGCGTGGACGTGTCGTCGAGCTCGCTCGCGGAAGCGACGGCGCGGCTGGCGCTCCACGGCGCCAAGACGGAGATGGTGCTGCTCGATCCTGCCGCCGCCACGCTGCCGCTTGAGACGGCATTCGTCGATCTCGTCCATTGCTCCGGCGTCATCCACCACACGCCCGATCCGCTGCAAATCCTGCGCGAGCTGCGCCGCGTGTTGAAGCCCGACGGCAGTGCGCAGATCATGGTCTACAATTACGACAGCATCTGGCTGCATCTCTTCGTCGGCTACTCCTTGCAGATCGTCGAAGGGCGGTACGCGGGTATGGATATCCGGAGCGCGTTTGCGCGGACGACCGACGGCGAGGAGTGCCCGATCTCTCGGGTCTACAAGCCGAGCGAGTTCATCGCTCTTTGCCGCGAGGCAGGTTTCGAGGCGGAATGCGTCGGGGCTGCCATTTCGATGCATGAGGCGCTGATCTTCCCGAAACGCTTCGAGGCGATCCCAGACCGCAACTTGCCGCCCGAGAGTCGCAAGTTCCTGCTGTCTCTCGAGGTGGATAGCCGCGGCTTGCCGACCTACCAAGGCCGGTACGCTGGGCTCGATGGATGCTATCGACTGCGCGTCGCGGTCTAAGCGCGTCGCCGAAGAACGCGAACCATGGATCTCAGAGGCAAGAAATTCGTCGTCATCGGCGGCGCCGGTCTCATCGGCTCCCATACCGTCGATCTGCTGGCGCGCGAGGATGTCTCGGAGATCGTCGTCTATGATAATTTCGCGCGCGGCACGCACGAGAATCTCGCCGAGGCGATGCGCGATCCTCGCGTGAGGATCTTCGAAGTCGGCGGCGACGTTTGCCAAACCGATATTCTAGAAGCGGCACTCACGGGCGCTCACTGCGTCTTCCACTTTGCGGCGCTTTGGCTGCTACAATGTCATGAGTTCCCGCGTGCCGCATTCGACGTCAACATCGGTGGCACGTTTAACGTGCTTGAGGCGTGCAAGAACAAAGGGGTGAGGCGCCTCGTGCTGTCGTCTTCTGCCTCGGTCTATGGCGACGCGGTCGAGGAACCGATTACCGAGGATCATCCCTTCAACAACAAGAATTTCTACGGCGCGACCAAGATCGCCGGCGAAGCAATGGCGCGCGCCTTTCACCATCGCTACGGACTCAATTTCGTCGGCCTTCGCTATATGAATGTCTATGGGCCGCGTCAGGATTACCGCGGCGCATACGTCGCCGTCATCATGAAGATGCTGGATGCAATCGATCGCGGCGAAGGGCCGACGATTTTGGGTGACGGCAGCGAGGCTTTCGATTTCGTAGCGGTCGAGGATTGCGCGCGCGCCAATCTCTGCGCCATGCGCGCCGAGGCTGTGGACCGATTCTACAACGTCGGCACCGGCAAGCGCACCTCGCTTAGGGAGCTCGCGGAATTGTTGCTGCGGCTCACCGGCTCCAACCAGGCGATCAAATACGCGCCGCGCAGTCAGGCAACCTTGGTGCGCAATCGCATCGGCTCGCCAGAGCGCGCTAGCCGAGAAATAGGTTTTAATGCGCGCATTGAGCTCGAACAGGGGCTTACGCGGCTCATTGCATGGCGGAGCGCGCACGTCGCGTGAACTTGGGCGTATTCCATCTGCTCCATCGAATCGGAGCGCATCTAGTGTACCGGATTTCGGCACCGGGCCGGTGGTGGCGTCGGACCTTCTCGGACGTGTTGCCCTCATATGAGCACGCACGAGAATCGATTGCGCCACAGAGCCATCGTCGATTGACGTTCTGGGGTCTGAGGGTGCCGACGCTTTTACCGGCGCTTGCCTATGTCACCGCAGCACTCAAGGGAGTCCACCCGCCGGGGCCGTACGAGTCGTTGTTGCCGCTGTCGCCAGGCAAGGTCAAACGCCTGTTCGGGCGGTCGCGTGCACACCGCAGAGGTTTCCGGTCCGTGCTCTTTCTCCACAACTCCTATTACCACAACTATTATCTGGCACGCGCACTGCGTAAGCGCGGCTGGGATGCTCTTTCTGTCAGTTTGGAAGATCCGAACTCGGCGCAGAACCAGTTTTACCACGGCGAGGATCTGAACCTCTTTCATGCCGACCCGAGTGCGTTTCGCGCGCGACTCAGCGACTTCTTCGATAAGATCGCGCCGCGATTCCGCCTCGTCCACTTCTGCGGTAGGGGTCACATGGGGGTCTTTCCAGAGAATTGGATTGGCCGGTCAGGCGAGTTCGTCCCGTGGGATTTTCTGGAGCTTCGCCGGCGCGGTGTGAAAATTGCTTACACGATCAGTGGCTGCCTTGATGGCGTGGCGCAATCGGACGTCAACCGCTTTACGGGTGGTTTGTGCGCCAAGTGTATATGGCAGCTTCACCCCGAGGTCTGCAGCGATTCGATCAATACAAGCTGGGGCAAAAAGCTAGAGGCGGTGTGCAGCCTCATCGCGGTGGAGACGGACTGGGCTCTGGGTGGTCGCGCTGGTCCATTGGCATATCGCGAGCCGCTGGTCATGTGCCTAGACCCTGAAATCTGGAGGCCTGATCTTGAAGTGCCGGCTGACAAGCTGCTGCCGCGCCAACCTGGCGAACTCATCGTATTTCATGCAGTAGGCAACTACGATTTGCGTGCGCGACAGGGTCGTAATATCAAGGGAACGCCGGCGATCTTGCACGCGATTGAACGGCTTCGCGCTGAAGGTGTGAAGGTTCGTTTGGAGTTTGCAAGCAATGTGCAGAGCCCTGACATGCGGTACCTTCAAGTTCAGTCGGATGTTATCGTTGACCAGCTCAACTACGGGCGTTATGGCGCGGTGGCGCGTGAGGCGATGATGCTCGGGAAGCCGACAGTATGCTATATTGATTCCCGACAACCCGCACCAGTGCCGCCCCTGCAGTCGCTTGCCGAATGCCCGCTGGTTTCCGCGAGTGAAGCGACAATCTATGAGGTGCTCAAGGACCTTTTGCTATCCGCCGAAAGGCGGTTCGCTCTCTGTGCCGCAAGTCGTGCATATGCGCTGAAATGGCACGGGAGTGACGCGTGCGCTGAGCGATACGAACGCGTTTATGATCGTATCATGCAAGGCTTGCCGCCGGCGGACACTGGCGGTGATTTCACCGCGGCTGCTGCTTGACCGCACTCAAGCCCATCGCGATTGCAGCGCCCGTCATGGGCGAGGAAGAAGTGCAAGCCGCCCGCGAAGTCCTTCTGTCCGGCTGGCTCACGCAAGGCCCACGCGTCCAGGCCTTCGAGCAGGCGTTCGCGCTACGGCACCAAGTGCCACATGCCTTAGCTACGACTAGCTGCACAACGGCATTGCATCTGGCGCTACTCGCGCTTGGCGTCGGACCGGGGGACGAGGTAATCGTGCCGGCGTTCACTTGGGTCGCCACCGCAAACGCTGTGCGCTATTGCGGTGCGACGCCAGTTTTCGTCGATATCGAGCGTACAACTTTCAATATCGATGTGGCAGCGATTTCGCCCCGACTTAGCGAACGGACGCGAGCTATCATCGCCGTGCATCTCTTTGGTCGTTGCGCCGAAATGGGCGCGTTGCGGCAGGCGCTGCCGCCGGGCATTGCCATTGTCGAGGATGCTGCCTGCGCGTCCGGCGGCGCCTATCGCGGGATGCCAGTGGGTGGTCTTGGCGATATCGCCTGTTTTAGCTTTCATCCGCGCAAGTCGATCACCACCGGCGAAGGCGGCATGGTGACCACCGGCAATACCGTGCTCGCCGAGCGTGTCGCAATGCTGCGCAATCATGGGGCGGCCATTGCCGAGGAGATACGGCATTTGGGACCGCGGCCCTATCTGCTGCCGGATTTCCCGGTGGTCGGGTTCAACTACCGCATGACCGACCTACAGGCGGCGGTCGGTCTCGTTCAGCTCGGAAAGCTCGATCGCTTCATCGAAGAACGCGCAGAAGCAGCGGCGTACTACAGGCGGGCTCTAGCGGACGTCAGTTGGCTATCATTGCCAGACGACCCGACCGATGGTCGGCACGCCTGGCAGGCTTTCGTCACTTATGTTGATCCCGAGCGTGCGCCGTGCTCGCGAAACGAAATTATGATGAGGCTGCAGGCCGAAGGGATATCCACACGGCCAGGCACACATGCGGTGCATATCCTAAAATGCTATCGCGATCTGCTCGGCCTGTCCGCAGATGACTTCCCTGCGGCGCGCGATTGCGAAGCAAATACTATGGCCCTGCCGCTGCACAATCGCATGACGCGTGACGACTACGAGCGTGTCGTCGCAGCGGTGAAGGCACTGTGACTATACCGGCTTGGTTCGAGGACCTTGTCGGGTGCCACTGGTCCGGGGAAGGTTCAACGGCCCTCTGCAATGGGCACCGCCTGACGATGCGCGCGGGTGTGCTGCGCGACGAGGTGCAGATCGTGCCCGAGCAACGTCAGACTCGTGACGCGTTCGGCTTCAAATGGGCGCGTCGGCACAGCTACGCCTCGATGGAGGTCGAGGCAGCGACACGGTGCTGGCTCGTCGAACGTTACGGTGATCTCTCCCGGCCCGAGGCCTGGCTTCGTTTCGGGGAAGCACCGGTGGTGCTTGATGCCGGCTGTGGCGCTGGGTTTACCGCCCGGCTGTTGCTGGGCGACATGCTGCGTGGAGTGCGTTACGTCGGCGTCGACCTCTCCGAAGCGGTCGAGCTCGCGGCCGAGAATTTTGCGTGCGAGCGACTGCCGGGCGTCTTTCTGCAAGCTGACCTATGCACGCTGCCGTTGCCCGAAAGGGCGATCGACTTCATTTATTCCGAGGGCGTGATGCATCACACGCCCTCGACCAAAGCGGCGCTCCTGGCGCTGTCCCGCCATTTGAAGCCCGGAGGCGTGATCGCCTTCTATGTCTACGCCCGCAAAGGGCCGATCCGGGAGGCGAGCGACGATCTCATTCGCGCCCGCTTGGCCAGCTTGTCGCCGGCCGAAGCTTGGGAATTGCTGATGCCGCTGACCAAGTTGGGCAAGGCTCTTGGCGAGCTCAACGCCGCGGTCGACGTCCCCGAGGACGTCGCGCTTCTAGGCATCCCCAAGGGGAGGATCGACGTGCAGCGTCTGATCTACTGGTACTTCTGTAAGATGTACTATAGACCGGACTACAGCTTCGACGAGATGAACCACGTGAACTTTGACTGGTTTATGCCGGCCTACAGCCATCGACAGACGCCAGAGGAAGTGCGCGCTTGGTGCGAGGAGGCGGGGCTCGGGATCGAGCGCATGCGGGTGGAGGAGGCCGGCATCACGACCATGGCGGTGCGCGGCGGCTGAGCATGTGCGGGTTCGCTGGAGAGTTCCGCGCCGATGGCGCTGCGGTCGACCGGCGCCGCACGATGGCGATGCGGGATATGCTCGCGCATCGCGGACCCGATGCGAGCGGCGAGTTCGCGGATGCGAACATAGCGCTTGCGCACCGCCGGCTTTCGGTGATCGACCTGTCGAGCGGCGCCAACCAGCCGATGATCTCCGCCGATGAGCGCTGGGTGATCGCCTACAATGGCGAGATCTACAATTTCCGCGAATTGCGTTCTGAATTGGAAAAGCGGGGCTGCGTCTTCCGCACGCGCTCCGATACCGAAGTGCTGCTGTGGGGCTGTCAGGTTTGGGGGGTCGCAGAGACGGCGCGGCGGATTAACGGCATGGCGGCGTTCGCGCTGTGGGACGCACATCACGCGCGCCTCTACCTCGGGCGCGACCGCTATGGCGTGAAGCCACTCTACCTCTGGCGCTGGCGCGGCAGCGTCGCGTTCGCCTCCGAGATCAAGGCGTTCATCGCGCTGCCGGAATTCTCTGCCGCGGTGAATCGGGCGGCGCTCGGTGAATACTTCACGTTTCAGAACCTATTTCGCCGCCACACGCTCTTCGCTGGCGTCGATCTGCTACCGCCGGCGACGATCCTGATCCTTGACGCCGAGGGCGAGCACGAAACGTCATACTGGGATTTCGATTTCGCCCATCGCGACGACGGCATCGGCGACCAGGAGGCTGTGGAAGAGACGCGCCGGTTGCTGCTGCGCGCGGTGGAGCGCCAGCTCATCGCCGATGTGCCCGTGAGCGCCTACCTATCGGGCGGTGTCGATTCCGCGTCGGTGGTCGCCGGCGCGGTCTGTCATGTGCCGCGGCTCGCGACCTTCACCGCTGGCTTCGAGATGTCGGCGGTGGAAGGGATCGAGCGCAGCTTTGACGAGCGGCGCGACGCTGAATCGTTGGCTTATCACTTCAAGACCGAGCACTACGAACAGGTCATCAACTCCGGTGACATCCGCTGGGCGATTCCGCGGGTCATCTGGCATCTCGAAGATCTGCGGCTAGGAATGTCCTACCCAAACTACTACATCGCCCGCCTTGCCTCGAAATTCGCCAAGGTGTGCCTCTCGGGAGCGGGAGGCGACGAGCTCTTCGGTGGCTATCCCTGGCGCTATTATCGCGTCTTCCGCTCGCTCGACCGCAACGCCTATTTGCGGGCGTATTACCGGTTCTGGCAGCGACTGACGACCGCTGACGATCGTGCCTCCATGTTCCGGCAGCGTGTCTTCGCTGATGCTGAGACCGTCGACAGTTCGGCCATCTTCGCCGGCGTCTTCGATCGCGCCCGGGATTTGCGCTATCAGACACCGGAGGATCACATCGCGAACTCGCTATATTTCGAGTGCAAGACGTTTTTGCCCGGGTTGCTCCTCGTCGGCGACAAGCTGGCGATGGCGAGCGGTCTCGAGGAGCGGTTTCCCTTTCTCGACAACGATCTGGTCGACTTCGCCCAGCGCCTGCCGATCCGCCACAAGCTGGCCGATCTCGAACATATGCTGTCGATTGACGAGGATGCGCTCCACAAGAAGACGCTGGCGTCGAGCAGCTATGATGGGGGCAAGAGCATCCTGCGGCGGGCGATGTCGCCGCTGCTGCCGGCGCAGGCGATGGCGCGACCGAAGCAGGGCTTCTCCGCGCCGGAAGGATCGTGGTACCGCGGCGAGAACGCGAGTTACGTGCGCGAGCTGCTGATGGGCCGCGATCTCGCCTTCGAGGACTACATCGACCCGGGCTTTGTCCGCCGCATCGTCGAGGAACATATCGAAGGCCGTGCCAATCATCGCCTGCTGATCTGGTCGCTGCTGTGCTTCGAGTGGTGGTGCCGCGTGTTCCTGCGCGGCGAGCGCGCGAACTGAGCGACCGACATGGTGAACGTGACGCTTCTCGATGCCGGCGACACCGATGCCTACGACGCGTTCCTCCAGTCCCGCGCCGAAGCGACACTCTATCATTCGGCGCGCTATCGGGAACTATTGCTGCGCCTGCTGCCATGCCGTGCCGACTATCTCGTCGCGCGTCGGAGAGGACGCATCGTCGGCGTGCTGCCGCTGATGCGCTGCGACGGGTCGATGGGCGCGGTGATCAACTCGCTGCCGTTTTTCGGCAGCTATGGCGGCGTTGTTGCCGAAGATGCCGCGGCGGCCGCGAGACTTTGGGCGGAATTCGCACGCCTCCTCGATGATCCCGAGATCGCCGCGGCGACGGTGATCGACAGCCCCTTCGCTGCCGACGCGCCTGGCGCCGAGCCTTCGAAAAGCACTTTCACGGACTGGCGGATCGGGCAGTTCACGCGTCTCGACGGCGATGCCGGATTTGGCGACAGGCTCGCCGCACGCATCGACGGATCGGCGCGGCGCAATCTGCGCAAGGCCGAATCTTCGGGGGTGCATGTCGCCGTCGAGCCGGATGCCATCGATTTCCTCGAGGCCTGCCACCGTGCGAACATGGCGGAGATCGGCGGGAGGGCGAAGCCGGCAGGCTTCTTTGCCGTCTTTCCCGCGCTCTTCCGCGCCGGCCTTGATCACGACATCTACGTCGCGCGTATCGATGGCGAGCCGGTCGCGGCCTTGCTCATCTTCTATTACAAGAGTTTCGTCGAATATTTCACGCCGGTGACGCTGGCGACCCACCGCGAGCAACAACCGATGTCGGCGATCCTCTACCGCGCGATGTGCGACGCGGCGCGCCGCGGTTGTCGCCTTTGGAATTGGGGCGGCACGTGGCCGACGCAGACCGGCGTCTATCGCTTCAAACGCAAGTGGGCCGCGGAGGAAGTGCGCTACGAGTATCACACGACATTGAAGCGCGAAGCGCTCCTCGCGGTTTCCCGGGCCGAACTCACCCGATCCTATCCGTGGTTCTACGTCCTGCCCTTCGCGGCGTTGGCCGAGGCGCAGCCGCAGCTAAGCCACCTGCCGTGAGGCTTTTCTACTTCACCAGCGGACCCCGCGAGCGCGTCTTCGACGCGGTGTTGGACGCCGGACACGAGGTCGCCGCGCTCTACGTCACCGATCCGGCGCGCTGGCCCAAAGTGGCGCCCACCGTGCAACGGGCCGAGGCGCGCCGCATTCCGGTGCGCATCGTCGGCCGGCGCGATCTCGAAGGTCCGGTCGGCGAGCTGCGCGGCGCGGTCTGCCTGTCCGTGGGCTTCGGGCTGATCTTTCCGGCGCGCTTCCTGTCAGCGGTCGGCGCCTGCCTCAACGTGCATGGCACTTTGCTTCCGAAATATGCGGGCGCGCGAACTCTGAATTGGGTCATCGCCTGCGGCGAGCGCGAGAGCGGCGTCACTGTGCACCTGGTGGATGAGGGGGTCGATACCGGTCCGGTCCTGCTGCAGCGGATGTTTCCGCTGTCGCCCTACGAGACCGGGCGGAGCCTAGCTCGCAAGACATTGGAATTCGAGCCGCCCGTCGTGGTCGAGGCGCTCTCTCTGTTCGCGCGCAATGGCGTGGTGGTGGCGAGGGCGCAGGATACTACCGAAGTGACGCGGTTCCCGGATCGCCGTCCGGAGCATTCCGAGCTCGATCCCCGCCAGCCGTTGGCGATGCTCTATGACCAGATTCGGGCGGCGGATGCGGAGCGTTATCCCGCTTATTTCTATGTGAATGGCGAGAAGGTGTGCGTCCGGCTGTGGCGTCCGGACAAGAGCGATGACGAGCACGACCTGGTCTGAGCCCCGCCACGGCCGCGTGGGCGATGCAGTTGCTGCACCCGGCTGACACAGTCGGCTCCGCCGCAGACCGTGCGCCGAGCGCGGTGCTGATGCATGCGAAGCTTCAAGACGCTATCGCCGTCTCACGTCGGGCACCCTATCGCCATCTCGCTCAGGCTCTCGGCGTCGTCCAAGTGCTCGTGCTCGCCCTGGCTGCGCTAGTGCTGAAGAGCGTGCGGCGCCTGCACCCCGACGCGGTGGATCGCGCCCTCGCCGAGGCTTACTACTACGTGCCGGAGATGGCGCTGCACAAGAAGATCGAGCTTCAGGCCTATCTCGATTGTGAATTCTCCGGGCGCGGCATCGATCTCGGTTGCGGCAGCGGGATCGTCGGCGGCATCCTTGCGGCCAATTCCGGAAGCGGCGCGCTGCATGGCGTTGACCTCAACGCTGCGGCTGCCGAATTGGCGAAGGGCAACGGGTATTCGGGGTTCACGACCGCGGATTTGGCCGAGATCGATCTGCCCGATGCCTCCTTCGACTTTGCCATCAGCATTTGCGTTCTCGAGCATGTCGCCAACCTCGCTGCGGCGCTACGCGAGGCACGACGACTGTTGCGGCCGGGCGGCCGGCTGATCTTCTCGACACCTGCGCCGAACTATCGCCGCAGCCTGGTCGGATATCGCCTGCGGGCGACGCTGGGGATGACCGCGGCGGCGGAGCGGTTTGCCGACGAGCGGGATCTTTATAGTATACACCTCCACTATATGGAGGCGGCGGAATGGAAGACCCGGCTGGGCGAGGTGGGATTCCGCGACATTCGGGTTTCGCCGATCTTCTCGCGACGCCAGCTGGCCCTCTACGACATGATGAATTTTCAAGTCTATATGCCCCGATTGTACTTTGCCGACAAGCTGCAGGCGCTGTGCTGGCGTTTCGTGCGATTGAGGCGGCTGGCGAGCTGGGCGACGATGGTGTTTACTGCGGCGGCGACGTCGCGGCGCGCCACGGAAGCCGACGGCACGCATTTCTTCATCGTCGCGCAGTACTAGCAAGCGAGAGTCCAAGGCGTATGTGGAAGCATATCGAACGATGACCGATGCTCGGCAGAACGGATCCGGTCCGTCCTCACGCCGCTGGCCGCCCGGCGTGGCGCAGCTGCGTTCGTCGATCGGCCGGCACCTCCCGCTACCCATCCTTCGCCTGCTTGGTCGCGGCGACACCTCGGCGGCGGTGGCGCCTGCGCCCGCCCCGGTGGATCCGAAACGCGCCTATGCGCAGGCCGTCTTTTCCAACGGCGCGCTGCCGTCGAATTTCTCGATCAATCTCGGCGCGGCGCCCTGCAACCATTCCTGCCTCTTCTGTCCGCAGTCGGTGAAGAAGCCAAAGAAGGCGGCTTGGCTCGATCTCGACCTGCTGCGCAAGGTCGCCGGGGAAATGCCGGAAGAAGGTATGCTGCTCAATATTTCCTCCTATTCCGAGACGCTAGCGGCGCCGAACCTGGTGCCGGCGGTACGCCTGCTGAAGGAGGTCCGCCCCGAGCTGAAGGTGGCGATGGCGACGAACGGCTCGCTCTTCCGCGAAGAGGTGATCGCCGGACTGATCGATGCCGGGCTGGATCACTATTCCTACAGCTTCGACGCGCCCGACCGCGACTCCTACAAGCGCATGATGCAAATCGATCATTTCGACCGCGTGTGGCAGAACCTCGAGCGCATCGTCGAGATGCGAAACCGGCGCGGGTCCGGCATGAGGATCACGACGCACATCATGGGCTTCGACCAGTTCAAGGACAAGTTCGAGGCGTTTCGCGCGCAGTGGGTCGGCAAGGTCGACGACGTTCTCTTCCGGCCGGTGGGAAATTGGGGCGGCGACACCTGGGGGCTGCAGCAGAATCTCGAGGCCGCCGGATTCACGGCGCCGAAGCAGCAGGGGCGCGCCAAACGCTCGCCCTGCAATTCGATCTTCATGCACTTCAAGCTGCAGCATGATGGCCGCTACGCGCCGTGCATTGCCGCCGTGCCCGATTATCTCCCCGAGGAGGAAATCCACTCGGTGGCTTATCTCGGCAGCGCCCGCGACATGACGTGGGGGGAGGCCTGGGCCAAGCTCGGCGAGATGCGTCGTGCGCATCTTGAAGGCAACTGGGATGCATATGAATGCTGCCGGACTTGCGACGTCTGGAGCCTATGGCCGGAGGTCTGGGAGGATCGCGGGTCATCGGTTGCGGACGGCTATCGCTTTCACATTCCCGACGTGAAGCACGCGGGTCCGTGAAGAGACGCGCAGACTGAGCTGCCCATGACGGCGGAATTGATCGCCATACGCTGCACTGGCGTGAGCAAGAGCTTCGATCTTGCCGATGTCGGTGGGGTTTGGCGTGTGATCCTCGGACGGGGTCCAGGTGCCGGCACGCAGTTCCGGGCACTCCGCGAGATCTCTCTCGAGGTGCCAAAAGGCGAATTCGTGGGCGTGCTCGGCCGCAATGGAGCGGGGAAATCGACGTTACTCAGGACGGTCGGTGGCATTTATGAGCCCGATCAGGGATCGGTGGAGATTGCCGGTGTTGTCTCCGGTCTTTACGAGCTCGGTATGGCCAGCAGTCCGGACATTACCGGTCGCGAGTATGCAAGGCGCTTCCTGGCGCTAAATGGCGCAACGGGAGGCGAGCTTCGCCGCCTCGTTAACGAGGTTCAAGAATTCTCTGAACTCGACGAGCGGTTTGATGACGGCGTGCTGACCTATTCCTCTGGCATGGCAGCGCGGCTGTTTTTTGCTGTCGCGTCGGCGCGGGCCTACGACGTCTACCTCATCGACGAGATTCTTGCCGTCGGCGACCATCACTTCCAGGCCAAGTGCTGGGCGCGAATCCGAGATCGCGTGGCTGCTGGCGCTTCCGGATTACTCGTGACGCACGATTGGTCGGCAGTCGTCCGGTTGTGCCGCACCGCGCACATCCTCGATCATGGTTGCCTGGTCTTCACCGGGCCGTCCGATGCCGCGGTGCGCAAGTATCTCGCTGATTCGGCGACGATGGTCCAAGATAGAGCGGGAGCCCAGTTCGAGGAAACGAAGCTCCCCCGCAGCGTTCAGTGGTGCAGCGGCGAGAAAGCGCACCTAACCATCCCCGTGCGGATCATCCGGCCTCATCCGGTGAGTCTGCGTCTCAGCATCGAGCGGCTGTCCATCGGCACCGGATGGGAGATCATGTTCATGTCGCGGGACGCGCACGCGATCGGCAGCGATCCGGGATTCTACAGCGTCGATCTCGCGATCCCTGCGCTGCCTCTGGTGCCCGGCAGCTACATCTTGAATCTGTTCCTGACCGTCGAGCCGAGCCAGCAGGAACCGACGCGTCGCGTGCTCGACAGCCGCTCGTGGCTCAACGGCGAGGGAGTCGAAGTTCGCGTCAGCGGGCGCACGAGCGAAGGGCAGGTGCGTCTGCCGGTCGATTGGGAGTTTCTCGCTGCGTGAGCTCTCGCATTGTCGTCGATCGTGTAGCCAAGGTCTTCCCCGTATCCTCTGACGGCCGCGGCGGGGCCAGCTTGCGGCAGGCGCTGTTTGGCTTGTCGCCCCCCGTGGGGCAGCGCGAGATCCGTGCGGTGGATGGGGTCTCGTTCTCACTCCAGGACGGTGAGCGGCTGGGAATTATCGGGCGGAACGGCGCGGGCAAGTCGACGCTGCTGAATCTGATCGCGGGATTGACGCCGCCGAGCGCGGGCCGCATCGACGTCCGGGGCAAAGTGCACGCGATCATGACCCTTGGGACGGTACTGCGCGATGAGGCGACAGGGCGCGAGAACATCTATCTCGACGGTGCCGTGCAGAACTTCTCGCGTGACGAGATCGGCCGGACCATCGAGCGGATCATTGCGTTTAGTGAGCTAGGCGAGTTTATTGACCGGCCAGTCCACACATATTCCTCGGGCATGAAAGCGCGTTTGGCGTTCTCCATGATTGCGTTCATCGAAGCTGAAATCCTGATTATTGATGAAGCTCTGTCGGTTGGTGATGCTCGTTTCGCTGCCAAGGCCGGACAGCGGATGAAAGCGCTCTCGGCGGCGGGGCGTATCGTGATCCTGGTCTCTCATGGCCTGTCGAGTCTGGTCGAGCTGTGCTCGCGCTGCATCTGGATGGATTCCGGCAAGATCCTGATGGACGGCGAGCCGAAGAAAGTCGCGGCCGCATATCAGCGGGCAGTTACGGAAGCCGATGAGATCGTACTTAGGAGCAAATTCGGCGGCACCGCGAGTACAGGGGGCGACAGAACTCGCGGCGAGTTGCTCCGGCTCAGTCTCAGCCAACCTGGCAGAGAAGGTGGCGGTGCGGTTCTGCTGCCGTTGGAAGAAACGATCATTGACGTGCGGGGGCGAGGGACGCGCACGCTGCGGCAGCCCAATCTGCGCGCATCGATCACTCGCATCGACGGCGTGCTCGTCTGGCGAGAGGACCTTCCCGACCGGCTCGATGCCGGGCGCCTGCGCTGTGACTTCCGCGTCGCGCTTCGCCTAGGCAAGTTGTCGCTTGGCGAGAGCCTCTATCGTCTTGATGTCACACTGTTCGACGCGGATGAGGCCGTCGCTGTTTGCTCAACGGCATTCGAAGTCCGCGATGAGGAGGGTCAAGTGGGCGGACGGCCAATGATCTTCCAGCCTCTCATCGTCGACGCGCGTGCCGCAACTCCGGTCGATTCGTGATGCGTGCAATCAACTACAGCCGCCGCGATTTGCGCATGGTGCTTAGTTTGTTTGAGATCGCGCTGCGCGACCGATTTCTAGGATCGACCCTCGGGATATTTTGGGCGATTGCCAACCCTCTACTTATGTTAGGAATGTTCACCTTCGTGTTCGGCTACGTATTCAAGGCGAAGCTTCCTGGGGCGGAAACCAGCCTCTCCTATGTCATTTGGCTGGTCAGCGGCTATGGGCCGTGGCTTGCACTTACAGAGAGCTTGTCGACTAGCACCGGCTCGGTGGTGGCCAATCGGGGGTTGGTGAAGAACCTAGCGTTCAAGCATGAATTGTTGCCTATCGTTGGCACGCTCATGGGCCTAGTGCCGCT
Organism: Allostellaceae bacterium; assembly: GCA_035945115.1. Taxonomy (GTDB): domain Bacteria; phylum Pseudomonadota; class Alphaproteobacteria; order ATCC43930; family CGMCC-115725; genus DAHUYF01. The sequence continues at coordinate 40,526 of DASZAN010000061.1, forward strand.
GGGAGTGTCACTGGTCTTCGTCCTCAGCCTGCTTGCCGCATCAGGAACCGCGCCTTCTGCCAGTTGGCTCGTAATTCCTGTGATACTGGTGTTGCAGCTCGTCATCGTTGCCGGCCTCGGTCTCTTCCTTGCAGGCTTGAACGTGTTCGTCCGGGACACTGCGTTGGTCCTGCCGAACATCCTCTTTCTCGCGCTTTTCGCATCGCCGATTTTTTATCCGGTGACGGCATTTCCGCAGCAAGTCCGATCCGTAGTGGTCTGGAACCCGTTCTATGTCCTTACAGAGGGTTACCGGTTGCCTCTACTGGAGGGCCGCGTCCCCGCGGCGGGAAGTCTCGTCTATCTCGTCGTCGTAGCGCTGGCGACCTTTGGTTTCGGGCTTGTCTTCTTTCGCCGGCTCGATCCGCATTTCGACGCTCGGCTCTAGGTATCATGACCACGAGCCGGAACGTCGTCTGCGCCATCCATCAGCCGAATTTCTTTCCGTGGCTCGGCTACTTCAACAAGATTCAGCGGGCCGATGTTTTTGTTTTTCTCGACGATGTCGCGTTCAACAAGAGCGGCAGCGGAATGGGCTGTTGGACCAATCGGGTGGCAATTCGGGTGCAGGGCAAAGCCGCATGGTTCGGTTGTCCGGTGCGGCGCGAGACTGGCACGCAGCTCATTCACACGGTTCGCATCGACGATCGGCAGCCTTGGCGGCGCAAGCTCCTGAGAACATTAGAAATGAACTATCATCGCGCTCCCGGCTTTGCGCCGACCATGGCGCTGATCGAGCCACTGCTGCTGTTTGCGAGTGACAACCTCGCGGATTTCAACATCAACGCCATTCGCTCGATCAGCAACCACATGGGCGCTCGCTGCCGCTTCCACCGTCAATCGGAGACCGATGTTCAAGGCAAATCCACGGAGTTGCTGGCGGCCTTGGTGGTCGCCGTTGGCGCCAACGCCTACCTGGCCGGAGGCGGTGCCGACGAATACCAGGAGGACGACGTATTTGACCGACATGACATCGAGTTGATCCATCAACGGTTTGAGCCGCATCCCTACGGCGACCTCGCTCGGTTCCTGCCCGGGCTTTCCGTCATCGATTACCTCATGCAAGGTCACGGTGCCGCCGAGGGCCTCGATCCAGCGGAGGCGACCGGAAGCACACCATGATCGGCAAGATCCTGCTGTTGACGCCCCTTGAGGGCGAGGCGCTCGCTGACGTGGTCCGGACATTCGCCGGCAAAGCTGAAGTCACTGTACTGCGCGATCTCCCTGCTTTGGAGGCGGCAGACCTCGGTCCGTCCGAAATTCTCGTTTCCTATGGCAGCGGCGTCATCGTTCCTGCTGACCTGCTGCAGCGAACGGCGGGGCGTTCCTACAATTTCCATGCCGGCTCGCCTCAATATCCTGGGCGCGACCCCCACCATTTCGCCATCTATGACGGCGTAGGCCGCTATGGCGCGACGCTCCATCGAATGACGGACACAGTCGATGATGGACCGATCCTCGACGTCGAATGGTTTGAGGTCGCGCCGGGAACAACGCCCGTCAAGCTACTCGAACAGGCGAACGCCGCAATGTTCGTACTGCTGTTGCGGAACAACGAGAACCTGTTGTCCGAGATGGGCCCCGCGGCACTGGCCGGCATGCAGTGGGGGCCGCGCAAAACGACGCGTGCGCTGTTTCGTGCGATGTGTCGCGTCCACCCAACAATCTCACGCGAGGAGTTCGAGCGCCGGATGCGTGCGTTCGACGGCGGCGTCCACGACAATCTTACTCTTGATATGCACGGATGGACGTTTCGCATCGACAAGAGCATTCCCCCTGCGGTCGCGGATCAGCGCTGGGCCGAGTTCACCACCGAAAGTTATCGCGAGCTCATCCGTAGCGCGAAGCGCGCCGGGTATGCCTTCTTCGGTTATGAGCATAGCTCGGAAGAGCGACACGTGCTTTGGCGGCACGACGTTGATATGTCCGTACACCGAGCAGCTGGTTTGGCGGCTGTTGAGGAGGAGGAAGGCGTCGCCGCGACGTATTTTCTAAATCCACACTCGTCATTCTACAACCTTCTCGAGCCAGAGATTCTCGCTTTGGCGCGCAGCATTCTTGCGAAAGGGCACGCAATCGGCCTGCACTTCGATGCGGAGGCTTATGCGGAGCGCTGTTGGGACATCCGACGTCTCGAACGAGCATTACGCGTCGAGCAGGATTTGCTTGAACGGTTTCTCAGCTGCAAGATTGCTGCCTTCAGCTATCACAACCCCGACTGGAGCAATTTGCTCGACCTGGACGACGATTTTATTGGAGGCATGGCAAATGCCTACGGCCGCACCTATCGTACGCACTATGGTTATGTCTCTGATTCGAACGGCTATTGGCGGTTCAAGCCGATCGGGGACGTTATCAGCACGGCGGAGCATCGCCGGCTCCAGGTCCTAACGCATCCGGAGTGGTGGGTGCCGGTATCAATGGCACCGCGGCAGCGCGTGGAGCGCTGCGCCATCGGTCGAGCGGAGCGTACTGTGCGGACCTATGACGACTTACTGGCGCGTGCCGGGCGCTCGAATCTCGCAAAGTGATCCGATGGCGAATGCTGAACGGCTCGCGCCCATAGATAGCTACCCCGTCAACTCGGCAAATGAGACCCGATCTGTGCTCCCCTCAAGGATGTCACTGCCGTTGGCGCCTTGCGCTGAAGTAGCATTGTTTCGAAAGTCGCGTGAACGAAGCCGCCTCCGAATGAGCCACGCCAGCCGCCCTCGATCCAGCAACCAACCCGACTACGGACTGGTCGCGCTATCGTCTGCCGAGAACGGGGGACGGCGACTCGAGTTGCTGCTGCTGACGGATTTCCACAGGCAGACAGCGAGCACTGTTCGTGATCACATAGATTCGTTCAGCACGTTCTCGCGCCACCACTTTCGTCGGCTTAGCATGTATGGCGACCTACCACCTCGTATTGACCTTTCGCGATTTGACGGCGTCGTCATCCATTACACACTGATCGCCTGCATGGACCATTATCTGTCGCACTCAGCTCGAGCACGGTTGCGCGCGTTTTCTGGTCTCAAGGCTATGTTCATTCAAGACGAATATCGGTTCATAAATCGAACGGTTGCCGCAATTCGGGACCTTGGCATCGATCTGCTGTTCACCTGTGTCCCTGAACCCGAGATCGACAAGGTCTATTCACCGCAGGCCTTGCCCCGCCCGGTCAGAGTGAACGTGCTAACCGGGTACGTGCCACCGACCCTGGCTCTTCGTGCAGTGCCAGTGCCGGCGGACCGCCCGATCGATATCGGGTATCGCGGCCGTCGGCTACCCGCCCATCTCGGACGGCTAAGCCAGGAAAAGTCGATGATTGGCGAACATGTGGCGGCTGAGGCCCCGCGTTACGGCTTGGTAACGGATATTTCATGCCGCGAGGAAGATCGCATTTATGGGGAGGAGTGGATCAATTTCATCTCTCGGTGCAAGGCCATGCTCGGCGTCGAGAGTGGCGCCAGCGTCTTCGATTTTACCGGCGAGATCGAGCGACAAGTGACGGATCATCTCCGGCGCGAGCCCGATGTGAGCTACGAAACACTCGAACGGTTATACTTGGGGGCGCATGAAGGCAAGATACGTTTGAATCAGATTTCGCCGCGGTGCTTCGAGGCGGCGGCGCTCCGGACCTTGATGATTCTCTACGAGGGTGAGTATTCCGGCATTCTCAAGCCTTGGCATCACTACGTCCCGCTTAAGAAGGATCATTCGAACATGGCGGACGTCGTTGCCGTATTGCGTGACCCCGAGCAGATAGCAAAGATCACCGAACGAGCCTACCGGGAGGTCGCGCTCGACGCCCGCTATTCCTACGCCAGCGCCGTCGCCCAGGTCGATGACGCCATCGATGCGCTCATTCGTCCAGAGATGCTGGCGCGCCGACGACCCTACACCAATTTTGGCTTCCGCAGTGCGCGAAAAATAGATGGTTTAAAGCTGTATCGCGGTTTGAAATACCAGGCGCTGCAGATGAAATATCAGGCGCTGCAGATCGCCCGATGGTTGTTCCTTCGTGTCGCGCTAGGATGGATGCCGGAGCAGCGTCGCGAGAAGGTTTGGAATCGCATTCGAGAGTGGCGCGGTATCAAGCCCGTGGGTTAGCCATGAGCAACGTGCTGGCGCGAATGACGTAGCGTTTTGAATCAGGTTTGCGAAATAGTTCTCGTGTGTCGCGCGCTAGAGCTAGCGAATATGCCAAGCTCAAAGGCCACTCCACCGCCCTCCATATGGCCGGGCGCTAGATGTTATGATGCCATGACTCGGCCACCGTTTCTCGACCGGCTGCTATACGCGCGCCGAAAAAAACTGAGTGCGCGGTCGCCGAGAGCCGACGAGCACGTGTCCACGATAGATAATGCTTCATTGAGAGATAGGCACAGGATCCGCTGTCCGAGTACTTACTGGCCGATGAAAGAAAGGCTTTCCACGCTTTTTCTGCACGCAAATGGTTTCGGCAGGGCGATTGTTGGCGTCGACACCATTCTGCGCGGATTGCTCGGGTATGGCGACGGCGACAAGCCACCGAGGATCCTGCGCCATTCCGCGACGGTCAGGAAAGCTTTCGCCGAACTTCGCGACGTCTACGCTAAGCTTTCCTATATCGGCGATTGGCGCGAGGCGTTTCTCGCCTCGCCACGGCTCGCTGTCGAAGTCTGCAACGTTAACGATCTCGTCCATTTCGGCCGCTGCCTATGGCGGATTCGCCGCTATGACCTGCTCGTGATCTCGCACGCGGCAGCAGGCGACGACATGACGCTTCTGTCGCGCGCCGCGCCCTGTTTCGATCGCCGCCGCGGCAAGCTGATCATGTTCATCGGCAACGAATATGACCTCTTGGACCAGAAGCTTGCTTTCATCCGCGCGACCGAACCGGATTTCGTCTGCAGCCAATTGCCTTTGGAGGCCGCCACTTTTCTCTATGGGGACTGCGGCCGGAGCCGGATTTTAGAGATGCCGCACGCGCTCAACCCGCGTCACTACTATCCGATCGGTGAAGGTCAACGCGAGATCGATATCGGCTTTCGCGGCGATATCTATTGGCCGTTCGTCGGTGACCGCGAGCGCACCGACCTTATCGAGTGGTTTGAGCATCATGGCGCATCGGTCGGTCTCGCTTGCGACATCGGGCGAGAACGCCTCGATCGCGAGGATTGGAATCGCTTTCTGAACCGGTGCAAAGGCATCGTCGGTGCCGAGTCGGGGACGTACTACCTGAACGACAGGGGGAAGCTCTTGGAGCGCGCGCGTGCCTATAACCTGCACGAAAACCGAGGCGCCACCTTTACCGAAGTGTTCAGGAAATTCTACGCGGACCAGCCGCGCGGAATTTCCGGCAAGAGCATCTCATCGCGGCATTTCGAGTCGATCGGCGCGAAGGCCTGTCAGATCCTGGTCGAAGGTCATTACAACGGCATTCTCGATGCCGATCGTCACTACATCGCGGTGAAGCGCGATCTCTCCAACATTGGCGAAGCGGTCGAACGCTTTCGCGACGAGAGTTATCGCCAGCGCATGGTCGACGAGACCTACGAGTATGTTCTCGCCGAGCACACCTATGATCGCCGCGTCGAGCAGCTTCTTTCCGCCATCTAACGGCGGCACGCCGGCTCGACGATCGAGTGATGCTCTCATGCTGAGCGGGAAGCTTTTGGTGACTTATTCGAATGCGGCCAACATCGTCGCCACAACGGACGAGTATTTGAGAAGCTTCCAGCGCTTCTCGCGCTATCAGGTCAGCTATCTCCATGTCACGCACGGCGCAAAGATTGCCTGCGATCTCGCGCAATTCGACGCGGTGCTGCAAAGCTATTGCGTGCGCCTCTCGGAGCCCGAGTTGATCAGCCGCGACTATCTCGATCGACTCCGGGCCTATCGCGGCGTGAAGGCGGCTGCCGTGCAGGACGAATACTTTCGCACCGGCGCGCTACGCAGGGAGCTCGCCGATATCGGGTTCGATATCGTCTTCACCTGCGTGCCCCCGGCGCATATCGAGCAAATCTATCCGCGTGCAATATTTTCGCGGACGGAGTTCGTCACGGTCTTGACCGGCTATGTCCCGGACATCCTGGCCGAGCAGGAGCGCCCGCGACGTCCGTTGCGGGACCGCCCGGTCGTCATCGGCTATCGCGGCCGCGACATCGGCAGCCGCTACGGGCGCCTTGCCTTCGAAAAATACGAGATCGGGCGGCGCATGCGTGAGATTTGCGTCGCGCGCGCCGTTCGCCACGACATCGAGGTGGCGGAAGAGAAGCGCATCTACGGCAATCACTGGTACGAGTTCGTGGAATCGTGCCGCGCGATGCTCGGTACTGAAAGCGGCTCGAACATCTTCGATGACGACGGTACCATCGAAGCGCGTTATGAAACCATGTCGCGCGAGCTCGGCCGCCCCGTCGGGTATGACGAGTTTCGCCCCTACACCGAGGCGCAGGACCGCTCGATCGACATGGGCCAGATCTCGCCGCGGATCTTCGAAGCGGCGGCGCTCAAGACGCCGCTCATTCTCTTCACCGGCCGGTACTCGAACGCGATATCGCCGGGGGACCACTATATCGAGCTCAAAAAGGATTTTTCCAACGTCGATCAGGTGTTGAACCGGCTCGATGATATCGACGGTCTCGAGGAGATGGCGGAGCGCGCTTATGCGCACCTGATCGGCTCCGGTGCTTTCGGTTATCGCCAGTTCGTACGGCAGGTGGAGAATGCGATCGATCGCCGGCGAACCGAGAAGGGCTTTCGCGCGAGCGCCGCGTCGGAGGCCGCGCCGTCGTGGCAGGCGGCTGGTGCATTTGAAGCGGCCGGGGTGCCCGTCGTCGAGGTGCCGACGCCGCTGCCCCGGCATCCCCTTCATTTTCAGCACCACGCGCTGCTGGGGCAACATCGGGAGCTCGTGAACAGGTACAATCAGCTGTGGGCCGATCTCGCGCGACCGGGCTTTTTGGCGAAGCTCGCTCTCGCAGCGGTTCTGCCACAGCGGGTGCGTGATCTGCGGCGTCGTGGTAGCCGCACCGACACGTCGCCATCATAAGCATCGATCGCGCTCAAACGAGCAAGCGAATGTGTGGGATCGCCGGCATCTTCGAATTCGACCTGGCCGCGCGTCCGGACGGGCGCGTGCTCGACCGCATGGCGGGGCTCGTTGCCCATCGCGGGCCGGACGACAGCGGCGCGATGATGCTGAGAAACGTGGGGCTGGCGCACCGCCGGCTGTCGATCATCGATTTGAGCGATGCCGGCCGGCAACCCATGCCGAATGACGACGGCTCGGTTTGGATCACCTACAACGGCGAATGCTACAACTATGCGGCACTTGCCGCGAAGCTTCGCGCCCAGGGCGTGCGGTTCCGTTCGCATTCCGATACGGAGGTGATCCTCCGCCTCTACGAGGCGCGCGGCGCGGCGTTCCTGCGGGAAATCGACGGCATGTTCGCCCTCGCCATCTGGGACAGCCGGCGGAACCTGCTGCTGCTCGCGCGCGATCGCCTCGGGATAAAGCCGCTCTTCTATTTTGCCGACGAGCGCCACCTCGCCTTTGCCTCGGAGATGAAGGCCTTGCTGGGCAATCCGGCGGCGCCCAACACGATCGATCTGGCGGCACTCGGCGACTTTCTCCACCTCCTCAGCATCCCCGACCCGCTCTGCATCTTCGCCGGCATCAAGAAGCTGCTGCCGGGGCACTATCTCGAGGTGACGCCCGCGGGCGTCGTCGACCGCTCCTATTGGGAGATCGCGATCGCGCCCGATGCGGCGATGACCTTCGATGCCGCCTCCCACGAGTTCGAGCGCCGGTTCGAGCGGGCGGTGGCCTCGCACCTGGTCGCCGATGTGCCCGTCGGCGCCTTCTTGAGCGGCGGCGTCGATTCGAGCTCGATCGTCGCGGTTGCCGCGCCGCTCGTCCGCGATCCCGTCGAGACGTTCTCGATCACCTTTCCCGGGCTCGAGGAGTTCGACGAGAGCCGCTACGCCGCCATGGTCGCGACGCATTGCGGCGCGCGTCATCATGAATTCAACTTGGCGCCCGCGCTTGTCGAAGCGCTCCCAAAAATCGCCTGGCACGCGGACGAGCCGTTTGCGGTCTCGTCATCCTTCGCGCTTTATTTCATCGCCGGCCTCGCGCGGCGGCATGTGAAGGTGGTGCTGAGCGGCGACGGCGGCGACGAGGTTTTCGCCGGCTATGTCTGGCGTCATGTCGATTTTGCTGAGCCGCCGCCGCTGCTTCAGAGCATCTGCGGCCGCGTAGCACGGCTCGTTCGCTCGCAGCCGCTGCAGCGGCTCATTCCATCCGCCTGGCGCCGTCACTTCGAGACGATGGGCAGCGAGAGCCGGCGGTATATCAACACCTTCTGCAACTTCTCCGGCGGCGAGCTCGACGATCTGCTCGATGGCTCGGTTGCGAACGACGTCGCGCGGGCATGGGACGGCAATATCGTCGAACGCTGCTTCAACGGCGCTCGGTCGCCGGAGCAGCTGGCGCGCAAGCTCTACACCGACGTCAAGACGACGCTGGTCAGCGAGATGCTCACCAAGGTCGACCGCATGACGATGGCGCATGGGCTCGAGGCGCGGGTCCCGTTTCTCGACCACCAGCTTGTCGAGTGGGCCTTCACCGTTCCCGGCCGGCATAAGCTCGAGGGCAGCGAGGGCAAGCGCCTCGTCAAGAAAGCGATGGAACCGCATCTTCCCCGCGAGATTCTTTACCGGCGAAAACAGGGCTTCAATGTGCCCTTGAAGCTGTGGATGCGGGGCGAGCTTAGGGAATTCGTGCGCGACTCGCTGAGTGAAGGCGCGATCGCGCGCCGCGGCATCTTCCGGCCGAGAGAGGTCACCGCGCTGTTCGACAGCCATTTCAGCGGCAAGGTCGACGCGTCGAACAAGATCTTCTCCCTCCTGATGCTCGAGCTCTGGCATCAAGCGTTCGTCGATGGACGCCGGCAATACGCCGCGTGAGCGACCCGCGCGGCCGCTCACGATCTGTGCGGTGGGCGCGGCGGCCAGCACGCATGTCGCGACGCGCGTGCGATGGTTTGCGGCACGCGGCCACCGCGTCTTCCTCATCACGGAGGCAAAAAGCACACAACCCATCGATGGCGTCACGCAGTTGGTGCCGGGAGCGGATCATCCGCGCGCGATCGTGCTCTTGCTGCATGGCTTCGCATGGTGCTTCCGCTGGATTGGCGGCGATTATCTCAGTCGCGCGGCCGCTTTTCTTCTCCTCCTCCGTCGCTGCCGTCCGGACATCGTCCATGTCCACTATGCCTATAGCTTCTATGGCTGGATCGCCGGTTTGGCCGGTTGCCGTCCGCTCGTCGTCACCGTGATGGGCGGCGACGTGCTCTTCGACGAGCAGGGCAGCCCCACGCGGATGGGGAAGTGGCTCACGCTTCATCTCCTGCGCACCGCCGATTACATCACGTCGAAATCCCACCACTTGACCGCGGTCCTCGATCGGCTCGGCGGCTTTGCCGCGAAGACGGAGCGGATCGTCTGGGGTGTCTCGCTTGCCCAGTTCCGTCGCGTCGATCCCGGCGATCTTCGCTCCCGTCTTGCTCTCGCACTCGACGACAGAGTCGTTCTAAGCCCCAAGATCCTGCAGCCCCTCTACCGCGTACATCTCATCGTCGAGGCAATGCCGCTCGTGCTGGCGGCGTGTCCAAAGGCGCTTCTTCTTGTGACGGAATATGCCGCCGATGCCGAATACAAGGCGACCATCGCCGCGCGCATTGCCTCGCTCGGGCTCGGCGATCGCGTGCGCTTTTGCGGCAATGTGCTCCACGCCGACATGCCGCAATACTACAGCCTTGCCGAGCTCGCGGTCGCCGTTCCTTTCTCCGACGGGTTGCCGCAGACCCTGCTCGAAGCGATGGCATGCGAAACGCCGAACGTGCTGAGCCGGCTCGAGCGCTATCAGGAAGTGGTCGGGCACGAGACGAGCGCCTATTTCGTCGAAGCGACGCCCAGCGATATCGCTGCCGGCATCCTTCGTCTGCTGCGGGACGACGCGCTCTGCGCGAGGATCGCCGGAAGCGCGCGCAGTGTCGTGAAAGAGATCGGCAACCTCGACGAGGAGGGGGCACGCGTCGAGGCGCGATACCGGGCGCTGGCGTCGTCGACGCGGCCGCGTGTCTTCGATCCGGCAAGCCTCGCCGCGGCATGGCGATCCTTCGCCGCCTTTCGTGCCGCCCAAACGTGAGCGCTCCACGCCCGCGCGTGCTGATGATCTGCGCCCATCCGCCGAGCGTCGATCCGCGCATCGCCTGGGAGGCCGGCTCGGCCTCCCGCGAGTTCGACGTCACCGTCCTCGGATTTGCATCGAGCGACGGCACCATGCCGCCACCAACGGAGCCTTCACCGTATCGCATCGTTCGATTGCCATATGCCCCGCGATCGCCGATTTCCTATTTCCGCTGGTTCGCCTCGGTTGTCTCTCCGATCGAGAAGGCGGCGCTGGTCGTTGCCGGCGCAGTTGTGCTGCCGATTTTCGCCCTGGCGAAAGCGATTCTCTTGTTCCTGCGGCTCCTGCTCGGCGACGGCCGCGCCACCCGGCTCATCCCGGAAAACCTGCGGCGCATTTTCTATATTGTCGGCAATCTCCGCTTCCAGTTCGCGCCCGCGACGGTGTCATTCTGGTCCTATATTCGCTCGATGCCCGAGAAACCCGACGTCGTCCACTGCAACGATCTCGACACGCTGCTGGTTGGTGTTCTCGCCAGGCGGCATTATGGAACCCGCGTCGTCTTCGACGCTCATGAATTCTTTCCGGTGAGCGACTCGCTCTGCCGGCCGCTCGACATCGCCTTCTTCACCGCGATCGAAAAGCGGCTCATCGTACAGGCCGACGCGGTGGTGACCGTGAACCCGCTGCTCGCGGAAGCGATGCGGAAAGTGTACGCCTTGCCGTGCGTCCATTCGGTGCCCAATGCCGAACCGTGGGTCGAGCGCGAGGTGGGCACGACCACCGTTTCCCCGCTCGACGCCCTTGCGCCGGGGCGAGTCAAGTTTCTCTTCCAAGGCCGGTTCGCCGCGGAGCGCGGCATCCGCGAGATGATCGAGGGCTTTGCCCACGTCGATCATCGCAAGGCCGCGTTGTTCTTGCGGGGACCCGACAACGCCTGGCGGCAGGAGGCGGAAGCGCTCACGACAAAGCTGGGTCTCCTCGGTCACAGCGTTTATTTTCTCGAGCCGGTCGGCGAGGATGAGCTCGTCGGTGCCGCCGCCCAGGCGGATGTCGGCATCATTCCCTACAAGCCCGCCGCGCTCAACGAGCGGCTCGCTTGCCCCAACAAGCTCTCGCAGTATCTTCATGCCGGGCTCCTCGTGATGACCAATGACTTACCTTACGTGAGATCAGTGTTGAACGAAGCGGAGGCCGGCTTGTGGTACAGGTCGGAGGACCTCACGACCTTCGCCGCGGCGGTCCAGCGGATCGTGGATGATCCCGAATTCCTTCGCCGCGGCAAAGAAAATGCACGCCGCTTCGCGCAGAAGCAGTTCAACTGGCAGCGCTTCGCACCGACGCTGCACCGGCTCTACCGCGGCGCGGAGCCGCGGGCGCAGGAGCCGTCGGACGAACTCGTTCTGTCGTCAGCGCCGGGGAGCTTGCGGGAACACTGACATGTGCGGAATCGCCGGTTACCTTGCGCCCTCGGGACGCGCCACCGCTGAAGCGGAGCGGGCCCTCCGCTTCATGAATGAGGTGCAGCGCCATCGCGGACCCGATGGCGAGGGCGTGTGGTTGAGCCCCGATGGCCGCGTCGGCTTTGCCCATCGCCGCCTCGCCATCATCGATCTCTCGACCGGCGATCAGCCGATGACGTCCGAGAGCGGCAATGTCATCGTCTACAATGGCGAGATCTATAATTATCTCGAGCTGCGCGAGGAGCTCGGTCCGGCGCAGTTCAAGACGGCCTCGGACACAGAGGTGATCTTGCGCGCTTACGAGCGCTGGGGCGCCGATTGCGTCCGACGGCTGCGCGGCATGTTCGCCTTCGTGCTGTGGGACGCGGCGCGCGGCGAGTTCTTTGTCGCGCGCGACCGCTTCGGCATCAAGCCGCTCCACTACATCGTGTCGCACGGCCGCTTCATCTTTGCTTCGGAGATGAAGACCCTGGTGCCGTTTCTTCCCGAGATCGCCATCGATCCGGCCGGGCTGCACGATTACTTCAGCTTCCAGTTCTGCCTCGACGGCCGCACCCTCTTCAGCGGCGTGCGGCAATTTCCACCGGCGCATTGGGCCTATGTCGGCGACGCTCTCGAGGTCGCGCCCAAGCGTTATTGGGAGGTGCAGTACCGGCTCGACTGGGAACACACGGAAAAATACTTCATCGATCGCCTTGATACCGTGTTGCGCCAATCCGTGGACATGCATTTGCGCAGCGACGTCGAAGTCGCGAGCTATGCGAGTGGCGGCCTCGATTCATCGTTGATCGCCGTCTTGGCGCGCGCGGAGCGCCGGAACGGGAGGTTCCAACTCTTCCACGGCCGGTTCGGTGCCGATCCGGGGTTCGACGAGTCGCCATACGCGCAAGCGCTCGCCGCCGAGCAGCAGATGGATCTCCATATCGCCGACATCGTCGAGCGGGACTTCGTCGATCACATCGGGCAGGTGATCTACCATCTCGACGAGCCCGTGGCCGGGCCCGGATCCTTTCCGCAATACCTCGTGTCGCGTCTCGTGCGCGAGAACGGCGTCAAGGTGGTGCTCGGCGGCCAGGGCGGCGACGAAGTCTTCGGCGGCTATGCGCGCTACCTCATCGCCTACTGGGAGCAATGCATCAAAGGCGCGCTCGAAGGCACGATCCACAGCGGCAACTTCGTCGTCACCTACGAATCGATCATCCCCAACCTGCAAACCTTGCGCGACTACAAGCCGCTCATCCAGGAATTCTGGTCGGAAGGCTTGTTCGGTCCGCCGGACGAGCGCTATTTCCGCCTCATCAACCGCTCCAATACGTTCCGCGAGGCGGTCGACTGGGGCATGTTCGACCGCGACACGACCATGCAGTCGTTCAAAGCGGTCTTCTGGGGTCAGAACGTCGGCAAGGAATCCTATTTCGACAGCATGACGCATTTCGACTTCAAGACGCTGTTGCCGGCGCTGCTCCAGGTCGAAGATCGCATGAGCATGGCGCATGGCATCGAGTCGCGAGTCCCGTTCTTGGACGACGCCGTCGTCGAGTTCGCGGCGACAGTGCCGGCCAACGTGAAATTCGCTGGCGGCGAGCTCAAGCGCTTGCTCCGGCGGACCTTCGCCGATCGTCTGCCGCGTGCAATCCGCGAGCGCAAGGACAAGATGGGATTCCCGGTCCCGCTCGCCTTGTGGCTCAGGCAAAAGGGGCCCGCGCGCGAATTCGTCATGGATCTGCTGTCCTCGGGACGCGCCCGGCAGCGGCCTTATCTCGCCAAAGGCTTCGATCTCACGCCGCTCGTCAACACGGGCAGCGTCTTCAGCCGAAATCTCTGGGCGTTCTTGAGCCTTGAGCTCTGGCAGCGGCAATTCCACGACCGCGCGGCGGAGCTTCACTACCGGCCCAGCTGAGGAAAGGGAGAGAACCCGTGAAGATTTTGGTTACCGGCGGGTTGGGGCAGGTCGGCTCGCATGTCGCGGAGCTGCTGCTGGCGCGCGGCGACGAGGTTCTCGTTATCGACAATCTTGCCACCGGCCGGCGGGAGCATTTGGGCGAGCATCCGAAGCTCCGCGTGGTCATCGATACCATCGCCGACAAGGCGCGGGTCGATACGCTCGTCGCCGGTTTCCGTCCGGAAGCGATCGTCCATGCCGCCGCCTCCTACAAGGATCCCGCGGACTGGTACAACGACGCGCTGACGAACGTGGTGGGTGGCGCCAATATCGTGCGCGCCGCGCTCGCCCAGAAGGTCTCCCGCTTCATCTACTTCCAGACGGCGTTGTGCTACGGCGTGAAGCCGCGGCAGAACCCGGTTCGCCTCGATCATCCGAAGCTGCCGGCCAATTCGAGTTACGCCATCTCCAAGACCGCTGCCGAGGATTACATCGAGATCTCCGGCCTCGACTACGTCTCCTTTCGCCTCGCCAATGTGATCGGGCCGCGGAATGTCAGCGGCCCGCTGCCGATCTTCTATGAGCGATTGACCCAGGGGAAACGCTGCTTCGTCACGCGCTCGCGCCGCGACTTCGTCTTCGTGAAGGACCTGGCGCGAACCGTGCTGCGCGCGATCGACGGCACCGGGAAGGGCGCTTATCACTTCTCGTCGGGGGGCGACGTCGCCATCATCGAGCTCTACGACGCGGTGGTGCGGGCCTTGGGTTTGCAGCGATATCCCGAGCCTGAGATGCGCGATCTTGGCCCCGATGATGCGGCATCGATCCTACTCGACCCCTCCCGCACGGTGGCGGATTTCGGTGCGATCGACTTCACGCCGCTTCCGGCCATCGTCGATGCCGCCGTCCAATACTATCGCGCCTTCGGTGTCGCCGGCGGCTATACGCATCTGAAACACGCCGAGCGGACATAGCGCGTGCGCATTCTCATCACCGGCGGTGCCGGCTGCCTCGGCTCGAATCTGATCGAGCACTGGCAGGGGGCCGAGCACGATCTCCTCGTCCTCGACAATTTCGCCACCGGCAAGCGCGCCGCGCTCCCGCCCGTTCCACGGTTGCGGGTCGTCGAAGGGTCCATCACCAACGCGGCCCTCGTCGACCGCTGCTTCGATGAGTTCCGTCCCACGCACGTGGTGCATAGTGCCGCTTCCTATAAGGATCCCTCGAACTGGGCTGAGGATTGCGCCACGAACGTCGCGGGCGCGATCCATGTTGCCCGCGCCGCGGCGCGATGCCGGGTGCGCCGCCTCATCAATTTCCAGACTGCGCTCTGCTATGGCCGGCCGCGGCAAGTACCGATTCCCGTCGACCATCCGCTCGCACCCTTCACCAGCTATGGCATCTCGAAAGCCGCGGGCGAACAGTATCTCTTGCTTTCCGGCGTGCCCGTCACATCGCTGCGCATCGCCAACGTCACCGGACCTCGTCTTGCGATCGGCCCCGTTCCCACCTTCTACAAGCGCCTCAAGGCGAGACAGAAATGCTTCGCCAGCGACACCGTCCGCGATTTCCTCGACATGGCGGACTTCCTCGCGCTGGTCGACCGTGCGCTCGCCGAGGAGGCGCCCACCGGTGTCTTCAACGTATCGACCGGCGAGGGCCATGCCATGAAAGAGGTATTCGAGGCGGTGCGGCGTTTCCTCGACATAAAACTCGCCGACGACGTGCCAGTGGTGCCGCCGGGCGGCGACGATGTGCCGGCGGTGGTGCTCGATCCGAGCGCGACCGAGCGCGCCTTCGGGTGGCGGGCACAGTACGGATTCGAAGAAACCATGCGCCGGCAGCTCGAATGGTACGAGCGCCATGGCGTGAGCGACATCTATAGTCATCTTGCCGCATCCGCGATTGAGGAAGGGCGGCGATGAGCGACGCCTTTACGCGGGAGAAGGTGCTGGTCGTCGGCGGTGCCGGATTCGTCGGCGGCAATCTCTGCCGGATGCTGCTGCGCGGCGATGTCGCCGAGCTCTGGATCGTCGACAATCTGCTCTCGGCCGACATCACCAACGTACCCGATGATGCGCGCGTGCGCTTCGTCCTCGGCTCGATCGCAGATGATGCGATCCTGCAGCGTCTGCCGCGCGATCTCGACCGCATCTGGCACCTCGCCTGCTATCACGGCAATCAGTCCTCGATCGCCAATCCCCTGGCGGATCACGCGAACAATACGCTCACCACGCTCAAGCTCTTCGATTGGACCAAGGATTCCGCGACGTTGAAGAAGGTGGTGTATGCCGGCGCCGGTTGCGCCGTCGCGGAGAAGACCTTCTCGAGCGCACAGGCAACCGCCGAAGATGCGCCGGTATCGCTCTTTCACGACAGCCCCTATTCCATCTCGAAGCTCGTGGGCGAGCTTTACGCCAATTTCTATTTCTCGCGCTATCGCTTTCCCGTCGTGAAAGCTCGCTTTCAGAACGTGTATGGTCCGGGCGAAATCCTCGGCGCCGGGCAATGGCGCGGCACGCCGGCGACCGTCTGGCGCAACGTCACGCCCACCTTCATCTGGAAGGCGCTCAATCGCGAAGCGCTGCCGGTCGAGAACGGCGGCATCGCCAGCCGCGATTTCATCTATGTCGAGGACATCTGTCGCGGCCTCATCGCCTGCGCGGCGAACGGCGAGCCGGGCGAGGTCTATAATCTCGCCTCCGGACGCGAGACGACGATCCGCGAACTGGCGGAGCTGGTGAACGAGCTTACCGGCAACCCCACGCCGATCGCCCTCACGCCCGCGCGGGATTGGGATCGCTCGGGCAAGCGCTTCGGCGATCCCACGAAATCGCGCGACAGTCTGGGCTTCGTCGCGGAGACACCGTTGCGCGATGGCTTGATGCGGGCCATCGATTGGATGAAGCGCGAGCGTGCGACCATCGAACGCTGCGTGGCGCAGCACCGCTATTTCATGTGCGCCCTCGGCGCCGCCTCGTAGGGCGGTGCTGCCGGTCACGCGCCGTTGACATGTGCGGTATTTGGGCATCCGTCGGGTCGGTGCCGCCCGACGCGGCGATCGATCTCGTCGCCCATCGCGGTCCCGACGGCCGTGGCTGGCAGAAGCTTGCGTCCACCGCCGGCCCCGTCGTCCTCGCCCATCGCCGGCTCGCCATCATCGACACCTCGATGGCGGGCATTCAGCCGATGGCGTGGAGCGGCGGCCGGCGCTGGATCGTCCACAACGGCGAGATCTACAACTACCTCGAGCTCCGGCGTGAGCTCGAGGCGCTCGGCCACCCATTCCGCACGGAAACCGACACCGAGGTCATTCTCGCCGCTTATGCGCAATGGGGAGCGGGCTCGCTCGAGCGGTTCATCGGCATGTTCGCCTTCGTCATCTACGATCGCGACGCCGAAACCCTCTTCGCCGCGCGCGACCGCTTCGGCATCAAGCCACTCTATCTCTGGCAGAGCGCCGGCCAGTTGGCGTTCGCCTCGGAGATCAAGCAGTTCCGCGCGCTTCCGGAGTTCACCGCGCGGGTCAATGCGGCGCGCGCCTATGATTTCCTCGCCGGCGCTCTTTTCGATCACACCGACGAAACGCTCTTCGCCGGGGTTCGCCAGCTTCGCGGCGGCGAGTGCGTCAGCGTGGAGCTCCCGCGATGGCGGGCCGACGGCGCTCTTCCCGTGCGCCGCTGGTACGAGCTGCCGCCGGCGAACACCCGAGAATTTCGCGAAGACGTAGCCGCGGAGGGCTTTGCGCACCTGCTCGCGGATGCTGTCCGCCTTCATTTGCGCGCCGACGTCACCGTCGGCTCGTGCCTCTCGGGCGGGCTCGACAGCTCGAGCATCGTCTCGCTTGCCGTCGAAGAGCTGCGGCGGCAGCGGGCGCGCAATGCCTTCCACACCGTCAGCGCCTGCTTCGCCGAGGCGGAGGTCGACGAAAGCCGCTTCATCGATGCGGTGGTCGCGAAGACCGGCGTTCACTCCTCGCGCGTCATGCCGCAGCCAGAGCGGCTGATCGCCGAGGTCGAGGCGATCGCCCGTCATCAGGACGAGCCCTTCGGCAGCACCAGCATCTTCGCGCAGTGGTGCGTGTTCGAGCGCGCCGCCGCCGAACGCATCACCGTCATGCTCGATGGACAGGGCGCGGACGAGCAACTAGCCGGCTATCACGCCGGCTTCGCCACATATTACCGCCAGCTCGCCGCCGCCGGCGACTGGCGCGGCATCGCTGAGACGCTGCGCGGTCGCTTGCGCCGTCATCGCGCGCCGCTGCGCGGCGAAGCAAGGTCAATCCTGTTGGCACTCCTGCCGCCCCCATGGCGCACGCCGCTCGTCGGCGCCGTTCGCGGCCGAGAAATGAGTGTGTGGCTTGGCCGCGCACTCATCGAGGCGGGCGGCGGAACGAGACCGCTTCAAGCCGCACTTGCGCGCGACGGCTTCGGTCCGATGAACGGCCTCGGCGAAGCCTGCCGCGCGCAGCTCAAGACGACGAGCTTGCCGATGCTGCTTCACTACGAAGACCGCAACAGCATGGCCCACGGCATCGAGGCGCGCGTTCCCTTCCTCGATCATCGCCTCGTCGAATTCTCGCTGGCGCTGGGCGATCACCACAAAATGAATGGCGCCGAGACGAAGGCCGTGCTCCGCCGCGGCATGCACGGTCACCTGCCGGAAGCGGTGCGAAGGCGTTCCGACAAGCTGGGCTTCGCCACGCCGGAAGAGCGCTGGTTCAAGGGCCCGCTCCGCACCTATGTGCTCGACGGCATCGAGGCGGCGATTTCGCGGGCGCCCGCCTTCTTCGCCGCCGATGGGCTGCGCCGGGTTGCCCGCGAGATGCTGGCCGGCACGCGGCCCTTCGACTTCATGATCTGGCGCACCGTGAGCTTCGGGCTCTGGGCGCGCGTCTTCGATGTCGCAATCTGATCCGCCGCGCGTCCTGTCGCTGACGCCGGCGCCGCTCTCGCGCGACAGCCGGGCGTTGAAGGCGGCGATGGCCTATGCTCGCGCCGGCTTCGACTCGCGGGTGATCGAAGGGCTCGCCAGCGCGAAGGAATGGGACGGATGGCCGATTCGCGTTCGCGCGGTGCGGCGGGGCGAGCCGCAACTGCTTCGCGGCATCGGCCACCGCGGGCTGCGGAATCGCCGCGACGGTCCGTTCGCTTTCATCATCTTCCTCGCTTATCTCGCCTACTATTTGCTCAATTATGGCCTGCGCCCGCTGATCAATATGCGGCGCGCGACGTTGTTCCACTTGCATTCCTACGAATATTTCCCGCTCGTCCGTCTCTGGACGGCGCTCTTTGGCGGACGCTACGTCTACGACGCTCATGACTTTTACGCTGATCTCGACCCACGAGTCGACGCGTTGCCGGCGCAGCGACAATGGATTCGACCCTTTCAGCGGTGGATCGAGCGGCACTGCATCCGGGGCGCTGCCGCGGTGCTCGTCGTGAGCGATGGTATCGCCGCACTTGTCGAAGCGCACTACGGCCGACGACCGGATGTCATCCGCAACTGCCACGACCTCAGGCTCGATGGCAAGTCGCCGCGCACGCTGCGTGAGGCAAGCGGGCTCGATAAGGACGCGTTCCTCGTCGTCTCAGTCGGACATTACAAGCCTGGCATGGCGGTGGAGGAAGCGCTCGAAGCGCTCGCGTCTCTGCCGCCACGGGTGCATCTCGCGTTCGTCGGCGGCGGTTACGAGTTCGACGAGAGCATCGCGCGGCTTGGCCTGACAGGGCGCGTGCATGCGCTGGGCGCGATGCCGGCCAGTGAAGTGGTTCCCCTGATCGAAGGGGCCGATGCGGCACTGACGCACTATTATTCGTACACACCCAACTACGAGAATGCTCTCCCGAACGGCCTCTTTCAGGCGATCGCGGCGGGGCTGCCGCTCGTCTATTCGCCGTTGCCGCAGATCAGGCGGCTCCTCGAGCCCTACGGCGCGGGAATCCCCGCGGACGCCAAATCACCGCCGGCCATCGCCGCCGCCATCGGCCGGCTTGCGGGCGACCCGGCCGAATGCCGGCGGCAGGCCGAGGCGTCGCGGCGCGCCGGCGAGGCGCTCAGCTTCGAGCGCGAGGAGGAGCGGCTCATCGAGATCGTGCGGCGCATCGCGCCCTTGCCGGACCCCGTCGCGGCAAGAGCGGCGTTCCGCTCTTGATAGAATTATGTCGTCTTGGCTCCCCTGCCCCAAAACGGTCAGTCGACGCGGTTCCGGGTTCGCCTATAGTGCGGGGCAGGGATGGGCGGTGCCTGCCGGCCCGCTGGCATGGGCTGCGCGGGGCGCTTGGGGTTTGACCTCTGTCGCGAGCCACAGGTGCCGGATCACCACGGCGAAGATGACGGCGCCCATGACATTGACCGCAAGCGCGAGGTCCGAGGCGAAGGCGATGAGGTCGGGATTGATGGAGCTGTCCATGGCTTTTCCCCGTCTATGGGAAAAACATAAGCCCGGGCGGCGGCCGCTGGGTGTGAGCCCGCTCACAGCGCGCTCGGCGGGGTCGGAGCCGCGATGAGCCGCGCGAGCGGCGTCGAAGATGCACGGCGCGTGCTCGAGGGCTGCGCGCTCTTTCGCCCGCTCGCCGCCGAGGAGCGGCAGCGTCTTTCCGTGCACGCCCATCTCCGCCGCTTCGCCGCGGGCGAGGTTATCTTTCTCAAAGGCTCGCCGGGCCACGGCATGATGGCGGTGATCTCGGGCGAGGTGCGCATCAGCGCGCCCTCGGCCGACGGCAAGGAGATCGTGCTCAACATCGTCCATCCCGGCGAGGTCTTCGGCGAGCTCACCTTGCTCGACGGCAAGGACCGCAACGCTGACGCCATCGCGCTCACCGTCTGCGAGGTGGCGATGCTGGAGCGGCGCGATGTGGTGCCGCTCTTGCAGCAGCGGCCCGAGATCTGCCTGAAGCTTCTCGAAGTCGTCTGCGAGCGGCTCCGCCGCACCACCATTCAGGTGGAGGATCTGCTCTTCCTCGAGCTGCCGAACCGGCTCGCCAAGACCCTGCTGCGCGTCGCCGGCCGGCGCATCTCCGCCACCGGCGAGGTGGGGCTCCATGTGCGCCTCTCGCAGCGCGAACTCGGCGCGATGATCGGCGGGACGCGCGAGAGCGTCAACAAATGCCTCGGCGAATGGCAGCGCCAGGGCGTCATCCGCATCGCCGCCGGCGTCATCGTCATCGCCGACGCCGACCGCTTGCGCCACATCGCCGAAAGCGAGGCGCCGGCCGCCCACTGAGTCCGGCCCGTGACGCAGCGCACAGGCCCCTCCATCTCATCGCCGTTAGGGTAGGGTTCGGATCGTCCCATTCATCGGGCGTTTCCATTCCCTCGACTTGGCGCCCCAGCTCCCCGGCTGGGGCTCTTTTTTTGCCTCGCCCGGAGGGGGAGGCGCCCCGGTCCATTGCCCCATTCAAACCCGGCGTCCCCGGCGGTAGACTGGGCAATAACCAAGCAACGCCGCGAGAGGGAGGGGACCCGATGGTGCGCCTCAACGTCAATGGCCGAGAGCAGCAGGTCGATGTCGACGGCGACACGCCGCTCCTCTGGGTGCTGCGCGACACGCTGGGCTTGACCGGCACGAAGTACGGCTGCGGCATCGCCCAATGCGGCGCCTGCACCGTGCACATCGAGGGCGACGCGGTGCGTTCCTGCTCGGTGAGCGCCGCCTCGGTCGAGGGCCAGAAGATCGTCACCATCGAGGGCCTCTCGCCGGACGGCAGCCATCCCATCCAGAAGGCTTGGCTCGAGGTGGAGGTGCCGCAATGCGGCTATTGCCAGATCGGCATGATCATGGCGGCAGCCGTGCTCTTGAAGGAGAAGCCCAAGCCAACCGACGCCGATATCGACAAGGCCATCACCAACATCTGCCGCTGCGGCACCTATACGCGGATCCGCCAGGCGATCCACGTCGCCGCGACGAAGGCGTGAGGGAGGGCACCATGACCGATATCGCGACCACCGCGCTCTCCCGCCGCTTTTTCCTGGTGAGTTCCGCGGCCGTGGGCGGCGGGCTGATGCTGGGATTCGGCTTTGCCAAAAGCGCCGGCGCCGCCGGCGATGCCGAAGGACCCATCGGCGCGCAGCTCAACAATTGGATCATCATCCGGCCCGACGGCACCGTCATCGTCCGCGTCGCCCGCTCCGAGATGGGGCAGGGAAGCTTCACCGCGCTCCCCATGCTCGTCTGCGAGGAGCTCGATTGCGACTTTTCCAAGGTGAAGGGCGAATACGCGTCGGCCACCGAGAATCTTGACAACTCCTTCGGCAACATGTCGACCGGCGGCAGCCGCGCCATCCGCGAATCGCAGGAATATCTGCGCCGCGCCGGCGCCAGCGCGCGCGAGATGCTGCTCGAAGCGGCGGCGCAGAAGTTGGGCGTGCCCAAGAGCGAGCTCAAGGTCGAGAACGGCGTCATCACGCACACGCCCTCGGGCCGCAGCGTCGCTTTCGGCGATGTCGCCGAGGCGGCGGCGAAGCTCAAGCCGCCGCCCGCCGCCGAGGTGAAGCTCAAGGATCCCAAGGATTGGAAGCTCGTCGGCAAGGCGCAGGCGCGCTTCGACATTCCCGACAAGGTGCTGGGCAAGCCCGTCTACGGCATCGATGTCCGCATTCCCGGCATGCTCTATGCGACGCTCGTCCAATGCCCGGTCTTCGGCGGCAAGCTCAAGAGCTTCGACGAGGCGAAGGTGAAGGGGATGCCGGGCGTGCGCCAAGTGGTGGCGATGCCCGACGCCGTGGCCGTGCTCGCCGACAGCTATTGGCAGGCCAAGCGCGCCCTCGATGCGATGCCCATCACCTGGGACGAAGGTCCCAACGCGGGCGTCGACGAGGCCGCCATCACGGCGATGCTGAAGGAAGGCCTCGCCGCCAAGGAAGCGGGCCTGGTGCAGAAGGAAGGTGATGTGGATGCCGCCATGCCCAAGGCGGCGAAGGTGGTGGAGGCGGAATATTCCGCGCCCTTCCTCGCGCATGCCACCATGGAGCCGATGAACTGCACCGCCCATGTGACGGCCGACAAGGTCGAGGTGTGGGCGCCGTCGCAGAGTGCCACCGCGACGCTCAACGCGGCGGCGGAGACCGCGGGCGTCGATCCCAAGAAGGTCGAGGTGCACATCACCATGCTGGGCGGCGGCTTCGGCCGGCGCGGCGCCTTCCAGGATTTCGTGAAGCAAGCCGTCTTCCTGTCGAAGGCGGCGGGGAAGCCGGTGAAGCTCCTCTGGTCGCGCGAAGAGGATATGCGCCACGATTACTACCGGCCCGTCAGCATGGCGAAGTTCACCATGGGCCTCGACAAGGACGGCACGCCCACAGCATTGCGCACGCGCGTCTCGGGCCAGTCGATCCTCATCGCGGTGCGGCCCAAGGAGGTGAAGGACGGCGTCGACAAGACATTCTGCGAAGGGCTCCGCGAGATGCCCTATCATTTCGAGAATCTCCTCGTCGACTACGCCATGCGCAACACGCCCATTCCCGTGGGCTTCTGGCGCTCGGTCAACAATTCGCAGAACGGCTTCTTCAAGGAGTGCTTCATCGACGAGGTGGCGCACGCGACGGGGCAAGACCCCCTCGAGTTCCGCCGCAAGCTCCTCGCCAAGAGCCCCAAGAATCTCGCCGTGCTCGAGGCGGCGGCGAAACAGGCGAATTGGGGCACGCCCTTGCCGCAAGGCATCTTCCGCGGCATCGCCTATCACGACAGCTACGGCAGCCTCGTCGCCGAGGTGGCGGAAGTCTCCGTCTCCGACAAGAACGAGATCAAGGTGCACCGCATCGTCTGCGCCGTCGATTGCGGCTATGTCGTCAACCCCGACACGGTGGTGACGCAGATCGAAGGCGCCATCGTCTACGGCCTCACCGCCGCCTTCTACGACAAGATCACGATCAAGAACGGCCGCGTCGAGC
Organism: Allostellaceae bacterium; assembly: GCA_035945115.1. Classification (GTDB taxonomy): domain Bacteria; phylum Pseudomonadota; class Alphaproteobacteria; order ATCC43930; family CGMCC-115725; genus DAHUYF01. The sequence continues at coordinate 63,966 of DASZAN010000061.1, forward strand.
AGTCGAACTTCAACGACTACCCGATGCTGCGCCTGCGCTCGATGCCGACGATCGAAGTGGTGCAAGTGCCGAGCGGCGGCTTCTGGGGCGGCGTCGGCGAAGTGGGCCTCCCGCCGGTGGCGCCGGCCGTCTGCAACGCGATCTTCGCGGCGACGGGGAAACGCGTCCGGTCACTGCCGCTGAGGGATCACGGGTTTACGGCGTAGGGGCACGGCTGCTCTCGTCTGAACCGGCCTCTCTGTCACGAAGAAAGAAGGTCCGCCCTAACCGGCGGGCCTTTTTCTTTACGCGATGTCTCACCATATCAACGCTCGGCGGACGTGGCGGTGCCGAAGAAGTTTGACTTTTACACCTTTGTTGCCGGTGCATCGCTGGCATCCGGGAAGCCCTTTGCGCTCGAATGTAACTGCGGAGGCGTGGTGACGATCATGCCCCCATTCGAGGACGAGTGCGTCATCTGCGCCAAGTGCGAGGCGAGCATTCGCATGCTCGTCCTAGAGGGAGACCCCGGATACGTCATTGGCGCTGACGCCAATGGCCACCCTACGCTGCTTCCGGTGCAAGGAAGCGCCCAGCCACATCCGAGCCGGCTGTCGCCGAGTGAGCGAGAGGCAATACTCGCAAAGGTTCGACACCGAATCTCGGCGCGTGGTGCGTAGATTGGCCACCCCGGGAGATCAGCATATTCTCGTTGATGAGAATGGTGGGCGAGTCAGCGTCGCCGATCTTGTAGAGCAGCTGCGGCACGACCCGCGCAGAGTGCTCGCGGACGACGAGATTGGCTTGATTGTCTATGTCGGGGATCTCCGGCTCTACGAGCTGAGGCCGACCGAAAGCGGCGAATTCATTGCTAGCAAGGTCACGCAGATATCGCGGCCGCGGTTTCCGGTGCGCATTCTCCGCAAGCAGATTGGCGCCAGGGTCTTTTCCGTTACGGCGGACGCGGTCTTCGTCGTCCGCGAGAAGGATGTGCTCAAGAAGGTCAGGGCCGAGAAGCTAAAGCCTGGCATGATGCTTGCCTCAGGCGAGAAGGTGTTCCGATGAGCTTCAAGACGCCGCTCGAAGAGCAATGCTTCGAGATCGCCCGCCGAGCGCTCGGCACCCCCGTAAAGATCGAGCACAATCGTCGAATCCAAATCGAGAGCGCTCTATTTCCTGCCGTTGCCGCATTCAAGGGACCGCCCGCCAAAGAAGTAGACGTCATCGCCGCCGATCTGATCGATCAGCCGAAGGTCACCTTGCTCATCAGCTGCAAGGAGTTCTCGAAGCGTGCCGAACCGGCGCACGTGCAGGAATGGGCGGCCGTTGTGCGTACGATGAACGAGTACTCAGCGGGCACCGTCTACCTTGGTCTCATCGTGTCGCCAACCGGGTTTACCGCAGGTTGCGAGGCATGGGCCACCTCGCACAATACCGCGCTGATCCCGCCGCTGAAGGGCCGCAACCTCGTCTTCTCCGGCGAGGCAGTATTTCGTATGTTGGAGCGCGCCCTGATTGCTCTCCGGAGGAGGGCACTCCTTAAGGTTGACGACCTTCTTGCGCCGCCGGAATTTTTCGACTTCGTCTACTCGGTGGTTTCCGACTTTGAGGGGCATGAGGAGGTGGCGCAGGAAGGACGCTACTTGGCCCGACCCAGCGGGTGGATATCTTCGTTCGGCGAGATGTATGCCTCGCTCGCCGGTCACGTCGTCGAGGATCTCGCCGCAGGAACTAACGGAACGACCTTGTGGCTGTCTGGCGGTCTTGGTTGTCGATTTGCCGGCGCCCGGGTGGAATTCGGAACAGGTATGCAGCGCGAGGCGGAGCCGCTGCGTGCTCCGCAATGCCTCAAAAACATCGAGGGCGAGCCTTGCACATTCGATTTCGTGCGATCGACAGTGCTTGGCAGCCGAGTGACCAGCGCAGCAGATTTCGGCGACTATTTGGAGTTCGGCTTGGACGAACGCCTGAACCTTAGCCTTCACATTGCCGGTTTTCATCTGGTCTCGACCGAGAGCCCAATAGACCAGCATCGTTTGTGAGATAGCGTCGACGTACGGAATTAGAATTTTGTAACGAAATGCACTTCGACCAACTTCGACCCTAATTTTCCTTGCCAAGACCTCTTTAAGGCGTGCGATGCTCGCGCGCCTGATAACATAGGTTCAGAGTAAGTCCGCAAGGTACGGAAGCTCGGCCTTGAGCTTCAGTAGTGAGTAGCAGCGGAGATCTGGCGTCGAGCCGAACGTTCCCTTGGAGATAAACGGGTCAATGTCCTCGCGGTTGACAGGTTGTAATCGCATGTAGTCTGCGACCTTCTTAACGAATGTTGGGTCGTTAGCTTCCTCCATGTTCAAGTAGTAATCGACAGCGAAGCTATCGTCTTTCGCGATGATAAATGCGGCGATCGATCCGACATCTGAGCCTACCCAAGCGGCGATGCGCGCAATTTCCATGAGGCATAGCGACTCAGGAAACTGTGCTTTAACGAGCGAGTACGCCTTCTCGCGCAATTGGGTGCCAAGCACGATGACGCGGCCGTCCACCAACTTCTCCCAAATTGGAGCATGGCCGGGGCATTCTTCTCCCGTCCAATACGCATCCATCCAACTTGAATCGATGTCGTCGCTGTGATACGTGATCCAGTTGAGATCGTGGGTGCTAGTGCGCCGGGCTTCCGACAAATTAATCTCTGCTCGGTTTTCGGTCGTCATATGCGGCTCGCCCAATGACTGCACTCGATCGGCCGATTCTTTATCGATACAAGTGTAGATGCCCCAACTACGGGACACCTTATCTGAATAGCGCTGCCGCCGGACCTTTTCCAAATTGCACTCTCGAATAACGCGAGACGATCGAGCGTCCCGGCGAATCGTTGCCGCGACCCAAACCGACAAGCAGCCGGGTTGCGTCGTGATCACGTTCGCCGACGCGATCACACCGCGATAGGTGTTCCACGCACATAACGGGTCATCAATGCGCAGGTAGATATAGCCGTCAGTACTAAGCATGGCGCCCGTTCTGAACCTGTTCGCAAGAGCCAAACTAGCGCCCTGCTGCCGGAAGTAAACCGCGCGAAAATTGGGGAAAAATTCGGGTCGTAGTTGAATTGCGCTGTTGGAGCTATCGCACAGTGAGCGCGCGCAAGACCACTTGCGGTTCTTTGGCGATGACGGCCAGCAACACGCGCGCGGCGCGGTCGGGACGACGCCGGCCTTTCTCCCAGGTGGATTGGGGTCGGAGTGGAAATCAATCTGGCGCGCCGCCTCGCGGCAGTGCCTGGGTCACTTCGGCGGCTTCGCTGGTGTCGCCGTGGACCTCTTCGCGGATGACGCGGATCGTCACTTCGTTGAGGTATTGCACCAGTGCTTGGTTCAGCTCCTGGAATTCCGGCCACAACACCTCTTCGACGAAACCTTTGGGCGCGCGCAGCATGACCGTCGTCAGCCGCTGCCGATAGAGCCGGTAAGGCTCTAACCCGTAACGCCGGCAAAGCGCTAGGAATAGTCTACGCGACCACTGGTCGACGAGCGAGAATTGCATCTCGATCGGCGGATCGCGGCGGCGCAATTCCGCAAGTCGCGCGCGAACCCGTTCGAGCGCTGCCTCGGCGGCGATCCGCTCGCCGTGCGTGCCGGCGCCCGCGAACAGCGCCTCGATCTTCCGCAGCTTTTCGCGAAGGTCTGCCTCGCCCGACAATTTCGCCTCGTCGCTAATTCCCGATAGATCGACGCTATACGGCGTCGTCACGCCGCCTCCGGCTTATTCACGGTCTCGATCCGGTCGAGTGCCTTGCCGAGGTCGCGCTTGGCGCGCTCGATGTCGTAGTCGTTTTGCAGGTTGAGCCAAAGCTGCGGTGTGGTGCGCAGAGCCTTGGCGAGCCGAAGCGCGGTATCGGCAGTTATGCCGGTTTCTTCGTTGGCAACCCGCTCGATGCGCGTGCGTGGCGGGCCGCAGGCTTTGGCAAGGGCGCCCGCGGACATTTTGAGAGGGATCAGGAACTCTTCGCGCAGAACCTCGCCGGGATGCATCGGCTTGAGCTTTTTCATCATGGTGGCGTCCTCTTCCTCTAATGGTAGTCCACGATCTCGACCTCCGCCGGGCCAGCCGCCGTCCAAACGAAGCACACCCGGAATTGGTCGTTGATCCTGATCGAGTACTGCCCTTGCGATCACCCATCAGGACCCAGTGACGGCGATCACGCCGCTCGCGTGCGGATGAGAAAATTTGCGCGGCGAGGCATGCAACTGCACGTTTCAGAAACCTGCGCGTCTTTGCGAAAAGACCGTATGGGTCGAGTCGACGGCAGTGTGATAGCATTGCGTCTTCAATCTCAAGCTGAGGGAGCGTGCGATGAGAGTCAATACGCCCCGCATGCACTGCCGAGCTGGCGCAGTGGCAGTTGCTGCTTTCGCTCTGCTGGCGGCGTGCAGTACTACGCCGCCGCAATCGGCGTCTTCGTCGGCGATGCCGTTGGCCAAGCAGGCGATCGATAACGCGATCCGCGACGGCGCCCAACAGCGTGATCCCGGGAATCTCGCGACAGCCCAGCAGAAGTTGGCGCTGGCGCAGAAATCGGCCAACAGCGGCTTGTATGATGACGCGCGACGCTTCGCCGAAGAAGCGGAGATCGACGCGCGGCTCGCAAGCGCCCGGTCGCGAGTCGTCACTGCGAGCAACGCCTTGAGCCAGCTCCAAGGCAATACCGCGCCGGCACGCCAATGAGCTGTGCGTCCGCCACCTAGATATCCGTGCAACGGAGACTCACCATGCCCGTCGCGAAAGTCGCTTTTCCAGCAGTGTCGATCTCGCTCGCGGCGCTGCTTCTCGCCGCCTGTGCCACCTCGTCGGAGAACGCCCAGCTGCAGCAGGCGCATGCTGCTTACGACGCAGCGTCCAAGGATCCAGCCATCACCGCCGCTGCACCGGGCGATCTGCAGCAGGCGGCCGCCTATCTGAAGAGCGCCGATGAGGGGCAAGCGAGCGGCGTCGGTCAGGCGGAGGTGACGCATCGCGCCTATCTCGCGCATCAACAGGTGCAGATCGCCTATCAGATGGCGGCCCTGGAGCGGATCACGGCGGAATTCCGCAGCACGCCCCGCGCGCTCGCAGGGGCCGGGAATGTGTTCTTCGAGACCGGCCAAGCCACGATCACGCCCGGAGCCAAGCCGACGATTGACCGGCTCGCCGAGTTCCTGAAGCAGAACCCCGAACAGCGCGTGCGCATCGAGGGCTATGCCGACAGCACGGGAAGTCAAGCGAGCAATGCCGCGCTGTCCGAGCACCGCGCCGACGCCGTCAAACAGGCGCTGGTCTCGCGCGGCATCGAGGCGGGTCGCATCGAAACGCATGCGGGTGGCACTGGATCGCCGGCTGCGAGCAATGACACCGCGCAAGGCCGCCAAATGAATCGCCGCGCCACTGTCGTGGTATCGAACTTCGCCGTGGGCGCCGGTTCGACCTCATCGCCTCCGGATAAGCCCGCTCGCTAGTCCGATCGCGACCAGAACGCGTTCATCTCGGGTGGTTCGAAGTCGTCCAGGCGCGCGGCGCGATCGAGAACGGCAAGGTGCGTCAGTATCAGGTCACGCTGAAAGTTGGTTTCACGCTGGAGTAGCGGCACCCTGAAGCCCGGCGGCGGCGGGGAGTCGATCCTTCTGATGCGCGTAGTCCGGCACGCAAGCCTCTGGCTCTGGCTCTGCCTCGCCGGAATGCTGGTGACGCGCGCGCCGCATGCGGCGCCGCCAGCGGGTGCCGACCCGAACAGCGAGATCGGCCGCTGGTTCCAATCGCTCCAGAACAGCAAGGGCGAGATCTGCTGCTCGGTGGCGGACTGCCGGCGCCCCTACGCGTGGCGGCAGACGACGGCCCGCGGCTATCAGGTACAGGAGGGCAATGGCGCACCATGGCTCGACGTGCCGCCGGAGAACATCCTGCGCGGCAAGAACCCGCTCGGCGATGCCATCGCTTGCATCGTCGGCGGCCGGGTCCGCTGCTTCGTCCCGCCGAGCGAAACATGACAACGCGACGAATTGGCCGCGTCCGCCGCGAGCTGCGCGCCTGGTCTTGAAGCGAGCTGCATCGCGCACCATTTGTACGCAAGTTGCGTGGGACGCGGAGGTGGGATGATCGCCCGATGGGCGGGCGAGGTTCGCCGAACATGAAATTTGCGAAACGAAGCCAATTTTTCTGGCGGCGCTTTTGACCGGCCCGCGGGTCCGTGAGGCAGGTCAGCCGTTCGTGTTGAGGGCGACCGCGGCGCGGATGAGCGCCTTCAGCGCCGGTTCATCGATCGCGTCGCCCTCGTGGAAATCGATGGCGCGCCTGGTGTTGCCGTCGAGGCTCGCATTGAAGAGGCGTGACGGGTCGGGCAACGAAGCGCCCTTGGCGAAGGTCATCTTCACGACCGCCTTGTAGGTCTCGCCGGTGCAGATGATGCCGGCGTGCGACCACACCGGAACGCCTCGCCACTTCCACTCCTCGACCACCGCGGGGTCGGCCGCTTTGATGAGGCGTCGAATGCGCGCGAGCATCTCGCCACGCCAATCGCCGAGCGCCTTGATGCGCGCATCGATCAGCCGAGCGGGAGAGCCCCCACCTTTTCCTTCCGTCGCGGCGCTCTTCCTCTGCTTCATGATGCAGTCCTACCGCGGCGCGAACTTGTAGCGGAAGGTGCAGCTGGGCGCGCCCTGCATCAGCGTCTGCGCGCGCGTGAAGCTCACTTCGCCGGCGCCGGCGGCGGCGATGTCGTAATCGGTCTCGCAGATGAGGAGCGCGCCCAGCTCGGGCTCGCCGAGCGCGCGGAAGAACTCAGCGAAGCGGCAGCGCGTGATGTCGAAGTCGAGTGCTTCCTTGTCCTTGCGGCGCATCTCCACGGCAACGTCGCGCTCGGTCACGTCGGCCATGGCGGTGTGCATCGCCGCCCATTTGCGGCGCGGGCTGCCCTCGACGCTGTTGCCGATGGCGGCGAAGAGGTCTTTCGACCATTGGCGCAACGCTCTCTTGACGATGGCATCCGCCTTCTCTTTGCCGAGCTCGGCGCGCAGCGCTCTCAGCACGGGCACCAGGACCTGCGCCTGAATGCGCGTCTTGTCGAGGAGCGACAGCTTGGGATCCACCATATAGTCGTCGAGCACGCTCATCTCTCTTTCCTCCGACGGTATTTGCCGTTGCCCGCGCGGTGCGCCATTGTCATCGCATCGCACAGCCCAGCAAGGAAGCACACCATGCCCTTCGCGTTCCACCAGGCCGCGGTTCCGCCCGTTCTCCAGATTCTCACCAGCATCTCCGCCATTCTCGACAAAGCGGTGAAGCATTGCGAATCGCGCAAGATCGATCCCGCGGTGTTGCTCAATTTCCGCTTGGCGCCCGACATGTTTCCACTCACCCGCCAAGTGCAGATCATGACTGATCATGCGAAGGGCATGGCGGCGCGGCTCGCCGGGCTCGAGGTGCCGGCCTATCCCGACTCGGAGACGAGCTTCGCCGAGCTGAAAGCGCGCATCGCCAAGACCATCGATTTCGTGAAGAGCGCCGATCCGCGCGCCATCGACGCCGGCGTCGACCGCGCGATCACGCTCAAGGCCGGCAACACCGAGCTCAAGTTCACCGGCCGCGAGTACCTCACGAGCTTCGTCTTCCCCAATTTCTATTTCCACGCCACCACCGCCTACGACATCCTGCGCCATTGCGGTGTCGAGCTCGGCAAGCGGGATTTCCTCGGCATTTCCTAGACGAGGGGATCGCCGCGACGCCGGCGTCAGCGGAAACTGAAGAGGAAATTGATGCCAGGCGGTGGCGGCGGCGGCGCATAGACGAGAGGCGGCGGCGGGAAGCCATAGCTCGGGACGTCATAGCCGTAGTCGCGGCCGTGCCAGCGGCGGTCGCGATCCCGATCGCGGCGGACCTCGTGGCCACGGCGCTCGTCATGGCGCTCCACTCCGCGCTCTCGCGCTTGCCCGAGCGCGGGACGCGTCACTCCAATTCCGCCAGTGAGGAGCGCCAGTGCGGGCAAGGCCGTGAAGAGCGGGAAGATACGCGAGCCGGACATCGCTCAACAAACGGTTCGGAAGGGCGGTCGTTCCATCCGCTAAAAGCCGAGGCGGTCGGGTTGACTCCGGACGCGCGGACTTCTCTGATGACGGCCGGACGGGTTCGATGGGAGCCGCTGCGATGCATCATTCCCGCTTATGCGCCGTGCTGATCGACTGCAAGACGGACGACATCGATGCCGCCGCGCGCTTCTGGGCCGAGGCGCTGGGGCGGCCGGTCGACCCGAGCCATCCGCACAGCCGCGGCAACTACCGCATGCTGGCGACGCCGCCCGACGAGGTGATCGTCGAGCTCCAGCGCGTCGAGCACGAAAGCCGCGTCCATATCGATATCGAGACCGACGACATCTCGGCCGAAGTGGCGCGGCTTCAGAAGCTTGGCGCCAAGGTGGTGAACCGGCTCGAGCGCTGGGTGGTGATGGAAGCACCGACCGGGCAGCGCTTCTGTGTCGTCCGCGCGCAACGTCCGGGGTTCCCCAAGAATGCCACGCGCTGGGACTGAGCGAGGAGTGGAGGGACGCATGCCCAAAATCCTGAGCCCCGAGCAGATCGCGCGGTTCGAGCGCGAGGGCTGCGTCTTCCCGATCCGCGTCATGTCCGAGGCGGACGCCGTGCGGCTCAGGGCGCGGCTGGAGGAATTCGAGGCGCGGACCGGCGGGCCGCTCAGGGGCGATCTCCGCCACAAGGCGCATCTCCTCTTCACCTGGCTCGCCGATCTCGTCCGGCACGACATCATTCTCGATGCGATCGAGGATCTTTACGGCAGCGATCTCCTTTGCTGGTCCTCGAACTTCTTCATCAAGGAGGCGCGCGATCCCGCCTTCGTCTCGTGGCATCAGGACTCGACATATTGGGGCCTCGACAAGCCCGATGTGGTGACGGCGTGGGTGGCCTTCACGGAAGCCACGGAGGCCAACGGCGCGATGGAGTACATTCCGGAGAGCCACACGCTCGATCAGATCCCGCATCGCGACACCTTCGCCAAGCACAATCTCCTTACTCGCGGCCAAGAGGTCATGGTCGAGGTAAACAGCGCCGCGCGCCGCGTCATCACGCTGCGCCCGGGCGAGATGTCGCTCCATCACGTACGGCTGGTCCACGGCTCGCCGCCCAATGCCTCCGACGATCGCCGCATCGGCTTCGCCATCCGCTATGTGCCGACCTACGTGGCCCAGATTGCGGGCGATGACAGCGCGAGCTTGGTGCGCGGCGAGGATCGTTATGGCCATTTCGAGCTTGAGCCGCGGCCGCTACGCGATCTCGATCCCGATTTCCTGGCGCTCCACAAGCGCATCACCGAGCGGAGCGCTCGCATCCTCTATCGCGGCACCGCCGTCAAGGACTACAACGACCCCGCCGCGCAGCCGGAGCGGCAATAGTCATCCCAATTAAGGCCGCTTGCTTTAGGGTGTGCACGCCTTGATCTGCTCCGGCGCGATCCGTTGCGCCGGCGGCGCAAACACGGCGAGGTACTCCTTTTTGGCGCGCAGCCAGCCCCAATGCGTCTGGCGAAATCCCAAGGCGTGGAATTCGCAGAGCAGCAGCTTGCGCGGCGTGCCATGGATCTCCGTCGCTTGATCGAGATCGATGACCGCGACGCGCGCGCCCGGGCGCAGCGCCGGCAGCAGATTGTAGAGGAGCCCATAGGGCTGCTCGACCTCATGATACATGTGGACCATGAGCACGAGATCGACCGAACGCGGCGGGAGCCGCGGATCGTGGGGTTCGCCGAGATCGAGACGGACATTGTCGAGATGCTCGCGCTCGAGCCGCTGGCGCAAACCCTCGAGGTAGTCCCGCACGACGTCCTCGGCGATCACATGGCCGCTCGCGCCGACTTTCTTGGCGACGCGTACGGTGTAGTAGCCGCCGCCGGCGCCGACATCGGCGACGCTCATGCCGGAATGGATGTCGAGGACCTGCATCACCTCCGCCGCTTCGCCGTCGCGATCGCGTGCTTCCTCCGTCGACCATTGGTCGGCGACGATGGACGCGACCGGGCGCGCCGGCTTGGGAAAAGCGCTCGCCGGCGCGCCGGGTGGAGCGAGCGGCCCGATCCGCGCCTCACTGTCCGTCGCCGCCTCAGACGCCGATAGCGGCGATGCCATCATCAGCAGCGCGAGGCCGATGATGGCGCTCGCCGCCCTCATCACGAGGCCGCCGCCTTGGGTGGAAGCTGCACCGAGTTCGGACCGTAGCGGTCGCGGAAGGGCGCGGTGTCGATCTCCTCGAGCTCGATCTCGGCGGCGAGCACCTCGGCCTTCCACGCGTCTTGCTCGGCGATGCGGTCGTGGAACTCCGGCATCACTTCGCGCGCGAAAAGCTCGAGGCTTTCGCAGATGTGCTCATGCGTGTTCTTGCCGGCCTGATTGAGCAGGATCACCTGATCGACATGCGAGGTCTCGAATTTCCGGAGCTTGCGGCGCAGCGTCTCGGGTGAGCCGATAAGCCCGCCAGACAGCGCGCGCGAGAGATTCTCGGGATTGGCGCGCTTCCACTTCTCGTACTCGTCCCAGAGATTGACCGTCCCCGGCGGCGGCCGCTCGCGCGTCGCGCTCTGCCCATAGTAGCGAAGCGCGAACTGAAAGAAGGGAATGCCGTCGGCGCGCCGCCGCGCCTCCTCGTCGGTGGGCGCGCACATGAAATAGCTGGTGATGGCGATGTTGGGGTTGAGCTGATAATCGGCGAGCACCTGGCGGCGCTTGACGAAGGCATTGTAGTAGGCATGCACCCAGGCATGGGCGGCATCGGCCGAGAGGAATTGGAAGGCGAGCGCGCCCATGCCGCGCTGGCCCGCCATCTCAATCGTCTCCAGCGCCGAGCACGCGCACCAGAGCGGCGGATGTGGCTTCTGGATGGGCTTCGGCACGACGTTGCGGAGGGGCATTTGGAAATATTTGCCGTGATGCTCGGTGCCGCCCTGCTTGAACATCGGGATAATGGCGCGGATCGCCTCTTCCCAGATCGCACGCTTCTCCGCGAAGGCGACGCCGAAGGGCTCCAATTCGGTCGAGCTCGCGCTCTCGCCGGTGCCGAACTCGGCGCGCCCGCGGCTCAGGATGTCGAGGACGGCGATGCGCTCGGCGCAGCGCGCGGGATGCGTCGTCGTGAGCTGCATGATGCCGTGCGCGAGGCGGATGTTCTTGGTGCGCTGGCTTGCCGCGGCGAGGAACATTTCCGGCGAAGGTGAATGCGAATATTCCTCGAGAAAATGATGCTCCACCTCCCAGGCGAAGTCGTAGCCGAGCCGATCGGCGAGCTCCACCTGCTGGAGTGCGTTGTGATAGAGCGTCAGCTCGCCATCGGCCTGCCACGGACGCGGCATTTGCAGTTCATAGAAGATGCCGAACTTCATCGGATGCCCCTTCCTCCCTTGGCGCTTGGTCGAGCTTAGCAAAGCTCGCGGCCTGGCAAACCCGGTCCTTTTCGTGCACGGTGCCGGACGCCAAATAGCGGACACTCGGCCAATCGGCTAGGGTTCGTCGGCCCACGCCGCTGCGAGGGAGCTCATGCCATGACAGCCGCATCCACTTCGATCGCCCCCAATGGCGCCGATACGGCGCATCTCCTGCGGAGCCTCGGTGTCGCGGAAGCCGCCTTCACTCGCGGCGGTCTCACCGTGCTCTCGCCGATCAACGGCGCCGAGATCGCGCATGTGCCGACACTGTCGCGCGGCGATGTCGCGCGCGCCGTCGGCGAGGCGCAGGCGGCATTCCTCGCCTGGCGCACCGTGCCGGCGCCGAAGCGCGGCGAGCTGGTGCGTCGCTTTGGCGAGACGCTGCGCGCGCACAAGGAAGCGCTCGGCCGCCTCGTCTCGATCGAGGCCGGCAAGATCCTCCAGGAAGGCTTGGGCGAAGTGCAGGAGATGATCGACATCTGCGACTTCGCCGTCGGCCTTTCGCGCCAGCTCTACGGTCTGACCATCGCCACCGAGCGGCCGCAGCACAAGATGATGGAGAGCTGGCATCCGCTGGGCGTCGTCGGCGTCATCAGCGCCTTCAATTTCCCGGTCGCGGTGTGGTCATGGAACGCCGCCATCGCGCTCATTTGCGGCGACACGCTGCTGTGGAAGCCCTCGGAGAAGACGCCGCTCACGGCGCTCGCGTGCCAGGCGCTGCTCGATCGCGCGGCAAGCGGGCTCGCCGAGGCGCCGAAGGGGCTTTCGAGCGTGCTGATCGGCGGTCCGGAGGTGGGCGAGGCGCTCGTCGACGATCCACGCGTGCCGCTGGTCAGCGCCACCGGATCGACCCGCATGGGGCGCACGGTGGCGCCGCGGCTCGCCCAACGCTTTGCCCGCGCCGTGCTCGAGCTCGGCGGCAATAACGGCATGATCGTCTGCCCCTCGGCCGACCTCGATCTCGCCAGCCGCGCCATCCTCTTCGCCGCCGTCGGCACCGCGGGCCAGCGCTGCACCAGCTTGCGGCGCCTTTTCGTCGCCGAGAGCATCTACGACCGCCTCGTGCCGCGCCTGAAGGAGGCTTACGCGCAGGTGCCGATCGGCAATCCCCTCGATGCCGAGACCCTGATCGGCCCGCTCATTGACAAGCGCGCCTTCGATGGGATGCAGGCAGCCCTCGCGGAAGCACGCGGCGAACGCGGCATGGTCACCGGCGGCGAGCGCGTCGAAATCGGTGGCTGGCGTGACGCGTACTACGTGGGCCCAGCGCTCGCGGAAATGCCGCGGCAAACACCCCTCGTCTGCCGCGAGACCTTCGCGCCCATCCTCTATGTCATGGGTTATCGCGAGCTCGCCGACGCGATCGCGCAGCACAATGCCGTGCCGCAAGGGCTGGCGTCGTCCATCTTCACCAACGATCTCCGCGAGGCCGAGCTCTTCACCTCGGCCGCGGGCAGCGATTGCGGCATCGTCAACGTCAATATCGGCCCCTCCGGCGCCGAGATCGGCGGCGCGTTCGGCGGCGAGAAGGAGACGGGCGGCGGGCGCGAAGCGGGCAGCGATTCCTGGAAGGCCTATATGCGCCGCGCCACCACCACCATCAATTACTCGCGCGAGCTGCCACTGGCGCAGGGCATTCGCTTCGGCGACGCCGGCTGACGTTTCGGCCGGCGAGTCGCCATCTCAACCGACGGCCGCGCTAAAGATTCGCATGTAGTTGCCGCCGGCGATCTTGCCCGCTTCGTCCGGTGTGAAGCCGCCGCGCAGCATCGCGGCGATCAGCGCCGCCCATTGCGCGTAGTCCTGGACGCTGCCGGGTGCGACCTGTTGGTCGGTGCCGATGCTGACGTGATCGACGCCGACGACATCGGCCATCTCTCTGAGCCCGTCGACATAGCGGTCGAGGCTCGGGAAGAAATGCCAGATGCCGATGGAGCCGCCCGTCTCGGCGATGGCACGCGCGTGATCGCGGCTGATCTGCCGGCCGGTCAAGGGTGTGGGGCCCATCGCCGGCGATCCCGCAAGCGCGGTATGCGACAGCAGCAGCGGCTTGGTTGCGACTTTGACCGCCTGCTTCACCATGTCCTCGGTTGCGTGCGCGACATCGCAGACGAAACCGAGCCGATGGCAGGCGCGGATCACCTCGGCGCCGAACGGTGTCAGTCCTTTATGCGTGACGACACCTGTCTGGAAATCGCCGATGTCGTTGGGCGTGTAATGGACAAGCTGCACATGCCTGACGCCGCGCCGATGCGCCTCCTCGAGCCGCTCGAGCTTCATCTCGAGAAAGTCGAGACCTTCCACGTCGGTGACGATCGCGGGCTGCCCCGCTTGATGCGCCGCGGCGAGATCGGAAGCGGAAAGTGCACGCCTGAGGCCGTGATGATCGACCATCGTGTCGATCCAAGCGAGGCGATCGAGATGATGTTGATAGAGGAAGCCCGGTTCCGGCGTGCGCAGCGCCGCTAGGACGCCTGCTGGATTCCGGCCGAGAATGGGCGCATCCGGGACGCCTGCAAGACAGGCGACCGCCAGCGATCCCGCGCGCATGCCATTGGCGAGGTCGCCACTCGGCGGCGCCTTCGATGTGATTCCCGTGGTTCCGCCATGGGTGTGGACGTCGACGGAAATCGATCTCCGCAGCACGGCGAGCGCGGCTGCGGTGTTTTCCGCGGTCTGTGCCGCCGCCGTCGAACCGCCGGACACCGCGCCGCCCATCAGCATCATGGCGACCGAGGTCAGAATCGTGCTCGACATCCAACGCCGCCGCGTGAGCCCGTGACCATGTCCACAGCAATCCATGCGGTCCTCCCGATATAACATTCTGGGAGAAGGTAACGGAAACGCCGTTGCCCGCAACCGACCTGTCCAGCACGCTAAGCCCGACGACCTCGTGCAGAACAGCTATATTCCTCAGTCATCTCGGGGAAACCACCTGATGGCTCAAGGTGAGCGCGTCATCATTGCCGGAGCGGGGCCGGCGGGGCTCGTCGCGGCGGCGTATCTGGCGGAGCGCGCGGTGCCCGTACTCGTGCTCGAAAGCGGCGGCGAGCTCAGTCTCGAATCGCGCGCCTCCACCTTTCACCCACCGACCCTCGACATGCTCGACGCGATCGGCGCGGCGGAGCCGCTCATCGCGCAAGGTCTTATCGCACCCACGCTCCAGTACCGTACCCAGCGTGACGGTCGCCTCGCGCAGTTCGATTTTCGCGGCATCGCCGATGTGACGGCGCACCCCTATCGTCTCCAAGCGGAGCAGTTCAAGCTCACGCGCATCATTCACGAGCGCTACCGTTCGCATCCTTTGGTTGCCGTCGAATTCGCGAGCCCGGTCGCCGCGGTGCGCCAGGCGGGGGACCAGGTGCTCCTTCGCGTCGACGACGCCGGGAGCGGCCGCGAGATCGCCGGCCGGTGGCTCATCGGCGCCGATGGCGCGCGCAGCGCGGTTCGGCGATCGCTCGGCATCGAGTTCGAGGGTTTCACCTGGCCCGAGCGCTTCCTCGTCGTCAGCACGCCCTTCGATTTCTACCGCGTTGTTCCCGATTTGGCGCCGGTGAGCTATGTCGCCGATCCCGCGCAATGGCACTTCCTGCTGCAGATCCCCGGCCTGTGGCGGGTGATGTTTCCGGTGCCGCCCGAGGTCGACGACGAGCGCGCTCTCGACGCCGATTACATCGCCCGGCAGATGGCGCGGATCGTGCCGGGCATTGCGCGCTACGACGTGGCGCACCGCACGCTTTATCGCGTCCATCAGCGGGTCGCCAAGCGCTTTCGCCTCGGCCGCGTCTTCCTCGTGGGCGATGCGGCGCATGTCAACAATCCCTTGGGGGGCATGGGGATGAACGGCGGCATCCACGACGCCGTCAACCTCGCCGAGCGGCTGGCGCGTGTCTGGCACGCAGAAACGTCCGAAGACGAACTCGATCGCTACGAGCGCCAGCGGCGCGGCATCACCGTCGAATATATGCAGACGCAAACCATTGAGAACAAGCGCAACCTGGAGGCCCGCGATCCCGCCGAGCACGCGGCCTTCAAAGCGCGCCTCAAGGAGATCGCCGCCGATCCCCAGCGCTCGCGCGATTACCTGATAGGTCTCTCGATGATCGCGAGTCTCCGCCGCGCGTCTGAGCTCGGTTGAACCAGCTCAACGAAAGGCGTCGTATAGAGCGCCCAGACAGTGCCGTACGCACCGCGCTCACCCGTGCCGAGGCCAAGCGGATGGGCCGCGCCGGCTTCTGGCTCGGGCGCGGCGAAAGTGCCGAAAACCCGATCCCAGAGCGAAAAGGCAAGCCCGAGATTCTTGCCGTGGTGGCGGGCCGAGCTGCCGTGGTGGAGCTGATGCATGGCCGGGCTCATGAGCACGCGCTCGATAGTCGCGCCGAAGCGCAGCGGCAAGTGCGAATGCCGCAGCGGATAAAAGCTGAGACCATAGAGGACAAGATAAGCATCGAGGCCGAGCTGCGCCGCTGTGGCGACATCGATCCGGAAGAAACAGAAGAAGGCGGCAAAGACGAGCGTGTTCGCGACGGCGAGGGCGAGGAACAAGCAGAGCTCGTCCACGGGATGAAGGCGCAAGGCGGTCGGCGGGATCAACACGTCGGCGCTGTGATGCACTTTGTGGAAGGCCCAGAGCAGAGGTACGCGGTGCGCGAGGTAATGCGCGAAGAACCGCGCGAAATCGCTGGCGACGATCAGTGCACCGACGAGCGCGACCGCGACAGCTGGTGTGATGGGCGCGGATGAGGAAGCATCGCTCGGAAACGCCGATCGTCCGGCCAGCCACGCGCCGGCCGCCACCGCGGAAAACGCGAAGGGCGCCGCGTAAAGCGGGCGAGCGAGAAAGCGCACGAGCATGAACCAAAGGTCAAGCCGGGCCGAGCGGTGGAAGAGGATGCGCGGCGGCAAGGCGAAGGCGATGAAATCGGCAAAGGACCGCATCGCCGCCGGCCGGCTCTGGCGATAGCAGGCGACGGCGCCGATCGCCGCCAAGAGCGTCGCCAAGGCATAGAACGGTGCGGCCGCCATCACGGCTGCGGCTACCGTCTCTATGGTCGTCCCGCTCACCAGGCGGCACCACCGATCCCATAGGTGTAGGGCGGGCGTTGCGTTTCATCGCCCTTCGTCTGGTCGGCGCAATTACCAAGAATGAGGGTGAGGCTGAAAAGCGCGAACAGCGCCGCCAATTTGCCGACTCTGGCCGCAATTGATTTCGTTTTCATGCAATCCTCCGAGAGACGATGGGAACCTCGCCCATCGCGTGCACGCGATCATGTGGGGACGGCTGCGCCGCGAGCAATGACCAGCGAGGTAATGGCCGAGAAGTTCGTTGCCTAGCGGCCCGTCGTGGCACGCGCCGGTTCAGGCGCCATCCTCGGCGAAGGCGGCCGCGACGAAGGCGGCGGGATCGGCGCAGAACTCCCGGGTCAAGGCAAAATGCTCGGCCTCTTCCAGCGTGACCGGAGCGAGCCCCCGATGCGAAAGCCGCAGCAGCTGCGCGCCGGGATAGGCCATGAGCAGCGGCGCGTGCGTCGCCATCAGCACCTGACACCGCCCGCTCCGCTCCATGCGGCGCAGCGGTCGCAGGAACATGATCTGCCGCGAGGGCGAGAGCGCGGATTCGGGCTCATCGAAGATGAAGATTCCCTGGCGTTCGCAGCGCTCGCCGAAGAAGCGCAGGAAGCCTTCGCCATGGGAATGGGAGAGAAAATCCGGCGGCGCTGCGGCGGCTTCGATGGCGGCACGGTCGAGGTAGCGCGCCACCGAGAAGAAGCTCTCGGCGCGGAAGAACCAGCCGGTCGTGATCTTGGGCAGCCAACTCGCCCTGAGCGCCGTCGCGAGCCGTCCGCCGCTCGCTTCGAGCGCTGTCGAATGATCGACCGGCCGATAGCCTTTGCCGCCGCCCGCGTCATCATAGCCGGCAAGCGCGGCAATTCCCTCGAGGATCGTCGATTTTCCCGTGCCGTTCTCGCCGACGATGATGGTGATCGGCCGCGCGAAGACGAGATTGAAGTCGTCGCGGAAGAGCGGCAGGCAAAAGGGACAAGCCTGCCGATCCGCCACCAGCGATCGGTCGAGCCAAACGCGCCGCAGATAAGGGGCGGGAAGATCGATCGGTCGATAACGGCGGCTCATGGCGCGGAGCGCGCGCCGGTCGTCCGTCTCATCGTTCCGCCGGCGTGAGCACGTGGATGACGCGGCTTTGGATCATCTCTTTGGTCTTGGCGGCATAGGCCGCCATGTGCGGCGCCGCGGCGTGCGCTTTGAGCGCCTCGAGGCTTTCCCATTTCTCGATGACGACAAAGGTGTCGGCGCCGAACTTGGTCTGGAAGCCGCCGACGCCATCGGCATCGACCGCCGGTCCATATTCGATGCAGCCTTTCTCGGCGTGCACCGCCGGCATATTGGCGCGGAATTCTTTTAGGATCGCGTCGCGCTGTCCAGGTTTGGCGGTAATGACGGCAATGACGTGAATCATCGAGCTCCCCCATTGAACGCTTAGAAAGCCGAGATTAGAGGGTTTTCCGCGGCAACGAAATCGGGCCCGTGATCAAAGGATTTGATCCTGCGTCACCCGCCGACGAAAAATCCAATCAACAGCGTCGCCAGAACCACATTGCTCGCCGCGAACACCGCGAGCCGGTGCTGCACCTTGTTGTAAGCGAGATGAATGCCGCTGTGGAGCGCGAGCAGGCCGACATAAAGCCAAGCGAGGAACTCTTGCCGCATCGGAGCCCCTCCCGAGGATTGGGAACCGCTTAGTCTCTCTCCCTCGGCTTCACATCGCCGCAATCGCTGCCGAGCCATTTACCTTGCACCGCTCCCTTCATGGTCATGCTTTTGTCGCCGCGGGTCATGGCAGCGTCCCAATTGCCGACGATCGATTCGGGATTGCGCGCCTCGAAGCGATAGTTGCCGCCACCTGTCATCTCGCCCGTGCAGGCAAGTCGGCCGGCGCGCAGCGTCGGCGTGCTCGATGTCACGGTCCGCGTGCAATTCGCGCGCTCCATCCCGGCCATCGGCTCGAATCCCTTGTCGATGTCGGCTTGCGTGATGCAGCGTTTATTGACGCTGTGATGCGCGCCGCTCTGCTGCTCGAGCTTCGCGCGCTGTTCCGGCGTCAAGCGCGCGAGCGTCTCCGGCGGGAGCGGCGGCACACCGCTGCGCTCGGTGTCCGCCGTCATCTCCCAAAGGCCGGGCTTCACCTTGAAAGGCGTGTTGTCGGCGGCTCGCGTCGGCGCGACCATGGCTGCGAGTCCAAGCGCGACAGTGACGATAGCGATGCGGCGGCCAAGCATGGCGATCCCCCTTCCGCTCTCTTCCGAAACCGCGATCCTAGCAGCTTCCGCCGGCGTTGCGCGCTAAATGACGACCGTCGGCGACCAGCGTCCGGAGGGAGCATGGCGCATGGCACGGATTTGTGATTAGCTCAAAGGCGTGCTCGCGCTCGGCGGAGGTGCCCATGCACACGGTGATGTGGACGTTCAACGTGCCTCAGGGCACGTCCAAAGCTCAACTGATCGAGACCATCAAAGGAAGCGCCCACACGTATGAAGGCATTCCCGGTCTCATCCGCAAATATTACGGCATTGCACCCGATGGCGGCTCTCTCGCGGGGATCTATCTCTGGGAAAGCAAGGCCGCGGCCGATGCGTTCTACACAAGCGAATGGGTGGCGATGGTGACGAAGCGGTGGGGCTCGCCGCCACGGCGCCAGGATTGGGAAACGCCGATGGTGGTGGAGAGCGCCGAACGGCGCCTCGTCGCCGCGGAATAAGCGGCGCTCATGCGCCCCGTGCGGCGCCTCTGCTCGGCCGAGCCGCGTCGTTTCTCGGACTCTGATATCGTCATGCGATGAGACGACGTCTCTTTCTCGCTCTCCTGGCCGGGGCGACCGCGTCCTCGTTGCGGGTGCGTGCGCAGCAGGGCGAGCGCGTCGCGCGGATCGGATTACTCTCAAGCATTGCCGAAAGCGACCCGGAAGCGCAGGCGATGATCACCGCGCTCGATCGCGGGCTGCGGGAGCTGGGCTGGGTCGAAGGCCGTAATTTGCGCGTCGAGCGCCGGTGGGGCGTCGGCGATCGCCAGCGAATCGAGCAGCTCGCGAGGGATCTGATCGCGCTCAATCCCGACGTGATCGTCGGCTACACCACGCCTTCGGTGGCGGCGCTTCGCAAGGAGACCGACACGATTCCGATCGTCTTCGTCCAGGTGTCTGATCCGATCGGCACCGGCTTCATCGCCGATCTCGCGCATCCCGGCGGCAACGTCACCGGATTTACCACTTTCGAAGCCTCGATGGTCAG
Source organism: Allostellaceae bacterium (assembly GCA_035945115.1). Taxonomy (GTDB): domain Bacteria; phylum Pseudomonadota; class Alphaproteobacteria; order ATCC43930; family CGMCC-115725; genus DAHUYF01. Next base: position 83,696 of record DASZAN010000061.1, read on the forward strand.
CAAATGGGCGGAGCTCATCAAGGAGATGGCGCCGAAGACCACGCGCATCGGCTATCTCTTCAACCCCGACACGGCACCCTATGTCGCCCGGTACTATGAGACGCCGCTCGAAAGATCGGCGAGGGCTTTCGGAATGGAGCCCGTCAGCATTGCGGTGCACAGTCTCGCCGAGATCGAACGGGGGATTACTGCACTGGGTCGGGAGTCCGATGGGGCTCTTATCCTTCTGCCCGACAGCTTCAACATTTTGCACCGCGCGCGGATCGTGGCGCTGGCGGCGGAGAACCGGATTCCCTTCATCTCCCCCTATCGCTTCGCCGTCATCGACGGCGGCTTGATGTCATATGGCATCGATCAGGTGGAGCTCTTCCGCCGCGCCGCCGGCTATGTCGACCGCCTTCTCAAAGGCGCCAAACCGGCCGATCTGCCGGTGCAGGCGCCCACCAAATTCGAGCTGGTCATCAATATCAAAACCGCCACGGCGTTGGGGCTAGACGTGCCCGTGAAGATGCTCGCCGCCGCCGACGAGGTGATCGAGTAAGCGCGGCGTCACGAGGTCCCGCCAGGAGTGCGGCGGGACCTCTGCTTGTCGGGCTCTTCGCGCGGCTACTGGTTGGTCGAGCCGGCGCCAGTCGTCCCCGTGCCGGTGGTCCCGGTTGAGCCGGTGCCGGTCGTGCTGCGGCTGCTGCTCGAGGATGAGGGCATGCTCGAGCCGCTCATGCTGATGCCGAGCTTGCTCGCGGTCTGCTGGTCGAGGTGCCCGGTCTGCGGCAGGCCGTTGCTCTGCTGGAATTTCTTGATCGCCTGCGCCGTCTTCGGCCCCATCTTGCCGTCGACCTGGCCGGTGTAGTCGCCGTCGTCCTTGAGCTTCTGCTGCGCCTGGCGCACCTCATCGGCGCTCATCCGCATCCGCGTGCTCGTGCCGGACGCGGTGTTGTCGTAATCAGAGGTTGACGAACGGGTGCTCGGTTGCGCGGCGGCAGACCGGGACGTGGTCGAGGAGGACTGCCCTGTGCTCGGCGCCGCCGACTGCGAGCTTTGCGATGACTGCGAATAGCTGGGCTGAGAGGAGGACGGCGCCTGGCTCCGCTGGCTCGATCCCTCAGAGCGGAACATCGAGCAGCCGCTGAGCGCCAGCGCGGCGGCCGAAACGGTGACGAGAATCGCGCGGTTCATGGGTTACTCCAACGATGGTTGATGCGAATAAGCCGTGCCTTTTCTCGTCAACCATTATCGCCCGGGGAGCGTTCCGATTTTTCGCCGCTGGCCGCGACCTGACGACGTCGGCGGTGGTTCAGGCCAAGGTGTTTCATCGCTGGGATAGACGAGCGTGGAAACGAGATGCCCAGGCTACCGCCGGTCATAGACATCGACATAGTTCATCGAGTGCCCCTTGCCGTCGCTCTCGGTGCCGCGGCAGGTCATCTTTTTGCGGTCGGCGGACAACGTGCAGCTCGTGCGGTCGGTGCTGCCATCCTTGCTCTGATAGCTCGCCTCGAGCGTGCTCGCGGTTACCGTGAAGGCACCGGTCGTGTCGGGCGCACCGGTGATTGGTCCGGGCTGCCCGCCGCCGCTTCCCGAGAAGGATTCCGCATGCTGGCTGCCGTCCGCGTCGGTGCGGGTGAGCGTCCATTGCACGCGGGCGGGCGTGGCGCTGGCGATGCGGAGCACCACCTCGCGCGGCAGCGGCTCGCCGGGGATGACCGTTGATTCGGCTTTGCTCCAATGCCACTCGCCCGCGAATGTACCATCATCGGCGGCGAGCGCGGCGATCGAAAAGGATAATGCGACCGCGGCAGCGGCCATCAGATTTCTTGGCATAGGTCAAGCTCCGTTGACAACAGCCGCTGAGATTAGCGGTATCACCACCGGTATACGAGATTGCGCGACCGGGCATCCCTTGGAGGCCCGGGCCGTATCGCGGAGGAGATGGTGATGAAGATCGACGGCCAGTGCCAGTGCGGACATGTGCGCTTCGAAGCCGAGATCGATCCGACGCTCGTCCCGGTCTGTCATTGCACGGATTGTCAGCGGCTCACCGGCTCGCCTTACCGCGTCACCGTGCTCACTTCGCGCGAGAGCGTTCGCCTCACCGGCAATCCGGCCAAGGCCTATGCCGCTCCGCCGTGCCCTGGCTCGACACGGTGGCCGGCTTGCCTCGCAGCGAGACCGAGTGACGTCCGATCGGCTGCTAGCGGAAGGCCGGCATCACATCCTCGGCGAACCAGCGGAGCTGCTCCTTGAACTCTTTGGGCGGGATGCCCTCCGCCCAATGGATCATGAAGTGCTCGAGCCCTGGATATCTCGCTTCGATCGATTTGATGCCGTCGATGACCTGCTTGGGCGGGCCGCAGAACCACGCCTTCTGCGCGACGCCGTCGCTCAGCTTGGGCGTCCGTGACGCCGGCGCGCCTGGCGTGCCCCAGGTGCGCCCCTGCTCGTCGGCATAGCGCACGAAGCCGAAAGGTGCGAACCATTTATAACGCTCGTCATGTGCCGGCTCGACGCGGCGGATCGCTTCTTCTTGCGTGTCGGCGAGGTAGACGCCCGCGCCCCAGATCACATCTTCTCCGAGCGCTTTCGGCCGGTCGTGGCGGCGGCAGGCGTCGTGATAGGCGCGGACGACGTCGTCGAGGATTTTCTCGCCGTTCAGGGTGACCATCGCCTTGAAGCCGTAGCGCGCCATCATGTCGATGGTCTTGCCGCTGGCGATCGGCATCCAGATCTCGACCGGCAAGTGCTTGGGCCGCGGAATGACGGTGATCTCCTCGAGCGTGTAGCCGCGATAAGGAACCGGCGGCGGACACTCGAAATATTTGCCCTTGTGGCGGAACGCCTCCTCGTTGAAGCATTTGAGAAGGAGCTGAAGCCCTTCCTCGAAATATTCGCGGTTGGCCTCGGCATCGAGGAGCGGCGCGCCGAACGTCTCCACCTCGCGCGTGTGATAGCCGCGGCCCACGCCCATGATGACGCGCCCGTCGGTGACGATGTCGGCCATGGCATAGTCTTCCGCGAGCCGAACCGGGTGCCACATCGGCAGCACGTTGAAAGCGCAGCCAAATTTGAGCCGCTTCGTCTGCGTCGCAAGCCAGAGGCCGAGCTGGATCAGATTCGGCAGGCACTCATAGCCTTCGCGCTGGAAATGATGCTCGGCGGTCCAGAGCGCATAGAAGCCGAGTTCGTCCATCGTCTGTGCGACGTCGCGGCAGGTCGCAAAGACCTCGCTCAGGCGATCATTGGCGTAGCGCCGGTCGTTCGCCGGCGTTCCATCAAGGCCGATGTTGTCCAGCGCGATCTGGCCGACATAGAGCACGTGGAATTTCTTGATCATGTCCCGGCATGCCTCCCCGCGCGATGGCGGTCGTCACTTGTGAGCACGGCTCCCGCGAGCGTCGCGGACCAACGGGATTGGTAGCGGGAATCGCGCAAGGCGCCTAGGGGAACCTCGCGGTCGACACGCGCGCTTTCCCATATCGATCAGGGTGTTTTCTTCCAGGACGGGCTGTAACTCCGTGCCCCGACAGCCTAAGCTCGATGGCGTCAAAGGGGGCTGACGCTCATGAAGGACTTTTCCGGGAAGCTCGCGGTCATTACCGGCGGCGGCACGGGCATGGGGCGCGAACTCGCGCGCCAGCTCGTCGCCGAAGGCTGCAATGTCGCGATGTGCGACGTCTCGGCCGAGGCCATGGCAGAGACGAAGCGCCTCTGCGAAGGCGATCGCGTGCCGCAGGGGCTGCGCATCACGACGCATCTCGCCGATGTTTCGGACGAACGCCAGGTGCTGCGGTTCCGCGATGGCGTCGCCGATCAGCATCGCACCGACCACATCCACCTCCTTTTCAACAATGCCGGCATCGGCGGCGGCAACAGCCTCTTCACCGATCCGCGGGATAAGTGGGAGCGCACCTTCAACATCTGTTGGGGCGGCGTCTATCTCACGACGCGCGCCTTCCTGCCGATGCTGCAGAAGGCGAGCGAAGGGCACATCGTCAACACCAGCAGCGTCAACGGTTTCTGGGCGAGCCTCGGCCCTGCCCTGTCGCATACCGCCTACAGTGCCGCGAAATTTGCGGTGAAGGGTTTCACCGAGGCGCTCATCACCGATTTGCGCCTCAACGCGCCGCACGTCAAATGCTCGGTGGTCATGCCGGGCCATATCGGCACGTCGATCCTCGCCAACTCCCGCAAGATCTTGAGTGGCACGCAGGAGTTGACCCCGGCGGAGATCGAGCGCACACGCGCGCGGATGGCAGCGGCAGGCATCGATGCGTCAGCGCTCTCCGCGGAAGAACTGCAGAAGAGATGGGCGGAGCGGGCACGACGCTTCGAGGAGGATGCGCCGACCACCGCCGCCGAAGCGGCACGGATCATTCTCGACGGCGTCAAGGCGGAGCGCTGGCGCATTCTCGTCGGTGCCGACGCGCGACGCATCGACGAGCGCGTGCGCGCCGATCCCGAGCACGCCTACGACGCCGCGTTCTTCGAGAGCTTGGCCGGCGAGATCGGGTGGCGCGTCAGCTAAGCGCCGGAAGAAGATCGGGGAACCAGTGTCTGACCTGGTGGTTAATCGGTAGTGCGGCCGATCAACCCTGAGTGAGGCCATGCCCAACCGACTTCTGGCAGCGATGGTGATCGCCAGCTTGCTGCTGTCGCCTATGGCGGGGTGCGATGCATTCGCGCGCGGCGGAGGGGGCGGTGGAGGTGGTGGCGCAGGTGCTGGCGGCGCCGGCGGTGGAGCCGGCGGTGGCGGTGGCGGTGCCGGATCGGGCGGTGCTGGGGCGGGCGCAGGCGCCGCGGGTGCCGGCGGCATCGCGCCGCTGGTGACGAACGAGGCGGTGCTCGAGGCGTTCTTGCGGACGCCGCGGGCGCTCCATAAGACCGGCCCCTCCGATCAAGAGGATTTGCGGGTGGTGCGCGGCTTCCGGAACGCACGGGGCCAGCGCTGCCGCGTCGTCGCTCAGACCGTCGTCATCGGCGGCCAATCTGTGCGCGCGACGGGCACGCTCTGTCGGCAGGCCGACGGCCACTGGGCGCTGGTGCAAGAGGCCGAGAACGCGCAGCGCTAGGCGCGCAGGGCGACAGCGATCTCTTAACTATTCTACCTGATGATCCCGGTCCGCTCCGGTGGCGGACAGGAGATCGAGATGGGCCTCTTCATCACATTATCGGCGAGCGAGCTCGAGGAATTCGAGAAGTGGCGGCGCGAGAATGCGAAGGACGGTCAGGTGATCGTCATCGAGGGCCTGTCGCGCCGGCGTCCCGACAGCTTCAAGGTCTGGTTCGAGAAGCCGCTGGCCGAGCCGCAAAAGCTGCGCTGGTACAAGCCGATCGCGGAAAAAGGTTCAAAGGACGCGGACGGTCTGGCCTCGTATTAGACCATCAACGCTCCAGCACCCGCCGTGTGACCGGCTGATCGCGTGGCTTTCAGCTATTTTGTCGTGACGCCTTCGGCGGCGAGAAACGGCGCCCAAAACGCGCAATGATGCGCGGTGGCGAAGTTGGTCTCACCGGTAGGCGTCGGCGGCACCAGCGATTGCATGTCGTCGAGCGCCGCATCGAATTGCTGCCATGCCGGTACGCCGAAAGAATTGGGCGTGCCCTGCTTCGCGAAGTTCGTCCAGTACCGCACCATCGCCTCGGCGAGATCCTCCTGGTCGGCGTTGAGCGGCGTGCGCGGCAGGCCGATGGACGAGACCGTCGGTAGGGTGAAGAGATATTGAAGTTCCGACGCGTGGGCGGCCCCGTAAGGGAACGTCACCGGCGGCAGGAAATCCTGGGGTGCGTTCTCATCGTTGAACTCATAGGCGAAGAGCGGCACGAATTTCGTGAGCGACAGGTCGGCGCTCAACGCCGGGCACGCGAAAATGAGATCGGTGCCCGCGGCCGCGAAGGCGAGGTCGGCCGAAGCGAAGCTCGCCAGCGGGTATTGCTTGGCGACGAGCGCCGCCGCCGTCGACGATCTCACCAGCGTCGCGAGCGCATTCTCGTAGTCCGTCTCGTCGTTGCCGATGGGGTGACCGAGAAGATCGAAATCGAGCGAGGTAAAGAGCCGCCACTCGTCGTGATTGGTGCCCTGGATGACCGGCACGTGGTTGAACTGGCCGGTGGCGAAGGCGACGGCGAGCGGCATTGGCAGGAATTCGCCGTCGACGTTGGGCGTGTAGCCTCCGGGATTCTCGTGGGCGAGGATGGTCGCCACCGAGAGGCCGCGCAGGCAAGCCGCGGTTTGGCTGCTGCAGCCGGCGGCCGTAGCGAAGGCGGTGCCGGCGGCCTCGGCGGTGGCGAGCGACTGCGTGTTGAGCGCGTAAGCGCCGCTCTCGACGATCGCTTTCCGGAAAAGGCCGCGGGACGCGGGCGATGCTAGCTGCGAGAAGACGCTCAAGCCGCCGGCGGACTCGCCAAAGATGGTGACGTCGTCGGGATCGCCGCCGAAGGCCGCGATGTTGTCCTGCACCCAGCGGAGCGCCAATTGCTGATCCATGAGACCGTAATCGCCGGCCGAATTGGCGTCGGTGTCGCGGTCGTGGTCGGGATCGGTCGCTTCGGCGGCGAGCGCCGGATGCGCGAGAAAGCCGAGGGCGCCGAGCCGGTAATTGATGGTGACGACGACGACGCCGTCATTGACGAGGTTGGTCGGGTCGAAGTCGTTGCTCTCGCCGACGACGAGCGCGCCGCCATGGATCCACACCATGACCGGCCGGTGACGGTCGTCGCGGTCATGGTCGCCGTCGCTCGCCGTGAAGACGTTGAGAAAGAGGCAGTCCTCGGTGTCGCTGGCGAGGCCGAAGGGCGACGGCCCTTGCGGGCAGTGATTGGCGAATTGGCTGGCATCCCGCGTCGTCGTCCAGGGCGCGTGCGGCACCGGCGGCCGCCAGCGCGAGTCGCCCACGGGCGGCGCGGCGTAGGGAATGCCGAGAAACTCGCGGATGCCGTTCACCTCGGTGCCGCGCACCGGGCCTTTATCGGTATTCACCACCAACCCTGCCGTGGCCGGCGCCGCGACGGCGCACACGCCCCAGAGCGCGGCCAAGCCAGCAAGCGCCGTGCGAGCGGACGTCAACCTCCTGCGTCCTTGCTTTTTCATGTGACCCTCCCATGACGATTCGCTTTCCCCGCCAGGGCGGCGCTCTCCGGTGCCGCTCCAGTCACTGCCCGCGAAGAAAAGGCAGAGGGAAAAACGTTAGGGGGTTCACCCCAGAAACGGCAATTGCCCTTGCGGGCAGGGTCCCATCACATAAGCGCGAGCGACGCGCGGGCGCGCCGGCGCCCAGGGAGAAAAGCGGCCTCTGGCGCTTGTAAGTTGGCGCTCACAGCATCGCGTCGCGCCGGCGCCGAGCCCGCTGGCCTAAGCGCGCGCGGAGGTGGCAGGCTCTGCGCTCGTGCCTTTGCCCGCCGCCGGCGCATCGCGCCGCGTCCGGATTTCCTGAGCGAGACGCTCCAAGAGCGCGTCAACGCCGATCGGCCCCAGATTCTCCCCGCTGCGGAGCCGCACCGCGACGGTGCCGCTTTCCGCCTCCTTGTCGCCCATGACCAGCATGTAGGGCACCTTGTCGTTCTGGGCGTTGCGGATCTTCTTCTGCATGCGTTCGGCTGAGGCGTCGAGCTCGACACGAAGGCCGCCGGCACCGGTCTCGATATTCGCCTCGAAGAGCCGCTGGCGCACCTTCTCTGCATAGTCGACATGGCGGTCGGCGATGGGGATGAGGCGCACCTGCACGGGCGCGAGCCAGGTGGGAAACGCGCCACCATAATGCTCGATCAGAAACGCAACGAAGCGCTCATGCGAGCCCAAGGGCGCGCGGTGGATGACATAGACGGGCTGCTCGCTCCCATCCTCGGCGATGTAGCGCAAGCCGAAGCGCTTGGCGGCGAGGAAATCGAGCTGGTTGGTGGAAATGGCGTATTCCGTGCCGATCACGGACTTGATCATGAAGTCGACCTTGGGCCCGTAGAACGCGGCTTCGCCTTCCACCTCGACGAAGCGGTAGCCGGACTCGACCATCGCCTCGCGCAGAATCTCCATCGCTTTGACCCAACCTTCGGGGTCGTCGACATATTTGTCGAGCTTCTTGAGATCGGGGAGCGAGAGCCGCATCCAGTAATCCTGGATGTCGAACATCTCATAATAGCGCGCGTGCAACTGCATGACGCGGATGAACTCGGCCTTGGCTTGATCCTCCCGCACATAGATGTGCGCGTCGTTCTGGCAGAACCCGCGCACGCGCATCAGGCCGGAGAGCGCGCCCGAGGGCTCGTAGCGGTAGACCTGGCCGTATTCCGAAAGGCGCAGCGGCAAATCGCGATAGGACCAAAGCCCGCTCAAATAAATCTGGTGGTGATGCGGACAGTTCATCGGCCGCAGGCGGAACTTCTCGCCCTCGATATCGATGGGTGCGTACATGTCCTGCGCGTAATAGGGCAGGTGGCCGGAGCGGAAGTAGAGCGCCTCCTTGGTGATGTGCGGCGTTGCCACGCGGCGGTAGCCGTCCTTGCGCTCCTCTTGCACGGCAAGCCGCTCGAGCTCATCGCGGATCGCCATGCCGCGCGGCAGCCAGAGCGGCAGACCCGCGCCGACATCGGCCGAGAAAGTGAAGAGATGCAGCTCCTTGCCGAGCTTGCGGTGATCGCGCAGCGCCGCCTGCTCGAGCTGCCACTCGGCGTGCTCCAAATCCTTCTGGTCGGCGAAGCAAAGCCCGTAGAGGCGCTGCAGCTGCGGGTTCTTGGCATCGCCCCGCCAATAGGCACCGGCGATGGTGCGCAGCTTGAAGACGCCGATCTCGTCGCTCCGCGCCACATGCGGCCCGCGGCAGAGATCGACGAAATCGCCGAGCTTGTAGAACGAGACGCTGGTCACGCCCGACGCCGAGGCATCGACGGCATCCTCGTCGCCGGTCTCGCGCGCGACCGCGGTCGAGCCTTGCGTCTTCAGGAGATTGAGGAGCTCGACCTTGAAGGGCTGGCCATGCTTGGCCATGAATTCAATCGCTTCGTCGATCGGCAGCTCGAGCCGCTCGAAGGCGAGCCGCGCCTTCTTGATCTCGCGCATCTTCTCTTCGATGCGCGGCAAATCCTCGAGCTTCAGCTCGTGATCGAGCGCGATGTCGTAGAAGAAGCCGTTGGCGATCGCCGGCCCCACGCCGAAACGCGCACTGGGCCACAAGGCGTGCACCGCCGCCGCCATGACATGGGCGCAGGAATGACGCATGCGGTGCAGAAGATCCATGGAAGTATCGTCGGGCATGCGCAGTATCTAGACGGAATGTGCGGTCCGTTCAACCGAAGAAGTCGCAGGACGCATGGGCATTCTGCAGTCTTGCGACTCGGTCCTCGCGGGCCCGACAATGTCGAGGGGAGGAACACCCGCATGAGCAACGTCATCGTCACCGAGAACGGCGACGGCACCACCGTCATCGCCATCGATCGGCCGGAGCGGCGCAACGCCATCTGCGCCGATACCGCGCGCGAGCTGCAACGAGCGTTCGCCGCCTTCGATGCCTCATCGCAACGGGTCGCCGTCCTCACCGGGAGCGGCGACGAGGCGTTTTCCGGCGGCGCCGACGTGACGAACCTGCCGGAGCTTTGGCGTTGCGTCCCCACCATCGGCATCCCGACGGAGAAGCCGATCATCGCCGCGGTCGGCGGCTGGTGCGTCGGCGGCGCGTTGGTCATGGCGATGATGTGCGATCTACTGGTGGCGGCGGAGAATGCCAAGTTTTCCTATCCCGAGGCCAAGCTCGGCTTCACCGGCGGCATGATCGCCGGCCTCGCGGGGCGCCTGCCGCACAAAGTGGCGATGGAGCTGATGCTGCTCGGCCGCACCATGGATGCGCGCCGCGCCTACGCCGTGGGCTTCGCCAACGAAGTGGTTCCGGTGGGGGCACAGGTGGAAGCCGCGCTCGCCATGGCGCGCGAGCTTGCGGGCTTCGCGCCGCTGGTGCTCACGACATTGAAGCGTTTCGTCAACGACAGCGTCTTGCCGCAAGGGCCAGCGGAGCTCGCCGGCCGCGCGCAGCGCGACCTAGCCCGCGTGCGCGAGAGCGAAGACGGTCGCGAGGGCCTCCGCGCCTTCAAGGAAAGGCGCCCGCCGCGCTATGAAGGGCGATGATGGTTGCGGTAAAACAGCTTGAGAAAAGGAGAGACGGCCATGGGCGAAGTCATCGCCAGAACCCTTCAAAAGGCCGAGTGGCAGCGCACACCGGCGAGCGGCGTCGACTACGTCGAGCTGCGGCAACAAGAAGGCGGCGGCTCGACGATCTTCCTCCGCTTCGCCATGGGCACGCACGGCCGCGCCCATACCCATCCCGGCGGCGAGGACATCTATGTCGTCAGCGGTGACATCACCATCGGCGGCAAGCGCCTAAAAACCGGCGACTATCTCTATACGCCGCCCGGAATCGCCCACGACGCTATGGCGCATGAGGAGACGGTGCTTTTCGTCTCGCTGCCGAAGGCGCCGATTTTCCTCTAACGCCGGTTAGAACTGATACCGCCGCAATCCGCCATCGACCGGGATCACCGTGCCGGTGATGTAGTCGGCGAGCGGCGACGCCAGGAACACCGCGAGCACTGCGAGCTCTTCGGGTTGGCCGTAGCGGCCGACGGCGATCTCCGTGTCGCTCAGCTTTTGCCGCTCCTCCGGCGGATAGTTGCGCAGGATCTGCTCGCTGATGATGCGGCCTGGCGCGATCGAGTTGACGGTGATGCCATGGCGGCCGACATCGCGCGACAGGCCCTTCGCCCAGGAATGCATGGCGGCTTTCGCGGCAAAGGCGGCGTTGACGCGTTCGGGCTCGGACTTGCCGGTGATGTTGATGATGCGGCCCCACTT
>DASZAN010000062.1:0-12972 GCA_035945115.1 Allostellaceae bacterium
GCCACCACCGCTTCAAGGGCGACACGATCGGTGGCGCTCAATCGAATGTTCCTTCGCTTGTGCATCCCGCAGACTCGCACAGGCGAGCCTCGCGGGGAATCCCACGGCGAATCGAAGTGTCAGATTTGATCCACTAGCTGCATTCCGGCCGCATGGACAGCCTGCTCAGTGGCTCGGTAACGGTTCTGACCGTCTGGCCATGCCGTGTGCCACAGGTAGTTGATCGTCGTTTGAGGTTTGGTCAACTCGATGGCGAGGTCCACAAACTTACCACTTAAGTCCGCAAGGATGTCGCTGAACCCGGTGGCGTTGCGCCCAGGACGTGACAGGCTCTCGATCAACCCCATGGCCATGGGGTCGCCGACGTGGAGGAATACAATCGGAATGGTCGAGGTCTGACGCCTCGCTGCTACCGATACACCTGAGCCGGACGTTATCAACAGTTCAGCGCCGCGCTGTAACTCTTCGCTCACCGCTTGATCAGGATCATCGCCGACCCAAACGACATCGAGGATAATATTTTCGTTGTCGATCAAGCCAAGTCGGCGCAAGCCTTCTTGGAATGCTTCGGCGAGCGACCTGTCGTAAGCGTTATGGGGTGAACCAATAGGGAGGAATCCAAGCCGGACTGGACCTTTGTGCGGTTGCGCGCGCGCCACGAGCGGCCACACCGCCGCACCGCCAAACAGCGTGATGAACTCGCGCCGCCTCATGCTCCTGACCTCAGGCTGTGGCTGCACGTTACCACATACTTGCCTAAGATCCGATCCAGGAAGTTGCGATTCAGCGTGAATGAGTTGGCCTGGTCAAGCGGCGCAGCATAATTCGGATCATGGCGAGGCGGAAGAACGCGGCGGCGGTGCGGGCGTAGCGCTCGAAATCGCGCGCCAAGCGTCGATGCGGCTCGCCCACGCGACGGTTCGCTCGACAATCCATCGCTTGGGCAGGGCGACGAACTTGTGCAATTCGTTGCGCTTGACGATTTCGACGATCCAACTCCCGGTGCTGGCGGCGGCTTTTGCCACGCGTGCAGCAAACGAGGCATCTTTATTCGATTACCTCGTCGGCAGCTATTTGCAGAGACAGTGGGACTGTAAGCCCAAGTGCTTTGGCGGTTTTGAGGTTTATAATGAGTTCAAACTTCGTCGGTTGCAGGACCGGCAAATCGGCAGGCTTTTCGCCCTTGAGAATCCGGCCGGTGTAGACACCGGCTTGCTGCCAAGCATCAGGAAGGTTCGTCGCATAGCTGATAAGACCACCGACTGTCATGGACGGGCGCCAGGCGTAAATCGCTGGCACGGCATGGCGGGCCGCCAGCGCGACGATTTGATCGGGATCGGTAAGAAGAGAAACAGCGCTACTCACCACGACCGCGTCAGCCCGCTGCTGAACAATGTCCGCAAAGGCCGTCTCGAACTCGCTTGGGTGACTTGCATTCACGAACAGGAGGCGGACTGCATGATCACGCGCGGCAGCCTGCAACACTCTCGCTTCGGTCTCGGCAAAAACGGGGTTGGTCGGGTTGCGGAGGTAAGCGATCGACTTGGCCGCAGGCACCAATTCGAGCAACAGCTCAAGGCGCTTTCCAGCCACTTCGGCCCACATGAGATTGATTCCGGTGACATTTCCGCCAGGTCGGTTGAGACTGTCGACGAGGCCAATCCGGACCGGGTCGGCGGCCTGCATAAAAACGATTGGGATCGTTTGGGTCGCCGCTTTGGCTACGAGCGCACCCTGTGTGCTTTCCAGTGTAACGATCACGGATACCTGACGGCGAACCAACTCGGCAACCAGCGTCGGCAGGCGATCGTTATTACCATGTGCCCACCGGTATTCGATCGCCACGTTCCTGTCTTCGATGTAACCGATTTCACCCAGTCCTCGACGAAAAGAGGCGAGCTTCTCACGCGATAATTCGAGCGACGTAAGGTGAAGAAATCCGATCACTGGCATCGCCGGCTGCTGCGCGTGCGACGCAAGCGGCCACGCAACCCCCGCGCTGCCGAAAAGGGTGATGAACGTGCGACGCCTCACGAGCTTCTCCGGCCGGGGACTTTGCCCATCTAGCACAATTTCTTGGATAACTGTGCCACAGGTCACGGTCGAACACTTCGTGAATGTCGCAGATGGGTCAGATTCGGCCGCTATGGGTGCTGGCTCATAGCGTCCGCTTCAGTGGCTTAAACCGACCTTGCTGATCCGCGCTCGATCTTCTCAGACGTGCTAACTGGGACCCATGCAGTGCAGCAAAGAACGTCGCTATTCGATCACCTCATCGGCAGTCGCAAGCAATTTGTCTGAGATGGTGAGACCGAGCGCCTTGGCGGTCTTGAGATTGATGATCAGCTCAAACCTTGTCGGCACTTGCACGGGGAGATCGGAAGGCTTCTCGCCCTTGAGGACGCGGTCGATATATCCTGCCGCCAGGCGAAACTGTTCGCTGCGAACGTCACCATAAGAGATCAGGCCGCCCGGTTCTGAAAAAAAACGATTGAAATAGATCGTCGGCACGCTGTAACGGGCCGCCAGCGCAATGATCGGTTCACGATTTACATCGTTGAACACGTCTGGAATCACGATCAGGCCGCCACCTGAATCGCGTGCTTGTGCGGCGATAACGCCTTCGATCTCGTCCTTGCCGTGAACCGGAGCCGCACTCACCTGGACTGCAAGGGAGGATGCGGCAGCTTGAATGGAGGGCATGAAGACTTGGAGTGGCACGGCTGTTGCGGGATTGGACAGCAACGCCACTCGCTCGGTGCGCGGAGCGATCTGCTTTAATAGTTCCACCCATTTTCCGCCTAGTGCGGGATCCCCGTTGCCCGACATGAAGCCGGTGATGTTACCGCCCGGCCGCGCCAGGTTATCGACGTAACCGGCACCGATCGGATCGGATACGCCTGCGAACACGATCGGAATCGTCCTCGTCTCGCGGGCTAGGGCGCCGACCGCGGGCGTGGTCACACCGAAGATCGCATCGGGCCGCAGATCGACCAGCTCTCTTGCCAACGTCCGCATCCGATCCGCATCTGCGGCGCTCCAGCGAAGTTCGATCCGGAGATTGCTGCCTTCCGTCCATCCCAACTTCGCGAGCGCAGCCCGGAACGCCGCGAGCCACGACTGCGCGGTTGAATCGTTCTCCGCATAGGCCATAAGCACGCCGATCAGCCGCATCCGGTCTGGCTGTTGCGCACGCGCCGCAACTGGCCATGCAGCCGCGCCGCCAAGCAACGAGATGAACTCTCGTCTCTTCAGCTTGTCGAAATGCATCGACTGCCCCTAGCCAGGGTGACAGCATACCGGATTGGCGAGGATCAAGTCAGGGGTTCGCCGCAATGCGAGATTTTGGTCCAGTCAAATGTCGGCTTGGGGGCACCGCGCGAAGAATGCGCATCTTCGCGCCATGTCCGCTTCACGGCTGACCCCGGAGGTGCGGACGGGCTTCCGGCGTTTTATGACCGAGCGACAGTGAAACTCTCGGCGGCGGCACGTCCTCGATCAGCGCCCCACCTCACCCTGCCTCTCCGCCCCTGAGGGGCGGAGAGGAGAGTTGAAATGACTGTTGGAATACTCGAGGGCAGCCGCTACGCCGTCGCCTTCAGCACCGTGGCGAGCTTGCCGAAGAGCTCGTCGATCTCGCCCTTTGAGATCGTGAGCGGCGGCGAGAGGGCGATGATGTCGCCGGTGGTGCGGATCATGAGGCCGTTCTCGTAGGCGCGGAGGAAAGCGTCGAACGCGCGCTTCGCCGGCTGTCCGGCGATGGGCTCGAGCTCGACCGCGGCGATGAGGCCCAAGTTGCGGCAATCGATGACATGCGGCAGGCCTTTGAGCGCGTGCACCGCCTCTTCCCAATAAGGTGCGAGCGTGCGAGCGCGCTCGAAGAGCCCCTCCTCGGCATAGATGTCGAGCGCGGCGAGACCGGCGGCGCAGGCGAGCGGATGGCCCGAATATGTATAGCCGTGGAAGAGCTCGATCGCGTGATCGGGCCCGGTCATGAAAGCGTCGTAGATCGCTTTGCGCGCGACCACGGCGCCCATCGGCACGGCGCCCGAGGTCAAACCCTTCGCCGTGGTGACGAGATCGGGCATGACGTCGAAGTAGTCGACGGCGAAGCTCGTGCCCAAGCGGCCGAAGCCGGTGATGACTTCATCGAAGATGAGGAGAATGCCGTGCTTCGTGCAGATCTCGCGCAAGCGCTTCAGATAACCCTTGGGCGGCACCAGCACGCCCGTCGAGCAGGCGACCGGCTCGACGATGACGGCGGCGATGGTGGAAGCGTCGTGCAAGGTGACGATGCGCTCGAGTTCGTCGGCGAGATGCGCGCCCCACTCCGGTTGGCCGCGCGAGAAGGCCTGCTTCTCGCGATCGTAGGTGTGCGGCAGGTGATCGACGCCGGAGAGCATCGGGCCGAAGAACTTGCGGTTGTTGACGATGCCGCCGACGGAGATGCCGCCGAAGCCCACGCCGTGATAGCCGCGCTCACGGCCAATCAAGCGCGTGCGCGTGCCCTCGCCGCGGACGCGGTGATAGGCGATGGCGATCTTGAGCGCGGTGTCGACCGATTCCGAGCCGGAGTTGGTGAAGAAGACGTGATCGAGATCGCCCGGGAAAAGCGCCGCCACGCGCGCCGCGAGCTCGAATGCCTTGGGATGGCCCATCTGGAAGGCGGGCGCGTAATCCATCTCGGCAGCTTGCTCTGCGATCGCGGCGACGATTTTGGGATGGCTGTGCCCGGCGTTGCAGCACCAGAGGCCCGCGGTGCCGTCGAGCACGCGGCGGCCCTCGGCGGTGATATAGTGCATACCTTGCGCGCCGACGAGAAGACGCGGCTTCGCCTTGAACTGTCGGTTGGCGGTGAACGGCATCCAGAACGGCTCGAGATTGTTGGGAACGCGCGCCCTCGCTTCGGGCGCAAGCGGTTTTGCCGTGACGGCCATGCTCATCTCCTTAGCACTCTGCTTTGCGCCATCTTCGGGCTTGCTTGATCGAACGGTCAAGCCTGGCGTACGCTCGGCTCTATAGCGAAAAGGAGGGTGCGATGGCGATCCTGATTCGCGGCGGCACGGTGGTGAATGCCGATCAAAGCCAGCGCGCGGACGTGCTGGTCGATGGCGGCACCATCAAGGCGGTAGGCGCGAAACTCGACGCGCCCGCGGGCGCCGAGATTGTCGATGCCGGCGGCGCTTACGTGATGCCAGGCGGAATCGATCCGCACACCCACATGGAATTGCCGTTCATGGGGACGGTCGCCTCGGAGGATTTCTTCTCCGGCACCTCGGCCGCCGCCGCCGGCGGCACGACCATGATCATCGATTTCGTCATTCCCAACCCCAGGGAGCATTTGCTCGAGGCCTTCCGCAAATGGCGCGGCTGGGCGGAGAAGGCGGCGACGGACTATTCCTTCCACGTCGCCGTGACCTGGTGGGACGAGAGCGTGCCGCGTGACATGGGGACGCTCGTCAAAGAGCACGGCGTCAACAGCTTCAAGCATTTCATGGCGTACAAGAACGCCATCATGGCGGATGACGAAATCCTCGTGAACAGCTTCACCCGTGCGCGCGAGCTGGGCGCGCTCTGCACCGTGCACGCGGAAAACGGCGAGCTCGTCTTCCACCTCCAGCAGGAATTGCTGAAGGCGGGCATCAACGGCCCCGAGGGCCATCCGCTGTCGCGCCCGCCGGCGGTCGAGGGCGAAGCGGCGAACCGCGCCATTCGCCTGGCGCAAGTGCTGGGCGTGCCGCTTTATATCGTCCACAATTCCTGCCGCGAGTCGGTGGAAGCGATCGCGCGCGCCCGTGGCGAAGGCCAGCGCGTCTTCGGCGAGGTGCTCGCCGGCCACTTGCTCGTGGACGACAGCGTCTACCGCAATCCCGATTTCGAGACCGCCGCGGCTTACGTGATGAGCCCGCCCTTCCGCTCGAAAGAGCATCAGGCGGCGCTGTGGCGCGCGCTGCAGGCGGGCCATGTGCAGACCACCGCCACCGATCATTGCTGCTTCTGCGCGCCGCAGAAAGCGATGGGCCGCGAGGACTTCACCAAGATCCCGAACGGCACCGGCGGCGTCGAGGATCGCATGCACGTGCTCTGGCATCACGGCGTCAATAGCGGCCGGCTCACGCCCAACGAATTCGTCGCGGCGACCTCGACCAACGCCGCCAAGATCTTCAACATCTATCCGCGCAAAGGTGCCGTCGCCGCCGGCGCCGATGCCGATCTCGTCGTCTGGGATCCCAAGAAGTCGAAGCGGATCTCGGCGAAGACGCATCACCAGAAGATCGACTTCAATATTTTCGAGGGCATGGAGGTGGAGGGCGTGACGGTGGCGACGGTCTCGCAAGGGAAGCTCGTCTATCGCGACGGCGATCTCCGCACCACACGCGGCGCGGGCCGCTACGTCAACCGGCCGCCCTTCCCCGCCTACTACACGGCGCTCCTCCACAAGACGGAGCTCGAGCGGCCGCGCCCGGTGCTGCGGCCCGCCGCGGAATAGCGCCGGCGGCACTCCTTCTTACGGGCGGCGCCCTTTGCGGGCGCCGCCCTTTTTTTACCCGACGAACGCGCCTGGGGCTGTGAAGAAGGTCACAGGCAGCACCCCTCGCCCTCTAGTACTTTAGAGACGATTCCAGTCCTTTTGGCCGTTTGGTTAATATTCACAGGCAAAAATCTTGGGTTTCCCATGGACTTAGGCGAACTCGAGCAAATCGTTCCGGGCATTCAATAAAATTAGAGTATTTTTTTACACAAAAGGTCTTGGCTTTCTTGTGCGTTTAACGTTCTGTTAAGGGCAAGAACAAGCTCGAAGGAGGTTGTAGTCATGGAATTGACGATGCCGGCTCATCTGAAGTCGACCGAGAGGCCTCTCGCGCGGGCGCCGCGGCGTCCGGTTGAGGCGCCGGTCGTCTGCGCCGCGAAGCCGGCCCGACGGCCGCTCGCTCGCCTCTTCCGCCGCAGGGCGCCGACCGCGTTCCATCGCTGCCTTGCCGTGCACATGTACTACGCGCGCAGCGCAAGCGCGCTCGACTGAGACCGTCTCCACCGCTTTCCTAGGGCAGACGACGTCCGTGGCAGCGATGCCACGGGCGTCGTCGTTTTTGCACCCGTTGCTTTCGGCGGCGGTGCCGGACATGGCAGGATGCGCGGCTTCGCGTCGCGCCACCCGAAGGAAAAGCCGCGCACCATGGAGAGCAAAGCCGAGCTCGTGACGGGATGGCGCCTCACGCTGTTGTGGCTCGCCGGGATCGACCTTCGCCTCACCATTCTCGCGGTGCCGCCGGTGCTGCCGCTCATCCATCGCGACCTCGCGCTCAACGAGAAGGCGGTGGCGGCGCTCACCGGCTTGCCGGTGCTGCTCTTCGGACTGGTCGCGGTGCCAGGCTCGCTGATGATCGCGCGCTTGGGCGCGAGGCGCGCGACGATCGCGGGATTGCTGCTCGTCGCCGTGGCCTCGGCGCTGCGCGGCTTGGGCCCCTCGGCGCCGATGCTCTTTCTCATGACCTTCGTCATGGGCGCGGGCGTCGCCATCATGCAACCGGCGCTCCCGGCACTGGTGAGCGCGTGGTTCGCAGCGCGTCCGGCGCTTGCCACCGCGGTCTACGCCAACGGGCTCCTCGTCGGCGAGACCTTGAGCGCGAGCCTCACCATCCCGCTGGTGCTGCCGCTCGTCGGCGGCAGCTGGCCGCAGAGCTTCGTCCTCTGGGCCGTTCCCGTCCTCGCCAGCGCGGTGCTGATCGCGCTCGGCACGCCGCACGTGCCGCGCGATGAGAGCGCGCCGCGCCGGCGCTGGTGGCCCGATTGGCGCCATCCCCACACCTGGCAGCTCGGCATCGTCTTGGGCGGCGGCTCCGCGATTTATTTCTCGTGCAACGCCTTCATTCCCGACTATCTCCATGCCATCGGCCAGCCTGAGCTGGTGAACGCTTCCCTCACCGCGCTCAATGCAGGCCAGCTGCCGGGCTCGTTCATCATTCTCCTCTTCGCCCGCCAGCTCGCCGGCCGCCGCGCACCCTTCATCGTCACCGCGCTGGCCGCACTCGCGGGCTTGGCGGGATTGCTGACCGCGAACCCCCTCGTGATGGTCGCCAGCGCGGCGCTGGTGGGGTTCGCCGCGGCCTTCGTCCTGATCCTGACGTTGGCCCTGCCGCCGCTCTTGGCGCCCGCCGAAGACGTGCATCGCCTCTCCGCCGGCATGCTTGCCATCGGCTACATCGTGACGTTTCTGATACCCTATCTGGGGGGTGCCATCTGGGATGCGACCGACATCACCGCGACCGCCTTTCTTGCCGGCGCCGCCGGTGCCGTCACCGTCCTCGTGACAGCGCTCCGCCTGCAATTGCGCGAGGCGGCGAAGCAAGGGATGGCCGCCAATGGTGCGCGCTGATCGGGCGTGAGGGAGAACGGGAATGAGCGGTCTTGCGCTTCAAGAGGTGCGCGTCATCGATCTCTCGGCATATCTCTCCGGCCCCTATTGCTCGATGATCCTCGCCGATCACGGCGCCGATGTGATCAAGATCGAGCGGCCCGGCGAAGGCGACGAGGCGCGGCGCATGCCGCCTTTCATCAACGGCGAGAGCGCGCCCTTCATGCTGTGGAACCGCAACAAGCGGAGCGTGACACTCGATCTCAAAGCGCCGCACGACCACGCGCTCTGCCTCGATCTCGCGCGCGAGGCCGACGTCTTCATCGAGAACTTCAAGCCGGGCGTCGCCCAGCGATTGGGCCTCGGCTACGACTCGCTCGCCGCGCTCAACCCGCGCCTCATCTATTGCTCGATCTCCGGCTTCGGCCAGACTGGTCCTTATCGCGCGCGCGGCGGCTTCGATCTCATGGTGCAGGCGATGAGCGGCATCATGTCGGTGAACGGTCCCGAAGACGGCCCGCCCCATCGCGTTCCCATGGCGATCGCTGATATCGGCGCCGGCATGTTCGCGGCGATCGGCATCTTGGCGGCGCTGCAAGCGCGCACGCGCACCGGCCGCGGTCAGCATGTCGACACCGCGCTCTACGATGCCGCGGTCTCCTTCGGCCTTTACGAAGCGGCGCATCTCTTCGGCACCGGCAAGAACCCGCCGCGCCTGGGCCAGGCGCATCGCGCCAGCGCCCCCTATCAGGCGTTTCGCACCAGCGACGGCTGGATCACCATCGGCGCCAACACGCAAGCGCTTTGGATCAAGTTCTGCGAAGTCATCGGAAAGAGCGAGCTCGCGCAGGATCCGCGCTTCCGCGACAACGCCGCGCGAGTCGCCAACCGACCGGCGCTTGCCGCCTTGGTGCAGGATGCGCTTGCCGCTAGGACCACGCGCGATTGGATGGGGCGCTTCGAAAGCGCCGGCATCCCCGCCGGCCCGGTGCAGAGCTACGCCGAAGTGTTCGCCGATCCACAAGTAATCGCGCGCGAGATGATCTCCGAGATCGCGCACCCGAGCGCGGCAAAGGCGCACACCCTCGGCATTCCCGTCAAGCTCTCCGAGACGCCGGGCGCGCTGCGCCGACCGGCGCCGCGTCTCGGCGAGCACACCGAGGAAGTGCTCGAGGAATTGCGGCGGGGCCGGAACACATGATTGCCCGTCAACCGTTCTTGTCGCCGCGGAGTCTCCTCGCATCTCGCCGAGGCAGTCCCAGCACGGACGCACGGCGGACGTCCTCCTGGCGGGTCGGCCGCGCATCGGATCAACCGCCCTTGCCCGGCAGCGGCGGCAGCGACTTGAGATAGATCGCGATCGCTTGGCGGTCGGCATCGGTGAGCTTGGCCGTGCCTTCGATCACTTCCGACATCGGCGCGCTCAAAACGTCGCCTTTGGGCGTGATGCCGGTCTTTAGCACGCTGGCGATGTCGCTGGCGGTCCAACCGCCGATGCCGTCCTTCTGATCCGGCGTGATGTTGGGGGCGTGCTTCTCGCCGGGACCATAGAGCGTGCCGCCGTTGAAGGCGCGGCTGTCATCGCGTCCGCCCAACGCGGTGCGCGGCGTGTGGCATTCGCCGCAATGAGCGACGGCACGGACGAGATAAGCGCCGCGATTCCACTCGGCGCTTCGCTTCGGATCGGGCCGCAGCGGCCCTTCGTCGAAATAGAGCGCGCGCCAAAATATCATCGTCAACCGCATGTCGTAGGGGAACGACACATCGTGCGGACGGTTGGGCGTGGGTGACGGCGGTTGGGTTCTGAGGAAAGCCCGGGTGTCGCTGATATCGCCGTCAGTCATGCCGGTGAAGGCGGGAAAGGGGAAGGCCGGGAAATAGTGGCCGCCGCCGGGTGCGATGCCGTTGCGCAGCGCGCCGCGAAAATCCTGCTCGCTCCAATTGCCGATGCCGTGTGTCGCATCGGGCGTGATGTTGCGGCTGTAATAGGCGCCGAACGGTGTCTCGATCGCTTTGCCGCCGGCGAATGGCGCGCCGCCGTGCTCCTTGTCCCAATGGCAGCCGATGCAGTTCGCGGCCGCCGCGAGGTACGCTCCGCGCGCGGCAGCAGCCGGGTCCGGTGGCGGCTCCGTCGTGAAAGGCCGCGGTGGCGGCGAAAGGGTGCAGGCAGCGAGAACGCCGATGACGAGCATCGGCAAAAGAGCGATCACCGCCCGACGCGGCACGCTCCGCCAGGAGCTTTCGCGCGACCTAGTTGCCCACTGGCGTCCCTGCACGTCGCACCCCGAGGCGGTCAGAGCACCCGTCTGAAGGTGAGGCAAGCCGCACCAACACGGCAAATCACAAGAGAGTGAGGGCTCATTCTTTTTATTTCTCTTACCCCTGAAGCATGCCTAAGACTCTTAAGCCGAGTGGCGATCAATGCGGATATTGCACAGATACGCATCTTCCTTTTTGGCGCTTGCCGCCGTGCCATTGCTCGCGAAAGCGGAGCTTGCTTGGGCTTTCTTGCCCGCGCTGCTCTGCGCGTTCGTCACGTCGGATCTAGCTTTCGGCATTGGCCGGCCGGCGGCGGGTCCCCCACAGGGGATGCTTTGCTATCGAATGATTCTCTGCTTCTACATTCCCCTGCAGCTCGCCCTCATTGTTTGGGGAGCGGTCCAGAGTCGAGCCGCCGGCCTCATGCAGCTTAGCGAACTCGGCTTCGCTATCGGGATCACATCCGGCGTCTTCGGAATGCTCGCCGCGCATGAGGTGATTCACTCGCGCCATGCGGGGGAACGGGCACTCGGGCTCGCCATGCTGGCGGCCGTTGGCTACATGCATTTCCGCATCAGCCACGTTCATTTCCACCACCGGCTGGCGGCAACTCTCGCCGATCCCGCGACGGCGCGGCGCGGCGAGAGCGTCTACGCCTTCATCGCGCGCTCGATCGGCGGTCAATGGCGCCAATCCTGGACTTACGAGCGCCGCCGCGCCGTCAGACGACGCCATCCGTGGTTGGCCAACCGGATGCACCACTACCTCCTTGTCACTTTCGCGATTGCGGCAGCGCTGTCGCTGGTCGTCGGCGGCCGCGCACTCGCCTTCGCCGCGATACATGGCGCCGTCGCCGTGTTCGTTCTCGAGCTCTTCAATTATGTCGCTCATTACGGGCTGCAGCGACGGCGGCTGCCGAACGGCGCCGTCGAAGTCCTTGGGCCGCAGCATTCCTGGAACGCACCGCAGCGCTTTACGAACTGGGCGCTCTTCAACAGCGGACACCACAGCGGTCACCATGACCGGCCAACTGCGCCGCATCAGAATCTGACTGCCTGGCCGAACGCACCATCGTTGCCGGCGGGCTATGCTGCGACATTCTGCTTGGCGCTCTGTCCGCCGGTATGGCGGAAGATCATGGATCCCCGCGTTACGGAGGCGAGCCGCCGCTCCCCATAAGCTTCTCGAAAGCTTGGTGTAAAGGACATCGTCGCGGATTAGATCCCAGTCATCCTAGCCATCCGACCGATAGCGACAGCATCTCGGCGGCGCCACATGAAGCGTATCATCCGTTGCGAGGAGCGCCTCATGGCCGAGATTGCAGAACAGACCACCGATCCCCTTGCCCTGCTCTCCGAGCGCACTGCGGGGCTCGTCGAGAGCGCGGCGCAAAGTATTGTCGCCGTGCAGGGCGGCCGCCGTTCTACCAGCGGCATTCACTGGCGGGCGGGCGTCATCGTCACCGCCGAAGAGGCGCTCGAACGCGATGACGACATCGCCTTGTTGCTGCCCGACGGTCGGCAGGTGACGGCGACGCTCGCCGGGCGCGATCCCACCACCGATGTGGCGGTGCTGCGCTTTCAGCCGGATGGCCTTCCCGTCGCGGTGCGGGGCGACGCCGCGGCGCTCCGCCCCGGCCACTGGATCCTCGCCGTGGGCCGTCATCGCGCCGGCGCGATTGCCAGCCAAGGCATCGTCAGCATCGCCGGTCCCCCCTGGCAAAGCCAGCAGGGCGGCACGATCGATCGCCTCATCCGCCTCGATTTGAGCTTGAGCCTCGGCGGCGAAGGCGGCGCGGTGATCGACGCCGGCGGCCGCGTGCTCGGCATGGCGGTGCTGGGACCGCGGCGGCGCGTGCTGACGATTCCGACCTCGACGATCGACCGCGCCGTCGAGCGCTTGCTCGCCAAGGGTCATGTGGCGCGCGCTTATCTGGGCGCGAGCCTCGAAGCCGTGCGCCTCGGCGCGCCGTCGGAGAAGCGCGGGGTGCTCGTCGTCGGGCTCGATCCCGAAGGACCCGCGGCGCGCGCTGGTCTTCTCGTCGGCGACATCGTCACCCAATGGGACGGCGCGAGCGTGAGCCGCGTGCGCGACATCTGGCGCGCACTCGGATCGGATAACGTCGGCGCCGCGGTGGCTCTGACGTTGGTGCGCGGCGGCAAGCCGGAGACGGCGCAAGTCACCTTGGGCGAGCGGCCGGTTTCCTAGCGCCGCGCCGCCGCAATCCCCACATCGAGCGGCGCCGATGATCACCGTCGTCCACTACGCCGCGGCAACGTCGCCGCCACACTTCGAGGGCGAGGCCGAGATCGCCGTCGTCGACAGCGCGGCAACGCCCGCGGCGCTCGCCCGGCTTC
>DASZAN010000063.1:0-79592 GCA_035945115.1 Allostellaceae bacterium
CGACGGCGCCTACCACGAGGTGGATTCAAGCGCGCTCGCCTTCGAGATCGCGGCGCGGGCAGCGATGAAGGAGGGCCTCGCCAAGGCTGCGCCGAAGCTGCTCGAGCCGGTGATGCGGGTCGAGGTGGTGACGCCACGCGAATATATGGGCGACGTTATCGGCGACTTGAATCGTCGGCGCGGAGCAATTACCGGGCAAGACCAAAGCGGCGAGAATGAAATGATCCGGGCCATGGTGCCGCTGGCAAATCTCTTCGGCTACATGCGCACTCTTGCCTCGCCGATAAAAGGAAATGCGAGCCTAAAGATGGAATTCAGTCATTACGCGACGGTCCCGCCGCAGAATGATCCACCGTTTCAGCCAGCCATGGGAATGCGGGCGTAACAGCGTAGCATTGACGCGCACCGCCGTTCGGCAGCTGGCCATCAATTTATCGTCGGTCATTCCTGCGAAAGCAGGAATCTAGAGGCCACGTCACGTCGCTTCCCCTGGGTCCCCTGCTTTCGCAGGGACGACGGATTTTGATTTCGTGCAGAAGCCTCAGAACTGCTTCAGCAGGCGGTCGATGTAGTCGCGCTCGATCTCGGGGCGGCTCCGCTCGCCGGCGCGGCGGCGGAGCTCGTCGAGGATGCCTTTCGCCTTCTCGACCGCATAGTTGCCGACGGGATCGCCCATGCGCATGCGGCCGCCTTCATCGACGCCGCCATTGGCGTGGTCTTGCGGATTGAGGCGGCCGAGCGGATCGCGATCGGCCTGACGCGGGTCGTCACCGAACTCGCTCGTATCCGGCCGGCCGTTGCCCATCTCGCCCATCATGCGCTCGGCCATGCTGCGTGCCGCCTGCTGCAGCTGGTCGAGCGCCTCGCTTTGCGGACCGATGGCGGAGCCGGGATCGCCGCGCTGTAGCGCATCGGCCGCGCCGCGCATGGCGCGCTCGGCACGGCCCAATGCCTGGGGAATGTCGCCCGCCTGCTCGCCCAGCTGGCGCATCATCTCGCCGAGCTGGCGCCTGAGCGCCTCCTGCTCGCCCGCGGAATCGCCGTCCTGCCCGTCGCCGGGCTGCGGCTGTCCACCTTGGCCCATCTGCCCCTGGCCGCGTTGCCCCGGCTGACGCTGGCCACGCTGGCCCTGCCCTTGGCCCTGCTGGCCCTGGCGCGATTGACGGAAGCTCTTGTCGAGGAGCTGCTGCTGGTGGCGCATCATCTCTTGCATCTGGCGCATCGCCTGCCCTTGCCCGCCGCGCATCTGCCCCGGGCGCGCCATGCGCAAATTCTCGAGCATCTCTTGCAGCTGCGCCAGCATGTCGCGGGCGGCGTCACGCGCGCCGGTGCGGGCGAGCTCGCGGGCGCGGTCGAGCATGCGCTGCAGATCCTGCTGGCTCAGCATGCGCGAGGGATCGAGCGGCTGCTGCTCCTGGTCCTGATCCTGCCGCTCCATATTCTGTGCGAGCGCCTGGAGATAGCGGTCGATCGCCTGCTGCAGCTCCTTCATCAGCCGCTCGATCTCGGCATCGGGCGCGTTGCGCGCGAGTGCCTCCTGGAGCGCTTTCATGGCGTCGCGGAGATCGCGCTGCACCAGCGACGTGCGGCCGTCCTCGATGCGCACCGCGGTTTCCCACAGCAGCTGCTGGACTGGCGCGATCGAGCTCGCGTCGCGATCGAGCGTAAGGCGCGCCTGGGCGGTGCGCAGCGCGAGGAAGACGACGGTGTCGTCATTGAAGAGCTTCGGCCGGAGCGAGAGGTCCGAGAGCGTCTCGGCGACCACCTGGCGCTGCGAGGGATCGAGCGTCAGCTGCTTTCTCTGCTCGATGATCGCGCGCGCCACCGGATGGTGAAAGGCGCGCTCCGGCAGCGTCATGCGGATGCTTGCGCTCTCGCCTTGCTGACCGAGCGCGTCCGTCGCCTCGAGATGGAGATCGACCGGCAGCCCCGCCCAGGGATGCGCCGTCAGATCATGATAGCTCGCGTCGTGCGCCTCTTTGAGATGTGGGCCCGGCAGCGGCAAGTCGAGCACCAGCGGCTCGCCGGGATCGCCCGGCCGCGCGATCACGGCGCGCGCGCCTTCGACGCCGTAGTCGTCGCTCGCCTGATATTCGAGGCGGAGCGCACCGCGCTGCGTGTGCTGCGCCGGCTTCGCGAGCTCGATCGTGGGCGGCAGATCGGGAACGATGCGGATGGGCCAGGCGCCGAGCCGGCGACCATCCTGCTCGACCGCAAGCCGGCTTCCTTGGGTCAGCGTGGCACTGCCCTTGAAGTTCTCGGCGTCGGTGCGGCCGAACTCGGTGGCGGCATCGTCGACCCTAAGCACCGGGAGGGCACGGCCGCCATGCACCTGTGCAAGCACCGTGCTGCCCGTCGGCACGGGGATCGCTTCCTCGGGCGCGCTCGCCGGCAAGAATTGCGGCGGCAGCCCCGTGTAATCGGGCGGCGTCAGCCAGATGTCGAGACTGGCCGGCGCGGTGACGCTGAGCGCGGTGAAATGCGGCGTCAGCGCGCGCACCAGCCGCTGCGGCGCGTCGCGGCCGGCATCGACGGCGGCGACAACGAGGAGCAGCGCCAGCGCCGCGCGCAGCGCCAAGGGGTCGCGGCGGACGAGGCCGGCCGCAGGCCAGCCGACGCGGAGCTGCTGCGCACGTGCCGCCATGCGGGCACGATGGGCCTGCCAGAGCGCCTGTGCGCCGGGATCGTTGGTGCCCGCCGCCAGGCGATCGTCGAGGGCGGTGAGCGGCCGGTGTTCCAGGCCGCTCGCCTGCTCGATGCGGCGCCGGCCGGCACTCAGGCCCGGCAGGCGGAGGTGGCCGAGCGCCGGCACCAGGCCGGTGACGAAGAGCACGGCGGCCAGTGCGAGCAAGGCGAGATGGACGAACCCCGGCAATTGTGGCAGGAGGTCGGCGAGCGCCAGGACCAAGAACAGGCCGGCAACGGCGACGGCCGGCCAAAGTGAGGGCCAGAGCCGCTCGAGCCCAAGCGCGGCGCGCGCCAGCCCAAGCTGGCGCACCAAACGTCCGGGTCGCTCGCTCCCCTGGATCGGCGGCCCCTTGGAGTTTTCCATCATCTCACCTCGGTCAACGCTCGGCGAGCCATTCCGGCAGCCGGTCCTGGGCGAGGAGCGCCTCGTAGCTGGGCCGCGGCCGAATGACAGCAAACCTCTCGCCGCTCACCATGACTTCCGGCGCCAGCAGCCGTGTATTGTAACTCGAACTCATCACCGCGCCATAGGCGCCGGCGCTGAGCGTCGCCAGAAGATCGCCTGGTTCCATCGGCGGGAGTGGCCGCTGCGCCGCAAAACTATCCCCGGTTTCGCAGACCGGTCCTACCACATCGATGGCGCGCCGCTCGGCGCCCGCGGGTGGTTCGCGAACCGGAACGAACTCATGCCAGGCATCGTAGAGCGCCGGCCGGATGAGGTCGTTCATCGCCGCGTCCTGGATGAGAAAGCGGCGCGTCACCCCTTCCTTGACATAGAGCACGCGCGAGACGAGCACGCCCGCAGGTCCGACGATCCAACGCCCCGGCTCGAAGGCGAGGGTGACATCGACGCCGTCGAGGACGCGTTTCACCATCGCTGCATAATCCTCGACCTCGGGCGGGCGTTCGTTGTGGTAGCGGATGCCGAGCCCGCCGCCGAGATCGAGCCGCTCGATGGCAAAGCCTTCGCGTCGCAGCTCCTTCAGCAGACCGGCAACACGCATGAAGGCGAGCTCGAAGGGCGAGAGATCGGTGAGCTGTGAGCCGATATGCACGGCAATGCCGACCGGGGCGAGGCCCGGCAGCTGTGCCGCGCGGCGAAAGGCGCCTGCGGCATGGGCCAAGTCGATGCCGAACTTGTTCTCCTTCTTGCCGGTGGCGATCTTGGCGTGGGTGCGGGCGTCGACATCGGGATTGACGCGGATCGCCACGCGCGCGGTCTTGCCGAGGCGGCTTGCGACCGCGCTCAGCGCGGAAAGCTCGGGCTCGGATTCGACGTTGAGCTGCTCGATCCCGGCGTTGAGCGCGAAGCCCATCTCGGCTTCGCTCTTGCCGATGCCCGAGAAGATGATGCGCGCCGGCGGCACGCCCGCGGCGAGGGCGCGGCGGAGCTCACCCTCGGAGACCACGTCGGCGCCGGCGCCGAGCTGCGCCAGCGTGCGCACGACCGCGAGGTTCGAATTCGCCTTCAGCGCATAGCAGATGAGCGCGGGACGATCGGCGAAAGCCGCAGCGAAGCGGCGGTAGCGTGTTTCGACGGCGGCGCGCGAGTAGCAATAGAAGGGCGTGCCCACTGCCTCCGCGATGCGGGCGAGCGGCACCTGCTCGGCGCAAAGAGCGCCGGCGCGATAGGCAAAGTCGGGATGTCCCGGCAGTGTCTCCGCGCCGCTCATGTCATTGCCGCGGATAGGCACGCGGATAGACGTTGGGCTCGTCGGGCGGCGGGCTCGGATCGCCGCGCTTGCCGCAGGCATCGAGCGCCATAAGCGACAGCAGCAGCAGGAGCGCGAGGAGGCCGCGGCACCGCGGCGATTTCATCGCCGTCATGGTCCCTCGCAGAAGCGCCGGCGCGCGGCAACGGCGGCGGCGCGCACATTCTCGGGCGCCGTGCCGCCGAGACTGGTGCGGCTCTTGACGGAATTCTCGACCGAAAGGACCTCGTAGACCGCCGCCGTGATGCGCGGCTCCACCTGCCGCATCTCGGCGAGCGGCACGTCCGCAAGTTCCTTCCCCAGCGCCTCCGCCCGCTTCACCAAGGCGCCTGTCACATGATGCGCCTCGCGGAAGGGCAGGCCCAAGGCGCGCACCAGCCAATCGGCGAGATCAGTCGCGGTGCTGAACCCGCTCGCCGCGACGCGACGCATCGCCGCGGCATCGACCTCGAGGTCGAGCACCATGCCGGCCGTGGCGGCGAGCGCGAGTTCGAGCGTGTCGGCCGCCTCGAACACCGGCGCCTTGTCCTCCTGCAGGTCCTTCGCATAGGCGAGGGGCAAGCCCTTCACCACCGTGAGCAACGCCGCGAACGCACCCAAGAGCCGTCCCGTCTTCGCGCGCACCAATTCCGCCGCGTCGGGATTGCGCTTTTGCGGCATGATCGAGCTGCCGGTGGTGAAGGCGTCACTCAGGCGGACGAAGCGGTAGGGCTCGCTCGTCCAGATGACGAGCTCCTCGGCAAAGCGCGAGAGATGCGTGCCAGCGATCGCGACAGCCGCGAGGAACTCGAGCGCGAAGTCGCGGTCGGAGACGGCGTCGAGCGAATTGGCGGCTGGCCGCGCAAAGCCGAGGTCGCGCGCCGTCATCGCGCGATCGATGGGAAAGGATGTGCCGGCGAGCGCCGCCGCGCCGAGCGGACATTCGTTGAGCCGCGCGCGGCAATCGGCAAGCCTGCCGCGATCGCGGCCGAGCATCTCGACATAGGCCAAGAGGTGATGGCCGAAGGTGACGGGCTGCGCCACTTGCAGATGGGTGAAGCCCGGCATGATGGTATCGGCATGGCGCTCGGCCTTGGCGATGAGCGCCGCCTGCAGGCCCTCTATCTGCCGATCGAGGCGGTCGATCGCGTCCCTGACCCAGAGCTTGAAATCGGTCGCCACCTGGTCGTTCCGTGAACGCGCGGTGTGGAGGCGGCCGGCGGCGCCGCCGATGAGCTCGGCGAGTCGCGCTTCGACATTGAGATGGATGTCCTCGTGCTCGGTGCGGAAGGGAAAGGTGCCGGCCTCGATCTCGGCGCGGATTTGCTCTAGACCGCGCGCGATCGCCGCCCCATCTTCGGCCGAGAGGATGCCCTGGCGCACCAGCATGGCGGCATGCGCCAACGAGCCGGCGATATCCTGGGCATAAAGACGCTTGTCGACATCGATCGAGACGTTGATGCGCTGCATGATCTCGGCCGGACCGCCGGAAAACCGCCCGCCCCAGGCGGTGTTCGCCGGTGCGCCGCCCCGCTTGCCGGAAGCGTCGCTCATGAGAGAGCGGCAGCCTTGACGGCGAAGGTGCTCCGGTCCACGCTCATTCTCGCTCTCGTCCTCTCTACGGCGTCGCTCGCGCTGCTGCTCGTTTCACTCTGGCGCAGCGAGCCGGCAAAGCCGCCGGCGGTCGCGCTCGGTACGCCACAGGATGCCGCGCTCGGCGAGTTTACCCCCCTCGATCCGCCGCGGCCAGCACCGGCGCTCGCCTTTGCCGAGCGCGGCGGCGGAACCCGCGAGCTCGCCGATTTCCGCGGCCACTGGCTGCTGGTGAATCTATGGGCCACCTGGTGCGCACCCTGCGTGCGTGAGATGCCCTCGCTCGATCGCTTGCAGGCGGCGCTCGGCGACAGGATTCGCGTGCTGGCGATCTCCGAGGACCGGAAAGGGCCGGAGGTCGTCGATCCCTTTCTCGGCAGCCTCGATCTCAAGGCGATGACGATTTACCTCGATCCCGCCGCGCACGCACAGCAAGCGTTCGGTATTCGCGGCCTGCCGACGAGCTTTCTCATCGATCCCGAGGGAGCGTTGCGCGGCAAGCTCGAGGGCGCCGCCGAATGGGATTCGTCGAAGATGCTGGCGCTGATCGAGCAATACCTCGCACAAGCGCCTGCGGAAAACAAAGCCGCGGCGACGCGCTAGAGTTCCGCGCTCAAGAGCCAGACATGACCTTCCACCTGCTCCATCGAGCGCGGCCGCTCCGGCAGTTGCGGCGGCGGCGCGGGTCTGAGATCGCGGCGCGGCCATTCCTCGATGGCGGTGTCATCGCAGATGATGGTGAGCCGGCCGTAGTTGAACGTCAGGCTGAAATGCGCGCAATTGGGCCAGGCCGGCTCGATCGATCGCTGCGGCTCGGCGGCGATCGCGCCGCCGGTGAGAACGGCGATGAAAAGACCCGACGCAATGAAGCGAAGCATGGCGCCCTCCCGCGGTGAAGAGTCGCACGCTGAAAGAATACGCCTGACACCCTCGCGTTGCCAATGAAAGCGCATGCATTCGCCTCTCCCCTCGGGGAGAGGTCGGCGCGCAGCGCCGGGTGGGGGGACGCGCCACGACCTCTCCCGGCTTCCCCCTCACCCCAACCCTCTCCCCAAGGGGAGAGGGAGAACATTGGAACGCCTCCGTCCTAAGCCTTCATCGCCGCCTTGACCCGCTCGGGCAAGAGCGGGAGCTCCCGGAGCCTCGCGCCGGTTAGCGCGCGGACCGCGTTGGCGATGGCGGGAGCGGCGGGTGGCAAGCCCGCTTCGCCGACGCCGCCGACCCGGGCGTTGGCATCGGGCAGCAGCTTCACCTCCATGGCCGGCGCCTCGTCGATACGCAGGATCGGATAGTCGTGGAAGTTCGACTGCTTCACCTCGCCGTTGACGATGGTGATCCGTTCGTGGAGCGCGGCGCTGGTGCCGAAGATGGCGCCGCCTTCGATTTGATAGGCGACATTGGCGGGGCTGATGGTTGGACCGGGATCGACCGCAGCCCAGATCTTGTGCACCTTGATGCGGCCCGTCTCCTTGTCGACGGAGACCTCGGCGATCTGCGCGACGTGGGTCCACCAGACATCGGGGTAGGAGTGATAGGCGAGGCCGAGCGCGCGGCCCTCGCTGCGCCGTCCCCAATGCGCCATGTCGGCGATGGTCTTCAGGATCTTCTCGGCGCGCGCATCCTTGATGTGCTCGAGGCGGAAGGCGAGCGGATCCTTCTTCGCCGCATGCGCCAGTTCGTCCATGAAGGTCTCGATGGCGAAGGTGGTGTAGCCGGGACCCACGGCGCGCCAGAAGCCGACATCGACGCCGCGCTCATCCTCGATCCAATCGTGATACTGATTGGGAATGGTGTAGATCGTCTTGTGGCCATCGATGACCGAGGCATCGATGCCCTTTGCCGCTTCGAGCGCCTGCGGCAGGTTGCGTCGGAAGATCGATTCGCCGACGAGCCGCCAGCGCCAGCCGACGATCTTGCCGTGCTGGTCGAGCGCGGCCTCGATATGCTGCGCCGTGGCGGGACGATACTTGTCGTTGCGGACGTCGTCCTCACGGCTCCACAACACTTTGACGGGCTTGCCCATAAGTTTCGAGAGCAGCGTCGCATCGACGGTGATGTCCTGCTCGATGCGCCGACCAAAGCCGCCGCCCAGGAACTTGCTGTGTACGAGCACCTTGTCGGGCGTGGTGCCGGCGACTTTGGACGCGGCGAGCTGGACGAAGGTGGGCGCCTGCGTCGGCGTCCACACCTCGACCATGCCGTCGCCCTTGACCCAGGCGGTTGTGTTCATCGGTTCCATCGGCGCGTGATAGACGTGCTCGGCGCGGTAATCCGCCGTGATCACGTGGGCGGCACCCTTGAACGCCTTGTCGACATCGCCCTCCTGCAACGCCACGACACCCTTGTGGCTCCAGTCCTTGGCAATGGCGGCGTAGTCGTCGAGCACCTTGCCGCTGGTGTAGCTCTCGGCCTTGCTGCCCTTCTTCCAGGTGACCTTGAGCTCATCCTTGCCCTTCTTCGCCGTCCAGTAATCGGGCGCGACGACGGCGACGCCGAACGGTAGCGGCACCACCTTGAGCACGCCCTTCACCTTCACGGCGCCGGAATCGTCGACATTGTCGGGCGCTTCGCCCTGTACCGGCGCGCGCAGCACCGCGGCGTAGAGCATGTCGGGCAAATAAATGTCGATGCCGTATTGCGCCGTGCCGTTCACCTTTGACGGCACGTCGAGGCGTGGCAGATCCTTTCCGATCAGCCGCCATTGGCTTCGCGGCTTGAGATCGGCCTCGGCCACTTCCGGCAGCTTCGCCGGCACTTTGGCGAACTTGGCGACGTCGCCGTAGCTGATCGAGCGGCCCGACGCTTTATGAACGATGAGGTTGGGCTCGGTCGAAAGCTCGGATACCGGCACCTTCCATTGCTCGGCGACGTTGGTCAGCAGCACTTGGCGGGCTTGTGCGCCGACGAGACGGAGCGGCGTGAAATAGCCGCGCGCGCCGCGGCTGCCGCCCGTCACCTGCGCGCCGCCGAAGAGCGGGTTGCCGTATTGCTTGTCGGCCGGTGCCTGCTCGATTCGCACCTTGCTCCAATCGGCGTCGAGCTCCTCGGCGATCAGCATCGGCAGCGAGGTGAAGGCGCCTTGCCCCATCTCTGCGGCGGGTGCAATGAGCGTCACGGTGTTGTCGGTGCCGATCTCTATCCACGCATTGGGCTGGAATACCGTGCCTTCGGCGAGCGCGTCGAAGAGCGTCACGGTGTTGCCGGCGATGGCGATGCCGAAGCTCAAACCGGCGGAGCCGGCGAGGAAGCGGCGGCGCGTGACCGCGCGATCATTTTGCAGACGAGTCGTCATGGCTCAGACTCCCCTCGAGGCGCGCTCAACCGCGGCGATGATGCGGTTGTAGGTGCCGCAACGGCAAAGATTGGTCTTCATCGCCTTGACGATCTCATCGCGGCTTGGCTGCGGCGATTTCTTGAGCAGCGCCGCCGCGCGCATGATCTGGCCCGATTGGCAATAGCCGCATTGCGGCACCTGCTCGGCGATCCACGCCTTCTGCAGGGGATGGCTGTTGTCGGACGAAAGCCCTTCGATGGTGGTGACGTATTTGCCCTCAACCTCGCTCACTTCGGTCTGGCAGGAGAAAATCGCCTCGGCGGCGGTGTTCGCATCCTTGGCGAGATGGACGGTGCACGCGCCGCACAAGCCGGCACCGCATCCGAACTTCGTGCCGGTCATGCGCAGCTGATCGCGAATGACCCAAAGGAGTGGCGTGTCCGGCGGCACGTCGACTTCGAGCCAGCGTCCATTGACCGCAAACCGGGTCATGACATCCCCTCCATTCCGTGGCGTGAGCGCGGGCGCGCTCGCCCGCAACGATGGCACGATGTGCGAGCCAAGATCAATGCCCAGTGGTGGTGAAAACTTGCCGCAAGAACGCACCACCGCGCTTCAGCCCCGCCTCATCGATGCCGTGGCCGAGCCCGGGGCAGGTCAATGACTCGACCGACACGCCGGCCGCCTTGAGCCCCTGCTCGGCACGCGCCAGCGCCTGGAACGGCACGATCTCGTCGCTGTCGCCGTGAATGAGCAACACCGGCGGCCGGCTGCGAATCTCCTGCGGCAGGCTTTCGGCGCCGACAAGCGCGCCTGAAAACCCCAAAATGCCCGCCGGCGCCTTGGCACGGCGGAGGCCGACATAGAGCGACATCATCGTCCCCTGGGAGAAGCCCACCAGCGCGAGCCGCGACTCCTCGAGATTGCGCGCATTGAGCGCGTCATCGATGAAGGCATCGAGAATCGGCGCCGCCGCACGAACACCGGCGAGAATGCTCATGGGCGAGCGGTCCTGCAGGCTGAACCATTGCCGGCCGAAGGGGACCATGTCGCAGGGGAAGGGCGCGTCCGGCGCCACGAACTCCGCTTCCGGCAAGAGCGGCGCCCAATAAGGCGCAAGGCCGATGAGATCGTTGCCATCGGCGCCGAGCCCGTGCAGCAAGATCACGAGTTGGCGCGGCGCGACGCCCGCGGCGGGTTTGCGGCTGGGGCCGTTCAGGGTCAACAACATGCGGATTTGGCTCCTGGCGCGAGAGGGCGAGGCATAGGCAATGCGCGCGCTCCTGTCACCGGCTATGGTCGGAAGTCGATGAGCAGCATCGTTACCCGCTTCGCACCGAGCCCGACGGGATTGCTCCATCTGGGCCACGCCTATTCCGCGCTCGTTGCCTGGCGCGCGGCGCGCGAAGCGGGAGGGCGCTTCTTGCTCCGGCTCGAGGACATCGACCGCACACGCTGCCACCCCCAATTCGCCGCGGCCGTTCTCGAGGACCTCGCCTGGCTCGGCCTCGATTGGGACGGCGGGGTGCGGGTGCAATCCGAGCATTTCGGTGACTATGAGGCGGCGCTCGACCGGCTCGATGTCGCAGGCCTCATCTACCCCTGCTTCTGCACGCGCGCCGCCATCGCCGCCGAGATCGCGCGCGCCGGTGCCGCGCCGCACGGCGATGACGGGCCCCTTTATCCCGGCACCTGCCGCACTCTCGCGACCGAGGAGCGCCTGCGCCGCATCGCCGCGGGCGAGAGCTTCGCGCTCCGGCTCGATATGGCGAAGGCGCTCGCGCGCACCGGGCCGCTCGACTGGGAAGAGGAGGGCCATGGCATCATCGTCGCCGAGCCCGAGCGCCTCGGCGATGTCGTGCTCGCGCGCAAGGACGCGCCGACGAGCTATCATCTCGCCGTCACCGTCGACGATGCGCTCCAAGGCGTGACGCTCGTCACTCGCGGCGCCGATCTCTTCACGGCAACGCACATTCACCGCTTGCTGCAGGCGCTGCTCGACCTGCCGACACCGCGCTACCGCCACCACGCGCTCCGCACCGATGCAAGCGGCCACCGCTACGCCAAGCGCGACAAGGCGCTGACGCTCCGCGCTTTGCGCGAGGCGGGCCGTACGCCCGCCGAGGTGCGGGCGATGGCGGAGGCGGGCACAAAAGCAGGTTAGGCTCGCTATTAGAAAATTGTGCCGCGTCTCCCCCTCACCCCTCCCTCTCCCCGAGGGGAGAGGGCAAGGAAGGCGCCGTGCGTCCCCTCTCCCCGCTGGGAGAGGGACAGGGTGAGGGGGAGACGCGTCGCGAACTTGCGACGACGGATTTAATCGAACGGCCGGCGCAATCCCGTGACAAGGTCGAGATATTCGGGGTCATCCGGCGTGACAAGGCCGTGGCGGAGCGCGAAGTCGATGAGCACGAGATTGACATTGAACTTGAAATCGTCGCTCCGCCGCACTCGCTCGACCACCTCGCGCGCATCCATCAGGTGGAACTCGACGATCTCGCCATCGGTGTTGCGCGGCGTGAAATCGGCCGGCACCTCGAGATCGTAGAGAAAGAGCACGTCGTCGCGCACGCCCTGCTCGGTTTCCATGCGATAGGAGACGGCACCGGCGGGGACGGCGGCGCGGATCGCCGCCGCGGGCATCGCCGCCTCCTCGGCAGCTTCCTTGACGAGCGTCGCCCAGAGCCCGTGGTCGTGACCGATGCCGCCGGCGACGAGATTGTCGAGCTTGTCGGGTGCCACTTTCTTGTCGGGCGCGCGCCGACCGATCCACAGCTTGAGCGCGCCGTCCTCGCGGCGATAGCCGTTCAAATGCACGCCATAAGCGCGCACGCCGAAGAAGGAGACGGCGCCGCGATCGAGCTTGAAGAGCGGTGGGGTGCCCCAGCGCGGCGCCACGGCGAAGAACTCGTTCCGCCACTTGGCGACACGGCCCTCGGCGACGAGGCGCTCGACGACGGCGTCGACGGCGCGGCTCATCGCATCGAAGTCGCCGGTAGCGATGAGCCACACGCCCTCGTCCTCGACGGTGAACACCTCGGCAAAGCGCCGCAGCGCCGCCGCATTGTCGCGCCGCACCAGGCCGATGCGCGTCGTCTCGTGCCAGAGCGGGACGAAGCGCTCGGCATCGAACGCGTTGCAGCGGCGGATGTGACGCAAAAGGCTCATCGCTTCTCCGAGGTCAACACCGCATTGACCGAAACGATCTGACGCAGGCACTGGGCGATATAAGCGGCGCTCGCGGGATCGAGCCCGCGCATTTGCACGTCGATGACGAGATCGCGGCCGCTGACGCGGCTCACCCAGCTCGACGGCACGAGCCCGCGCTTGGCGAAGAGCGCGAGCACGCGCGGCATAACGCCGGGCTCGGCCGCGGCGTTGATTGAGAAACAGGCGGCGGGGTCGGTCTCAGGATGGAAGCGGGCGGCGGTGCCGGGCAACATGAAGCGACTCCTTGATGACGGTCTTGGGGCGAACGGCGAAGTCCCGATCCTCGCGGGGGAGGATCGGGCCGCTAATTCGCGCAAGACGCCGAAGGAGGCGCGGGTTGCTCATGGGCCAACGCTAATCCCGCCGCGGGCGCCGCGTCAACTCCGGGGCTCAGGGGTCGCTTTCGACGAAGCCCGTCGTGTAGAAGAAATTGTAGCGGGTGATGCTCTGGGCGACGGGCTCGCCGTCGATCGCGCTGAGACGCCGGCCGTTCCGCCGCAATTCGAAATGCTGCGCGCCCGCGGCAAAGGGCACGGCAATGTGCGAGAGGCCGGCCTCGAGGCGATGCTCGCTCCGCGCGCTGCCGCTCTCGACGATGAGCTCGGCAGGCGCGGTGAGCGCCGTCGTCACATAGATCGCGTCTTCGGGCTCGCCGTAAAGTCGCGTCACCGGACCCGCGGGATCGTCGGGCGCGGCAAGCAATTTCCCATGCGTGCGGTAGAAATAAAAGAGCGCGTCCTTGGTGATGACGGGACGGACGCCGCTCTTGAACCACGCGATGAAGTAGCGATTGAGCTCGGCGAAGGCGAGATGCGGCTTGTGGAAGCCGTCGGGATCGTCGGCGGGCGCGATCAGATAGGATTCGTTGGGATCGTTCCAGGTGACAACCTCGACCCAGGGCGGGTCCTGCACGGCGATGATCGAGCGCCATTGCCGCTCGGTGCCGAGGCCGCCGCGATATTCGAAATAGCGCCGGCCGGCCGAGCTCTGAAGGGCGCCCCAATAGAAGGGGTAATAGCCGGCGAGGAACAACTTCCCAGCGCCAGCGAGCGCGCGCGCATATGCTTCGCTACTCGCCACGGTGGACTGTTCGCCGAACGGCGTAGCGTCGGGAGCGAAGCGGAACAAGCCGTCGATCAGATCGCCCCAGTGCGCCACCTCGTCCGCCGGCCGCCCGCTCGCCGTCACCGGATAAAAGGCCGGCACGAAAAACACCGGAAAGCCTGCGTCGCGGAGCGGCGCCAGCACCTCGTTCCGCCAGAACGCGTCGCCGGCACGCTCGCCGGCGAAGGTGGAGAGCACGATGCGCCCGTCCTTGCGGAAATAATTGGGCCGGTTGCCGTAGGTCTCCACCATGTCGCGGATGTCGTCGGCGCTCAGGCCGCAGCACATATCGGCGGAGAAGAAGAGCGCGAAGCCCGTGCCGAGGCGTTCGGCGGCCTCGAACATGGCGGCGGCGCTTTTCTGATAATAGGGCTCGCGCGACCACGAACCGGCATTGAGCGCGAAGCCGTCAAGCCCCATCTCTTGGGCGAGGCGGATGTCGCGCTCAGCCGCCGCGACGTTGCGGCCGA
Organism: Allostellaceae bacterium; assembly: GCA_035945115.1. Taxonomy (GTDB): domain Bacteria; phylum Pseudomonadota; class Alphaproteobacteria; order ATCC43930; family CGMCC-115725; genus DAHUYF01. Next base: position 14,028 of record DASZAN010000063.1, read on the forward strand.
AGGAGCCGCAACAGAGCATATAATGGGCGAAGACGCGTTTCTCCGGCCGTGCCGCCGACGCGCTGCTAAAGAACGATGGCTGCGGCAGCGCGTCGTCCGCCGCCGCCGGCGGAGCGATGAAAGCGAGCGCGAGGATGGGCGCGAGAAGGACCGGCAGCACGCATCGGCACCGCACCGCGCTTTGCTCGGGGCGGTTCCGGCGGTCGCGGTGTTTGTGGCGCAAGGAGATGGTCATGATCAAGTCAAGTCCAATCGCGACGATGCTCGCCGCCGGCCTCGCGCTCGCCGCGTGCGGCGCGGGGGCGCGCGATGTCGACTACCGCCCCAGCCGCGGCATTTCCAGCGATATCGCCGCCACGCACGCGACCGGCTCGACCGCGCTCATGAAGGGACGCACGGTCGAGGTGGAGCCGCTCGGCGACATGCCCTGGCTCACCGGCCAGCGCCACCAAGGCGGCCCCTGATCAGCTCGCCTCGAGCTCGGTATCCCAATAGAGGAAGTCGCGCCAGCTGTGGTGGAGGAAGTTGGGCGGAAAAGCGCGGCCGTTCTCCTGCAGCAAATGCGTCGTCGGCTGGCGCGGCAGATGGCGCGGATACATGCCGCTTTCCTTGGGCAGCCGGTTGCCCTTTAGCAAGTTACACGTCGAGCACGCCGTGACGACGTTCTCCCACGTCGTCCGACCGCCGCGCGAGCGCGGCACCACGTGATCGAAGGTCAGATCGTGCGAGGGAAAATCGTCACCGCAGTACTGGCAGTTGAAGCTGTCGCGCAGGAACACGTTGAAGCGCGTGAAGGCCGGCCGGCGCGCGCTCGGAATGTATTCTTTCAATGAGATGACACTCGGGAGCCGCATCTCGAAGGAAGGGCTCCGCACCACGCGGTCATAAAGCGAGATGATGTTGACGCGCTCGAGGCAGACCGCCTTCACCGTCTCCTGCCACGACCACAACGACAATGGAAAGTAGCTCAACGGCCGGAAATCCGCGTTGAGCACCAGGGCGGGACAACTATCGAGCGCTAAAGACAACCAACGACCTCATCGCACTGTCACCCCGAAAGCGCGCCCGCATCCTGCCACGGAAGTGTTACCAATGCCAGTAGGCGACACGCCCACTGCAAAGGCGCTCGCGCGTCCTTCGACAGGCTCAGGATGAGGCTTTTTCTTTGTGGTATCAAGATGATGCCCTGCTCCCATTTTCCTCATCCTGAGCTTGTCGAAGGACGCACCACGTCACTCAGCCACACCGAATCTCGCGGAAAGCCGCGAATTTGCGGCAAATCCCTGGGAATGCTTTACGCAAAGCAAACACCTCTTGGGCGAATCTCGTTTCGCGCGACAGACATCACGACGGCCGGCCCGCCGCGCACGACATTTCCATTTGGAGGCACCGGTGGATTGGATCGATATCACCGAGACCGTAGCAGTGGCCGGGCTCTGCGTCGGCAGTGCCGGCCTCGTCGTCTATCTACTGTGCGTGTGGCGGCGAAGGCGAATTCCGTGGAGAAAACTTCGCCTGGCGAAGCCGTGGCGTTTGGAGAGCAAGGGTGAGCTTTGGGGCCTGGCTATCATGTTCGGGGGTCTCGCTCTCGGCCAAGTCGCGATCGCCGCTTCGGACGTGCAGCTCGGCATCGCACCCTCAAGGCTCATACGGTCATTCGCCGTTGCTGCGGGTTTCGTTTTGCTGTGGGGTATTTCGATCGGCCGCCTGAGCCTCCGCCATCAGCTACGCTTGGAGGACGACGACAGCGACGCCCCACCATCGGCGGCGACGTGAAACGACGTAATCTGGGCTACCGCGTCGGCACCGGCTTTTCGCCGCGATAATCGTAGAAGCCGCGTCCGGCTTTCTGGCCAAGCCAACCGGCCTCGACATATTTCACGAGCAACGGGCACGGGCGGTATTTGGAATCGGCGAGGCCTTCGTAAAGCACCTGCATCACCGAGAGGCAGGTGTCGAGGCCGATGAAGTCGGCGAGCTCGAGCGGGCCCATCGGGTGATTGGCGCCGAGCTTCATCGCCACGTCGATTGCCTCGACCGAGCCCACGCCTTCGTAAAGCGTGTAGACGGCTTCGTTGATCATCGGCAAGAGGATGCGGTTGACGATGAAGGCGGGGAAATCCTCCGCCGCTACCGGCGTCTTGCCGAGCTTCAAGGCGAGATCGCGGATCGCCTGGAAGGTGCTTTCGTCGGTGGCGATGCCGCGGATGAGCTCGACGAGCTTCATCACCGGCACCGGGTTCATGAAATGCATACCGATGAAGCGGCCGGGACGGTCGGTCGCCGCCGCAAGGCGCGTGATCGAGATCGAGGAGGTGTTGGAGGCGACGATCGCCGAGCTCTTCAATTGCGGCAAGAGTTTCTTGAAGATCTCGCGCTTGATGTCCTCTTTCTCCGTCGCCGCCTCGATGACGACGTCGCAATCGCCGAACATCTCGTAAGCGGTGCCGGTCTTGATGCGGCGGAGCGCGGCAGCTTTGTCGCCCTCGCTCACATGGCCGCCTCTCACTTGGCGCGCGAGATTGCGGTCGACGATGGCGAGCGCATTCTCGAGCGCCTTCGCCTCGACATCCGACATCTTCACGTCGTAGCCGGCAAGCGCGCAGACATGGGCGATGCCGCTTCCCATCTGGCCCGCGCCGATGACGCCGATGGTCTGGATTGCGTTCGCTCGCTCGGACGTCATGGCCAGCTCCGCTTCATGATCGCGCCTCAAGAACCCCGTCGCTTGGCGAGCTCTTGATCGAGCTCGGGCACGATCTTGAAGAGGTCGCCGACGATGCCGTAATCGGCGATCTGGAAGATCGGCGCCTCTTCGTCCTTGTTGATGGCGACGATCACTTTCGAATCCTTCATGCCAGCGAGATGCTGGATCGCGCCGGAAATGCCAACGGCGATGTAGAGCTCGGGCGCGACGATCTTGCCGGTCTGTCCTACCTGATAGTCGTTGGGGACGAAGCCGGCATCGACCGCGGCGCGGGACGCGCCTACGGCGGCACCGAGCTTGTCGGCGACGCTTTCCAAGAGCTTGAAATTGTCGCCCGACTGCATGCCACGCCCACCCGAGACGATGACGCGCGCGCTCGTCAGCTCCGGCCGCTCGGATTTCGAGAGCTCCGCGCCGATGAAGCGCGAGAGGCCCGCCGAGCCGGCGCCGGCGATGGTCTCGATCGTGCCGTTGCCGCCGTCGGTCGCGGCGGCGGGGAAGGCCGTGCCGCGCACGGTGATGACCTTGATCTTATCCTTCGATTGCACGGTGGCGAGGGCGTTTCCGGCATAGATCGGCCGCACGAAGGTGTCGGGCGATTGTACGCCGGAGATGTCGGAGATTTGCGCCACGTCGAGGAGGGCGGCGACGCGCGGCGCCAAGTTCTTGCCGAAGGTGCTGGCCGGCGCCAGCACGTGGGTGTAGTTGAGCGCGAGCTTCACCGCGAGGCTTGCCACATCCTCGGCGAGCGGATGCTCGTAGGCGGCATCGTCGGCGAGCAGCACCTTGGCGACACCCGCCACATTCGCTGCCGCCTCGGCCGCGGGCTTCGCGTCCTTGCCCGCGACCAGCAGATGGATCTCGCCGCCGATCGCGGCGGCGCCGCTCACCGCGTTGAGCGTCGCCCCTTTCAGCGTCTTGTTGTCGTGCTCGGCGATGACGAGAAGAGCCATCAGATCACCCGCGCTTCATTCTTGAGCTTGTCGACAAGCTCTTGCACCGAGCCCACCTTCTTGCCGCCTTGACGCTTCGCGGGTTCTTCCACCTTGAGCGTGACGAGGCGCGGCGTCACATCGACCTTGAGCGCCTCGGGCGTCACCTGCTCGATCGGCTTCTTCTTCGCCTTCATGATGTTGGGCAGCGAGGCGTAACGCGGCTCGTTGAGGCGAAGGTCGGTCGTCACCACCGACGGGAGCTTCAGCTCCACCGTCTCGAGCCCGCCATCCACCTCGCGCGTCACCATCGCCTTGCCGCCCTCGAGCTTGAGCTTCGAGGCGAAGGTGCCCTGCGACCAGCCAAGCAGCGCCGACAGCATCTGCCCGGTCTGGTTGGAATCATCGTCGATCGCCTGCTTGCCGAGGATGAAGAGCTGAGGCTGCTCCTTCTCCGCGATCGCCTTCAAGAGCTTCGCCACGGCAAGCGGCTGCAGCTCGGCATCGCTCAGCACGTGGATGCCGCGATCGGCGCCCATGGCGAGCGCGGTACGGATGGTTTCCTGGCATTGCTGCGGACCCAAGGAGACCGCGACGATCTCCGTCGCCGCGCCCGTTTCCTTGAGGCGCACCGCCTCTTCGACGCCGATCTCGTCGAAGGGGTTCATCGACATCTTGACGTTGGCCGTCTCGACCCCCGTCTTGTCGGGCTTGACGCGCACCTTGACGTTGAAATCGATGACGCGTTTTACCGCGACCAGGACTTTCATGGCCACCCTTGGCTCGGCGCCGACTTTGGTGCGGCGCGGCGGAGAATTGTGCACGTGCACAACGGGAAGGCAAGCCCTTCCGTTACAATACCGTCACACGTTTCAGCGGTGGGCACCGGGCTTCCACAGCACATCGCCCTCGCCCTGGGCGTTCACATGCCGGCTCAGCACGAAGAGGTGATCAGAGAGCCGATTCAGATATTTCAGAACCTCGGGATTGATCTCCTCGCCGGCCGCGAGCGCAGCGGTGAGTCGCTCCGCGCGCCGCGCCACCGTGCGCGCGAGGTGGAGATGCGCCGCCAAGGCGGAGCCGCCGGGCAGGACGAATGAGTCGAGCGGCTTGAGCGCGGCGTTCCACGCATCGATCTCCTGCTCGAGCCGCGCCACCTGGGCCGGCACGATACGAAGCGCACCCTCGCTCCGTGGCGAGGCGTGGGGGGTGCAGAGATCGGCGCCGAGATCGAAGAGATCGTTCTGGATGCGGGCGAGCGCCGCGTCGACCTCGCCCGCGGCATGAAGCCGCGCGATGCCGATCGCCGCGTTCGCTTCGTCGACGGTGCCGAAAGCGGCGACGCGGAGCGACTGCTTCGGCGCACGGCTGCCGTCGCCGAGCGAGGTCTCGCCGCCGTCGCCGCCCCGCGTATAGATGCGCGTCAGTCGCACCATGGCCCTAGCGCCGATAGAGCAGCATGAAGATGACGAAAAGCAAGAGCGCCAGCCCCTGCAGCAGCACGCGCTGCTGCATCAAGCGGTTGGAGCGGCGCGGATTGCCGCCTTTCGCCATGTTGATGACCCCCAGCAGAAGCGTGCCGAGCACCGCCAGCATCGCAAGCAAGATGACGATCGGAAAGGCATACTCCATCAAGCATATATAGCGCCGCGCGCGCGCCGCGCCCAGGTGCGGTCGACGCAGCGTCGAGCCCCTCGCTATGGTCGGCCAGCGACGATTGGGAAAAGCCAGGGAGGAGAAAGACGATGGAGCGCGTGTTGATGACCGGTGCCGCCGGCGATGTCGGGCGGCGGCTGCGCCAACGCTTGCGCGGCGTTTACCCGACCCTCCGCCTCTCCGACCGCGTCGCCGCCGATCCGCTCGGCCCGGGCGAGAGCTTCATCAAGGCGGAACTCTCCGACCTCGCCGCCGTCGAGGCCGCGGCAAAGGGCATGGAGGGCATCATCCATCTGGGCGGCGTCTCCACCGAAGGCGATTGGGAGAGCATCCTCCAGAGCAACATCATCGGCCTCCGCAATCTCTTCGAAGCGGCGCGGCGCCAGGGGGTGAAACGCGTCGTCTTCGCGTCCAGCAACCACGCGGTAGGTTTTTATCCGCGCCGGCGCCGCATCGGCACCGACGCGCTGGTGCGGCCGGATTCGCGTTACGGCGTGAGCAAAGCCTTCGGCGAGGCGATGGGCGCGCTCTACGCCGATAAATATGGGCTCCGCGTACTCTGCATCAGGATCGGCAACGTCAATGATCGGCCAATCGATCATCGCCGGCTCAGCATCTGGGCCGATCCCGACGATCTGGCGCAGCTCGTGCGCATCGGCCTCGAGCACCCCGATCTCCGTTACGAGGTGGTCTACGGCGTCTCCGACAACGAGCGGAGCTGGTGGGACAACGAGACCGCCTTCCGCTTGGGCTATCGCCCGAAGTCGCGCGGCGAAGATCACCGCGAGACAGCCTTTGCGGCGCAAGCGAAGCTGCCGCCTGACCCGCTCGGCGATTTCTACCACGGCGGCACCTTCTGCTCCGCCGAGTACGAAGGCGCGTGGGACCCGAAGACGGGCGAGCGGCGGTAGCGAGGCCGCGCCCTCACTGGCGGCTAGCGTTCGAGTTCCGCAAAGGTGACGCGTACGAGGTCGAAATCGTCGATTGCCACTGAGGTGTTTATGGGCGAAACGATGAAGTTCCACGAGGTCCATCCCGGAGCCGTGTTGAAGGAGGAGCTCGAAGCGCGCGGCTTGAGCGCCAACGCCTTTGCATTGAAGCTCCACGTGCCGCCGCAGCGCATCCAAGAGATCGTCGCAGGGAAGAGAGCAATCACGCCAGAGACGGCGTTACGCATCGGCATTGCGCTGGGTACCGGCGCGCGACTGTGGCTCGCGATGCAGCAAGCTTACGATTTGCGCAAGGTCGAGGTCGAGCTCGGCGACAAGGTGCGTGCGGAAGTCGGCGCTGCCTAGACTAGGAACCTCCAGGGCGTCACCCGCAATGAGCGGAGTGTAAAAGCACCTTACGCCTGCTTCGCCTCGATGATCGAGCGGCGGATGGCGCGGGTGCGGGTGAAGAGGTCCTCGAGCTTTTCGCCCTCGCCCCAGCGGATCGCGCGCTGGAGCGCCGTCAAATCCTCGCTGAAGCGCTGCAGCATCTCCAGCACCGCCTCGCGGTTGTTGAGGAAGACGTCGCGCCACATCACTGGGTCGGAGGCGGCGATGCGGGTGAAGTCGCGGAAGCCGCCGGCGGAGAATTTGATCACCTCGGATTTGAGGGTGTCCTCGAGGTCCGTCGCGGTGCCGACGATGGTGTAGGCGATGAGATGCGGCAGGTGCGAGGTGATGGCGAGCACCATGTCGTGATGCGCCGGATCCATCGTCACCACCTTCATCCCCGCTGCTTGCCAGAGTCGCGTCACCTTGTCGAGCGCAAGGGCATCGGCGTCGGGAAGCGGCGTCAGGATGCACCAGCGATCGCGGAACAGCTCGGCGAACCCGGCCTCGGGTCCGGAATGCTCGGTGCCCGCGACGGGATGGCCCGGCACGAGATGGACGGCTGGCGGCAGCGACGGCGCGAGGTCGCGGATGGCGGCGCCCTTCACCGAGCCGACATCGGTGATGATGGCGCCTGCCTTGAGCGCCGGGCCGATGCGGCGGCCGATCTCGGCATAGGCCGAGAGCGGCGTGCCGATGACGACGAGATCGGCCTCGCTCACCGCCTCGGCGGGATCATGCGTGACCTGGTCGGCAAGTCCGAGGCGCTCCACCGAGGCGAGCGTCTCCGGGCGGCGCGCGCAGGCGACGATGCGATCGGCGAGTTTGTCGCGCCGGAGCACGCGCGCCAGCGACGAGCCGACAAGGCCGATGCCGATGAGCGCCACGCGCGCGAAACGGAGGTCGCTCATGTCTTGAGGAATGCGGCGAGCGCGTCGACGACCGCGCGCATCTCGTCCTCCAAGCCGATGCTGATGCGGAGATGCTCGGGAAGGCCGTAGGCGCGCATGCCGCGCGTGAGGATGCCGCGCGATTTAAGAAAGGCGAAAGCCGCGTCGGCATCCCTGGGCTTCGCCGGAAAGCGCACCAGCACGAAATTGGCGACGCTCGGCGTCACCTCGAGCCCCAAGCGCACGAGTTCCCGCTCGAACCAGGGCTTCCAAATGTCGTTGTGCTCGCGCGCGCGATCGACCGCCGCCACGTCCTCGAGCGCCGCCACCGCGGCCGCCTGCGCCGGCAGATTGACGTTGAAGACGCCGCGCACCCGGTTCAGCACATCGGCGACGCCGGCGCTGCAATAGGCCCAACCGATACGCAACGAAGCGAGCGCGTAAATCTTCGAGAAGGTGCGGAGCATCACCACGTTCCGCGCTTCCTCGACGAGCTCGATGCCCGGCTCGTAATCGTTGCGGGTAATGAACTCGGCATAGGCTGCATCGAGCACGAGCAAGGTCGAGGGCGGCAAGCCCTTGTGCAGCCGCCGCACCGCATCCCGCGGCACGAAGGTGCCGGTGGGATTGTTGGGATTGGCGAGAAAGACGATGCGCGTCTTCGCCGAGACGCGCGCGAGGATCGCGTCCACGTCGGCGGTGAGCGCCGTCTCGGGAATCGGCACCGGCGTGGCGCCGGCCGCTTGCGTCGAGATCCGGTACATGAGAAAGCCGTGCCGGCTGTAGATCACCTCATCGCCGGGACCGGCATAGCAGCGGGCGAGGAGCTGGATCAGCTCGTCGGAGCCGGTACCGCAGACGATGCGCGCCGCATCGAGGCCGTGACGCCGCGCGAGCGCTTGGCGCAGCTCGACGGAGCCACCATCGGGATAACGATGGAGCTCGCTGGCAAGCGAGCGATAGGCGGCGACCGCGCGCGGGCTGGGCCCGAGCGCGCTCTCGTTGGACGCGAGGCGGATGACGCGGTCGACCCCTTCGACCGTGGCCTCGCCACCGATATAGGGGGCGATGTCGAGAATGCCGGGACGCGGCTCGGGCGATGCAATCATGGCGATGAAGCTCCCAGAGCCGCGGGCGGCAAGGGCTTGGCGTAACCGCCGAGATGGGCGATGCCGGCGACACGCTCGGCCAGGAGAGCGAGCGCGCGGGCGAGCCTCGGATCATCCGTCGGCACCATGTCGTCGAGCTCGACCAAGCTCCAGCGCCGCTCGTTTTCCCGCTCGAACGCGGCAAAGAGCGTCACGGTCAAGCCGACGCTTTTCAACGTGTCGATGAGCCGCGCGCGACTGACCTCGCCGTCCGTCTCGACAGCGACGAGGCTGCGGTCGGCACCGGTCGCGTCGGACATGCCATGGCCGATGGCGAGCGCGTCCACGCCGCCGTCGCCTCGCGCATTGCCGCGGCCGCCGAACGGCAAGCGCGCCAGCACGCGCGGCGCGGCGGCGCCCGCGTCGGCGAGGAGCGGCCACCAGGGCGTCGGCTCGCCTTCGAACGGCACCGGCAGCACGCCGATCGCCGCGCGCTTTTCGCCGACCGCACGCAGCACTTCGCCGACCGAGTGGTAAATGGTCATAGGCGTGTGGCTGCCGAAGTGATCGCGCGCCAGGTCCCAATAATCGGCCCTGTCGTCGACCGCCGAAACGGCAACGGCAAAATCGCCTTGGAGGGCAACAGTGCCGCTCAGCAACTCACGCCAAAGTCTCACCACGATGGCGCGCGGCAACGGGCCGCGATGGCGCGCCGCCAAGCGGCGCAGGATCTGCGCCTCCCGCCCCGGGCGAAAGGCGGCAACCCCGTCGCGCTGCTTCGTGCCGGCGATACGCTCGACGATGGCGATCCGCTCCATGATGAGGTCATGGAGCGCGTCGTCGATCTCGTCGATGCGGCGGCGGAGATCGTCAAGGGAGGCGGCGCTGGCGGTCATGGCCCTCTGCGAACCAAAGCGGATACTGATAGTTCGGAGCGCCCCGGAAAGCAAAGAAAACGTTGACATCTCCGGGCCTTGATCCCTAGCTATGGGGACAGCGAGACAAGGGATTTCGCTCCGGTTCCGGCGACCCAAGAGGAACCCGCGGGATTTGAAGGGCAGCTTGCGCCGCGTCACCAACCGCTAAAGCGCCACGGACGAGCTCCGTGGGCCCAGGCCGGCAGCCATAGGAGTCTTGATCCGTGAAGTCTTCCCATCCCCCGGAGCTCGAACGGCGCCTTGCGGTCCTGCCGGGGCATCGCCTGGTGATCAAGGAACCGCTCGCGCTCGATTGCGGCGTCGCGCTTGGCCCCTACGCCATCGCATACCAGACCTATGGCCGGCTCAATGCCGACCGCTCGAACGCGATCCTCATCTGCCATGCGTTGACCGGCGACCAGTACGTCGCCGAACCCCACCCCATCACCGGCAAGCCCGGCTGGTGGGAGACGCTGGTCGGTCCCGGCAAGGTGCTCGACACCGAGCGCTATTTCCTCATCTGCACCAATGTGCTGGGCGGCTGCATGGGGAGCACCGGGCCGATGGAGATCAACCCGTCGACGGGTCGCGCCTGGGGCCTCTCATTCCCCGTCATCACCGTCGCCGACATGGTGCGCGCGCAGACGAAAGTGATCGATCATCTCGGCATCGAAACCTTGTTCTGCATCACCGGCGGCTCGATGGGTGGCATGCAAGTGCTGCAATGGGCGGCGTCGTTTCCCGAGCGCGTCTTCGCCGCCGTGCCGATCGCCACGGCGGCGCGGCACTCGGCGCAGAACATCGCCTTCCACGAAGTCGGCCGCCAGGCGATCATGGCCGATCCCAATTGGTGCGGCGGCAATTATCTCGAGCTCGGCAAACGACCGGAGCGCGGGCTTGCCGTGGCGCGGATGGCAGCCCACATCACCTATCTCTCCGAGCAGGCGCTCCATCGCAAATTCGGCCGCAACCTGCAGGACCGCAGCCACCTTACCTACGGCTTCGAAGCCGATTTCCAGGTGGAGAATTATCTCCGCCACCAGGGCATCACCTTCGTCGAGCGCTTCGACGCCAACTCCTACCTCTATATCACCCGCGCCTGCGATTATTTCGATCTCGCCGCCGAGCATGAGGGCGTGCTGGCGAACGCCTTCCGCGGCACCAAGACGCGCTTCTGCAGCATCTCCTTCACCAGCGACTGGCTCTATCCGACCTCCGAGAACCGCGCCATCGTGCACGCCCTCAACGCGGTCGCCGCCAATGTGAGCTTCGTCGAGATCGCCACCGACAAGGGCCACGACGCGTTCCTCTTGGAGGAGCCGGAATTCTTCGCGACATTGCGCGGCTTCCTCGACGGCTGCGCGCGCCATCGCGGGCTCGCTTCGCCATGAGCGCCGACGGAACGATCGCCGGCACGGGCGAGATCGCGCCGCTTCGCGGCGATCTCCGCCTCGTCGCCGAGATGATCGCAGCAGGATCACGCGTGCTCGATATCGGCTGCGGCGACGGCGTGCTCCTGGCCTCGCTCGCGCGGCAAAAGGACGTCGACGGTCGCGGCATGGAGCTGAGCCAATCCGGCGTCAACGCCTGCGTGCGGCACGGTCTCTCGGTGATCCAGGGCGACGCCGACCATGACCTCGAGGATTATCCCTCGGACGCCTTCGATTACGTCGTGCTGAGCCAGACCTTGCAGGCGACGCGCCAGCCGAAGCGCGTCCTCGAGCATCTCGTGCGCATCGGCCGCCGCGCCATCGTGTCATTTCCCAATTTCGGCCATTGGCGCATCCGCCTGGGCCTTTTGACCCAAGGCCGCATGCCGCTCACGCCAGCGCTCGCGCATCCCTGGTACGAGACGCCCAACATCCATCTCTGCACCATCCTCGATTTCGTCGCATTGTGCGACGAGCTCGGCGTGACCATCGAGCGCAGCGTCGCGCTCGACCGCAACGGCATGCCCTACCGGCTCAATCCGCGCGGCACGCTCGCCAATTGGCTCGCCGAGCAGGCCTTGTTTTTGCTGCGGCGCGAGCGCCGGTGAGGCTCAGCGGCCGCTCAGGCGCGGCACGCCATGCGCCGCGGGAACATAGACGCGGCGGCGGCTGTCTTTGCGCTTCACCGCCGGCTTCGCATAGATCTGCTTCGTCGCCTCGACCACGGCGACGCCGGCGAAGGTGGCGAACCAGCGTTCGCCCACCCGCTCGATGGCGGTCGCCGAGCGCAGCATCATGCGCGACGCCGTCGGCGGCACGAAGAGCGCGGCCCCGACTGTCTCCGGCGTGAAATCGGCCTCGCGCAGCAAGCGCGAGAGCTGGGCGGGCGTGTAGGGATGGCCTTGCCCGAAGGGCGTGCGGTCGATCCGCGCCCAGATGCCGCGGCGATTTGGCGTCACCACCAGGAGACGGCCACCGCCGGCCATCACGCGCCAGATCTCCTTCAAGAGCGGCCGCACCTGCTCGCTGTATTCGAGCCCGTGCACGAGCACCACGCGGTCGATCGAGTAGTCCTGGAACGGAAGCTCGCTTTCCTCCACGAGCGCCACCGCATTGGGCCCCTCGGCGGGCCAGGCGAGCACGCCTTGCGAGGACGGCATCGCCGCGATGACGCGCTCGGCTTCGTCACGAAACGGTCGCAAATAGGGCGTGGCATAGCCGAGGCCCAGCACGCGCATGCCGGCGACGTCGGGCCAGATGAGACGCATGCGGCGGCGGATCATGCGCCGCGCCACCTGGCCGAGCCGGCTCAGATAGAAGTCTCTGAGATCGACGACATCGACATACATGGCCAACAGTCTAGCATGGGATCGCCAGTCGAATTAAATTAGCGGGGCCGCGCAAGTGCGCGCCTTGAACACACCTATGCCGCCACCGAATGAACACGATGGGGAGAGAGTCCATGAAGCTTCGCTATTCGCCAACCTCGCCCTATGTCCGCAAGGTCATGGTGGTCGCGTTGGAAACCGGACTAGCCGAACGCATCGAGCGCATTCCGACGACCGTGGCGCCGACCAAACCCAATGACGAGGTGGCGCGCGAGAATCCGCTGGTGAAGGTTCCGGCACTCACCACCGATGACGGTCTCGTGCTCTACGACTCGCCGGTGATCTGCGAATATCTCGACACGCTCCATGACGGGGCGAAGCTTTTCCCGGCGAGCGGCAAGGCGCGGTGGCTCGCGCTGCGCCAGCAAGCGCTCGGCGACGGCATCCTCGATGCGGCGATCCTCGGTCGTTACGAAATCCTGCGCCCCAAGGAATTCCAGTGGCAGGACTGGCTCGATGCGCAGATGCGCAAGGTGCGGGGGGCGCTCGCGGCGCTCGAGATGGAAGCGGAGGCGGGCGATCTCGGCGGCCCCCTCACCATCGGCCACATCACCATCGCCTGCGCGCTGGGCTATCTCGATTTCCGTTACGCCAGCGAAGCCTGGCGCACGAAACACCGCCGCCTCGCCGTCTGGGCCGACGAAGTGGCGCAGCACAAATCGATCCAACTCACCGCGCCGAAGGATCCGACGTAAAGTCGCCAACGCGCCGCTCCATTTTCGAAGCGCAGTTGCCGAAAAATGGGGATGTAGGGATGAGCGGAGATGGAGGGGAGAAGCTTCCCTCCATCACCCCTGATCCCCTCAATCTCATGAAAATCTTTACCGCGCGACAGCGCCGTCCAGCCATTGGACGAGGTCGCGCGTGACGTTGTCGCGGTTCGTTTCATTGAAGACCTCGTGCCGGGCGCCGTCGTAGAAGCGGTGCGTCACGCGCTCCAACCCCGCCGCGCGGTAAGCTTCCAAGAGTTGACGCACGCTTTTGGTATTTTCGCCGACCGGGTCGTTGCTGCCGGCGATGACGTAAATCGGCAGGCGTTTCGGAATGCGCGCTTGGCGCCGAGGGCTCGTCACCTCGCCGAGCGCATCAAGCAGGTCGATCCAGAGCTGCACCGAAGCGGGAAAGCCGCAGAGCGGATCGGCGATGTATTTGTCCACTTCGGCGGCATCGCGCGAGAGCCAATCGAAAGGCGTGCGCGCTGGCGCGAACGGCTTGTTGAAAGCGCCGAAGGAAAACGCCTGCAGGAGCTGGCTGCGGCCGCGCGCACCGAGCCGGAGGCGCTCGAGACGCGCGATGAGGCGACCCGCCGCGGCGAGCGCGGAGGGCTTGCCGCCCGTGCCCGAGAGGACGACGCCCGCGAAAGCGTCGCCATGCTCGCTGATGATTTGCTGCGCCATGAACGAGCCCATGGAATGGCCGATGAGCACCATCGGCCGCTCGGGATGATCGCCGGCAATGCGCTGCGTCACTTGCCAGAGATCGCCAAGAACGGTCGCCCAGCCGTCGCGCGCGGCGAAGAAGCCGAGATCATCCGCACGCGCCGCGGTGCGGCCGTGGCCGCGGTGATCGCTGGCATAGACGATGTAGCCTGCGCCGGTGAGCCCGCCGGCAAGCCGGGCATAGCGCCCGCCATGCTCGGCAAGACCGTGCGCGATCTGCACCACGGCCTTGGGCGCCGCCTCCGGCGCCCAGCGACGGACGAAAATCTCAACCCCGTCCGCCGCCCGGAGAGTGAAGCTCGTCGCCTCCATGGCGGCGCCGGCGCTCAGTACATGTGCTGGCCGCCGTTGATCGACATGGTCGAGCCGGTGACGAACCCGCCTTGATCTGAGACGAGGAAGAGCACGCCGCGCGCAATCTCCTCGGCATGACCGAGACGGCCGACCGGGATGCGCGCGACGATCTTGTCGAGCACGTTCTGCGGCACCGCGCGCACCATGTCGGTGTCGATGTAGCCGGGCGCGATGGCATTGACGGTGATGCCGCGGCCGGCACCTTCCTGCGCCAGCGCCTTGGTGAAGCCGTGAATACCCGACTTCGCCGCGGCGTAGTTCACCTGCCCGTACTGGCCGGCCTGGCCGTTGATCGAGCCGATATTGACGATGCGGCCGAAGCCACGCTCGCGCATGCCTTCGATGACGAGGCGGCACATGTTGAAGCAGGAGGTGAGATTGGTGGCGATCACCTGGCCCCACTGATCGGGTGTCATCTTGTGCAGCACGGCGTCGCGCGTGATGCCGGCATTGTTGACCAGCACCTCGATGGGTCCCAGCTCCTGCTCGACGCGCTTGACGCCGGTCTCGCACGAGCGGAAGTCGGCGACATCGAAGCGGAAAGCGGGAATGCCCGTCTCCTGCGTGAAGCGCCGGGCCGCTTCGTCGTTGCTGGCGTAAATGGCCGCCACCTTGTAGTTCGCGTTCTTGAGCGCCACCGCGATCGCGCGCCCGATGCCGCGCGTGCCGCCCGTCACCACCGCCACTCGTGCCATGCCGCTCCTCCCTGGTTCTCGCCGCGTTAACGCGGCGCCGTCATTGTCTGCTTAAATCAGCCGCGCTCGACGCACATGGCGATTCCCATGCCACCGCCGATGCAGAGGGTGGCGAGCCCACGCTTGGCGTTGCGCTTCTGCAGCTCGTGCAAGAGGGTCACCAGGATGCGCGTCCCCGAGGCGCCGATGGGATGGCCGAGCGCGATAGCGCCGCCATTCACGTTCACCTTCTCGGCATCGAAGCCGAGGTCCTTGTTGACGGCGCAAGCCTGTGCGGCAAACGCCTCGTTGGCCTCGATGAGGTCGAGGTCCTCGACGCGCCAGCCGGCGCGCTTCAACGCAAGGCGGCTCGCCGGAATGGGGCCGCTCCCCATGAGCGCGGGATCGACGCCTGCCGTGGCCCACGCGACGATGCGCGCCAGCGGCTTGATGCCGCGCCGTTTCGCTTCGTCCGCTGTCATCAGCACCACCGCCGCGGCGCCGTCATTGATGCCGGACGCGTTCCCCGCCGTCACGGTGCCGTTCTTGTCGAAGGCGGGGCGGAGCTTCGCCAGCACCTCGACCGTGGTTCCGTGCTTGGGATACTCGTCGGTGTCGACCACCACATCGCCTTTGCGCGAGGGCACCTTCACCGACACGATCTCGTCCTTGAAGCGGCCCGCCTTCTGCGCCGCCTCCGCGCGCGCCTGCGAGCGTTGCGCCAGCTCGTCTTGCTGCTCGCGCGTGATCTGCCAGCGTTGCGCCACGTTCTCGGCGGTATTGCCCATGTGATAGCCGTTGAAGGCGTCCCAGAGCCCGTCCTTGATCATGGTGTCGACGAACTGCATATCGCCCATCTTGACGCCGCTGCGCAAATGGGCGGCGTGCGGCGCGCGGCTCATGCTCTCCTGGCCGCCGGCCACGACAATCGCGCTGTCGCCGGTACGGATCGCCTGATAACCCAAGGCGACGCTGCGCAAACCCGAGCCGCACACCTGGTTGATGGCATAGGCGGTCGCTTCCTGGGGAATGCCGGCGGCGATCGCCGCCTGCCGCGCCGGGTTCATGCCTTGGCCCGCGGTCAGGATCTGCCCCAGGATCACTTCTGTCACTTCCTTGGTATCGACATTGGCACGGCGGAGCGCCTCGGCGATCACCACCTGCCCCAATTGATGGGCGGCAAGGCCGCTCAAGCTGCCGTTGAAAGAGCCGATCGGCGTGCGCACGGCGCCGGCTATGACGATGTCGTTCATCGGGGGGTCCTCGCTCTCTGGGTACGGGCTTGCTTGCCTCTCTTAGATAGTCTGCGGCCACGGCTTTGGGAACCCGCGACCCTTTCGCCATGGCGGAGGAGCCATTCTCCGAGCGGCTGCCACACCGCGGCGGGCGCCTCGCGCGCCACCATCATGCCGATGTGTCCTAAGGGCGGCCGCAGCACCTCGGCCAGAGGCAAGGCCGCCGCGAGCACCGCCGCGGTCGCCGGCGGCACGATGCGATCTTGCGCCGGCAACACCACCAGCGCCGGCACGCGCACGCGCTCAGGCCGGACGGCCGCCCCGCCCACCTCCCACACGCCGCGGCCTGGCGCGTTCTCGCCATACCAGCCGGCGAGGCAATCGCGCGCCACCGGCAAGGCGAGCGGCACGCCGTCGTTGAGCCAGTCCTCGACCGCGACGAAGTCGCGCTCTTCGAGACTGCCGGCCGGAAGCGCGGCGAAGCGGCTGAATTTGCGCAGCGCCAAGAGCGGATCGAGCGCGGCGAAGAGCGTTTGCAGCACATCGACCGGCAGCTCGCCCAACGCGGCGAAGCCCTCGGTCAGCGGACCTGCGAACGCGCCCAGAAGCCGTGCCTGGCCCGACCGCTCGGCATGGAAGTCCCAGGGCGTCGCGAGGAGCGCCAGCGCCGTCACCAGCTCCTCGCGGAGCTGGGCCAGCGCGAGCGCGAGCAATCCCCCCATGCAATATCCCACCACGGCGAGCGGTCCGCCGGTTGCGGCGGCCGCCGCCTCGAGCGAACGCGCGAGCCGACCCGCGATGTAATCCGAGAGCGCGAAACGGCGCTCCGCGGGTTCGGGCCGTCCCCAATCGACAAGGAGCGGCCGCAGCCCCGCCTCGGCGAGAAAGCGGAGCAGGCTCTTGCCGGGCGCGAGATCGAGGATGTAGGCGCGATTGATGAGCGATGGGACGATCAGCACCGGCCTTCCGGACGGCGGACCGTAATCGAGGAGCCGCGTCCCACCTTCGCGCCAGAGCGTCGGCGGATCGGCGAGCGTGCGGCGATAGGGATGGTGGCGATAGCGCTGAAGTCCCGTCAGGAAAAGGTCGCCGCGATGGCGGAGCTCGGCCTCGAGCGCCGCGGCGAACGCCTCAGGCGCGATGCCGGCGAGACTTTGCGCGAGCGCGCTGGCGCGGGGATCGAGCTCCGCCCTCAAGCGCAGCGAGCCGCTCCTCCAGAGCGGCCATGCGGCGCAGGAGGTCAACCACAACATCGCCGCGCTCGCGAGATGGAGCGGCAGCGGGCGCGGCCCGAGGCGGGGGCTCACCATGCGCAACGTCCGGCGGCGCCGCGGCGGGCGGCCTGAGCGCGGCGAGGAAGCGGGCCATATTTTCCGCAAGCTCGGGATCCGCCGCCATGGCGATGAGGTGCTCCTGCCACAGGTCGAGGTACCTCTTGGCCAGGCTTGCAAGGTCCGGCGCTTCGGCCATGGCGCGAAGTATATCGGCGGCGCGCGCGCAAGGCCAGCGGCCCAGGACGACGTTCCCTTGCGGTAACCCGCGGGAAATACTGCTATGCTCGCTTTTTCGGCAGCGGGCAGTGGCCGAAGGCGAAGGAAGCGGGAGATGGACGACAACAAGAGCGGCGCGCAGACCCCGCCGGTGGTGATCAAGAAATACGCCAACCGCCGGCTCTACAACACGCAGACGAGCAGCTATGTGACGCTCGAGGATCTCAGCCGCATGGTGAAGGAGGGTCGCGAATTTGTCGTCTATGACGCGAAGACCGGCGAGGACATCACCCGCGCCGTGCTGACGCAGATCATCGTCGAGGAGGAGCAGAAGGGGCAGAACCTGCTGCCGATCGGCTTCCTGCGCCAGCTCATCGGCCTTTACGGCGGCAGCATGCAATGGCTGGTGCCGCGTTATCTCGAGCACGCCATGACCACCTTTGCCCGCAATCAGGAGCAGATGCGCAAGAATTTGCAGGAGACCTTCGGCGGGCTCTTCCCGTTTGGCCCGCTCGAGGAGATGGGGAAGCAGAATCTGGCACTCTTCGAGAAGACGATGAAGATGTTCTCGCCCTTCCCAAGCCCGAGCGAAAAGCCCCGCGCCGGCGACAAGCCCGCCGAAGCGCCGCCCTCGGACGCCACCATCAAGGATTTGACCGATCGCTTGAACGCGCTCCAGCAGCAGATCGACGCGCTCGGCAAAACGCGGAAGGAATAGCGCTCAGCCCGCCGCCTTCGCTTCCAGGCGCGGCGTCTGGTCCTCGGCCTTCACCCAGGCTTGCTCGATCGTCGGCTTGCCGAAGTAGTAGCCCTGCAAATATCCGACGCCTTCGCGGCGCAGGATGGCCGCCTCGTGCGGGGTCTCGACGCATTCGGCGACCGTGCTCAAGCCCAAGCCGCTCGCGAGCCCGACGAGATGGCGCAGGAAAATCTGATTGTCGTAGTTCTGACCGAGATTGCGCACGAAGGAGCCGTCGATCTTGACGGTGTCGACGGCAAGCGCCTGGAGATGGCGGAGCGAGGTGAAGCCGGCGCCGAAATCGTCGAGCGCGATGCGGCAGCCGAGCTCGCGCAGCGTGCCGACGAAACGCGCGCTTTCCTCGATGTCGTGCAGCGCCGCCGTCTCGGTGATCTCGATGACGATGCGGTTCGCGACCTCGCGCTTGCCCTTGAGGAGCGAGGTGATCGCGCGCAACCAGCCATAGTCGGTGGCGGTGAGGCCGGAGATATTGAAGCCGAGGCGGATGCCGGGATATGCGGCGACTTCCCGCACGGCGCGCTCGAGCACGTAGCGGTCGATGACGCGGATGAAGCCCAGCTGCTCGATCACCGGCACGAACTCGCCGGCGGCAACGATCGCGCCGTCCTCGCCCACCATACGCAGCAGGCATTCGTAATAGTCGACCGCGCCCGAGGTTGCGTCGACGACCGGCTGATAGGCGAAGATGAGCCGCTCCTCGCGGAGCGCGCGCTGCACGCGCTCGCCCAGCACCATGCCGCTGCGGTGCTGGCGGCGCTGATCGTCGGAGAGACGGTATGGAATGAGACAATTGCGGCCGGCGCGCTTCGCTTCGGCGAGCGCCACCTCGGCGCGCGTCATCACCTCATGCGAGGTCTTGGCCTGCTCGGGGAAAGTGGCGCTGCCGATCGAGACGGTGACGTAGACCGGACCGGATGCGGTCATGATCGGCACGTGGCTCACCGCGGAAAGGATTTTCTCGGCGGCGATGGGCACGTGCTCCTCGGGGCAATTCGCCAAGACGATGCCGAAGCGGTCGCCGCCGACGCGGCCGATGACGTCGCTGACGCGCAGGCAGCGGTCGAGGCGCTGGCCCACCGCGACGATGACGGCGTCGGCCGCCTCGTGACCGAGCGCGTCGTTTACTGCGGTGAGCTTGTCGATGCCGACGGCGAGATATGCCCCGACGCTGCCGGAGCGCAGGCTCGAGGAGACGATGTGGTCGAGCGATTCGCGCAGCCGCTTCTTGTTGAAATGCCCGGTGAGCTCGTCGTAGTTGGCGGCGTGCTCGAGGCGCTGCTCCTGCGCCTTGCGATTGGTGATGAGCCGCCACACGCCCTGCATGCGGACCGGACGGCCATCGGGATCGAACACCGCGGTCCCGCGATCATGGACCCAGGCGAAGCCGCCGTTCTCGGCGCGCACGCGATATTCGCAATCGAAGGCGATGCGGCGCGTCCAATGTGCATTGAGGCGCTGCTGGCGGAGCAGCAAATCGTCGGGATTGAGTCGGCCGGCGAGCGCGCGGCCGGTCGAAATCACCTGCGCATCGCCGACCCCAAGCATCGTGGCAACCGAGCCGTGCCAGGCGATGGCGTCCGTCGCGAGATCCCAATCATAGGCAACATCGCCCGCAGCGGTGAGCGCAGCCTCGAGGCGATGCGGCGTTTCAGTCAAGTTCGAGGCCATAGAGCGGTATCTGCCTATGATAACAGCGAAAAAGCGCGCGCCGGCAGGGCCGGCGACCGTGGCCCATCGTAAGCGTCGACCACTTTACGAAAGCTTAAGTGGGAAACCAGCGATTCCACTCGCTAAGAAGGGGTATGTACGGTTAAGAACGGCAGCACGGATTGGTTAAATTCGCGCGCCATCACTTGGGTGAAGCAGTGCCCGCCCTGCGGAAAGAGCTTGATTTCCGCACCGGGAATGAGCCGCGCCAGCTCTTCGGAAAAATAGGCCGGCGTCACCACGTCGTCTTGCGCTGCGACCACCAAGGTCGGGGTGCGGATGCGTGCCAGCTCCGCTGTGCGGTCGAAGGCGAGAATCGCGTCGATGCGGCTCATAACGATCTCCGGCGGCGCGAATGTGGCGAGCCCCTGCGCCTCCATTTGCCGAAGCTTCTCGTTGTTGCGGGCGACCCAGAACGGGGGATAGAGGAAAAGCGTCGCCGCCTGGAGATAAGTCGCCGGGCCGAGCCGCGCGAGGATTTCCTTGCGGAGCGCGAAGAGGCGACGGAAATAGGCGTCCGCCTTGGTCCAACTCGCAGCGACCACCATGCTCGCAAGACGCTCGGGATGCTCGATCGCCAGCACCTGGGCGATAGCACCGCCGGTTGAATGACCGATGACATGTGCGTGCGCGATACCGAGCGCGTCCATCAGGCCGATCACATCGTCGGCCATGCGCTCGACCGTATAGGCAACGCGGCTGTGGTCGCTCTGCCCGACGCCGCGGTGGTCATGCAGAACCACCTCGAATTTGGCGGCGAAGCTCGGCACCTGATCGCGCCAATAGGCAGCAAGTCCGGTGAGGCCGCTGATGAAAAGCACTGGGAAGCCGGCGCCGTGTCGCTCGCAATATAACTGGCAGTCGCCGATCGAAATGCGCGGCATGAAGAGGCTGGTCCGGCCGGTCGGGAAAGGTGCCGGTCGTTAACACCCTCGCCTCTACGAGTCAAACGTCGCCAGCGCCGGACAGCCATGCACACAAAGGCCTGGGAGCGGTCGCGCACGACGCGCCTTGCCCAGCCGGCGTACAGCTTAGAGTAACGCGGAACCTCATCACGCAAGGAGTGTTAGCGGACGAGCGGCCGAACCAAAAAATTCTGTCGGCTGCGGCGGACGGAATGTTGCCTGGGAGCGCGGGACCTGGCGCGCACCAGAGCTAAGCAGCATGGCAGGTGGATGGCACCAAGGGGCTGGACCGAGACAGCAATGAGTGATCCTGTCAACGTGGCTCCCCGAAGTGTCGAAGCCCGGTATTCTATCCGCAATGTCCAGGACAGGGTTAGAGTTCGGCGAGCAATTATCAAATCTAGCACGGCGAGCCCCTTGATTTCGAACAATCTTCGGTTCTGCAAGTCTTTCGATGATGGACGCGAAAACTGGTTGAAATTGATGGAATTCACGCCTACCTTTGTTTCTGGCCGAAGCTGGGGCGGTACATCAAGATCTTTGGCCGTCTATTCTACGCACCTTCGGACCTTCGCACCTTCGCACCTTAACCTGTCGGGCACGCTCCGGCGGTCCTCCCATCCCTCTTTTGCGTTGGCGAACCCATGAGTGCGACGGAAACCAAACGAACGACGAGCCGGACTCAGGACATCGACCGCCATGTCGGTGCGCGAATCCGCGAACGCCGGATTATGCTCGGGTTGACGCAGCAGCAGCTGGCCGACCTCATCGGCGTCACCTATCAGCAGGCGCATAAGTACGAGCGCGGCATCAACCGCGTCTCGGCCGGCCGGCTGTTCGAGATCGCCCGCGTGTTGAGCGTCCCGGTCAGCTATTTCTTCGAGGGGCTCGACAATCAGAGCGGCCGCCCGGTGAGCCAGCGCGAGCGCATGTGCCTCGAGCTGGCGCGGAACTTCGCCCAGATCCCGAACGAGCGCCATCAGGAAGCGCTGAGCCAGCTCGCCCGCGCGCTCGCTACGCAGCACTAGCGGCAACCGGTCGCAAGCTTGATCGGCGGCGCGGGGTTTGCGCCGCCGCGCGCTCCGCTGATAGAATGGCGCACACCTTATCTGGTCCCGCGCCTTCATGGATCATGCCACCACCGCCGCTCGCCGGCGGGTCTTACGCCGGCCGATCGCGGCTGATCGCGCGGCCTCTTTTCATTGTGCCTACGGCGCTCGATGCTGAGCCTGCTTGCGCTTTCCGTCGGCATCTATGGGCTGGCGTGCTTCCTGGGCGCTCTCCTCGGTCGCCGCGCCCTCGTCGGCGTCTACGCCCTCTCGGCGCTCGCCGCCGCCCTCAGTGCCGCTAATGCGAGCGCCTTCCTGGCCACCGGCGGGGCGCCGGAGGACGCCGTCCTGCCGTTTGGCCTCCCCTGGCTTGGCGCCCTTTTCCACGCCGATGCGCTCAGCGCTTTCTTCCTCCTGGTCGTCGGGGTGGCGGCGACGCTCACTAGCGTCTTTGCCATCGGCTACGGCCGCCACGAGACGGAGCCGCGGCGGATTCTGCCGTTCTATCCGCTCTTCCTTGCCGGCATGAGCCTGGTGCTGGTGGCCGCCGACGCGTTCACCTTCCTCTTGAGCTGGGAGCTTATGTCGGTGGCCTCATGGCTCCTCGTGCTGGCGAGCCATCGCGAGCGCGAGACCAGCAACGCGGCACTCCTCTATCTCGTCATGGCGAGCCTTGGCGCCGGCGCCTTGCTGCTCGCCTTTGGCCTGTTGTCGGCAGGAAGCGGCGACTACGCCTTCGCGGCGATGCGCGGCACCGCGTTGTCCGGGTGGAAGAGCACGCTGTTCTTTCTTTTGGTGGTCATCGGCGCGGGCTCGAAGGCGGGCGTCGTGCCGCTCCATGCCTGGCTGCCGCCGGCCCATGCCGCGGCGCCGAGCCATGTCTCGGCGCTGATGAGCGGCGTGATGACGAAGGTGGCGCTTTACGGCTTCGTTCGCCTCATCTTCGATCTCGCGGGACCGGCGCCCTGGTGGTGGGGCGCGCTCGTCTTGCTGCTGGGCGGCATCACCGCCCTCCTGGGCGTGCTCTACGCCGTCATGCAGCACGATCTGAAGCGGCTCCTCGCCTACCACACCGTGGAGAATATCGGCATCGTCGTCATCGGCCTCGGCTTGGCGCTCGCCTTCCGCGCCAACGGGCTGGGCGCCCTCGCCGTCCTCGCGCTCGCCGCGGCGCTGCTCCACGTCTTCAACCACGCGATGTTCAAGAGCCTGTTGTTCCTGGGCTCGGGCGCGATCCTCGTGGCGACGCATGAGCGCGACATGGAGCATCTGGGGGGCCTCATCCATCCCATGCCCGTCACCGCCTTCGTCTTTCTGATCGGCGCGGTGGCGATCTCGGCATTGCCACCCTTCAACGGCTTCGTCTCGGAGTGGCTCACCTTCCAGGCGATCGTCAACGGCTCGCTGCTGCCGCAATGGCTCCTCAAATTCGCGGTGCCGGTGGTGGGGGCGATGCTGGCGCTTGCGGCGGCGCTCGCCGCCGTGTGCTTTGTCAAGGTGTTCGGCGTCGTCTTCCTGGGGCGGCCGCGGCGGCCGGCCGCGGCGGCGGCGCGTGAGGTGGGCGCGCTCATGCTGGCGCCAATGGCGGCGCTCGCGGCCATCTGTACCGTGGTCGGCCTCGTGCCGCAAACGGTGCTCGGCCTGCTGCGGCCGGTGACGGCGCTGCTGCTGCCGGAAAGCCCGTGGCTCGTGCTCTCGAATTGGCTTTGGCTCGCGCCGCTCGGCGCCGACCACAGCTCCTACAGCGGCCTTGTCATCCTGCTGGCGATCGCCTTTCTCGCCGCCCTCCTCGTCGTCGTCGTCCATCGTCTCGGCTCCGACCGCGTGCGCCGCTCGCCGGCGTGGGATTGCGGCTTTCCCGATGCGCGGCCGGAGACTCAGTACGGCGCGAGCAGCTTCGCGCAGCCGATCCGCCGCATCTTCGGCACGGTGGCCTTCGCCGCGCGCGAGCGCATCGACATGCCGGCACCCGGCGAGACGCGCGCGGCGCGGCTCGAAGTGAGGCTCCGCGATCCGGTTTGGGACGGACTTTACGCGCCGGCCACCGCTGCCGTCGCTTGGCTGGCCGACCACATGAACGTGCTACAGTTCCAGACGATACGGCGCTATCTCACGCTGATGTTCGCGGCGTTGGTGCTGTTGCTGCTCATCGTCGCCGTGAGCCAATGAGCCTCGTCCTCTTCGAGCTTCTGCAGTTCGCGCTGCTGCTCGCGGCGGCGCCGCTCCTCACTGGTCTCGTGCGCAAGGTGAAGGCGCGGCTCAACGGCCGGATCGGTCCCGGCTTGCTGCAGCCCTATCGCGATTTATGGCGGCTCTTGCGCAAGGAGGTGGTGCTGGCGCCCAACGCCTCCTGGCTCTTCCGCACCAGCCCCTACCTGATCTTCACCGCCGTGTGGCTCGCCGCCGCCATCGTGCCGACCTTCGCCACCGGGCTCCTCTTGAGCCGCACCGCGGATCTCATCGCGTTGGTGGCGCTCCTCGGCACTGCGCGCTTTGCGCTGGCGCTCGCCGGCATGGATGTCGGCACCAGCTTCGGCGGCATCGGTGCCTCGCGCGAGATGATGATCGCCTCGCTCGCCGAGCCCGCAATGCTGATGGTGACTTTTACCGTGGCGCTCATCGTGCGCTCGACCTCGCTGCCGCAGATCGCCGAGTTTCTGCTGACCCATGCGGTCGGAATCCGCATCTCGCTCTTCCTCGGACTCGTCTCTTTGCTGATGGTGGCGATCGCCGAGAACGCGCGGATTCCCGTCGACAATCCCGCGACCCATCTCGAGCTCACCATGGTGCACGAGGCGATGGTGCTCGAATATTCCGGCCGCCATCTCGCGCTTATCGAAGGAGCGGCGATGGTGAAGCTAGTGCTTTACATCTCCCTCATCGCCAGCGTCTTCTTCCCCTGGGGCATGGCGCTCGATCCGAGCGAGCCGCGCGCGCTCGCGATCGGCCTTGCGAGCTATGCGGCGAAGCTCGCCGTGGGCGGCGTGGTGCTCGCCTTCTTCGAGACCAGCATCGCCAAGATGCGTGTCTTCCGTCTCGCGGAATTCCTGGGTGGCGCCTTCCTGCTCGGGCTCCTCGCCGCGATCTTCCTCTACGTCTCGCAAGGCGTCTGATGCCGAGCTTTATCAACCCCGCCTACGACACGGCGCATCTCCTCGACACCGCCGTACTCATGCTGAGCTTCGCCCTCCTCTACCAGCGGCGGCTTTTCGCCGTGCTCACCATCTATGCCTGGCAGGCGCTCTTCCTCGCCGCCGCCGCCGCCTGGCAGGCCTCTGCCCAGGGCGCGCCGCATCTCTACATCACCGCCGGTATAGCGCTGGTCTTCAAGGCGATCGTCATCCCGCTCGCGCTTCATCGCATCATCGTCTCGCTGGAGATTCATCGGAATATTGAGACGGCGCTCGGCGTCGGCGCCACCTTGGCGGTGGGCGTGGCGTTGGTGGCGCTGTCGATCCTGCTGGTGCTGCCCGTGACGACCGCCTCGGGCGCGCTCACGCGCGAGAGCCTCGCCGCCGCGCTTTCTGTCGTGCTACTGGGATTGCTGATGATGATCACGCGGCGAAACGCGGTGAGCCAGGTGGTGGGCTTCATGTCGCTCGAGAACGGGCTCATTCTCGCCGCGGTCGGCGTCAAGGGCATGCCGCTCGTGGTCGAGCTCTCGATCGCCTTCTCGGTGATGGTGGCGTTCATCATCTTCGGCATCTTCTTCTTCCACATCCGCGAGCGCTTCGACACGCTCGACGTGCACGATATCGAGCGCTTCCGCGGCGAGCGGCGATGAGCGCGGTCGACGTCATTCTTGCGATCCCCGCCATCTCGGCGCTCATCCTCGCGCTGCTGCCGAGCTACAAGCTCGCCGCGCGCCTCAACGTGCTGAGCTCGGGCTTGACGTTGGGCGCGAGCATCGCGCCCTTCTTCGACCGGCCGCCCACCACCGCGCTGCTGCTCATCGACGACTTCAACATCTATCTCGTGGCGCTCACCGCCTTCGTGGGCTTCACCACGAGCCTCTTCAGCGCGCGCTACGTGCTGCACGAGGTGGCGATCGGCCGGCTGGTGCCGCGCTTTCTCCGCTTCTATCACGCCATGTACCAGGGCTTCATGTTGACGATGTTGTTGGCGCTCACCGCCAACAATTTGGGCGTAATGTGGGTGGCGATCGAGGGTGCGACGCTCACCACTGTGCTCATGGTCGGTCTCTATCGCACGCACGAGGCGATCGAGGCGGCGTGGAAGTACTTCATCCTCTGCGGCGTCGGCATCGCGCTGGCGCTCTTCGGCACCACCCTCATGTATTTGGCGGCGCAGCCGGTGATGGGCGAAGGGCTGCCGGCGATGACATGGTCCGAGCTCTTGCCACGCGTCGGCGACTTCAGTCCGGCGATCCTCAATCTTGCGTTCGTGTTCCTGCTGGTGGGCTACGGCACGAAAGTGGGCTTGGCGCCGCTTCACGCCTGGCTCCCCGACGCCCATGCCGAAGGCCCGACGCCGATCTCGGCCGTGCTCTCGGGCCTCCTCCTCAACGTCGCGCTTTACGTCGTGCTGCGCTTCAAGATGCTGCTTGCCGGCAATCCACTCGCGGTGGCGCCCGGCCCGCTCATGGTGACGATGGGCCTCGCCTCGCTGCTGCTCGCCAGCGTGATGCTTTATCGCCGGCGCGACATCAAGCGCTTCTTCGCCTATTCCTCGATCGAGCATATGGGCATCATCACCTTCGCCTTCGGCATGGGCGGCGCGCTCGCCAATTTCGCGGGCCTCTTGCACATGACCATGCACAGCCTCACCAAGTCCGCGATCTTCTTCGCCGTGGG
This sequence comes from Allostellaceae bacterium, assembly GCA_035945115.1. Lineage (GTDB taxonomy): Bacteria > Pseudomonadota > Alphaproteobacteria > ATCC43930 > CGMCC-115725 > DAHUYF01. The sequence continues at coordinate 40,782 of DASZAN010000063.1, forward strand.
ACACATTTCGCAGGTGAAGGGAACGCAGCGCATCGCCGACATCCGCGGCCTCACCACGAGCCAGCCGCTCCTCGGATGGGCGCTCGTCGTCGGCGTGCTGGCGATCGCGGGATTGCCGCCGTTCGGCGTCTTCATGAGCGAGTTCCTGGTGCTGACGACGACCTTCGCGCGCCAGCCCGTCCTCGCGCTCCTGTTGCTCCTCGGGCTCCTCATCGGCTTCGGCGCCCTCATCTGGCGCCTCCAAGGATTGGCGTTCGGGCCCGGCGAAGGCGGCGAGAAGGCAAGCTCGGTGGCGCTGCTGCCGCTCTTCGTTCATTTCGCCATGGTGCTGGCGGCGGGCCTCTATCTTCCAGGTCCGCTCGTCCTCTGGTTTCAGAACGTGGCGCGGCTCTTGGGATGAGCGGCGCGTCGATGGACAACGGCAGCGACCTCCGCCGCTTCTTTTCCGGCTGCGAGGCAACACCGCAACAGCCGTGGCCGCGCTACCGCCTCGCCGAGACGCAATGGCTCGATCTCGCAACGCATCTCACGATCGTCGATTGGGCGCTGCTCGGCCTCTGGGGCGACCGCGAGGAAGTGCATGCCGCGCTCCTTAACGAGGCAAGCGGCGAGATCGCGGTGGCGTCGCTCCGGTGCAGCGAGCGCCGCTTTCCTTCGCTCGCGAGCGTGCGCCCCGGCGCGCTTCGGCTCGAGCGCGCGATCAGCGATCTTTGCGGATTGGAGGCGGCGGGAAGCGAGGACGCGCGCCCGTGGCTCGATCACGGGCAATGGCCGCGCCGCCATCCGCTCGCGGCGGCGCCGACGCCGCCCGACGCGCCTCGCGCGCCGAGCGCCTACGCGTTTCTCCCGGTATTGGGCGAGGGTGTGCACCAGATTCCGGTCGGACCTGTCCATGCCGGCATCATCGAGCCGGGCCATTTCCGCTTCCACTGCAACGGCGAAGCGGTGGTACGGCTCGAACAGCGCCTGGGCTACGTGCACAAAGGCACGGAAAGCCTGATGGCGGGAAAGCCGGTCGTTGCCGCGGCGAAGCTTGCCGGCCGCATCTCCGGCGACAGCACCGTCGCCACTGCGCTCGCCTTCGCGCGCGCCGTCGAGGCCGCGAGCGCCACGGAGGTGCCGTCGCGGGCGGTGTGGCTGCGCGCGCTCATGGCGGAGCTCGAGCGCATCGCCAACCATTTGGGCGACATCGGCGCCATCTGCAACGACGCCGCCTTCGTCTTCATGCAGTCCGAGATGACGGTGCTGCGCGAGCGCGTGCTGCAGACTGCCGACGCCGCTTTCGGCCATCGTCTGATGATGGATCGCGTCATTCCCGGCGGCGTGGCGCACGACCTCGATGCCGCGAACGCCACGCGCCTCGCCGCGCTGGTGCGCGAGCTGAGGCCGCGCCTTGCCGAGCTGATGGCGATCTATGACAGCAAGCCGTCGCTGGTCGACCGCACCGTCGCCACCGGTGTCGTCAGCCACGATCTGGCGCGCCGCTTCGCCGCCGGCGGCTTCATCGGCCGCGCCTCCGGACGCGCCTTCGATGCCCGCAAGCGCCCGGGCTATCCGCCCTACGATGCGCTCGATTTCGCCGTGCCGGTGCTGAGCGACGGCGACGTCCACAGCCGCCTCATGATCCGCGCCAAGGAGATCGAAGCGAGCCTCGGGCTCGTCGAGCAAATCCTCGCGCGCCTACCCGCGGGCGCGATCGTCGTTCCGCTCGCGCCCCGCGCCGGCGAAGGCATGGCGCTGGTCGAGGGATTTCGCGGCGACATTCTCGCTTGGGCCGCGCTCGCGGCCGACGGCACGGTGCGTCGCGGCCATCTGCGCGATCCCTCCTGGTTCCAATGGCCGCTCCTCGAAGCGGCGATCGAGGGCAACATCGTCGCCGACTTTCCCCTCTGCAACAAATCCTTCAACTGCTCCTACTCGGGACATGATCTCTGATGTGGAAGACCCTGGCGCGGAACATCGGAACGAAGCCGCGGACGATCGATGCGCCCGACCTTGACGAGGCGCATCTCGCCGAACTCGCAACCAAACTCGATCGCGCCGCGCGCCAGCGCCTCGGCCGCAGCCTTGCCATCCGCGAAGTCGATGCCGGTTCGTGCAATGGCTGCGAGCTCGAGATCCACGCGCTCAACAACCCCATCTACGATCTCGAGCGCTTCGGGCTCCGTTTCGTCGCGGCGCCGCGCCACGCCGACGTGCTGCTCGTCACCGGCCCCGTCACCGCCAATATGCGCGAAGCGCTCGAGCGCACCTACGCGGCCACGCCCGATCCCAAATGGGTGGTCGCGGTCGGCGATTGCGCACGGGATGGCGGTCTTTTCGCCGGCAGCTACGCCGTGGTGGGCGGCGTCTCGGCCGTCCTTCCCGTCGATCTCCACATTCGCGGCTGTCCGCCCACCCCCATGGCGCTGTTGCGCGGCCTGCTGTCGCTCCTCGAGGTCAATCGCCGCAAAGAATGAGGCCGGACCGCCGCGCGCGGCCCGGCCTTCGTCAATCGCTGAGCAACCGCCGCGCCTAGACCGGCGGCGGGCCCCCTCGCCGGACCAGCCCCATGATCAACGCGATCACGAAGATCACGAGGAAAATGAAGAACAGCACTTGCGCGATGCCGGCCGCGGTGGACGCCACCCCGCCAAAGCCGAGGACGCCCGCGATGATGGCGATAACCAGGAACACCACTGCCCAATAGAGCATTCGGGCCCTCCGTCTCCTGAGACCCGCTCTCGAGCGGGTATGCTAGAGGGCGAACAGGGGGCCGCAACGCGGGGTTCCGCGCGAGAGGCGCTCCGCCTGGTCCCTCGTACTCGCGTCGAGCGACAGAAATTAGAGGTCGGCGAGGCGCACCCAGGCGCCGGCGGCGGCGGCCAACACCAGGCCGATGGCAATGCTGCCCGATTGCAAGCTGCCGGCAAGCAAGAGCCAGAGCAGCAGCACACCCACGGCGACGGCAATGCCGCCGGCGAGGGATGCGCCGGGACCCCTCTCCTCGCGCGCGACCCGGGCCGTATCTGGCTTGATCATGAGGACGCGGCCCCTTCCCGTCGCCCGCATTCTACCGCCCCTTCGGGATGATCGCCAGACACCGAAGGGGAACGCCTCGGCCGCGGCGGGGGATGTGCCATGACAAAATAAGGTCTTGCCAGGTGATTCGGGCGTGGTATCAAGCATTCGCACACTGGCACTACTTCCGCGAATGCACCCTCGTTCTTCGGACAAGACCGGCTCGACCGTCCTTTTTTCCGGTCCCCAGCAGCGGCACCGGACATGCGCCGCCGCGCGGTGTTTATCTGTGGTGGCCGGCGATTGATTTGCCGTTGCCGTTGACCCGCCTCATAATGGGAAAGCCCATTCAATGACCCTGCCTCACACGACCGCGGCCGCGCGTTTGGCCGCCAAGCTGCTTGCGCACCGGCAAACCCCACAGGACGAAGTAACGGAATTGATCCGCAACGTTCACGGCGCGCTCATGCGCTTGGGGCAGTCGGATGAAACCGTCGCCGAGGCCGAGGCAACGCCCGCCGCGGAGCCGCGAGCGCGCGCACCGCTGGTGCGTCGCCCGGGAGCGCCTCGCGCTGCCGCACCGGCCGACTTGCCGGAGGAAGCGCCGAGCGCGCCCCCAGCGGTTCCGAAACTGGTGCGCCGCGCCGACGTGGTGGCGCCCGCATCCCCGGCGCCGGCCGCTCCGTTGGCGCCACCGCCGGCGCACGGCGTGCGCGGCGTGGTGAAGTGGTTCGATCCCAAGAGTGGCAAGGGCGCGCTGCGGCTCCCCGGCATCGGCGATATCGGCTTCGAGGCGCGGGTGATGGCGGAGTCCGGCATCAGCCGCCTGTTCAAGGGTCAAGAGGTGGAGGCGACGCTCGCGCGTGAGAGTGGTGCGGCGCAGGTGCAACGTTTGGCGCTCCCGGGCGCGGTTCAGCCGACGCCGATTGCCGCCGGCACGGTGCGCAGCCGCCATGCGAAGCCGGTCCTCGTCGAGTTGAAGCGCGAAGCGCTCCGCCGCGCGGCCGCGCGCGCCGAGGCGGAGCAGGTGTTGGGCGGCAAGTCGCGCTGAGGCTAAGCCGGCCCGCTCAGCGCGCGCCGCGATTGGCGGCGCCGCCGTCGATGGTGACGATCGTTCCGGTGGTATAGCCCGAGAGATCGGAAGCGAGAAACGCCGCCATGGCGGCGATTTCTTCGGGCGTCGCGGCGCGGCCGAAGGGCATCGGCTTCACCAGCTCCTGCCAACGATTGGCGTCGCCGAGATTGTCTTGCGCGCGCTTCTTGAGAAGGGTCACCAGCCGGTCGGTCGCCACCGGCCCGGGATTGATGCCGACGACGCGCACGCCGGCATCGGGCGCGGCGGCACCCAACGCGCGGGTGAACGCCATGAGCGAGGCGTTGGCGCTGCTGCCGGCGATGTAGTGGGCATCCATGCGCTCACCGGCGCTGCCGATGATGTTGACGATGACGCCGCGGCCCCTTGCCTTCATCTGGGTGAAGTAGGCGCGCGTCAGATTGACGTAACCGAACACCTTGAGGTCCCAGGCTTGCCGCCAGCGTGCCTCATCGATCTCCTCGATGGTGCCGCCGGGGATCGCGCCGGCATTGTTGACGAGAATGTCGATCTCGGGAAAGTCGCGCGCGAGCCCGCGCGCCGCCTCGCCGCTGCTGAGATCGAGCGACACGGTGGTGACGGCGACGTTGTGCTGAGCGCGGATCTCGCCCTTGGTCTTCTCGAGATCGCCGGCGCCACGCGCCACCAGCACGAGATCGCAGCCCTCCGCCGCCAAGAGGCGCGCCGTGGCGCGGCCGATGCCCTTGGAGCCGCCGGTGATGAGCGCCTTCCGTCCGGTGAGATTGAGATCCATTCGCCGCCTCCCCCGCTTGTTGCCCGCCCGCCGCCTACTATGCGGCAGCCGTTCTCCTGCCGCCACCGGCCGAAAGAAAAAAGGGCCGCGTTTGAGGCGCGGCCAAAGTTTAGGGAGGAAACGCCTGAAAGGCGTCCGCGCCGCATATGGACGCAACCCAGCCGAGGAGCAATCGGCCGAAGTTACATGGCAGCCCTGCGTTTGACGCAAGCAGATTTTGGCCACCCTGAGCACACTTGCACGCCCCCCGCCCTCGTGCCTCATATTGGCGGATACGGTGGAGGGGACGGCGAATAGTTTGTTAACGCTGTGACGCTAGCCTTTGGGGCAAGGAGAGACGGTTGTGGCTGACTGGATCGACGAAGAGACGGCAAAGGCGGTGGCGGTACTGGCCACCGCGACCATCCGTTTGATCGGGCGGGAAGCGCCCGTCGTGGCGGCGCTCCAGCGCCTGCTGCAGGAGCGCAGTCGCCCCGCCTACGAGGCCGCCTGCGGCTCCTTCGACACGCTCGACCCGATCACGCGCGGCCGCATCGCCATGACCGCGCCGGTGATCGCCCGCCGCCGCCCGAAGCGCATCAGCCTGCCGGGACTGCTGGGCGCGATCAACCGCCGCTGACGCCGCCCGTCGCCGCCACCCTCGCCAGCACGCGATCCACCACCGCGAGCGCCTCGCCCAGATAGCGCCCCGGCTCCTTCAATCGCTCAAGCGCGGCGCGGTCGAACTCAGCCGTCACGGCGGCGTCTTGCGCCAGCACATCGACGAGCGCGCGGCCTTCGTCGAGCGCGCGGGCGCAGGCGTGTTGTACCGCGTGATGGGCGGCGCCGCGGCCGAGCTTTTCGGCGAGCGCCATCATCACCGCCTCGGCCATGATCAAACCTTGCTGGCTCTCGAGCGTGCGGCGCATCCGCTCGGCATCGATGGAGAGGCCGCGGGCGAGCGCCACCCCGTGCACGAGCGCGCCGTCGCTGAGCGTGAAGATCTGCGGCAATGCCAGCCATTCGCTCTGCCACGCGCCGGTCGCGCGCTCATGGTCTTGCGCCAGGGCGGCGAGCATTTGCGGCACCAGCGCATGGACGCCGCGCGCCGCGGCGATGATATAGGCGCTGGCGACGGGATTGCGCTTTTGCGGCATGGTGCTGGAGCCGCCGCGGCCCGCCTCATAAGGTTCCGCCGCCTCGCCCACTTCGGTCTGCATCAAGAGCGCCGTGTCGGTGGCGATCTTGGCGAGGCTGCCGGCGATAAGGCCCAGGAAGCACGCCACCTCCGCCGGCCGTTCGCGATTGACGTGCCAAGGCGAGTCCGGCGCCGCGAGACCCAGCTCTTGCGCAAGCCCGAGCGTCACGTCACGGCCTTTCGTCCCGAGCGAAGCGAGCGTGCCGACGGCGCCGCCGAATTGCACGGCGAGGACGCGCGCGCGCAGCTCTTCCAAGCGCTGCACGTGATCGAGAAACGGCGCGAGCCAGACCGCGCATTTGTGGCCGAAGGTGATGGGGAGCGCGTGCTGGAGAAAGCTGCGGCCGGCCATCACCGTCGCGCGGTGCTGGCGCGCCTGATCGGCAAGCGCGGCGATGAGCGCGCGGAGCCGCCGCTCGATGAGCGCCAAGCCCTCGCGCATCTGCAGCACTAGCGCCGTGTCCATGATGTCCTGGGTGGTGGCCCCCCAATGGACATAACGATCGGCGTCGCCGCCGGCAGCGCGGCCCAATGCCTTCACGAGTCCCACCACTGGCGCCCCAACCGTGCGCGTGCTCTCGCCGAGTTCCCTGAGCGCAAGGCGATCGACTTGCGCCGCCGCGGTGATCGCTTGGGCGGCAGCATCGGGAATGATGCCGAGCCGCGCCTCGACGCGCGCCAGCGCCGCTTCGACATCGAGCATCTTCTGCACGAAGCCGCGCTCGCCGAAGGTGGCGCGCATCTCGTCGGTGCCGAAGAGGCCGCCCAAGAGGACGGAATCGGCGGGATTGACGCTCATCGCGTCATACCTCGAAAAAGACCGTCTCGCCTTCGCCCTGGAGCACCACATCGAAGCGATAGGCGCCGCTCTTCCCCGCCACCGGCCGTGCGAGCAGCGTCTGCCGCGCCGACGCATCGGCGATCTTGCTCAGCACGGGATCGAGCTCGTTCTCTGCCGCACGATCGGCGAAATAGATGCGCGTCATGAGATGCTTCAAGAGGCCGCGCGCGAACACCGCCATGGTGATGTGCGGGGCCTGTAGCGCATTGCCGCGGCCTGGCACCGCGCCTGGACGGATGGTGATGAAGCGGAAGCGCCCGGCCTTGTCGGCAAAAGCCCGCCCGAAGCCGAGGAAATTGGCATCGGCGGGCTTCGCTTGATGATCGTCAGGATGATGATATTTCCCCTCGCCATTCGCCTGCCAGATCTCGAGCATGGCGTCGGGAATGGGCGCGCCGTCGCCGTCGCGCACCTGCCCTTCGATCTCGATGCGCTCGCCGCGCGCGGCGCCGTCATGCGTCAAATCGGCGGTCTCGGCGCGATCGAGCCCCACTGCGAAGAACGGCCCCACCGTCTGCGACGGCGTCGGGATGAGCGTCACCTCACGCCTCCATCGGCGTGGCGGCGCGGCCGCGCAGCACGAGATCGAAGCGATAGCCCAAGGCGAACTCCGCCTCGCTCAGGTCCGGGTCATAGCTCGAGACGAGGCGCTCGCGCGCATCCTTATCGGGCACGCTGTGGAAGATCGGATCGAGCGCCAGCAGCGGATCGCCCGGGAAATACATCTGTGTCACGAGGCGCGTGGCGAACGCGGGACCGAACACCGAGAAATGCAGATGCTGCGGCCGCCAGGCATTGGGCGAGTTGCGCCAGGGGTAAGCACCGGGCTTGATGGTAAGGAAGCGATAGCTGCCGTCGGCGCCGGTCACCACCTGCCCCTTGCCGAGGAAATTCGCGTCGAGCGGCGCGTTGTGCTGATCCGCCCCATGGCGATAGCGCCCGGCCGCGTTCGCCTGCCAGAGCTCGACGAGGGTGCCCGGCACCGGCCGGCCGTTCTCGTCAAGCACACGCCCAGCGACGATGATGCGCTCGCCGATCGGCTCACCCTTGCCTTCCTTGGTGAGATCGGCGCAATCGGGTCCCGCCCAGCCGCCGGCGAACACCGGCCCCGTCACCTCGGAAAGCGTGTGCTCGAGCGGCACGAGCGCGCGGCGCGGGGCCCGCTTCACCGTGCTCGCATATCCCGGAAAGAGATAAGGCGGGTGATTGCCGGGCTTTTCGCGCGAATAAGGGGTGACATCGGTCATGATCGGCCTCCCGCGCACGGTTGGTGGGATGCGACGATGCCTAAGCTACCGAACCGGCAGCGTGCGCGGCAAATTGGCTTTGTTTCGCAAATTTCATCTCCGGGCTGGCTCTTTATTCTTCTTGGTCTTCGCCGCACCCTTAAAAAAGTCGGGGTAGTCTTGGCACGGACGGCGATCATACGTCTCGCCGTTCCAAATCATGATCCCGTCGGTCTCCATGGTGCGTCCCTCTTCATCATCACAGTCTCGCTCCCAGCCGAGATCAAGGCGATAAAAGCCGTGGTCGGTTCGGCGCAGAACCTTGATGTCCCAACCTGAGACGTGGGTATCCGCAACGTGCTTCCATTTGCCCTGCTCTCTCAGAAAGATGTGGAGATCGGCGCCCGCCGAACCACCGAACCCACAGCCGCCGACTTGTATGAATGCTCCGAGGACGCCTCTTGGATTCAACGGCGCGGTCGCGCCGCTGAATTTTGCGAGAGGATCGCGGCACCGATCGTCATCATCGTAGCGATCGAGGTAGTACCTCAGCTCTGGATCTTTGGAAAACTCCGCCGTGACCAAGTCACGTAGTAAAGGAGACAGCGGTTTGTCAAAGTTGACGCTATAAAGCACGGCGCCGGCCGAGGCACGATACGTCGAAAAGAGCATCAACCCAACCAGAGCCACCACGATCGCGCGACATATGCTCATGGTATCGCTTACCCCGCACAGCGCTTCGCGTACCCCATGATCACTTCCTATCGTCGAGATGGCGTATAGGGCACGTCTTGAGCACGGCGCAGCCGTCGCGCGATCGCGGGATCATTCTTCTTAGAGGATAAGCCTTTCGTCCTCCATCCGTTACTTGCCACGCGCTCTACAAAGTCGGCAGTGCCGGGGACGCCCCCGCGATGCGCGGCAGCGATGATGCCGGCACGCGTTATCTTAATCGTGCGGCCCTCGTCATCAGTGTAGGTCTGCCCTTGCTGAGCTAAATTCCAGAGCGAGGTGCGTTGGGTGGTGCCATCGCTCGCCGTCACCGTGACGAACGTGTTTCGCGCCTGTACCTCTTCGCGCGCGAGCACAGTATCGAGCGCCGTTTCCTGCGCCTCGCGATTGTCGAGAAAATCCCGGTCGCTGGTGACCCCATGTTTCGCCGCTTCCGCGGTCCAACGGCCTTTGTCATCGACCCAGCCGATGTCCTGAAGGGCGGTCCCTTTCTGCAATTGGTAGCGGCCCAAGGCTTTGCCGCTTTGCCTTTCTTCGTCATACCCATCGGTCTCAGGCCTGTGCTCCGTTGATTGCTCCTCGCCGGCGATGAAATTGCGGAACTTTTGATTGCGCCGCGTCTTCCAGGGATGCGCTTTCGCGTCGGCCGCATTGGGGGTCTCCCGGTTCGCCGTGGCCACTGGCGTCACGGCGCCGCCCGCTGCGCCATCGGCATCGGTGAATTGTCCACCGGTGCCGTCAGGCGAGTGCGCCGGCCTGTGGTAGGGGTTGTATTTCTTGCGAGTGGGATCGCGGGCGAGCTTGGCTACGGCATCGGTCGAAAGCGGTGGCAGCTTCAGCAGTGCCGTCGCAACGGCGGCTTTGGCCATGTCACCCGCTTCAAGAGCCCGCGCCGCCACGCCAAGCCCGGAAAGCCGGCAGGCGAGGTCGGCCGGTGTGAACGGTTCGTAGGCGAGCGCGAGCGTTCGAGCGATCTCCTCGGCCGGGCGGACGCGGTATACGCGGTGTCCGTTCGCTTCCGCCGCCTCCACCAGCACCACTGGCCCAAGCGCCACCCCACACGCATCACAGCAAAGCTCGGCGTCGCCGCGTTTTCCTAGCCGAAACATCGGCATCGAGCCGTCCACCGCCGCCTCCTGCGCTGGCCTGAGGGCGGGACGCTACGCTAATTGCGTACGATCTGTCAAATCACAAGTTCTTGATATGTTCGCGGACGGCGCCGGTCCGGCCCGTTCAACTCGAGCGGCGAGACGCCGCCACGATGAGTCCCTCTTCCCGTGTGAACCGCCACGCGCTGAGGAGACCAAGGGAGAGCACCGGAATGAAGGCGGCAAAGACCCAGAATCCCGCGATCCGCGCAGAACTCGCGGTGATGCCTTCAGCCAACCCGACCGCGTTGGCCGCAATTCCCGTTGCCGCGGCTCCGAGGCTGTACGCGATCGTCTGCACGGTTGCGGGAGCGGCTGCCGCAAGCATTTTCTCGTGCTCCCGAGCGTTCTGCACGATGAGATGCACAATCGATGGCCAGCTCACGCCAAATCCCAAACCTTGCAACAAGGCGCAGGAGATGATTCCAGCGAAATAGCCCAGTGGCACGGCGAGCGCAAAGCCAGCGGCGCCGATGAAGACGAGTATCGCACCGGCACGGATCGCGACTCTGCCAGCCTCAGGCTTGATGCCCGCGAGCGCCATCGTGCCAGCCGTCCACGCCAGAGCTTCTCCGGCGAGAATGTATCCGGAGACCAGCGGGTCGGTTCCGAACATCGCCTGCAAAATCAGCGGGCCGTGGGCCCAAAAGCCCGTCGTCGCAGCCGCAAGGGCAAAGACGGTGACAAGGCCGAGGCCGACCGGACGGCGCCAACTCAGGGTGTCTTCGGGCAGGAGGCGGTGCGGCGAGCGCTTGTCGAGCCACGCGGCAAGCCACAACAGGCCCACACCGGAGGCGCCTTCCACAATCGAAATGTCCCGGTCGTTCGCGGCACCCGCCGCGGCGATCGCGTAGCTCGCCGCGCTCAGCACCAAGAGCGGGAAGAAGTTCCATTGCTCAACCTTGTTTGCGCCGGCGGGCCGGGATGGCATCACGATCGCCGCCATGCCTGCGAGCAAACCGGCCTGTAAAGCAAAGGACCAGAAGGTCAGGCGCCAAGCACCGAGATGAACAAAGACGCCGCCGATAAGCGGACCGAGAAGAGAGCCAGCACTCCAGATGACCGCAACGATCCCGAAAAGGCGGCCCCACAGCGCCGCCGCGAACCACTGCTGGATTGCCACATAGCTGAGCGAGGGGAGCATCCCGCCGCCCACGCCCTGGATCAACCGGCCAGTCAGCACGATTGCCATGGTCGGCGCTAGGGCCGCCGTAAGACAGCCTGCCCCGTAAATCGTCGCCGCACCAGCGAGCACGTTGCCGATGCCCGTTCGCTGGGAGAGCCGAGCCGTCGCGGAGCCCGCAACCACCGCGCCGATCTGATAGAGCGAGATCGTCCATGCGACATAGGCGGTGTCGCGGATCTCGCTCACCAATGCCGGCACCACGGTGGCCGTCGCCAGCGAATCCGCGGCATGCAGCCATACGCCGAGGCAAACCAGGAGAAAGCGACCGATCCCGCCCGCCACCGCGAGTTCCCGCCAAGCGCCTTGCCGCTTCATCGACGCTCCCGAAGCGCACCTTGCCAGTCCGAACGATTGTTCCCGACAACCTCAACTTAAGTTGAGGTAAAGGGAAATCTGCGATGCCGCCCGAACTTACCATCGGTGAAGTCGCCGCGCGCAGCGGCGTTGCCGTCTCGGCGCTCCATTTCTATGAAAGGAAAGGGCTCATCCAGAGCGCGCGCACTCGCGGCAATCAGCGACGCTATGGGCGCGAAGTGCTGCGACGCATCGCCGTGATACAGGCAGCGCGCGAGCTCGGCATATCGCTCGCGGAAGTCGGTGCCACGCTCGCGCGCTTACCCGATCATCGCTCGCCCTCTCGCGCCGATTGGGAGCGGATATCGCGCACATGGGCCGGCGATCTCGACCGCCGCATCGCCTCGCTCAAGAGGCTGCGCGAGCGGCTCGCCGGCTGTATCGGCTGTGGCTGTCTCTCGCTTGATCGCTGCGCCATCTTCAATGCCGGCGATCACCTCGCCAGCAAGGGAAGCGGTGCCGCTTTGCTACAAGGCGCGGGCTAGTGCCTCATGCGCTCAAGCAGAAGCTGACCACAGCTCGGTGCGATAGGCTGCCATCGCCCGACTATTCGATCACCTCGTCGGCTTGGGCGAGGAGGTTGGGGGACGGCTCGAGGCCGAGTGCCTTTGCGGTCTTTAGATTGATAACGAGCTCGAATTTTGCCGGCTGAAGCACCGGCAGCTCCGCCGGGTTTGCGCCATGAAGAACTTTGCCGACATAGATGCCCATCTGGCGGTAGAGATCGGAGAGGCTCGGTCCATAGCTCATGAGCCCACCGGCCACGACGAGTTCGCGGGCCTGGTACATCGCGGGTATTGCATCGTGCGAAGCAAGCTCCACGAGCCGTCGAGTGTTGATAAAGGCGTCGGGCTGGGCGAGCAGTGCATCTGCGTGGATCTCGTGCACTCTCTTGAAGGCGGCGTCGATTTCGTCTTCGCTGCTCGCATGCACGATCTCAATACGCTGGCCGAGCTTGCGCGCGGCATCGACTGCATCCCGCACATTTGGCGCGGTGATCGGATTGCGCGGATTGACCAGAAAGGCGATCAATGTCGCGGCGGGCAGCAACTCGCGCAATAAGCCGATCTGCTTGGCGGCAAGACCGCCGAACATCGAGCTCACGCCGGTTGCGTTGCCACCTGGCCGATTGAGGCTCGCCACAAGGCCGCTCGCGACCGGATCTTCGCCGGTAAAGAAAACCACGGGGATCTTCCCCGCGGCACGTTTTGCCGCAGCGGCTGCCGGCGTGTTTGCCGCAATCACGGCGACCTGATGGCGGACAAGATCATTCGCCATCTCCGGAATGCGGTCATAGTGACCCTCAGCCCAGCGATATTCGATCGCGATGTTTTGGCCGACGCTATAGCCCGTTTCCGCAAGGCCACGAATGAAGGCATCCAGGTAGGGGGCGTAGCTCGTTGCCGATGATCCATTGAGGAAGCCGATGACCGGTGTCGCCGTCTGCTGTGCCCGCGCGATGAGGGGCCAAGCAGCCATCGCACTGCCGATCACCGTGATGAAGTCCCGACGCCTCATGACGCCTTTTTTAGTCTCGCGGTTCAATTCACCTGCCGCTCGCGGCCTTCCCAATAAGGCTTGCGCAATTCGCGCTTGAGGATCTTGCCCGAGGGGTTGCGCGGCAAGGTCTCGGCGAAGTCGATGGAGCGCGGCACCTTGTAGCCGGCGATGCGCTCTCGCGCGAAGTCGATGAGCTCCTTTACCGTGACTTGGGCGCCTGGCTTCTTCACCACGATCGCCTTCACCGCCTCGCCCCATTGCGGGTCGGGGATGCCGATCACCGCCACGTCGGCGACGGCGGGATGGCTGAAGAGGGCGCTCTCGATCTCGGCCGGATAGATGTTCTCGCCGCCCGAGACGATCATGTCCTTGACGCGATCGTAGATGTAGAGATATCCCGCCTCGTCCTTGTAGCCGGCATCGCCGGTGTAGAGCCAACCGCCGCGGATCGTGCGCGCGGTCGCCTCCGGCAGATTCCAGTATCCCTTCATGTTCTGCGGCGTACGGCAGATGATCTCGCCCACCGCGCGCGGCGGCAGCTCCTTGCCCTCGGCATCGACGATCTTCACTTCGATGCTAGCCATGGGCTTGCCGCAGGATTTCATGCGCTCGATCGCGTGCTCGCCGTGATCCTCGGGCGGGAGATAGGTGATGGCGCCGGTGGTCTCGGTGAGGCCATAGACTTGCGCCAGGCCGCAGCCAAACACTTGAAGCGAGCGGCGGATGAGATCGAGCGGCGCCGGCGAGGCACCATAGAAGATGAGGTCGAGCGAGGAGAAATCGGTGTCGCGGCATTGCGGCACCTGCAACAGGAAGAGCAGCATCGCCGGCACGAAGATCGTCTTGGTGATGCGGTAGCGCGGGATGGTCGCGAGGATGGCGGGCGGGTCGAACTCCTTGCAAAGCACGTTCTCGAGGCCGCGATAAAGCCCGATGAGCGCCCAGCCGCTGCCGCCGATATGGAAGAGCGGCATGCAGACGAGGCTCACATCGTCATCGTGCCAGCTGCCCCATTCCCTTAGCGCCGTCGGGAGCAAGGTGAGGAGATTGGCGTGGGTGAGCTGCGCCCCTTTGGGATGGCCGGTGGTGCCGCTCGTATACATCTGGATCGCCACCTCGCCCCGGTCGATGGGACGGTCGGGATCGTGCGACGGCTGGCGCGCGCGCCATTCCTCGTAGGAAGGCCACCGCGGATGATTGCCGTCGAGCGCGACGATGCGGCGCACCGTCTTGAGCACCGGCTCGATCGTCTCGACGAGCGCGTAGTAATCGGCGCCGACGAAGAGCAATTCCGCCTCGGCGTCGTCCACCACATAGGCCACCTCGGGAGCCGCGAGGCGGAAGTTGACCGGCACCAGCACCGCACCCGACTTGCACGTACCGAACCACAGCTCGAAGAAAGGCGGCGTATTCTTGGCAAGGATGGCGACGCGCGTGCCCGGCGCGATGCGTTCGGCCGCCAAGCCGTTCGCCACTTGATTGGCACGGCGATCGAGCATGGCGTAGCTGATGCGCGCGCCCTCGAAATGAAGCGCGGTCTTGTCCGGCCGCAGCCGGGCATGGACCCGCGTCACATCGGCGACGGTGCGGATATCATTGTCGACGGCGAGCATGTGCGCGCTCCTCCCAATCCATGGTTCCTCGTGGCCATGTTCTTCTTGGCCGGCGGTCGCGCCCTCCTGGCGCACCGTGGCAGCGTCAGTCTGTCAAAGAGCGGCACGCCGGCCAAGTCTTCTTGCGTCGGTGCAGCGCCGGAATTTGTTGCAATGCAAAAATCAGGGGGCGGCTGCGCGGCGCCGCAGGCTGGACAGGCCGGGCGCGGTCCCCGATCATGGCCGGCAAACGATAGGCTCGGAGGAGAGCGCCATGCCCGATGATGCCGTGACCGCCGCTTCGCCCGCCGCCGCCGAGGGCGCCGCGCCGCAGGGCGAGCGCCGCCGCATCATCTTCCCCTCCTCGATCGGCACGATGGGAACGCCCGCCTTCCAGGAGCGCGTCGCCCTCTTCAACGAGCTCGGTCCCGATGCCGTGATGATGATGGGCGACAATCCGGCGCTGGCGAGGATGCCGGAAAAGCCGACCCTCGCCGATTTCTTCCGCTATCGCCTCTTTCCGCGCGGCGTCAATCACCTGCTGCAGAGCGCGACCCTCGCACGCAAGGCCGGGCTCAGCGAAAAGATGGTGCTCGCCTGCCTCCTCCACGATATCGGCTTTGCCGGCTTCATGGGGAGCGATCACGGCTACTGGGGCGCACAGCTCATCGGCCCCTATGTCGATGACGAGGTGAGCTGGGCGGTGCGCTACCACCAAGCGCTGCGCTTCTTTGCCGACGAAAGCGTCGGCTACGGCTATCCCGACGCCTATCTCCGCTTCTTCGGCCCCGATTACGTGCCGCCGCCTTACATCCAGGAGGAATACAAAGTGGCGCGCGAGCACCGCTGGTACATGTCGGCGCGCATGATCACCGTCTACGACGTCTACGCCTTCGATCCTAACGCGGTGGTGCGTCTCGAGGACTTCACCGACCTCATCGGCCGCCACTTCAAGCAACCGAAGGAAGGCTTGGGCTTCGACGGCTCGCCCGTCGCGCATATGTGGCGCAGCATCATCTGGCCCAACAACTTCCTTTAGGTCGCGCTCGAGCCGCCGCGCGGGGAACTTGCCCGTGCCGCATCGGTTGCCGTGCTGGGACGCGCGGTCCATTTTCGTTCAGTCCTCAAGCAAGGAGCAGGCCATGGCGGATGAGGCGCGGAGCGAGCGGGGCGAGAAGACCGCCCATCGCATCAGCTTCGAGGCGAGCCCGAAGCGCGTGCGCGTCATGTTCAACGGCAAGACCATTGTCGACACGCTCGCCGCCGGTCTCATGCGCGAAACCCGCCATTTGCCGGTCTACTATTTCCCGCCAGGCGACGTGCGCATGGATTTGCTCGAGCGGACCAACCACCGGAGTCATTGTCCCTATAAGGGCGATGCCTCCTATTGGACGCTCCGGGTCGGCGGGCGCAGCGCCGAGAACGCGGTGTGGAGCTACGAGGACCCACTACCCGAGATGGCGGCGATCAAAGGACGGATCGCCTTCTATTGGGACAAGGTCGATCATTGGTTCGAAGAGGACGAGGAAATCTTCGGCCATGCCCGCGATCCCTATCATCGCGTCGATGTGCGCCCGAGTTCGCGGGAGGTCCGCGTGACGCTCGCGGGTGAAATGCTGGCACGGACGCGGCGCGCGCTGTTCCTGTTCGAGACAGGCTTGCCGACGCGCTACTACATCCCGCGCGAGGATGTCCGCATGGACCTGCTGGCGCCGTCATCGACGCGGTCGACCTGTCCTTACAAGGGCGATGCCTCCTATTGGTCGGCGCGGCTCGGCGAGCGCACGGTCAAAGACATCGCTTGGGCGTACCTCGCGCCGCTGCCGGACTGCCCGCTCATCAAGGATCATCTCTGCTTTTATCCCGAACGCGTCGATCGCCTCGAGGTCGAAGGCGAACCGACGCGCGGTTGAACCGGCGAGGTGAGCGATGGCGACAGCGCAACGATTCCATCTCCTGGCGCTCATAGCGTTCGCTTGTCTTTGGGGTGCTGCGCATCCCACCGCGGCCGCCGAGTCCACCTCGGTCCTCATGCACCACAACGACGCCGCGCGCAGCGGCCTCTACGTCGTGCCGTCGCTCACTTGGGAGCGCGCGCCGGGCGTGCGGCCTGATCCCGGTTTCGCGGCGCGCTTCTCGGGCACAGTCTATGCGCAGCCGCTCTATTGGCAGCCGCCCGGCTCGTCGCCGGCGATGGTGCTCGTCGCGACAGAGGATAACGCGATCTACGCGCTCGATGCTGAGAGCGGCAAAGAGGTCTGGCATCGCACGCTCGGCAATCCCGTGCCGCGCTCGGCGCTTTCCTGTGGCAATATCGATCCGCTCGGCATCACCGGCACGCCTGTCATCGACGCGAAGCGCGGCGCCCTCTATGCCGACGCGGCGATCAAGGACGAGGCCGGCATTCATCACAAGCTCTTCGCGCTCTCGCTCAAGGACGGCGCGCCGCTCGCCGGCTGGCCCATCGATGTCGGCGACGCGCTCAAGCGCGACGAGGTCGCCTTCAACGCGCGCGATCAGAGCGAGCGCGGCGCGCTCGCGATCCTCGACGACACGCTCTACGTACCCTTCGGCGGCCATTTCGGCGATTGCGGCGACTATCACGGCATGGTCGTCGGCGTCGCCCTTGCCGAGCCCCATCGCGTCCACAGCTGGGGCACGCGTGGGCGCGGCGGCGGCATCTGGGCGCCGGGGGGCATCAGTAGCGACGGCCGTGATCTCTTCGTCGCCACCGGCAATACCTTGAACGCGCGCGAGTGGAGCGATGGCGAAGCCGCGTTCCGCTTGCGCGCGGATTTGCGACATTCCGAGCGCCCGGAGGATTTCTTCGCGCTCAAGAATTGGCGGGAGGCCGACGACACCGACGCCGATCTCGGCGGCACCAATGTCCTGCCGCTCGATGTGCCGCGGACGAACGGCCCTGAGAGGCTGCTCCTCGCGCTCGGCAAGGACCGCCACGCCTATCTCTTGGATCGCGACAATCTCGGCGGCGTCGGCGGCAGCCTCGTCGCCGAGAGCGTGGCGACGCGCGCGATCCGCACCGCGCCGACCGCCTACCCGGTCGCCGACGGCATGAATGTCGCTTTCCAAGGCGAGGGCGCCGCTTGCCCTCACCGGCGGCCGGACAATGATTTGACTGCGCTCAAGATTACGCCCGGTTCGCCGCCGCGCTTGGAGACGGCGTGGTGTGCCGCCTTTCGCGGCGCCGGCGCGCCGATCGTCACCACCACCGACGGCCGCCAGAACCCGATCGTCTGGGTCGTGGGCGCGGAAGGCGATAACCGCCTCCACGCCTTCAAGGGCGACACCGGCGAGCCGCTCGCGGGCGAGCGCGGCGAGGCGATGACGGGCCTCCATCGCTTTCAGACGCTGATCGCCACCAAGGACCGCCTTTACGTCGCCGCCGACGGGCGTGTTTACGCGTTTCAATTCTGACGCGACAGCGGCTATTCCAGCCGCACGCCTTTCCGCTCGGGAATGAGGAGCGCGGTGGCGACAATGTCGACCGCGTAGATCACCGCGAGCAGCGCGATCGCGGTGGTGAAGGAGTACTGGTCGCGCAGAATGCCGATGACGAGCGGGCCGAAGCCGCCCACCGCGCGGCCCAGATTGAAGAGCACGTTCTGCGCCGTGGCGCGCGCCTCGGTCGGATAGAGCTCCGACATGAGCGCGCCATAGCCGCCGAGCATGCCGTTGACGAAGAGCCCCATGACCGCGCCGCCGATCAAGAGCGCGGTCTCGCCGGTGAGCCGCGAATAGACGATCACCATGATCATCGCGCCCGCCTGAAAGGCGAAGAATATCGGTCGGCGGCCGATGCGGTCGGCGAGCTGGCCGAAGAGCCAGATGCCGACGGCCATGCCGAGGATGGTGACGGCAACCCACACGGCGGATTTGGTGATGGAATAATGGAACTGGCTCGCGAGGTAGTTGGGGAGCCAGATCATCACGCCGTAGTAGCCGAAATTCTGCACCGCGCAGAGGATGAGCATGCCGAGGCTGATCTTGGTCGTGGGCCAATCCTTGACGAGGAGCCGGAGCGGCAGGCCTTGCCGCGGCATTTTACGGTGCGCGAGGAAAATCTCGGGCTCGCCCACGGCGCGGCGGACGATGAAGGAGACGACCGCCGGCAAGATGCCAAGGGCGAACATGCCGCGCCAGCCGATGACCGGCAGCAGCACGGGCGTGACGAGTGCCGCCACCAGTACACCCGCCTGCCAACCCAATCCCACGTAGGAGGAGACGCGCGCGCGCTTGCTCGCCGGCCACGCTTCCGCCGCGAGCGCCATGCCGATGCCGAACTCGCCGCCAAGACCGAGCCCCGCGATCGTGCGATAGGCCACGAGATCCCAATATCCCTGCGCCAAGGCGCAAAGGCCGGTGAAGATGGCAAAGAGCAGGATCGTCCAGCTCAGCACTTTCACGCGGCCGAAATAATCGCTGAGCGCGCCGAAAAGGATGCCGCCCAATACCGCGCCCACCAAGGTCCAGGTGGCGAGCGAGGCGCCCGCCGTCGGCGACAAATGTAGATCGGCGACGATCGCCGACATCATGAAGCCCAGGATGAGCAGATCGAAGCCATCCATGGCATAGCCGACCGCAGAGGCGAAAAGCGCCTTACGCGCGTACGTGTCGGCGCGATCGGTTGGCCCCAACGTCGCTGCCGATTCCGCTGTGGTCATGATGCTCCCCTGATCCCCCGTTCAGGAAAAACTTACATCGTCGTCCCTGCGAAAGCAGGGACCCAGGGCAAGCGACGGTGACCTGCAACCCTGGATCCCCGCTTTCGCGGGGATGACGGTAATAAAGCTCGCGCGATCATGCGGCTCCTGGAGTGCTTAAATCCACGGCACCGCTTGCGCCTGCCTGCGCTCGAATGCCTCGATCTCGGAGCGATGCGAGAGCGTGAAGTCGAGCTCGTCGATGCCGCGGAGCAGGCACTCCTTGCGGAAGGTATCAATGTCGAAGCGATGCCGGGTCCCAGCCGAGCCGATTACCTCCTGCGCCGCGAGATCCACCATCATCCGCGCACCCGGCTTCGCCTCGAGCGCGCGGCACAGCGCTGCCGCCGTCTCGATCGGCAGGATGATGGGCAAGAAGCCGTTCTTGAAGCTGTTCTCGTAGAAGATGTCACCGAAGCTCGGCGCGATGACCGCGCGGAAGCCGTAATCCCAGAGCGCATAGACCGCATGCTCGCGGGAGGAGCCGCAGCCGAAATTCTTGTCGGCGACGAGGATGCGTGCGCCGCGATAGGGCGCTCGGTTCAGCACGAACTCCGGCTTCTCGCCGCCCGCATCGTCGAAGCGGAGATCGTGGAAGAGATATTGGCCGTAGCCCTCCTTGCGCGGCTTCCTCAGGAAGCGCGCGGGAATGATCTGGTCCGTGTCGACATTCGGCACCGGCATGGGTGCGGCGACGGCATCGAGACGCTGAAACGCTTCCATCGTTCGCTCCTCACGCCTTCAGCAACTGGCGGACATCTGTGAACGTCCCCGTCACCGCCGCCGCCGCAGCCATGGCGGGGCTCACGAGATGGGTGCGTGCGCCCTTGCCTTGCCGACCCACGAAATTGCGGTTCGAGGTCGAGGCGCAGCGATCGCCGGCCGCGACGAGATCGCCGTTCATGCCGACGCACATGGAGCATCCGGCCTCGCGCCATTCGAAGCCTGCCGCCTTGAAGATGCGGTCGAGGCCCTCGGCTTCTGCTTGGCGCTTCACCAAGCCCGAGCCCGGTACCACCATGGCGTGGACGCTCGAGGCCACCTTCCGGCCGTCGGCGACGCGCGCGGCGAGCCGCAAATCCTCGATGCGGCTGTTGGTGCAGGAGCCGATGAAGACGCGCTGCACGGGAATGCCGGCGAGCGCCGCGCCGGGGGTGAGCCCCATGTAATCGAGCGCCTTCACCGCGGCGGCGCGGCGCTCGGCATCGGCGATCGCCGCCGGGTCGGGCACGCAGCCCGTGATCGGTGCCGCGTCCTCAGGGCTCGTGCCCCACGTCACCATCGGCGCGATCGCCGCGCCATCGAGCGTGACCTCGCTGTCGAAGCCCACACTTTCGTCGCTGGGCAGGCTGCGCCAGAGACGGAGCGCCGTTTCCCATTGCTTACCCGTGGGCGCGAAGGGGCGGCCTTGGAGATAGGCGAAGGTGGTGTCGTCGGGCGCCACCATGCCGGCGCGCGCGCCCGCTTCGATCGACATGTTGCAGAGGGTGAGGCGGCCTTCCATGGAGAGGCCGCGAATGGCGCTGCCGGCGTATTCGATGGCATGGCCCACCGCGCCGCCGGCGCCGATCTTGGCGATGATGGCGAGGATCACGTCCTTGGCAACGACGCCCGGCCCGAGCGCGCCTTCGATGCGGATGCGCATCGATTTGGGCTTTTTCTGCCACAGCGTCTGCGTCGCCAACACATGGCTCACCTCGGACGCGCCGATGCCGAAAGCGAGCGCGCCCATGGCGCCGTGCGTCGAGGTGTGGCTGTCGCCGCAGACGATGACCATGCCCGGCTGGCTCAAGCCCTGCTCCGGCCCCACCACGTGGATGATGCCTTGGCGAGGATCGTCGAGATCGAAGATGCGGATGCCGTGCGCCACCGCGTTCTTGGTGATCGCCTCCACCATGAGGCGGCGATCCACGTCGTCGATCCCGGCCATGGTCCGACTCGTCGTCGGCACATAGTGATCGGGCGTGCCGAAGGTGCGATCGGGCCGCCGCACCGGCAGGCCACGCTCGCCCAGCACCTCGAAGGCGCGGCGCGAGCCGTCATGAATGAGGTGCCGATCGACATAAAGCAAGGTGCGGCCGTCCTCGCGCGTCACGACGGCGTGCGCATCCCAGATCTTGTCGAGAAGGGTGCGGGGTGATGTGGTCATGCTGCGCATTCCTTCTGCTTCTGCGCCGAGAAGAACAAACCCCCTCCCCCCTTGAGGGGGAGGGTGTCCGAGGCCCTCAGGGCCTCGGACAGGAGGGGGCCCGCGGCGCGAAGCGGCGCTTCAAAGAGTAGTCGGCGCCGAGCCTGACCCTTCCCCCCTCCCTACCCTCCCCCTCAAGGGGGGAGGGGCGAGCGAATTCGGCGAAAGCATCAACCACACGAATCATGCTCATTCCTGTTTGCAAAACGCGTCGAGAATCTCCGCCGCGGTCGCGGGCCAGACATCGCCGCCTGCCATCACTTGCGCAAGCGCGTCTTCGAGCGCGCCGATGCGGAAGGGTTGCCCGATCACCCAGGGATGGAGCGGCAGCGCCAGGATGCGGCCACCCTCTATAGCCGCTTCCGCGCGCAACACCTCGAATTGATCGCAAAGCTGGCGTGCGTATGCGTCTTCCGACTGACGGTTCTGGACGAGGATGGTGTAGTCGTCGAGATCATTGGGAAGCGGCATGGCGTGAATGGTGCGGCCCGCTGCCTTCATCGCATAAGGCATGTCGTCGTTCACCCAATCGCAGACGTAATCGATGCCCGCCGCAGCGACGAGATCGAGGGTCGCGTCGGATTCCGACCGCGCCGGCGAGAGCCAGCCGCGGACTTTTTGTCCCGACACGCGCCGCAGCGTTGCGAGCGTCGTCTCGATCTGCGCGCGCTCCTCGGCTTCGGCGAGGCCCTCGTAGTGCAGGTGATCCATGTCGAGGCCGCCGGCGACGATTTCCCAGCCGCGATCGACGCAGGCTTTGACCAGGTTCGGATGCCGCGTCGCCACCGCCGCGTTTACCGCCACCGAGGCGCGAATGCCGGCGCGATCGAGCGCCTTCATCACACGAAAAATGCCGACGCGATTGCCGTAGTCGCGGAGCGTATAGTGACGGAGATCGGGATAAGGCGTCATCATCGCGCCGGGCGGCTTGAAGGGCTTGCCCTTCATGTCGAGCGGGAACCATTCGAGCGCCGGCACCACCAGGAGCGCGATCTTCTTGCCTTGGGGCCAAGCGATCTTCTTGCGCCGTGGCAGCATCGACCATTGGTAGCGCTCATGGTCCATGCCGTAGCGGCGCTTGGGATATTGGAGATGGTCGGGCGGCAGGCTCATGGCGCTTCTACCACGGGCTCCGACGCTCTGGCGAAATCGTCGCAATGGTGCGCGAGGAAATGCTGCGCGATCTCGCGACCGGTGGTGCGCCAGACCTTGTCGTGACCGGTGATGTAGGCGAGCGCTTCCTCGAAAGGCCTCAGCCGGTAAGGCTGGCCGATGAGGTAGGGATGGAGCGGAATACACATCACCGTCCCTGACTGGGCGCCCTCCGCATAAAGCCGGTCGAACTGCCGCTTGATGATGTCGGTGTAGGCGTGCGGGCTCAACGCGGCGCCGCTGAAGACGATCGCATCGTTCATTTCGAGCGAATAGGGGATGCTGGCGAGCCGGCCGCGCTGCGTCTTGATCGGTGACGGCTGATCGTCGTGGAAGAGATCGCAGCAATAGGTGAGACCCATCTCGGCGATGAGATCGAGCGTGCGCTCGGTATAAGTGAGCGCGGGCGCGAGCCAACCATCGAGCTTCTGGCCGGTCTTTTTCTTGATCGTGTCGATCGAATCCTGGATGACCGCGCGCTCCTGCTCCTCCGACATGCCGAAGAGGTAGCGCGTGTTGTAAGTCCCGTGCGAGAAGAACTCCCATTGGCGCTGGGCGCAGGCTTCGATCACCTCGGGATGATGCTCGCAGACGGCGACATTGAGCGAGACGCTGCCGCGCATGCCGCAGCGGTCGAACGCCTCGACCATGCGCCAGAAACCGACGCGATTGCCGTAGTCGCGATAAGAATAGTTGAGCACGTCGGGTGACGGACGCGCCCAGGCGGCGCGCGTCGGATTGCGCGGCGGCTCGAGCTCGTAGAACTCGATGTTGGGCGCAAGCCAGAACGCCACATGGGCGCCGTTGGGCCAGCGGATCTTTGGCCGCCGCTCATCGTAAGGAAGATAGTCGTAAAGACCGGGGTCCCGCTTCATGGGCGCCGCCTCAATCGTTGACCGGCTGATAGCGCCGCATGAAGTCGATCACCTCCGCCACCGGCACGACATCGGCGTATTTGAGGGCCATGTCGTAGAGATTGGCGAAATGCGGGCTCTCATGCTTGTCGGCGACGCACTCCTCGGGAACGATGGTGCGGAAGCTGCGCGAAAGGCTGTCGACGACGGTGGCGCGCACGCACCCCGAGGTGGACCCGCCCGTCACCACCACGGTGTCGACGCGATGGAAGGTGAAGAGCGAGCCCACATTGGTCTCGAAGAAGGCGGACGCCATGCGCTTGTTGACGATGATGTCGCGCTTGCGGTCGACGTTGAGGCGGTCGTCGAGTTCGGAGCGGCGCGAGCCCGCCTTGATGTTCTGCAGCGAATCCGGCGTGTTGGTGCGCGTCCCCCAGACGCCGCAATCCTCGCCCGAGTCCATGTAAGCCACATGCGTCCACACCACCGGGCAGTTCTTGGCGCGGAAGAGTTCCGCGAGCGTGTTGACATACTCGATTTGCCGCAAATCGGTCTCGTAGGCCGTCTTGAACTCGTCGACGCGCGTATAGGCGTGCTGAAGATCGACGTTAATAAGCGCGGGCTTGCGGCCGAAGCCGAAGCGCTTCCGCGTCGGATTGGTTTTCACCTCCTCATAGAGCTGGCGCGCCGTCTTGTCCGACCGTTCCATCGCCTTCCCTCCCGAGCCCGATTGGCAAAAGATATAGCATTATGTGTTTTGCCGCGGTATGCCTGAGCAAAAGCGTTGCATGACCGCCGTGCGTCCTTCGACAGGGCAATGCAGCGAAGCGTCTTGAGGGGAGGAGACCACCCAATGCCGCATCGTCGTGCCTTCATCACTCGCCGTCGCGTGGTTGCTGCGAGCGCCGGCACGGTTGCCGTGCTCAGCGCGCCCGCGATCCTCAGCGCCCAGGCGCAAAACATCAAGATCGGCGTCATTCACCCCGTGACCGGCGGCGTCGCCTATTCCGGCACGCAATCGCGCGCCGGCGCGCTGATGGCGGTCGAGGACATCAACAAATCCGGCATCAAATCGCTCGGCGGCGCCAAGATCGAGCCGCTTCTCGCCGACGCGCAATCCAAGGTCGATGTCGCCGTCTCCGAGATCGAGAAGTATCAGGACGCGGGCGTCGCCGCCGTGGTGGGCGGCTATGCGAGCTTCATCTGCCTCGCCACGACGCAAGCGGCGGCGAAGCACGGCCTTCCCTATGTGGTCGATGTCGGCACGGACGACCGCATCGTCAAAGCCGGCCTCACCAACACCTTCCGCTTCAGCCCCGGCTACGGCGTCTTCGTCGCGACGGCGGTCGCGGCGCTGAAAGAGATCAACGGCGCCGCCGGCAATCCCGCCAAGACGGCGATCATCGTCCATGAGGATTCCGCCTTCGGCAGCGGCACCGCCGCGCTCCTCCAGAAGGAGCTGCCGGGCATCGGCATCGAGGTGCTGGAGGCGATCAAGCATCCGACGCCGACGCTCGACTTCAACAACGTCGTGCTGACCATCAAGGCGAAGAAGCCGGACATCGTCATTCCCGCCAACTACTACAATGAATACGTCATCCTCGCGCGCACCATGCAGCAGCAGAAGGTGCGGCCCAAGGCGATCTATTCGGTGCTGGGCGGCGGCGCCTCGCAATACCGCTTCGTCAAGGAATTCCCCGAAGCGGCCCAATACATCATGGACTGCAATCACTGGTACAATCCCAAGAAAGAGGCGGCGTTCGCGCTCAAGAAGCGCACCGAAGAGAAGAACCTCTTCTACACTTACGAGGTCTTCCTCAATTACAGCGCGATGATGCTGCTGGCGGATGCGCTCGAGCGCGCGGCGTCGACCGATCGCGCCAAGATCACCGAGGCGCTCACCGCCAGCACCTGGGAGGGCCATTTCATGCCCTACGGTCCCACCAAATTCGAGAACGGCCAGAACACCGGCGCCCGCGCCGTCAACCTGCAAGTGCAGGACAACGACATCAAGGTGATCCTGCCAGCGGAATTCGCCAACGCGAAGCCGGTGTTCCCGATGCCGGGTTAGGTTGGCGGCGTATTTCGTGCGATGACACTCCCCCTCACCCTCTCATCGCTGCGCGATGGGCCCCTCCCTCTCCCACGAGGGGAGAGGGGAAGTACGAACGGCGCCGTGCGTCCCCTCTCCCCTTGCGGGAGAGGGACAGGGTGAGGGGGAGCGACGGACCGCCGCGATGCTCGCGCTCGACATTCTTCTGCCGGCGCTGTTAAACGGCATCGCCACCGGTGCGGTTTATGCGCTGGTGGCGCTCGGCCTCACGCTCATCTATGGCGTGCTCCACATCGTGAATTTCGCGCATGGCAGCCTGTTGATGCTGGCGCTCTACGGCGTCTATTTCCTCTACACGCTCGCCGGCATCGACCCCTATCTGGCACTCCCCATCATCGTGCCAGCGATGTTTGCGCTCGGCTACGCGCTTCAGCGCACGATCATCGCCACCGCGAGCCACGGGCGCGAGGAGAACGTGCTGCTCGTCACGCTCGGCCTCTCGATCATCATCGACAATCTCGCGCTCTATTTCTGGAGCGGCGACACACGCACCATCAATCCATCCTATGCGTTCGAGACAGTCGACCTCGGCGTCGCCTTCATCGCCGTGCCGAAAGCCGTGTCGTTCGCAGGCGCACTGCTCATCACCGCGCTGCTCTGGCTCCTGATGGAGCGCGCCGATCTCGGCAAGGCGATCCGCGCGCTGGCATTCGAGCGCCGCGGCGCCGAACTCGTCGGCATCGACGTCCAGCACACCTTCGCCATGAGCTTCGGCCTCGGCATTGCCTGCGTCGGCGCCGCCGCCGCGCTGCTTCTCCCCAGCTACTACGCCCATCCCGGGGTCGGCGAAAGCTTCGTCGTCATCGCCTTCACCATCGTCGTGCTGGGCGGCATGGGAAGCTTCCTGGGCGCGCTCCTCGGCGGGCTCATCATCGGCGTCACCGAGTCCCTGGGCGGCCTCTTCCTCGGCGAGAATCTCGGGCGGATCGGCATTTTCGCCATCTTCATCGCCATCCTCCTCTTCCGCCCGACCGGCCTTTTCGGCCAGCGTGCGTGATCCCATGAAGACGCCGGCGGCGGCGGTCATCGGCGTGCTGGCGGCGCTTGCCGCCCTGCCGCTCGCGCTCAAATCAGATTTTTTGTCACATTTTGTCATCATGGCGCTCTACTTCGCGCTTCTCGGCCAAGCCTGGAACCTGCTCGGCGGCTATGGCGGGCAGCGCTCCTTCGGTCATGCCGCCTTCTTCGGCACCGGCGCCTATGCCGCGGCGATCTTTCAGCTCGATCTCGGGATCAATCCCTGGATCTGCCTGGTGCTCGCCGGCGTCGCGGGTGCGCTCGCCGGCGCGTTGGTCGGCGCGCTTTCTTTCCGCTATGGGCTGCGCGGTTCCTACTTCGCGCTGGTGACGCTCGCCTTCGCCGAGGTGTTCCGCATCGTCGCCGATTCCGTGCCGTTTACCGGCGCGGGCGTCGGCCTGCAGATCCCGCTGAAGCAGAGCGCGGCCAATTTCCAATTTGCCGACAAGCTCGGCTTCTATTGGGTCATTCTCGCGCTCACCGCGCTCGCCACCGCCGCCGCCTGGTGGCTCGAGAATTCATGCTTCGGCGCCGATCTCGTTGCCATCCGCGAGAACGAGGACGCGGCGCGCGCCTTGGGCATCGCGGTCGAGCGCACCAAGCTCGGCGCCATCACCTTGTCGGCGGCGCTCTCCGGCCTCGCTGGGAGCTTCTATCTCCAATACTTCCTCTATCTCGACCCGCGGCTCGCGTATGGCGTCGAGATCTCCGTGGCCGCGCTGCTGGTGCCGCTCATCGGCGGCGTCGGCACCGTGTTCGGCCCGCTGGTGGGCGCGTTCGCCTTGCGCCTCCTCAACGAAGTGAGCGGCACGTTGACGGGCGGCGCGCCCGGGCTCAACCTCGTGCTCTATGGCGCGCTGCTCATTCTCATCCTCGCCTTCCTGCCGGATGGCTTGGTGAGCCTGTTCCCGCGCCTCGCCCGCGCGCTCCGGCCGAGGCGGCCGCGCCATGCTTGAGGTGAGCAAAGTCAGCAAGCGCTTCGGCGGGCTTGCCGCCGTCCAAGAGGCGAGCCTCGCAGTGCGCGAGGGCAGCATCACCGCCCTCATTGGCCCAAACGGCGCTGGCAAGACCACGCTCTTCGCCATCATCGCCGGCTTCATTGCCGCCGACGCGGGCGCGATCCGCTTTTGCGGCGAGGAGATCGGCGGCCTGCCGCCGCCGGCGCTGGCGCGGCGCGGCCTGGTGCGCACCTTTCAGATCGTGCAGCCCTTTGCCGGCCTCAGCGTGCGGGAGAACATCGCCGTCGGCTGCCAGCTCCGCCATCGCCATCGCGCGGCGGCGCTCGCACGTGCCGGCGACATCGCCCAACGCCTCGGCATGGGCGCGATGCTCGAGCAACCCGCCGGCGCGCTCACGATCGCCGGCCGCAAGCGCCTCGAGCTCGCCCGCGCGCTTGCCACGGAACCGCGGCTCTTGCTCCTCGACGAAGTGATGGCGGGCCTCAACCCGAGCGAGGTCGGAGAACTGATCACCGTCATCCGCGCCATCCGCGACGGCGGTGTCACGCTCCTCATGACCGAACATGTCATGCAGGCGGTGACCGGCCTCGCCGATCACGTCTACGTGCTCAATGAAGGCCACATCATCGCCGATGGCGCGCCTGCGACGGTACTCGGCAATGCCCGTGTCATCGAAGCTTATCTCGGCCATGGCGCGGCAAAGCGGCTCGCCGGCGAGGGGCGACACCATGCTTGAGGTGCGCGGGCTCACCGCGGGCTATGGCGCGCTCCCGGTCTTGCGCGGCGTCGATTTGGCCATCGCCGCCGGCGAGATCGTCGCCGTGCTCGGCAGCAACGGCGCCGGCAAGACGACGCTCAACAGCGTGCTCTCGGGCCTTTTGAAGCCGACAAGCGGCGGCATCCGCTTTGCTGAG
Organism: Allostellaceae bacterium; assembly: GCA_035945115.1. Classification (GTDB taxonomy): domain Bacteria; phylum Pseudomonadota; class Alphaproteobacteria; order ATCC43930; family CGMCC-115725; genus DAHUYF01. The sequence goes on from DASZAN010000063.1 coordinate 69,303, forward strand.
GCGGAGATCGCCGGCGCCGCGCCGCGCCGCATCGTCGCGCTCGGCCTCATCCACGTGCCGGAAGGGCGGCGCGTCTTTCCGACCCTCACCGTGCGGGAGAATCTCGAGCTCGGCAGCTTCCGCCGCGGCCGGGCGCACCGCGCGCATAATCTCGACCGCGTGTGTACCATCTTTCCGCGGCTGCGCGAGCGCTTCGCGCAACGCGCCGGCACACTCTCCGGCGGCGAGCAGCAAATGCTGGCGATCGGCCGCGGCCTGATGGCGGAGCCGCAGTTGCTCATCCTCGACGAGCCGTCCCTCGGGCTCTCGCCGCGCCTCGTCGAAGAAATGTTCGTGCTCATCGCCGGGCTGCGCGCCCAAGGTCTCGCCATTCTCCTGGTGGAGCAAAACGTGGTGCAGTCGCTCGAGATCGCCGATCGCGCCTATGTCCTGGAGCATGGCCGCGTCACGCTCAGCGGCGCCGCGGCGGCGTTGCGGGACGATGCCCGGCTCCGCCAAGCTTATCTCGGACTCTGAGCCGCCCCACCCGCGAGGCTTCGATGACATCGCTCCGCTCCCGCTTCCAGCGCCCCGAGATCGTCGTGGCGCCCGGCTGCTATGACGCGCTTTCCGCGCATTTGATCGAGCGCGCCGGCTTCGAGGCGGCCTATCTCTCGGGCGCCGCCATCGCCTATACGCGCTTCGCGCGGCCCGATATCGGCCTCGTCAGCATGAGCGAAGTCGCCGACACGCTGGGCGCCATCGCCGAGCGCGTCTCGATCCCGCTCATCGTCGACGCCGATACCGGCTTCGGCAACGCGCTCAATGTCATGCGCACGGTGAAGCTCTTCGCCAATCGCGGCGCCGCGGCGATCCAGCTCGAGGATCAGACGATGCCGAAGCGCTGCGGCCATCTCGCTGAGAAGCGGGTGGTGCCGAGGGCGGAGATGGTGGGAAAGCTCAAAGCGGCGCTCGACGCACGGCCGAGCGCCGAGATCCTCATCATCGCCCGCACCGATGCGATTGCCGTGGAAGGCTTCGAGCAGGCGTTCGACCGCGCCGAGGCTTACCGCGAGGCGGGCGCCGATTTGCTCTTCATCGAGGCGCCGCCCAGCGAGGCGGCACTCGCGGAGATCGGCCGACGCTTCCGCGGCCGCATCCCGGTCATGGCCAACATGGTGGAAGGCGGCAAGACGCCGGCGAAATCGGCGGCCGAACTCGAGCGCTTGGGATTCGCGCTCGTGATCTTTCCCGGCGGCACCGTGCGCGCGCTCGCGCACGCGCTCGGCAGCTATTTCGCAAGCCTCAAGCAGCACGGCACGACCGAGCCGTGGCGCGGACAAATGGCGGACTTCGCCGGCCTCAATGACATCATCGACACGCCGGAAATGCTGGCGCTGGGCCGGCGCTACGAGGCGGAGGCGGGCTCGTAATCGCGGGTGTTCGCGCGCGCCAGCGGTTGCTCCGCGAAAGCGAGCCGCGAGCGACGATCGCCGTCGCGCCATACGGCAGGGCTCACCACCTTCTTGCCCTTCTGTGCCCGCCGGATCGCCGCGAGCGCCGCGAGATAGGATCGCCGCCGGTTGAGCCAGAGCCGGTCCTCGAGATCGGCGAAGTCATCGCTATGGCCGGCATGGACGAGCGAGAGGACATTCTCGATCTCGACGAGCTCGCGATTGAGTTCCTCGGACGTCACGACGCAGCGGGCTCCTCTTTCAGCCTTCGACGGCAACTATGGAGCGAGCGAATCCGCACCGCGTTGAGATAGATCAAGGTGTAGCGGCCGCGTCGATGCTCCCATTGCGGCACCTCTGGGAGGACACGGATGCGCGGTTTCGCAAGTGGGCGGCGGTTCCTCATGGCCGCAGGTTTCGCCTTGGCGCTCGCCACGCCGGCACTTGCCGATCACCGCAGCGGCGGACATTCGGGCGCGGGTCATTGGGGCGGCGACAGCGGCTGGCACTATCATCCCGGTTGGCACGGCGACATCCGCCACTTCGATCATGATTATTGGCGGGGCGGCCATTGGTGGCACGGCAGCTATAGCGCCCGCTTGGGCTGGTGGTGGATCGTCGGGCCCGATTGGTACTGGTACGCCGATCCGGTCTATCCTTATCCCGACCCCTATACGCCGCCGGGCGCGGTACCGGGCTTCTGGTACTGGTGCGACTATTATCGCCAATACTATCCCTATGTCGGCGTATGTCCCTCGGGTTGGCGGGCCGTGCCGGCGCAATAGCGACGGCGCTCCATAGGAGCGCAGGGTTTAGCCGGAGAGGCTGATCTTGGCGAAATTGGTCGCTGCCAGTTTGTCGCGCAGGCCCTGCTGCTCGGCGGCGGTCAACTCGCGCAGCGGCGGCGAGAGCCGGCGCCAGGTCTCGTCGCGATAGATCTGCGCCAATGCCCATTTGACGCCAGCGATGAGCGGGTAATCGGCGAAGGCGGCGCGGATGCGCGTCGCCGCTTCCACCGCCGCGCGCCCGGCCGCACTGTCGAGCGCGCGCCAGCCTTCCGCGGCAATCGGCGCGGTGATGTTCGCGGTGGCCGAGATGCAGCCGGCGAAGCGATGCTCGAGCGCCTTTGCAAGCGCCCCTTCGGCGCTCGGGAAGACGTCGAGATCCGGCATGCGCTTCGTCAGCGCCGCGGCATATGCGAGGTCGCCGGAGCTGTCCTTGACGCCGAGCACATGCTCGGGATGCGCGCCATGAAGCTGCTCGACGGCGGCGACGCTGTACGGCACCGCCGAATTCTGCGGGAAATGGTAGAGATAGAGCCGGAGCCCGTTGCGACCGGTGCGCGCCATCACCGCCTCGACGTAGTCGACCACGGACTCGTCGTCGATGTTCTTGTAGTAGAAGGGCGGCAGCAGCAGCGCGCCGGCAAATCCCAAATCGCGCGCCGCCGCGGTGAGGAAGGCGGCATCGGCGAGCGCCGCGGCGCCGGTGCCGACCATGAAGCGCGCGCGCGGCAAGCCCGACTGGGCGATCGCGCGCATCGCCTCAAGGCGCTCCTCCCGCGCAAAGGACGTGGCCTCGCCGGTGGTGCCGAGCAGGTTGATGCCGTCGCAGCCATTCGCCAGCAGGCGGCGGCAATGATCGACGAGGCGCGGCCGGTCGATCGACCGGTCTTCGTTGAGCGGCGTCGCCGCCGCCGCGATGATGCCTCGCAAGCGCTTATTGTTCATCCGATCCTCTCCCAAGGGCGAGGATCGATACACAGCCCGTGGTGAGCGTCAATGCGCTTGTCGCGCCGCCGGGAAGGGCGATAAGGCGTGGCTCAGATGAATGCGGCGAGCGCGAACCCGGCAGCCATCCCGGCGGCGCAAGCCATGGCGCCGATGATGCCCAGCCAGAGATCGTCCTCTTTCAGGGAAAACCGGCTCGCCACCGCAACCGGATCGGCAAATACGGCAACCAGCTTGGCCATGAAAATTCTCTCCTCACCCACCCCGCACCTCGTCACGTGCGCGGTTCACATCTCCTACCTAAGGGCAATGTGTCTCGCGAGTGACATCGAAGGTCCCAGCGCGAATTCCGGTGATTGCGTTGTTCTTGCCACAGTGCGACCCATGTCGGGGGAGCCGGCTCATGGCGGAGAGGGAGGGATTCGAACTTGGACCGCCAAAAACCGCAGAAATGCTGGATTCTTGACCTCAAGGTCTCAGCAGGTTTGTACCACCTCGTTGGATCACCGGACAAGGTCGATCGGGGAACGTATGGTTGATTAAACTACATTGCTCTGCTATTTTCTAGCTCAACCATTTCAACCGGACGGCCCGCGCTATGACGAGACATTCTGCTACCGATGTCGTACAAATTGAGGAAATACCAGCCGCCAAAAGAACTCTCGCGGAGACGCTGCAGCTGGGTGTCCACAACCTCTGGAAGGCGGTCACGAGCCACGAAGGAAAAATCAGCAAACACGACAAGACATTCCAGCACGTCATGGCAGAACTTGAGCGGCTAAATGGAGAGGTTGCGAAGTTAAGAAGTGAAATTCGCGGGCTCAAAGTGAGTGCAGGCAAGGCCAAGGCTGCAAAGAGGAAGATGGAGCACGAGCTAGTAGCGGCTTCGACAAAGCTATCGGAGGCAAAAAGGATCTTGTTGCATTAGCCTTCGATCGGTGCCTCAGCGCGGTCGGGCGGGAGATCACCTTCAACGAGCAAGACGGAAGTTTCTTCCCCAATTATCCTGATTGCCCGTGAGCAGTCGTACAAAAGAGAGCATCCGGTACCATCGCCGAAAATTTCCAGGCCAAGCGATTCTGAGAGCTCACGTGGCGAGTGGCCGAGGGAGGCGGCGGGAAGGCGGCAGATAGAGACGCAGCTGCCCGCAGCAGCATGTCGTCACCGCACTTGGCATAGCGCTCGGTCGTCGCAAGGCTCTTGTGCCCGAGCCAGCGCTGAATGACCCTTAAGTTCACTCCCGCCTCGACCAGCCTGGTCGCGCATGTGTGGCGGCAGGCGTAGATCACGAAGGCATCCTCGGCGGCCAAGCCCATCGCTCCCTTGGCCTTGTCGAACCAATAGCGAAGCTGCGGAGCAGTAAAGCCCCACGGCAAGCGGGACTGTAAGAGGCTCTTTGCGCGGGGGGTAAGAGGCACTAAACGTGCGGTCGTGGTCCGGGTTTGGTCGGTCCACAACGTGAGCCAATCGCCATTGAGCTGGTCTGGCAGCGCACTGAGGAAGTTCGCGCCGACGGCAGCCGGTGTCGAGCGCAGCTTGAATGAAGTCAGCTATATCATCCCGACCCCAGCCGCGCAGATACCGAAGCATCTCCGCCTCCTGGGCTCGAGAGATGATGAAGATCCGGCCCTCGTCCTCGTCTTGCCACTCGAACCTTGGTAGGACCGCGACGTAGTCTCGGCCCTTGGTGTTGCCCCAAGCTAGTACCCGGTGGAATGCGGATAGATAGCGGTTGATGGTGCCTGGCGCCTTACCGAGCTCTCGCAGACAAACAATTACCTTGCCTACGTCGGTCGTGCTCAACTCGAACAGGCGCTTGTCTGGACCAACGACCTCCATGATCTTGGCAAGCTTCGCGAGGGCATCTTCGCCGTGAGCTGAGCCCTCCCAAAGGATCGGCGCCGCGACGTTGACTAGCTCTTCGAGCGTCCGGGGATTGCAGTGGACGCCCTGTCGCTCCGTAGCACCGGCGTCGTCGGTACGCGCAAGCTGGACCTTCCACTCAGCTTCCATCTTGCGCGCCTCTTCGATCGTGCTGAAGCGACCGCGCAAACGCTTGCCACGTAGCTGGACTTCGACACGGAAGCGGCCAGTGAGTTTGCCGTTCTTCTTATCTGCGGATAGGGACATGAGTACCTCAAACGTGCTTGGGTTCGGATGATGATGTGATGCTCACTGAGCCTGGATGTTGATCATCGCGCCGGGGCACGGAAGCCCGAGCAGACCACAGCGCGGCACAGAACTCTCGGCGCGGTACTGTTGCAGAACGAGCTTGTATCGCTCGCAGGCTTGCTGGTCCCCTGCCCCGCAGGCTGCGCGCTCGGTGTCCATCTGGTCGCGGAGCTGGTTCTCACGTTGCAGGGCGCACGCGGACAGCAGCGAAGCCGCAGACAGGAACGCGACCGAAGCAATCACAATGATACGCATGTTCTACTCCTCCATATGTCAGGCTGTAAGGCGGGTAACTGTTCATTCTGGACGCGTCGAGCTTGTGGACGCTGCTCAACCCGCATCGCTGAAACCCGCGTCGGTGAGCGCTTGGCGCAGCCCCTCCGCAAACCTCGGATCAATCCCGATGCTCGACCGTCCGAGCCACTGCCACGGCTCGGTTGCGACGTGCTCCTCAACCCACTCTCGGGTGGCGTTCGAGAGCACATCGAGTGTGGCTACAGTGCCGTGATAGGTGATGTAGAAGTCAGCTCGGGACTTCGGTAACGGACAAGCAACCATAAGAAAACCCTCCATCGCGTTAGCGAGGAGGGCATGACGCACAGCGGCGCTCTGACCCGTTTCGACGTTGTCGCCGTGATCTCGACCGCATCCCCCTCTCGGGGAGCCACCTTGCCCGGGTCAGTCGTGGCAGGTTGGCGAGGGCGTCAGCCCTACTCGTGATGCAGGCGGGATATTGTCAGAACTGACGGGCTGATGCAAGCCGATCCACGGCCTTCAGGAGGATAAGTTCCGTCGCCTCAGAGCTTGACATATCTCCGCAGTATCGCCTTGAGTGCGGTGACCCGCTTCTCGGCTTCTTTAAGTTCAGCCCGCATCATCGCGATCAGGTTCGGTTGTGATGAATAGCGCACTGCTTCAGCCGATTTCGCGCTTGAGCGGTGGCCTCGTTTCTTCCTCGTCCGCGCTCGCTTCGCCGCCGCTTTGGCGAGCTTTGCCTTGTTCTTCGGGTCTTTCGTCCAGTGCATTCGTATTCCCTCGCTTAAGTTGGATTCAGGGGATCATGCGAATACAATGGTATGTGTCAACGAGGCCATGCGCTTTTTTGCCAGCTGATCCTTCGCCACTCGTTGAATGAGGTCTACGGTCATTGCTCATATCCATGCGATTCACACCAGCAACCAATACTGCAAGGGCAGGATATGGACAGAAAGCGTGCAAGGGCCGGGCTGACGACTTCATGCGGCAACTCTCCTCCGCCCCCCGTCGCGACGTCCAGCTTTACCAGCCCAGCGCTGATTTGCGCGTTTGGCATCGATCCAACGCTGGATACGGTAGCGAGAAACGATATTAGTGGAGAACCTACTGCTCGGATCTCCGGGTCCGCATCAATCTCACTCTGGGAGAGTTGTAATGGGAAATACCAGCTTCAGTCCAAACTCTCTCGACTACGAAATCGACATCACGCGCCCAATCCCTTTGGAAGAGGGAGACATCAGATACGGCGCACTCACGTTTTTTAGGAATCGCAATCCTAACGGACTGACACCCAAATTGGTCAGAGGCGGAGACGCGTGTCTTAGGTTAGCGGTGAGGAGAGACGCTTATACGTACGCAACCGAGGGGTCCTCCGACAGGTGCGATCGATGTGAGTTGCGCGATACGAAACTGCCCCTCGGTACACCAGTATGGTACTCCTTCGATATTCGCGCCGACCTCAAGTTCCCCATGGTCGACGCTCGTTTCATTTGTGCTCAGATCAAAGCCCCCTACTACGATGCAAACGGCGGCAGTCCGATGTTTGCCCTACGCATTGATAGAGGCCGCTACGTCGCAACGATCGAGCATCTGTACGAAGATAGGGACGTAGTATTTACCGACGGTACTGAGAGGAGCAGATATCTGAGCCGTTACGGCGCCGACTGGTGCTTCAACTCGGCAAGAGCATTTGATCACCATGTGTTTGGCAACCGCCCACGTGACTTTAAGGAGCTCCAAGTGCGCGCAATGTTCGCGACTTGCGCTCGTGGGCTCCCACCCCATCTTGAAGATGAATTTCAGTCATGCACTACCGGCGTGATTGTCGACCGACGAGATTTTTTACCTGATGACATTCATAAGTGGTGGCGCTTCAAAATTTGCGTAAGCCCGACCGAAGTCAAGGACGAGGATGGAATCATCCAGCTCTTCGTTGCCGATCCGGAGAACGACGATGAGATTCTCATCGGAACAGCGTTCGGCGAGTTTGGGCATGTCGGCTACAGTGATCCTACGATAAACACAGGTCCAGACCCGAGCCAAGCCTATCAATATTTCAAAATTGGACCTTACCGGGACAAGCTCAGGATTTGGGGGGAGCATCCAGCCGCGATTTTTGTTCGCAATATAAAGCGCGGTTATTGGAACGTTGATGCGGACCTCAGCGATCGCCGATTGAAGGCGCATACGAGCACACGTTAGCGCCAGTAGTTCGACCGAGGAAGCAGTTCGGATCGTCACCGATTGAAGCGGCCGGGTCCGGGGCGGTTTCTTGGTACGTCGGAATTGGTCGCGATGGCAAAAGCTCGCGCGCGGAAAGCGCTTTTGGCGAGGACTCCTCGTCGACGAGGTGCGTCAGGCGCCCGCTGCGGTGTTCTCGTGGCGGCCGCAGGAAAGAACCCGCAAGATCCGTAAGCGCCGTGAAGCCTTTCAGCGAGGGCATCGTGACAGTCGCATCAAATTGTTGAGCGCAACGTTTAGCACGACAACCTGCTCGACTTCCCTCAATTGTTGGTGGATTATTCCCTCAGCTTCTCATTGTTCACGCGCAGACCCGGGAGGGGAAGAGCCATGGGCATGTTCATGTTGAATGACGACATCTACATTGGAATCCTTTTAGAGAGACTCAACTTGCGTTTCGGGCCAACCCAGATTCGCGAGATGGCCGCCCTGCAGAAAAAGTTCGCCGTGTTCTCACCGAGGCACTCCTTCAGGGATGCGGTCGATCTTCTAGGTCTTGGTGGCTACTGGAACGCAACCATCAAGAATAAATGGGGACGGTTGCTCGACTCACTGGAGCAGGTCCCTTCTGATCGTCAGGATCAGAACGGTGATCAAAGGATCGTGTCCGCACTGAGGGATGACCTGGGGAAACAAAATCCATCGCCGGTGCATTTCACCTCTCATGACTCCAGAAGGAACCGTCGGGTAACTGTTCGCAACAATACCCACCCGATCTTCTACATGCATGAAAGCTTCATGACCATTTCATTGCCCATGAAGCCCCGCCCATTGGAGAGGTGAACCATAGTTACATGATCCATACCGAACGCGCAAAAATCGTGCGTCACCCGGGCATGGCCACGCGCGCCGCCTCCCAGCACCTCGAACAGGTTTATGGGGTCATTGAAGCTTACTACACAGGCAAAGTTTCGACCCATGGCGCGGTACCCCGGGGAGTCGATTGGGAGTCGAGTGCCGCGCAGGAGCTACGTTTCGCTCAGCTGCTAGAAGTGTGCGATTTTTCCCATGCGTTCTCGTTGAACGACGTAGGCTGCGGATATGGGGCTCTTTTGGAGTTCCTCCCCAGCTTCCGTGCCGATACGCGCGTAGACTATCTTGGCATCGACATATCGGCAGCCATGATCCGCCATGCCAGGCGATTGCGGCGAAAGCGAAGGCGAGGCAGTTTCGTTGTGGCCGACGCTAGTCCCCGTATCGCGGACTATTCCATCGCGAGCGGATTATTCAATGTCAAACTGGATCAACCAACCGCGCTATGGGAGAGCTTCATCGCGAACACAATGGCTAGCATGCATAAGACCAGTCGAAGGGGATTCGCGGTCAACTTTCTGACGCTACAGGCCGCGAAACGAGCGCCTCAGCACGAACTCTACCGAACATCGCCGCAGCCTTGGATTAAGCTCTGCGAAAGAGAGTTTGGTTTATCGGTTAAAAAGCTTCAGGGTTATGGTTTGCGCGAATTCACGTTGCTTTGCACCCATACCTAATCAGTATGTCAATGCCATCAGGCGGGTTTTCTCTTCTCTGAGCCGCGCCTCGTATATGCGCGCACCCGAAATTTTGATCAAGTCTTCGGCGCGGCGCAAAAAATGTTCGGCCTCATTCCGACGCTCGGTCCCATGTTGAGCGATCAAAGCAGCTCCACACGTGATAGAAGCGCGGCATTCCGGCAATCTCGCACTTCGTTGACGCGCAAGTTCGATCGTCTCCTTTGCAATCGCCTCGGACCGCTTGCAGTCGCCCGCTTGGTAGTAGCAATCGGCGAGACTGGCCAACATCTCCGGCTCGTTCTCTACTGCAGCCTTAGCTTTTCGCGTGAATTCCAAGCCCTCACAAAAATCGCGCGCAGCGCCTGCAAAATCTTGCACCAAGTACTTAACCGCACCTCGAGCGGCGAGCGCGTAGACCTGGAGGTAGGGGCTCCCTCCTTTCTCGGAAATCTCGGCTACGCGCGATGCGTGTTGACTCGCCAGGGCTACTTCACCACGACAAGACGCGAGTTCGACGTAACCCATGTGAGGAATGATCTGAACCGTCGGATCGATGAGCGATTGTTCGATGGAAAGCATCCCTTTCAAACACTGTTCAGCTTCGGCAAAGCGGCCCAGCCGGACGAGAATGCGTCCACGCAAACTCGCAATCCAATGCTCTACGTTATAGCCAAGAAAGTCATAGTCGAACTTCTCGATTCCGGAAATCCCTTCGAGCGCCGCGTCACTTGCAGCCAACGCCTCGTTAAGCTTTCCCGCCCAGCCATAAGCCTGGCTAAGTGAGGCATTAAGTGTCGCAGCGCGCGCGACGCTCTTGCCCTTTTTCAGAAGCGACAATGCTTCGTTAGCACGGTCGACGTAAGCGTCCGCGGGGCCGCCAGTAGCTAACGTTATGCGGCCGTCGAGGAACAACAACATCGGGATCATCGTGTCATCGGTCTCGCGGGCCCAGCCAAGCGCCTCCTC
>DASZAN010000064.1:0-6112 GCA_035945115.1 Allostellaceae bacterium
ATTCTAGTTTTCGTCCAAGTGACGGAGGTGATTCTGTGAGATGATTCCGCGGGCGCAGGGCAACTGCAGGCTCAACGCGCGTGGAGAGGCTTCTGCGGATGTCCGACACTGTGCTGGAAGCGGGCGTGATTGAGAAGCCGGCGCCATCGCGTGCCTCGCGCTGGTGGATTCTCGCCGTGATCGGCATCGCCTCGTACGGCGGCTACTACGCATTCGACTACATCGCACCGCTCGCGCCGCTGCTCAGCCGCCAACTGCACTTCTCGAACACTGACATCGGATGGATGCAGGCGGTCTACAGTTTTCCGAACATTGTAGCCATGCTCGTCTGCGGCGTGATGATCGACCGGCTGGGCACGCGCAAATCGCTTTCGATCTTCAGCGTACTGGTCTTCGCCGGACTGGTCATCACCGCACTGAGCCCGCGGCTGGGCGTCATGGTCGTCGGACGATTGTTTGTCGGCGCGGGCGGCGAAGCGCTGCAACTCACTGCCAACGTGGGCGTGGCCCGTTGGTTTTGGCACGATGGGCTGAGTCTGGCGTTCGGTCTTCGAGCATCGGCGGCACGTCTGGGATCATTGAGCGCTCAGGTTTCGCCGGCATGGGCGCCCCGTGCGTACACCTACTGGCGTTGGCCGCTTCTGCTGGGCGTCGCCTTCGGTGGGTTCTGTGTTGTCGGCGCCGCACTGTACTGGATGCTCGATGTCCGCGGCGAGCAGCGATTCACTCTGGGACATACCGCACGAGCGACGAAAATCCCGCTTCGCGAGGTCTTCCAATTCAATCGCTCGTTCTGGCTGATCGCAGCCCTTTGCGTCACTTTCTATGGCTGCATCTTCCCGTTTGAGACATTCGGACAGAAATTCCTAATCGAGGCGCGGCACGTCTCGCCGCAAACCGCATCGCTGCTGGTGGGTATGGAGCCATTTTTCTCGTTGGTCGGTATGCCAATCTTCGGCCTGCTCGTTGATCGCTACGCGCGTCGGTCGCTGCTCATGATGTTCGGCTCGCTCCTGATCGTGCCGGTGTTCCCCATGCTGGGATTTACGAACATTCCTCCGGCGATCCCGATGGCCATGATGGGCGTGGCGTTCGCGTTGGTGCCGGCGGTGATGTGGCCTGCGCTCGTCTATGTAGTGGACAAATCGCGACTCGGCTTGGCCAACGGCATGCTGGACACGGTGCAGCAACTCGGGCTCGTGGTCATCAATCTGCTGATCGGTTGGGCGAACGATCACTGGCTGGCGAGCGCCACCAACGCAGCTGGCTACCATGCCGGCTTGTTAATGTTCACGGCGATTGCGGTGCTGGCCGTGCTATGCGCGTTCGCTTTGTGGCGAGCGGAAACAGGTCCATCCTCGCACGGCCTGGAAACCATCACGACACAGCTCTGACTGTTATTTTTTATGGCGCCGGCGCTTTCGCGTCGGCTGCACCAATCTTGACGAAGGCGTTCAGCGTGGCTTAGAGTTCCCGGACAACGCAGATGAAAATCTCTGACATGAACTGGATGCAGGTCGAAAAAAAACTACAGCAAGACGGTCGTGCTGTGGTCCCGGTCGGCAGCACCGAGCAGCACGGATATCTGCGCCTAACGGTTGACGCTATATTGGCCGAGCGCGTTGCTTGCGAGGCGGCCGAGCCGCTCGGCGTGCCCGTGTTTCCTGTCCTCAGCTATGGCATCACGCCTTACTTCCGCGCCTACCCGGGTAGCATCAGTCTTCGTCTCGATACTTATCAGCGTATCGTCGCAGATGTTCTTCAGAGCCTCGCCGGCACTGGGTTCAAACGCGTCCTGTTTGTGAACGGGCACGGCGGCAACACACCCGGCGGTTCGATCCTGCAGGAGTGGATGAACGATCACCCGGGGATCACCGTAAAGTGGCACAACTGGTGGAACGCGCCGAAGACCGCCGCCGCAGTGGCAGCCATCGATGCCGTTGCTTCGCACGCGTCATGGATGGAGAACTTTCCGTGGACGCGGGTCGCGGGTGTGAAAGTCCCCGATGGTCAGAAGCCAATGATCGATATCGCGCGCCTGCGCATGATGGATGCCGCTGGCGTGCGGGCATACTTGGGCGACGGCAATTTCGGCGGCGTGTATCAAAAATCTGATGACCAGATGATGAAAGTGTGGAGCGCAGGCGTCGAAGAGACGCGCGAGGCGTTGGAGGGTCCATGGCCGTAACCAGTTCCGGCCGCATGAGCCGCACATCCTGGGTTGACCGAATGGTTGGCTTGTTCTTCTTCCTCGTGAGAGCAAGCGCTCAGCACGCTAGTGCATCCGATGCAAATTCGTTTTGACGGTCGAACGGCAATTGTAACCGGGGCCGCGCATGGCTTCGGCCGCAGCATCGCGTTGAACTTCGCGAACCTCGGCGCGCGAGTAGTCGCCTGCGATGTACTGAAATCCGAGCTCGACGAAACGGCGCGGCTGGCGAAAGAACAAGGGACGCCGCTCGAGATTCGCGCACTTGACGTGAGCGATCGCTCGGCGGTGCGGGCCATGGCCGCGGAGACATTGAAGGCTCACGGCCGCATTGACATCCTGGTGAACGACGCGGGCGGCGTCCTGGGTCAAGTCGGCAAACCGCTTGAAGAAGTGTCCGACGCCGACTGGCGGGCCATCTTCGCGGTAAATCTTGACGGCGCGTTTTATTGCAGCCAGGCGGTCGCCCCGGCAATGAAGGCGGCGCGCTACGGCCGCATTGTCAATATTTCCAGCGGCGCCGGCCTTGGCATCAGCCTCACTGGCATTCAGGCGTACGCGTCGGCAAAGGCGGGGCAGATCGGCATGACGCGCCAACTCGCGCACGAGCTTGGGCCGTGGGGCATCACCGTGAACAACGTCGCTCCCGGCTTCGTGCGCTCCAACCCCACCACCGAAAAGCAGTGGGAGGCATACGGCGAAGATGGGCAACGCAAGCTCGTCGAAAACATTGCACTGAAGCGGCTCGGCTCGCCGCAGGACATCGCTAACGGTGTCCTATTCTTTGCGAGTGAGCACGCTGGTTGGATCACAGGTCAGACGCTGTCCATCGACGGCGGACGGTAAATCTGCGCAACGTAAGGAGCATTGTCGTGTCGAATGAGGTGCTGAAAGTTGGTGCACTCTCCGCTGGCCCAGGAGAGAAACGCTATGGCGTGAACGAGTTTCCGGTGCAGGGCCAGCCTTACCGGCTTCCGATGTGGCTCATCAACGGAAGTCGCGCCGGGGGGAACGCCGACGGGCCAACGCTCGTTGTAACGGGCGGAGTCCATGCCGCCGAGTACGCGAGCATTGCGGCGGCGCTCGAGTTGGGCCGCTCTCTCGATCCGCGGAATCTGCGCGGCCGAGTCATCGTCGTGCCCGTGATGAACATGCCCGCTTTCTCTGCCCGCACGATCTACGTCTGCCCGCTCGACGGCCGGAACCTCAACCGAGTGTTTCCCGGCGATGCGCACGGCAGCGCCTCCGAGCAGATTGCCGATTGGGTGTTTCGCAACGTCATTTCGCAGGCCGATTACTACGTGGACTTGCACGGCGGCGACTTAATCGAGGCGCTCGTTCCCTTCACCATTTTCTTTCGCTCCGGAAACGAGCGCGTCGACCAGATGTCGCTCGAAATGGCCAAGGTCTTCGGGATTCATTTTTTGGTGTGCAGCGAGACACCCGGCTCGACGTTTTGCGCCGCGTCGCGCGCCGGAATTCCATCCATATTGACCGAGTCAGGCGGCCAGGGAATTTGGACGCCCGAAGACGTCGCATTGCACACGAACGGCCTCAAGCGTGTAATGCGCCACCTCGACATGGTCCCCGGCGGTGCACCGGAGCCCGCGTCATTCACGCTCCTCGAACGCTTTCTCTGGCTGCGCAGCGAACACGCAGGCTTCTGGTATCCGGCGGTTGCGGTGAACGAAGCAGTGAAAGCCGGTCAGAATCTCGGGTGCGTGAAGGACTATGAAGGGCGCGTGCTGCAGACGGATGTCAGCCCGGCTGATGGCGTGGTCCTCTTCATTGTTACGTCGTTGGCGATCAACGATACCGATCCTCTCTTGGCCGTCGGCGCGTGAACCATAATCAAATGGACGCCGTTCTGACGACGCTCTCCGACAACGAAAGCCGATACCCTCCGCGAGCTCGCCGAGTTTGTTGCTATTCCGTCAGTCAGCACCGATCCAGCTCACTCAGCCGATGTGCGTCGGGCAGCCGACTGGGTGGCGGCGCGGCTGCGCAAAGCCGGTCCGATCGAGGTCGAAACATGTGAGACGCCGCGCCACCCCGCCGTCTTCGGGCGTTGGGACGGCGCGCCCGGCGCTCCGACTGTCCTTATTTACGGTCACATGGACGTGCAGCCCGCCGAGCCACTCGAGTTGTGGCACTCACCGCCGTTTATCCTAACCGAGCGGAACGGGCGGCTCTACGGTCGCGGAGTCAGTGACGACAAAGCGTCGATGCTCCAGTCTATCTTGGCCGCCGAAGCGTTCTTCCTCGCCGGCGACAAACCGCCCGTCAATCTCCGTTTCCTTTTCGAAGCTGAGGAAGAAATCGGCAGCGTCGATCTTCCCGACCTTGTGCGCGCGCGGCGCGGTGCGCTCGCCTGTGATGTCGTGCTATCGGCCGACGGCGGCATGTGGCGACCTGAGGCACCGAGCATTACGGTGAGTTCGCGCGGCCTGGCAGCGCTCTCCTTTACGGTGCGGGGGCCCCATCACGACCTCCACTCTGGCCGTCACGGCGGCGGTGTGGCCAATCCGTTGCACGCAGCGGCGGAGCTCGTCGCCTCGCTGCACAACGACGGGAGAGTTGCCGTCGAGGGATTCCATGACGATGTCGAGGAGATCGATCCTGCGCTAGCGAAAGCGCTGGAGCGACTGACCTTCGACGAGAAAAGGTATCTCGCCGAGATTGGCGCGCCTGCCGGATTCGGCGAGCCCGGCTACGGCATGCTGGCACGCCAGTGGTATCGCCCGACTATCGAGGTCAATGGTTTCTATGGCGGCTATCAAGGGCCTGGCAGCAAGACTGTCCTGCCGAGTGAGGCACACGTGAAGCTCACGTGCCGTCTTGTTCCGAATCAGCGGCCGAGCAACGTAATTGCCAGGGTGCGTCGCCATCTGGAACAGCGCTGCCCACCTGGCGTGAGTCTAACAATCGAGGACGGCCACGAGGGCGCAACGGCCTATCGCGTCTCGCCAGACAGTCCCGCAGTGCGCGCGGCCGCCGAGACGCTCACCGAAGTCTTCGCCTTACCTCCCGAGATTGTCGGCATGGACGGCACCGTGCCAATCGTCGCCACTTTTCGCGACGTGCTCGGCGTGGATACTGTCTTCTTCTCGTTCAGCACCGCCGATGAAAATATCCACGCGCCCAACGAGTTCTACCGCCCCGAACGCTTCAGCCTCGGGCTCCAGGCCTGGATCCGTCTGTGGCACCGAATGCATAACTCTCAAATTTGATTTTTTTGATCTTCTACCGAAGGCGAATTGCCGTTCCACGCGGATCCGATCGTGTCCTTCGCATTGCATCACGTTTAGCCAGAACGCGTTGAAATCGCACTCGTTTTTAATCAGAGATATTGTAGGTATAACACCTGATATCCGCATGGGAATCCGCTGGATTCACAAAGCCTGTGTTCTCTGTAAAATACTAGGTTGAATGCTGGAGTCCAGTTTCCCGAATTTGGCAGAAGGAGACTCCAACGGGACAGAAGACGCGCACAGATGAGGACTCAGATACACATATTTGGTTCCCTTGGAGGCTTAGATGCCGATACAGGTAATACTCGCGGACGATCATCAAATAATACGGCAATCATTGAAGGTCTTGTTAGAACGGGAAGGGCTGAAAATTGTTGGCGAAGCATCGAACGGTCAAGAAGCGGTCAAAATCGCGGAATCCTTGCACCCAGATGTGGCAGTGCTGGACGTAAGCATGTCCGTGCTGAACGGCATTGATGCCGCGAAGGAAATTCAAAAAGTGTCGCCGCAGACAAAGACCGTTTTTCTTACGGTTCATGATGAGGATCCCTATCTTCTGGAAGCGCTGCGAGTAGGCGCGAGAGGATATGTCGTAAAAACACATGCCGCCGAGAATTTGGTGCAGGCAATTCGCGAAGCATCTCGAGGCGGT
>DASZAN010000065.1:0-45109 GCA_035945115.1 Allostellaceae bacterium
ATGGCGATCCCGACGGCGACGGCTTTATCGAATACGACCGACGCTCGCCCAACGGGCTGGTCAACCAGGGTTGGAAGGATTCGAACGATTCCATCTTCCACGCCGACGGCACGCTGGCGCGCCCGCCGATCGCCTTGGTGGAGGTGCAGGGCTACGCCTATGCCGCCTGGCGCGGCGCCGCGGCGCTGGCGCTGGCGCTGGGCCATGTCGAAGCCGAGCGCGAGTATCGGCGCCAGGCGGATCATCTGCGCCAGCGCTTTGCCGAATGCTTCTGGTGCCCCGAGATCGGCACCTTCGGCTTGGCGCTCGACGGCGAGAAGCGGCCCTGCCGCGTTCGCAGCTCGAACGCCGGCCAAGTGCTCTTCGCCGGCATCGCCACCCCGGCCCAGGCGGCGCGCGTCGCGGCGACGCTGATGGAGCCCGCCTCCTTCTCCGATTGGGGCATCCGCACCATCGCCGAGGGCGAGGCGCGCTATAATCCAATGTCGTACCACAATGGTTCGGTGTGGCCGCATGATAACGGCCTCATCGCCCTCGGACTTGCCCGCTATGGCTTGCGCGAGCCGCTGCTGCGGCTCTGGCGGGGCTTGTTTGATGCCGCCTCGGCCACCGACCTCAACCGCCTTCCCGAGCTCTTTTGTGGCTTTCCCCGGCGCAAGGGCGAGGGGCCGACCGCCTATCCGGTCGCCTGCAGCCCCCAGGCCTGGTCGTCCGCCACCGCCTTCGCGCTCCTGGGGGGCGCGCTCGGCGTCTCCTTCCGCCCCGCCGAGCGACAGATCCGCTTCAATCGCCCGATGCTGCCGAACTTCCTCGACCGGCTGCGGCTCGAGCGGCTGCGCATGGGCGGGGTGAGCGTCGACGTGATCTTCCACCGCCATGCCCGCGATGCCTCGCTCAACGTCCTCCACAAGGAAGGCGAGGCGGAGATTGTCCTCATCAGCGGCTAGCCCACCCCGACGGAATCGCCGGAGGTCGGACGACCCGCCGTCCAATGAGGCGGGCCTTCCGTCCGCCAGCATCGTTAGCTTCAAAGCGATGCGGCCACCACGGGAGGATTGGTTCGCGAACAATTAGTGAACACCGGCCTTATCGTGGGCGGTTTCTGGCGTGCCCGCGCCCGCCGTGCGGGAGCAATGCTTGGCCTTACGCTTTTCTCTTGCCCAAAGGGGGGTTGGGTTCCACTTTTATTGCGGCCGTGAAGGGCCTTGGAGGATGGCGATGAAATCGCGCGTTGAAGCACGGGCAAAGAGCGGCAGCAAAGCCGGCGCCAAGCAGTTGGCCTTGGCAGCATCCGCCGCCCCGAAGCGCATCTCCCCGAGCAAGAAGTCGGCCCCGAAGAAGTCCGCCGCCCCCAAGAAAGGGGCCATCGCCAAGAAGCCCGCCGCCAAGAAAGCGGCACCAGCCAAGAAGCCCGCCCCCGCCCCGAAGCCCGCGCCGGCGCCCGCGGCACCGCGCCTTGCCACCCCGCTCTCCCCGAGCGGACAGCCCATCAAGCCGGCGAACC
This sequence comes from Allostellaceae bacterium, assembly GCA_035945115.1. Taxonomy (GTDB): domain Bacteria; phylum Pseudomonadota; class Alphaproteobacteria; order ATCC43930; family CGMCC-115725; genus DAHUYF01. Next base: position 1,505 of record DASZAN010000065.1, read on the forward strand.
CGACGGCAAAGCCGAGCACCCCGCCGCGCCCGGCGGGGGGCCAATCCGCCGAAGACCGCCGGCGCGCCGCTACCCGTAAATTCTTTGCCCGCCTCCGCTCGCTCGAGGCGATCGTCGGCGCTGACCTGCGCAAGCGCGGCAGCGTCGTCCTGATGCAGGCGGTCGATCAGTGGTACAGCGAGGCGATCAACGCCAACGCCACCGACGTCAGCATCACCACCGCCGCCAAGGCGGTCATCGCGCAACTTTAGACTTTTTGCCGGACCTTCCGGCTACTGCGCCGCGAGCTTCTTGAAGAGCGAGACGCCGCGCAGCAGGTCGATGGCGCGCACGAGCTGGTAGTCGGCGTCGGTGCCGAGCAGATTGGGGTCGAGCGCCGCGCTCTCGGGCCGCGTCGCCGGCGTCGTCCCCGGTGGGACATTGGGCTTGGCGGCGGTGGGCGTCACCTTCTCGTCGGCATTGCCGCGATCTGCGCCCGGTTTGCCGTTCGAGCTGGTCGCCGGTGTCTTGCCCTTGTCGCCTGCCTCGTTGTCCGGGTTCTTGAGCGCGCCGCGCAAATCCGCTTCGCGCAGGCGCGACGCTTGCGCCACCTTCTCGATCTTGGCGGGCTCGACGGCGACGTCGGGGTCGATGCCGGTCGCCTGGATCGAGCGGCCCGAGGGCGTGTAGTAGCGGGCGGTGGTGAGGCGAAGCGCGCCGCCGCTCTCGCGCTGCGGCAGGACGGTCTGGACCGAGCCTTTGCCGAAGCTCTTCGTGCCCAGGAGGACGGCGCGGTGATGATCCTGGAGCGCCCCGGCGACGATCTCTGAGGCCGAAGCCGACCCGCCGTTGATGAGCACGACGAGGGGCACGCCGCGGAGTTGATCGCGATCGGGCTGCGCGTCAAAGCGGCGATTGTCCTGGCCGCGCCGGCCGCGGATCGAAACGATCTCGCCGTGATCGAGGAAGTCGTTGCTGACGCTCACGGCTTGATCGAGCAGGCCGCCGGGATTGTTGCGCAAATCGAGCACCACGCCGGCGAGCTTATCGCCGGCTTGGCTCTTCACCGACTTGATCGCCGCTTCGAGCGCCTCGCTGGTGCGCTCGGTGAAGCTGGTGATGCGGATGTAGCCGATATCGCCGCCTTCCATGTGGAACTTGACGGGCTCGATCTTGATCTCGGCGCGGGTCAAGCGGACTTCGAAGGGATCAACGCCTTCGCGCCGCACGGTGAGCTTCACTTGGCTGCCGATCGTGCCGCGCAGCCGCTCGACCGCGTCCGAGAGCGTCATGTCGGTGACGGGATTGTCGTCGATGGCGAGGATGAGGTCGCCGGGCTTCAAGCCGGCGCGCGCTGCCGGCGTGTCGTCGATCGGCGAGATGATCTTGACGAGCCCGTTCTCCATCGTGACCTGCATGCCGAGCCCGGCGAACTCGCCCCGCGTCTGGACCTGGAATTCGCGGTACTCCTTGGCGTCCATGTAGGAGGAGTGTGGATCGAGCGCCGCCAGCATGCCCTTGACGGCGCCGTCGATGAGCTGCTTGTCGGTGGTCGGCTCGACGTAGTTGGTGCGCACCTGCTCGTAAATCTCGTTGAAGAGGGTAAGGCCGCCGGCGCCGCGATCGGGCGCCGCTGTGACCGTCGCGACCACCGGAACGAGAGCGATGATGGAGGCCGAGATCGCGACTTTGAGGAGACGCATGGGGTTGCTCACACTCGAATTGCCATCCGTTGCGACGACGAGGGGCGGGTAACCAAGGGCGACGGAATTGCCCTCGGTGCCGGGTGCGCCGCCCGCTCGCGCCGGATACTAGCTTACCCGCCGACCGGGTTGAAATCGTATCTGCCGATCCCCTGAAGGATCGCGAACTTGCAGCGTCCGCCGTCGCGGCCGCTGACGCGATGAGCGCGGCGCACCGGGACCGTACAGCGCTCGCCGGCCGCGAGCTCAATGCGCTCGCGCGGCGCCCGGATTTCCACGACCATCGGTCCCTCGAGGCAGATCATGTGGTCGCTGACGTTGCTGTGCCAATGCCACGGCACCTCCTGGCCGGGGCCCAGCGTCAGCACCACCATGCGCAAATCGGGTGTTTCGGCGACGATCTCGCGGTCCTCGACGGCGTAGGTGGCGGTCTCGCTCGTGGAGCTCACGGCATGGCCTCCTTTCGGGGAGCGTTGTCACCGCGGCAAGTGTACCGCCGGCTCCGGCGCAGGAAAAGCCCGCCGCCGATGCTTTCAGCGCGATTGCGCGAGCGCGGCGAGCGTGGTGAACGCGGAGATGTATTCGAGGCTGGTGCGCACGTCGATCACCACGGGACCTGCGCTGGCAAAGGCGGCGTCGAGCACGCGCTCAATCTCCGCCTCGCGCTCGAGCGTGAGGCCCTTGGCACCGAAGGCTTCGCCGAGCCGGGCGAAATCGGGATTGGCGAGATCCGTGGCGATGCGGCGGCCGGGAAACGCTTTCTCCTGATGGAGGCGGATGGTGCCGTAGCTGCCATTGTTCGAGACGATGATGATGAGCGGCAGCTTGTGCTGCACCGCGACCGCCAGCTCGTTCCCGGTCATGAGCATGCCGCCGTCGCCGACGAGACAGACGACGCGGCGTTGCAAGCGCAGCGCCGCCGCCACCGCCGCCGGCACGCCAAAGCCCATGGCGCCCGAGATCGGACCCAAGAGCCGCTGCGAGGCGCGGAAGGGAAAGTAGCGCGAGAGCCAGCCGGAAAAGTTGCCGGCATCGATGGTGAAGACGGCGTCCTCGCCACACCGCGGCGCCAGCGCGGCGATGACGCTGCCGAAGACGAGGCCGTCCTTGGCCGCCGCTGGCTGCCACGTCGCCATGTCGCGCCATTGCCGATGGAGCCGCTCGTTCCAGGCCGGATGACGCGGCCTTTCACGGGGTGCTTCGCCGAGGAGTGCGGCAAGAAAGAGTGCGGGATCGGCGGCGATGGCGAGATCGGTGGCGAAATTGGCGCCGAGCACGCGCGGATCGTCATAGACATGGATGAGCTTCTGCCGCGGCTGCGGTGCCGTCGGAATGACATAGCCCTGCGTCGTCACGTCGCCGAGGCGCGTCCCGACGGCGAGGATGAGATCGCTCTCCTGATAGAGCGCCACTTGCGGCTTCGGCAGCATGTAACCGAGATGGCCGGCAAAAAGCGGATGATCGTTGTCGAAGAGGTCCTGCTGGCGGAAGCTAACAGCGACCGGCAGGTTCCAGGCTTCTGCCATTTGGCGAAGCATAAGGCGGCCAGGATCGGGTCCGAGGCGGGTTCCAGCGATGACGAGCGGCCGCTCGGCCTGACGCAGCAATGCTGCCGCCTCGTCCAGGTCTTCGGCTGCCAGCGCCGGCATAGGCGCGCGCAGCGGCGGCAAGACCGTCGCCGGGGCGGGATCGGTCAGCATGTCTTCTGGCAGCACGATCACCACCGGACCCGGCACGCCGGTGCGCGCGACGTAGAAAGCGTGGGTGGTGATCTCGGCGAGGCGCAAGGCATCGCTGACCTCGACGACGAGCTTCGCCATGTCGCCGAAGGTGCGCTCGTAATTCACCTCTTGAAAGGCGCCGCGGCCACGGTCCTTGCGCTCGACTTGCCCGACGAACAGCACCAACGGCGCCGCGTCTTGCTGCGCCGTATGAACGGCGATGGCGGCGTTGCTGGCGCCGGGGCCGCGGCTCACGAAGCAAATGCCGGGACGTCCCGTGAGCTTCGCGTCGGCGACCGCCATGAATCCGGCGCCGCTTTCGTGCCGGCAGGTCACCACCTCGATGGGACGGCCATAGAGCGCGTCGAGCACGGCGAGATAGCTCTCGCCGGGCACGCAGAAGACGCGATCGACGCCGTGCGCCTCGAGCTCGGCGACGAGGAGCTGCGCCGCAGTTCGTGTGTTGCTCTTCTGATCAGACGCCAAGATATACCTGCCGGATATAGTCGTCGTTGGCGAGGGCGGCGCTCTCGCCTTCGCGGGCGACGCGGCCATGCTCGAGAAGATAAATGCGCGTCGCAATGTCGAGCGCGGAAAGCGCGTCCTGCTCGACCAGAAGAACCGCGGTGCCGCTTTGCTGAATCTGCCGGATCGATTGGAAAATCTGCACCTTGAGGCGATGGGCAATGCCGACCGAGGGCTCGTCGAGGAGCAGCAGCCTTGGCCGCCCCATCAGCGCGCGGCCGATCGCCACCATCTGCTGCTCGCCGCCCGAGAGCGTCGAGGCCTGCTGGCGGCGGCGCTCGCGCAGGACCGGGAAGAGCCCATAGACTCGCTCGAGGTCTTGGGCGATCCCGGCCTTGTCGTTGCGCAGGTAGGCGCCGAGCTCAAGATTCTTGAGCACGGTGAGCTCGGGAAAGAGCCGCCGGCCTTCGGGGCAATGGCAAATACCGCGGGCGACGACGGCGTGCGCAGGAAGGTCGGCGAGCGATCGGCCGTCGAAGACGATCTCGCCGCGGCTCGGCACGGCGCGCGAGATCGCCTTCAAGAGCGTCGTCTTGCCGGCCCCGTTCGGCCCCAGGACGCCCACCAGCTCGCCCGCCGAGACATGAAGGCTGATGCCGTCGACCGCCAGCGCCTTGCCGTAGTGAACCACGAGATCGCGGACCTCAAGCAGCGCCAAAGCGAGCCTCCGTGCGACCGATATAGGCTTCCACCACGCGCGGATGGCGCACGATCTCGGCCGGCGAGCCGATGGCAATGATCTCGCCAAAGTCCATCGCGATCACGCGTCGAACGAGCTGCATGAACTCGCGCAGCTTGTGCTCGATGATTAGGATGGTGAGGCCCTCTTCCGCGTGGAGGCGGCGGATGAGCGCGGAAAGTGGCTCGATCTCGTTGGTGCCGAGGCCGGCGAAGGGCTCATCGAGAAGCAGGAGCTTCGGTTTGGTCGCGAGTGCGCGGGCGATCTCAAGCCGGCGCAAGTCGCCGTAAGGGAGCGTGTCGACCAGCAGGTCGGCTTTGGCGCCGAGACCCACCTGCTCGATGATGCCGCGCGCCCGCCGCTCGACCATCTCGCTGTAGCGTACACGCGGCGCGAGACAGCCGACGCTGACATTCTCGAGGACGCTCATGCCGCGAAAAGGGCGGCAAAGCTGGAAGGTGCGGGCGAGGCCGAGATTGACGATCGCATGGGGGCTGCGGCCGTTCAGCCGATGGCCGTCGAAGGCGGCGGTGCCGATGTCCATGGCGATGAAGCCGGTCAGCAGATTGAAGAGCGTGGTCTTGCCGGCGCCGTTGGGGCCGAGAATGCCGGTAATTTCACCGGCCGCGAGCTCGAAACTCACGTCCTTGACGGCAACAAGGCCGCCGAAGCGTCGTGTGAGCTTCTCGACGCGCAGAAGCGCGGTCATCGCGCCACCGCCGTCAATCGCCGCCACAGCGGCGCAACGAGGCCGCCGGGCGCGAAGAACAAGATGAGCATGAGGATGACGCTGTAGACCCAAAGCCGGTACTCACCCAAGCCGCGCAACAGCTCGGGCAGGAGGGCGAGGATGATTCCGCCGGCCACCGGTCCATAGATCGATCCCATGCCACCGACATAAACCATGATGATGATGGTGATGGAGAGCGCAACGGCGAAGACGTCCGGCGTCACCGCTTCTTGATAATGCGCGTAGAGCACGCCGCCTGCGCCGGCGAATGCGGCGCTGATCATCAACGCCGCGATCTTGTAGAAGGTGACGTTGATCCCGGCCGCTTGGCAGGCCGCCTCGTCGCCGCGGATGGCGCGGAGGATCGTCCCCCAGCTTGAGCGCGCAAGCGCCAGGAGGACGGCTGTCGTTACCGTCAGCGCAAAGAGACAGAAGTAGTAAGTACCGACATGCGACTCAAAAAGCGGGTCGAGGCCGGGTATGCCTTCCTCGCCGCCGGTGAACTCCCAGAAAATGCGCATGAGCCGCTGCATGATCGTCGCCGCCGCCAGCATCGCCAGCGCGAAATAAGGGCCGCGCAAGCGCAACGTCGGGAAGCCGATGATCAGGCTGAAGCCCACCGCGGTCAGCGCACCGGCGGGGAGGCACCACCAGGGGCTCAAATCGAGCTTGCTGTTGAGGAGGGCTGCGGTGTAGGCGCCGGCGCCGATGAAGAGCGCGTGGCCGAAATTCTCGCGGCCTGTCAGCCCCGACATGAAGTCCCAGCTCGCCGCCCAGATGCCGAAGATGAGGCTCACCGTGAGAATGCCGATCAGGTAATCGGAATGGGTGACGGCGGGTATCAATGCCAGCAGAGCCAACACGCCTGCGGCACCAAGCGCGTCTTTGCCGGCCCACCGCATCGTCAAAAAGCAGCGCGGGTGCCGAGCAATCCGGCGGGACGAAGGATGAGGGTGAGCAGCACGGCGATGAGCGAGACGATCTCGGTCCAAGCGGGCGAGATCGTATAGGCGACGATGGTCTCGCTGTAGCCCAAGAGCAGTGCGGCGAGGATGCTGCCGGGAATCGATCCCAATCCGCCGACGATGACGATGGCGAACGCCTTTACCATCGGCAGGAGATCCATCGTCGGCTGGACCGTGAGGAAGGGGGCGGTGAGGACGCCAGCGGTCGCGGCGATGCCGGCGGAGAGCGCCATCACCAGCGAGTACATGCGGTTGGCGGGGATGCCCATGTATTGCGCGCCTTCGGGATCCTGCGAGATCGCGAGGATGGCGCTACCGAGCCGCGTGCGCTGGATGAAGATGTAGAGGACGCCGAGCACGACGAAGCCCGCCGCCAGCGTCAAGAGACGCTGGCCGCTGATGTCGAGACCCGAGTAGGTCCAGGTGGCGGTGCTGAAGGCCGGAACGTTGCGCGCCTCGGAGCCGAACAGGATGAACATTCCCTGTTCGAAAAGCAGCGCGACGGCGAGTGTGATCATCAGCACGGCGAGCGCCGAGGCGCGAAGCGGCCTTACCAGGAATCGCTCCACCAGCGCGCCAAAAGCGGCGACGAACAGCACCGAGAAGACGGCCGCCGGCAACAGCGGCCAATGGAGCTTCGCCGTCAGCACGTAAGCGGCATAGGCGCCGAGGCCGTAGAAGGCGCCATGCGACAGATTGAGGATGCGCGCCACGCCAAAGATGAGCGTGAAGCCCACCGCCAGCATGGCGTAGACCGCGCTGGTGACGGCCCCGTAAACGAGAATATTGAACAACGGAGCGACTGAACTTTACTTTATCACCTCCGCCCGCTGGCTGATCCACGGCGGCAGAATCATCTTGCCGTTGGCCACGTCCTTCGGCCACACGACGACGCGCTTGCCGCCTTCCTGCCATTGCACGAAGAGCGTGTTGATCTTGCCGGGGCCGGATTCGATGTCGTGGTGCTTGTCGAAGACATAGGTGCCCTGCGTGCCGACGTAGTTGGTCTTTTCGAGCTCGGGGATCACCTTCTCGGGATCGGTGCTCTTCGCCCGTTCGACGGCTTGGACATAGACCTGGAGCGCGTCATAGGCGCCCGGCGCGGTATAGACCGGCGAGCGGTGGTAGCGCTCGGTGAAGGCGTTCCAGAACGGCATGGTCTTGGGCGTGATCGGGGCAGGGATGATCCCGTTCGTGACGACTTCACCGATCGCCTTGCCGCCGATGCGCTCGAAGAAATCGGGGTCTTGGCCTTTGACATCGATGCCGCCCATGGGAATCGGGAACTTCGCGTCATACCACTGCTTCACCAGCACGTCGGAATTGGCGTGCGACACCAGAATCAAGAGGTACTGTGCGCCGGTGTCCTTCACCTTGCTGAGGAGCGGCGAGAAATCGGACATGTCGGGGTCGAAGAGCTCCACCATCGGCACCTTGACGCCGGCCTTCTCGACGCCGGCCTTGAGCACGGGGACGAGGCCCTGAACCCAAACGGCATTCTCGCCGACGATGGCGATGGTGTTGTAGCCGAACTCGCCCTTGAGCTTGCCGATGACGAAATCTTCGATGAGTTCTCCCTGATGCGTCGAATTGGGCGGGCTCACGCGGAAAATGTATTTGAAGCGCTTGTAGTTCTTGCCCACGAAGTCGGTGATCGTCGGCGACGCCGAGCCGACGCCGAGATAGATCGTCTTGGCGTCGGCGATATGCGGCTCTTCGGCCAGCGTGACGCCGCTGCTGTAGCCGCCGATCAGCACATCGACATGCTCTTCGCCGGTGAGCTTCTTGATGGCCGCGACGCCTTGCTGCGGGTCCAAAGTCTCGTCGGCGACCGCGAGCGTGAGCTTGCGGCCGAGCACACCGCCCTTGGCGTTAATCTCGTCGATCGCCATCTGCAGCGTATCGACCGTGTCGCGGCCGACCTGTACCTGAATCGGCGAGTCGGCGCCGATGACGATGGGCTTTTCCTCCGCCAGCGCCAGCGAGGCACCGCCGAGCAAGCCGAGCGCGGCAATGGCGCAAACCGATAGCGAGCGTCGCATATCCATTCCTCCCGGGATAATTTTTCGCGGCGTTTACCGGATCATCGAATGACCGGCTTCGCCGCCATTGTTGTCCCGAAGCATGCGTCAACGCCCGTCACTTGGCAAGCGGCCGGCCTGCGGACACCCCGAAGGCGCCTCACTCCGCCGCGGTCGCCGGCGCGAGGGGGGCGCGGAAAGCGGTGACGAGCTTCGCTTCGCGCTCCTTCGCTCGCTTGACGTTCCGCTCCTTCACATGGCCAAAGCCGCGCATCTGCTCGGGAAGGCGAGCGATCTCGAGGGCGAGCGGGTGGTTCTCGGGCGTGAGTGTCACGCCGATCTCGCGGATGAGCGCTGTGTAATCCGCAATGAGTTGGCGCTCCATGCGCCGCTCGGCGGTGCGGCCGAAGACGTCGAAGGCGGTGCCGCGCAGGAACCGCAAGCCCGCGAGCAGCTTGAAGGCGCGGAACACCCAGGGCCCATAGGCGCTCTTCTGCAATTCGCCGGTATGCGGATCGCGGCGGGCGAAGAGCGGCGGCGCCAGATGGAATTGCAGCGTGAAGTCGCCCTCGAATTGGCGATTGAGCTTTGCGAGGAAGGCGCCGTCGGTGTAGAGCCGCGCCACCTCGTACTCGTCCTTGTAGGCCATGAGCTTGAAGAGATTGCGCGCGACCGCGTCGGCGAGCCCGGTATGGCCGCGCCCGCGTTCCTTCTCGGCGCGCTCGACGGACGCCACGAGATCGCGATAGCGCTCTGCGTACGCGGTGTCCTGATACTGGGTGAGAAACGCGGCGCGACGCTCGATGACCGCGGCGAGCGTCTCCGCGGCCGGCGCTTCCTCCTGCGTTACCGGTCGCACCAGCGCTTCCACTTTGGCGCGGTCATGCGCGGCAAGCCGGCCCCAGGCGAAGGTGCGCTTGTTGATCTCGACGGCGACGCCGTTCAATTCGATCGCCCGCTCGATCGCCGCGAGGCTGAGCGGGACCAGACCTTGCTGGAAGGCGTAGCCCAGCATGAACAGGTTGGTGGCGATGCTGTCGCCCATGAGCGCCGTGGCGAGCCCGGTGCCGTCGATGAAATCGGCGCCGGCATTGCCCGCCGCGGATTTGAGCGCGCGATGCATCGCCATCGTCTCGAAATCGATGTCGGGATTGACGACGAAGGCGGCCGTCGGCGCCAGATAGCTGTTGATGACGGCGTGCGTCACGCCGCTTTCGACGCGCGAGAGCGCGGCCGGGCTCGCGGCCACCACCATGTCGCAGCCCAAGAGCAGGTCGGCGCCGCCGGCGGCGATGCGCACGGCGTGCAAGTCGTCGGGCTTGGCCGCGAGCCGCACATGGCTCATCACCGCGCCGTTCTTTTGCGAGAGCCCGGTGAAGTCGAGAACAGTGCAGCCCTTGCCCTCGAGATGCGCCGCCATGCCCAAAAGCGCGCCCAAGGTGATGACGCCGGTCCCGCCGATCCCGGTGATGAGAATGCCGAAGGGCTCGTCGAGCGCGCGCGGCGTCGGCAAGGGGAGGGACGCGAAGGGGTCGTCGGCGACGGCAACGGCCGGCCGGCGCAGTTTCCGCACCGCGCCGCCATGCACGGTGACAAAGCTCGGGCAAAAGCCCTTGAGGCAGGAATAGTCCTTGTTGCAGTTCGACTGGTCGATGGCGCGCTTGCGGCCGAACTCGGTCTCGACCGGCCTCACCGAGACGCAGTTCGATTTCTCCGAGCAATCGCCGCAGCCCTCGCAGACGAGCTCGTTGATGAAGACGCGCTTCGGCGGGTCTGGATATTGGCCGCGCTTGCGGCGCCGCCGCTTCTCCGCCGCACACGTCTGGTCGTAGACGAGCACGGTGAGGCCCGGCGTGTCGCGGAGGCTCTTCTGCACCGCATCGAGGTCGTCGCGATGCCTGATCTCGACACCCGGCGCGAAGCCGGCATTGGCCGGATACTTCTCGGGCTCGTCGCTCATGACAACGATGCGCTTTGCCCCTTCGGAGGCCACCTGCAGCGTGATTTGCGGCACGGTGAGCTGGCCCTCGACGGGCTGGCCGCCGGTCATGGCGACGGCGTCGTTGTAGAGAATCTTGTAGGTGATGTTGACGCCGGATGCGGCGGCGGCGCGGATCGCGAGAAGGCCGCTGTGCGAATAGGTCCCGTCGCCCAGATTCTGGAAGACGTGCTTTTCCTTGGTGAAGGGCGCCTGGCCGATCCAGTTGGCGCCTTCGCCGCCCATATGGGTGATGGTCGAGGTGTTGCGCGCCGGCACGTACATCGCCATGGCGTGGCAGCCGATGCCGGCGATGGCGCGGCTTCCTTCGGGGATGCGCGTCGAGGTGTTGTGCGGGCAGCCCGAGCAGAAGAAGGGGGTGCGCTGCGTCTTGGGACCGGGCGCCTCCAGCATCTTGTCGAAGGATTCGAGCCTCGCGAGGCGCTGCGCCAGCTCCGGTCGGTCTTCGCCCAGGCGCTTCAAACGCAGCACGATGGCGCGCGCGACCATGGTGGGAGTGAGCTCGCCAGCGCTCGGCAAGAGCGGCGCGCCCGCCTCGTCGATCTTGCCGACGATCGAGGGCCGCCGCGAGGCGTCCATGTTGTAGAGGAGGCGGAGGAGCTGATCCTCGATGAAGCCGCGCTTCTCCTCGACCACCAGCACGTCCTTGAGCCCGTCGGCGAAGCGCTGCGCGCCCGCCGCTTCGAGCGGCCAGGTGAGGCCCACCTTGTAGAGGCGGATGCCGAGCGCGGCGGCGGCGCGATCGTCGATGCCGAGATCGGCGAGCGCCTGGCGCACGTCGAGATAGGCCTTGCCGGTGGTGATGATGCCGAAGCGTGCGTGTGGCGGATCGATGACGAGACGATCGATGGCATTGGCGCGCGCGAACGCGGCAGCCGCCGCCATCTTGGGCCCGTGGAGGAGACGCTCCGCTTCGAGCGGCGGATGCGGCCAGCGAATGTTGAGCCCGCCGGGCGGCATCGCGAAATCCGTGGGCGTCACGATCTCGATCCGCGCCGGATCGATCGAGACCGACGCGCTGCTTTCGACCGTCTCGGCAATCGCCTTGAAGCCCACCCAGCAGCCGGAGAAACGAGAGAGCGCGAATCCCAGAAGGCCGAAATCCAAATATTCCTGCACCGTCGCCGGGTTCAGGATCGGGATCATCGCTGCCTGGAAGATGTGCTCGCTTTGATGCGCGAGCGTCGAGGATTGGCAGCCATGATCGTCCCCGGCGATAGCGATGACGCCGCCATGGCGCGAGCTGCCGGCGGAATTGCCGTGCTTCAAGGCGTCGGTCGAGCGGTCGACGCCTGGGCCCTTGCCGTACCAAATGCCGAAGACGCCATCGACGGCGGCGCCGGGAAAGAGTGTCACCTGCTGGCTGCCCCAGACCGCGGTCGCCGCCAGGTCTTCGTTGATGCCGGGCTGGAAGTGGATGTTCTCGCCCTGGAGGTGACGCCGCGCCTGCCAGAGCGCGTTGTCATAGACGCCGAGCGGCGAGCCGCGATAGCCCGAGATGAAGCCGCCGGTGTTGAGTCCCGCGGCGCGGTCGCGCTGGCGCTGCATCAGCGGCAGCCGCACCAGCGCCTGCACGCCCGACAGATAGACGCGGCCGGATTGAAGCGTGTACTTGTCCTCGAGCGTTACCGCGGCGAGTTGCATCCCCGTCTCCCGCCTTCTCTCCCGATGGCCGAGCTTAGGGGATTGTCGCCCTTTGTTACAATGGCGGCCGCGTTGACTTTCGCCGTCGGGAGTTGCTCACTGCTGCATATCTGTGATGCGTCCTTCGACAGGCTCAGGATGAGCACTTTTCTTCGTGGCCCTTGGCAGATGCCAGTCTCGATTTTCCTCATCCTGAGCCAGTCGAAGGACGCATGCCGCTGATGCAGCGACGAGGCGATGGACAGCTCATCCGCAGTCGAGGAAGGAAAAAAGCAAACGAGCGACCGCCCCGCCCTCTCGGCGCTCGTCGTCGCGCGGAACGAAGAGCGGCAGCTTGCGGCGTGCCTCGAGACGCTGCGCTTTGCCGACGAGATCGTGGTCGCGCTCGACCGCACCACCGACCGCTCGGCTGAGATCGCGCGGGAGTTCGGCGCGCGTGTCGTTGAAGGCGCCTGGGCCCTCGAAGGCGAGCGGCGCACCGCCGCCGTTGCCGCGTGCCGCGGCGAATGGATCATCGAGGTCGATGCCGATGAGCGGGTGACGCCGGGGCTCGCCGAGGAGGCGCGCCGCGTCATCGCGGCGACCCCAGGCGATGCCTATTTCCTCATCCCCATCGCCAACCACATCGGCGGCAAGCTCATTCGCCATGGTTGGGGCGCTTATAACGGCGCGGCGATGCGCGCGGCGCTCTATCGGCCGGGCGGCAAGCGTTGGGGGAGGGGCCGTGTCCATCCGCCGGTGAGCTACACCGGCGAGAAGCGCGTGCTGGTCAATCCCATCGACCATTTCGTCGATCGCGATCTCTCCGATCTCTTCCGCCGGCTCAATAGCTATACCGACGCGGCGGCGGCCGATGCGATCGAGCGCGGCGAGCGGCCCCGCTTCCGGTCGGCCTTTCGCCGCCTCTTCAGCCGCGGCTGGAAATCCTATGTCGCGCGCAAAGGATATCGCGAGGGCGCTTACGGTGTGGCACTGGCGATCTTCTCGGCGCTTTATCCGATGCTGATCTATCTCAAAGTGGCGACGCACGCCGATCGCGGGCGCGGCGAGGGAGGTAGCTGAGCCATGGCACGCGTGCTCGGGTTCCTCCGCTACATCGCCATGGAATTCGGCGCGCTCATCGTCTTTTGGGTCGGGCTCTACGCCTTCGGCATCAAGCCGGCGATCGCCGCCACCGTCGTCTTCATCGTGCTCGACGGGCTCTATCGTTGGCGACGGCGGGTCGAGGTGACGCGTGTTTACGTGCTTGCCAGCGCGCTTGCCATCGTCTTCGGCGCGATCGATCTCTATGCCACCAATCCCTTCATGATCAAATACGAGGCCGTCGTCAGCAATGCCGTGGTCGGCATCTTTTTCGTCTTGGGCGCGCGCGGCGAGAAGTCGCTCATCCAGGAAGTAGTCGAGCGGCGCGGCAGAGACGGGCCGATCCCGGATCGCGCCGATACTCGATACTTTTTCCGGCTGCTCACCTTGCTCTGGGCGATTATTTTTTCGCAAAGGCAGCGGTCTATCTCTGGCTCGCCATGATCCTGCCGCTCGAGCAGGCGCTGGTGCTGCGCACGGCGATCGGCGGGGTGAGCCTCGCTGTTATGATCGTCGGGCTCAGCCTGCTGGGTCGGCGGCTCTTCTTCCTGTGCCGTTGGCTCGGTCTCCTGCCCCGCGTCGAAATATCCGAGGCTACCGCAGGCTCACATCCCTGAGCCGGATGAGGCCGTCGGATTGCGGCTTGAAGCCCATGAGCTTTGCCGTGAACGCCCAATCCCAGCGGCGGTGGAAGACCCAGATGAAGGGACGCTCGTCGAGGAGGAGCGCCATCGCCTCGGCATAAAGCTGCTTGCGCTCGGCGACGTCGAGCGTCTGTCGCGCGCGATCGAGCAGCGCTTCGAGCGCGGGATTGCAATACTTGCCGCCGTTGAGCGCCCCCTTGCAGCTTGCCCAGATGCCGATATTGCCGTCGGGATCGGCGCGGCCGCTCCAGAAGGTGAGGCCGGCGATGAAATCACCATGGTCCTGCGCGCGCAGCGCTGCCGTCACTTCCTGGGCCACGATCTTGACCTCGAAGCCGGCTTCGCTGGCCATCGACTGGATGACCTCGGCGACGCGAAGCTGCTCCGGGTTGTTGAAAACGGTGAGCTCGACGGGAAGATGCGGCTGGCCTAGCTCCGCGAGAATCCGCTTCGCCTTCGCGACGTCGCGCGCCGGCGGCGGCAGGCTCGCGACGTAGTAGGGGCTCGACGGCGGTACGAATTGGTTGCCCGGGATGAAGTCGCCGTTGAACACCACTTCGTTGATGGCGCCGCGGTCGAGGGTGAGCTCGAAGGCTTCGCGCAAGCGCTTCTGCTGTGCCAGCGGCTGCGCGGCGCCAGCGCCATTTGCGATGTTGACGATGATGCCAGTCCAACCCAGTTCGGGCGCCGAGGCGGTGGCAAAGCGCTTGTCCTGGCGCAGCTCGGGCATGTCGGTGGCGGCGACGCGCTCGATCATGTCGAGATCGCCCGAGCGCAGATTGGCGAGCCGCACCGATGAATCCGGCAGCGGACGATAGACCACCCCGTCGAGGGTGACATGGTCCTTGTCCCAATATCCCTGGTCGCGCTCGAGCACGATGCGGTCCTGCGCGACGCGCTCTTTGAATTTGAAGGGACCGACGCACACGGGGCTTTGCGCGAATTTGTCTCCGGCGGCCGCTGCGGCTTTGGGCGCCACCATCATACCGGCGCGATCCGCCAACTGGCTCAAGAGCGGCGCGAAGGGGCTCGAAAGCTCGATCCGCACGGTGTGGTCATCGACCGCGCTCACACCGGTGATCGCGCCGATCTCGCCCTTGCGGTTGGTGCCGGGCATGGTGAGGTGGCGCTCGAGCCCGAATTTCGCCGCGCTCGCGTCGAAGGGCTCGCCATTTTGGAACTTGACGTTGTCGCGCAGATGGAGCGTCAGCGCCTTGTTGTCATCCGACCACGAATAGGACGTCGCCAGCTGCGGCACGATCTCGAGATTGGGGCCGAGATCGAAGAGCTTGTCGCACATGGCCGCAAAGACGATGCGCGCCACCAAGGTGCGCGACAGCGTGGGATCGAGCGTATCGGGATCCTCGGCAAGACCGATGCGCAGCGATTTTGCGCTCGCGGGCGCGATGAGGAGGGCGACACCAACGATGGCCGTGATGAAGCTTCGAATCATCGCCCGCTCCTGACGCGCGCCACCGCGTCCTTCCAGCCGGCGTAGCGCGCCTCTCGCCGGTCGACACTCTCGCGCGGCTCGAACAGCCGCTCGCGCTGCCAGCGGCCCGCAACCGTACCGAGCGAGGGATAAAGCCCGGCGCCAAGCCCGGCGAGCGTGGCGGCGCCGAGCACCGTGGTCTCGGTGAAGCGCGGCCGCTCGACCGGCAGATCGAGCGTGTCGGCGAGACATTGCGCGAACCAGTCATTCCCGACCATGCCGCCGTCGACACGGAGGCTTGCGGGCGTCGCGCCGTCGGCACGCATCGCTTCGAGGAGATCGCGCGTCTGATAGCAGGCGGCTTCGAGCACGGCGCGCGCAAGCTCGGCGCGGCCAACATCGCGCGTCAAGCCGAAGATGGCGCCGCGGGCCTCCGCATCCCAATAAGGCGCGCCGAGGCCGGTGAAGGCGGGCACGAGATAGACGCGCCGCGCCGGATCGGCCGCCTCGGCGAGCGTCGCCGTCTCCTCGGCGCGCGCGATGAGGCCCAAGCCGTCGCGCAGCCATTGCACGGCCGCACCCGCGATGAAGATTGCGCCTTCGATCGCGTAAGTGGGCGTGCCGTCGAGGCGATAGGCAAGGGTCGTCAGCAGGCGATGGCGCGAGGTGAGCGGCACCGCCCCGGTGTTGAGCACGGCAAAGCAGCCGGTGCCGTAGGTCGATTTGATCATGCCGGGCACAAAGCAGGCCTGGCCGACGGTGGCGGCCTGCTGGTCGCCGGCCATGCCGGTAATCGCAATCGGCGTGCCGAAATGCGCGGCGGCGGTGCCGCCGAAGCTTCCGGCGGTGTCGCGCACTTCCGGCAGGACGGCGCGAGGCACGCGGAAAATGGCGAGCAGCTCGTCGTCCCATTGCTGGCGGTGGATGTCGAAGAGCAGCGTGCGCGCCGCATTGGTGGCGTCGCTGGCGTGAACGGCGCCGCCGGTGAGCCGCCACAGGAGAAAGCAATCGATGGTGCCGAAGGCGAGATCGCCTCGCTCGGCGGCGGCGCGGGCGCCCGGCGTGTGGTCGAGAAGCCAGGCGATCTTGGTGGCGGAGAAATAGGGGTCGATGACGAGCCCGCTCCGCTGCCGCACGACATCGCCATGGCCGTGCGCGGCGAGCTTGGCGCAGTGCTCGGCGGTGCGGCGGTCCTGCCAGACGATGGCGCGCGCGAGCGGCCGGCCGGTGGTGCGCTCCCACAGCACCGTCGTCTCGCGTTGATTGGTGATGCCGATGGCGGCGATGTCGCGCGCCGCGATGCGCCGCTCGGCGATGACCGCGCGGCAGGTCGCGAGCGTCGCCTGCCAGATCTCCTCGGGGTCGTGCTCGACCCAGCCGGGCCGAGGGAAATGCTGCGTGAGCTCCCGTTGCGCCTGCGCCCGCGGCTCGCCTTCGGCATCGAAGAGAACCGCGCGCGTGCTCGTCGTGCCCTGATCGATCGCGAGGATATGCGTGGCGCGCCTCGCGGTCATCTGGCTAACCGGTGAAGCGGCCGAGGCGGACCGCGGTCTGGCCGCGGGTAAGGCGCCGCGACGGCATGATCAGCACACAGTCGTCATAGGGTGTGCGGATGTCGCGCTCGCCGTCGCGGCCGATGACGGTGCGGGCGCGCGGGATCACCTCGAGGCCGCGATAGTCGGCGGCGAATTCGAAGCGGTCGCTGGCGATGGTGACGGCGTCGGTGACGGTGACGACACGCTGTGACTTTGACTTTGTCGCCATGATGCGTGCGGCTTGATCTGACGGCAGCACGCCGGAGATCGCGAGAAAGCGCCAGGTGGTGTCGATCGCGACATCGGCCGATCGCTTCTCCCAATGTTGGCCACATTCCACCAGCAGAGCGGCTTTCGACGATTTGGGGTCGCCGAAGCCGCCATAATCGCGCATGCGGCGGCCGGCGGCGTGACCGGCATCGCGGACGACGATCTCGGGCACGCCGACACGACGGGCGAGATCGAGGCACTTCTCGGTGAGCCCCGCCAGCATCAGCGGTGCCGTCGCGTGCTGCATGGAGTGAATGTCGAGGAGGAGATCGGCGGTGTCGATGACGGGCCGGAGCTCGCGCGCCCGGGCGAGCTCGGCGCTCCGCCGCGGTCCGTCGAGCACGGACGTATCCCAGACGCGATTGAAATCCTCGTCAACGAAGCGCGAGGCACTGGGATCGGCGGCATCGAAGCGGCGATACGCTCCGACATTGGCGAGGCTCAGCGTGAGCTTGCCGGCGGCGGGACGAACGCCGGCGCGGAAGAGCTCGTCGAGCGCGATCGCGCCGCAAATCTCGTTGCCGTGCGTCAACGCGTTCACCAACACATGCGGTCCCGCCCGGCCGCTCTCGAAGCTGGTGACGTAGGGAATACCGGTGTTGCCGGCCGCGTAGGGGGTGATGTCCGGCGCGCTGAGCTCGATCGCGTAGCTGTCCATCGGCATGGCGGCGCTCAGTGCGCGAGATGGTCCATCAAGCGGCGCATGAAGGCCTCGCAGGCACGCACCTGCTCGAGACTGACGAATTCGTTGGGCTTGTGCCCTTGCTCCATGGAGCCGGGGCCGCAAATGACGGTCGGAATGTCTTCCGCCTGGAAGAGCCCCGCCTCGGTGCCATAGCTCACCTTGCCGAGCGCATTGGCACCCGAAAGCCGCTGTGCCAGATGCACGATCTCTTCGTCCGGCGACGTGACCAATCCCCGCGTCGTATTGATCTCCTCGAAAACGATGCCGGTCGCGGCGTTGACGCGCCGCATCTCCGGCAAGAGCGTCGTCTCGGCATAGCGACGCACCTCTGCCGCCAGCACCTCGAGATCGTCGCCGGGAATGTTGCGGAACTCGAATTCGAGCTCGCAGTCGCGCGGCACGATGTTGAGCGCGGTGCCGCCCTTCAAGACGCCGGTGTGAATGGTGGTGTAGGGCGGGGCGAAGTCCGGATCGAAGGGGCCTTGCTCGCGCTTTCGTCGCGCCATGGCGCGTAGATATGTGACGATCTCGGCCGCGACTTCGACCGCGTTCACGCCTTCATGGGTGAGCGCCGAATGCGCCTCCTTGCCGTGAATGTGGCAGCGCATGCTCTTGCGGCCCTTATGCGCGATCACCGGTCGCATCATCGTCGGCTCGCCGACGATGCAGCCGCGCGGCTTCACCGGACGCTGGCGCAGCTCGGCCAAGAGCCCGCGCACGCCGAGGCAGCCCACTTCTTCGTCATAGGAGAAGGCGAAGTGCACGGGCGTCTTGAGCCCGCGCGCCGCAAACTCCGGCACCAGCGCCAGCGCCACGGCGACGAAGCTCTTCATGTCGCAGGTCCCGCGGCCATAGAGCCGGCCGCTCTCCTCCTTGAGCGCGAATGGATCGCTCTCCCAAGGCTGGCCGTCGACGGGAACGACATCGGTGTGGCCCGACAGCACGATGCCGCCCATGTCCTCGGGCCCGATCGTCGCATAGAGATTGGCCTTTCGCCGCTCGGCGTCGAAGACGAGCTCGGAGCGGACGCCCCAGCCGTCGAGATAGTCGCGCACGAAGTCGATGAGGGCGAGATTGGAATTGCGGCTCGTGGTGTCGAATCCGACGAGACGACCGATCATCTCGGTGCAGGAAAGCGTGGTGCCGAGCATGGGCCGCACTATGGCGAACCGCGAGATGTGGCGCTAGAGGCGCGGGCCAACCGGCACTGCATGCCACGAAGAAAGAACCCCATCCTGAGCTTGTCGAAGGACGCACCTTCGAACTTGCAGCGGCGGACGCCACGATCGTTACGACTGAAACTGCTCCTTCAGTACCCGCTCCTCGAGATTGTGCTCGGGATCGAAGAGCATGGTGAGCGCGACCTCGCGGGTCTCTCGGACTAAGACCGAGGTCACATCGCGCACCTCGGTGTAGTCGGCGACCGCGCTCATCGGCCGCTTCTCCGCTTCGAGTACGTCGAAGCGCACGCGCGCCGCATGCGGCAGAAGCGCACCGCGCCAGCGCCTCGGCCGGAAGGCGCTGATCGGCGTCAAGGCCAGCACGTCGGCGCCCAAGGGGATGATCGGCCCGTGCGCCGAGAGATTGTAGGCGGTGCTGCCGACCGGCGTCGCCACCAGCACGCCGTCCGCCATCAGCTCGTCGAGACGCACGACGTCGTCGACGCTGATGCGCAGCTTCGCCATCTGCCGCGTCTCGCGCAGCAGCGACACTTCGTTGATGGCGAGCGCCGCGTGTTCGCGGCCGGCCTTGTCGCGGGCCTGCATCGCGAGCGGGTGAATGCGCACGGGCACCGCGCGGGCGAGACGCTCGCGCAGCCCGTTGGGCCCATAGCCATTCATGAGAAAGCCGACGCTGCCGCGATGCATGCCGTAGATCGCCACGCCGAGCTCCAGGTAGCGGTGCAGCGTCTCCAGCATGAAGCCGTCGCCACCCAGCGCGACGATGACATTGGCGTGTTCCGGCGGCGTTTCGCCATAGAGCTTGCGCAACTCGGCCAGGGCCGCCTGCGCTGCCGGCGCGTCGCTGGCGACGACGGCGATCTTTTCGGTCGGAATCGCGGCGGCGGGCAAGGGGAGGGTGCTCAGCCGCCGGTGACGCTCATATGGCGCGACACCGAGGGTCGATTGTGGCGCCGATCGATCACGAAATCGTGACCTTTGGGCTTTCGTGCGATGGCGGCGGCAATGGCCCGCTCGAGCGGCTCATCGCTCTCGGATATGCGCAGCGGCGCGCGGAGGTCGGCGGCGTCCTCTTGGCCCAAGCACATATAGAGCGTGCCGGTGCAGGTGAGGCGCACGCGGTTGCAGCCCTCGCAGAAATTGTGGGTGAGGGGCGTGATCATGCCGAGACGCTGTCCGGTCTCGCGCACCACATAATAACGCGCCGGTCCCCCGGTGCGGTAATCGGTCTCCTCGAGCGTCCAGCGGTGCTGCAGCTGCGCGCGCACCATGGAGAGCGGCATATATTGATCGAGCCGGGCGTCAGGGCCGATCTCGCCCATCGGCATCACCTCGATGAGGCCGAGGTCGAAGCCTTCATCGCCGCACCAGGCGATGAGCCGATCGAACTCGTCGTCATTGACGCCACGAAGCGCCACCGCGTTGATGCGGACGGCAAGGCCGGCGCGCTTTGCCGCGGCCAATCCTTCCAGCACTTTCTCGATCTTGCCCCAGCGCGTGATCGCCGCGAATTTCGCCGGGTCGAGTGTGTCGAGCGAGACGTTGATCCGCCGTACGCCTGCCGCGCGAAGCTCCTCGGCATAGCGGGCGAGCTGGCTGCCGTTGGTGGTGAGCGTGAGCTCCCCGAGCGCGCCGCTCTCGCGGTGCCGGCCCAGCCCGCGAATGAGCGACATGATGTTGCGTCGCACCAAGGGCTCGCCGCCGGTCAATCGAAGCTTGCGCACCCCCAGGCGAATGAACGCGCTGCAGAGCCGGTCGAGTTCCTCGAGGCTCAGCACCTCGGCCTTGGGCAGAAAAGTCATGTCTTCCGCCATGCAGTAGACGCAGCGGAAGTCGCAGCGGTCGGTGACCGAGACGCGCAGATAGGAGATGTGCCGGCCGTACGGGTCGATCATGGACCTTGTTATGGGGACCCGCAGCGGGGTCCTCAAGGGTTCCTCGCCACCCTATAGCAAAATCGTCGGTGCCCGCCATGCCCGCGCTGGGTGACCCTCGGCGGAGCGTTCGGCCGGGTCAGGCGGCGCGATGGACCTCGTTGAGGAAGGCGTCGACCTTGTCGCGGAGATTGGCCGCCTGGTCGGAGAGCCGGGTGGCCGCTTCCAGCACGTGGCGCGCGGCCCCGCCCGTGCGGCCCGCATTCTCGCTGACCCCGCCGATATTGGAAGAGACCGAGCTGGTGCCGGTCGCGGCCTCCTGCACGTTGCGCGAGATTTCCGCGGTCGCCGCGCCTTGCTCCTCGATCGCCGAGGCGATGGTGGTCGAGATCTTGCTGATCTCGTCGATGGTGGTACTGATCGCTTCGATGGCGCTCACCGCCTTGCGCGTTGCCTGCTGCATGCTCGAGACTTGCGAGGCGATCTCCTCCGTCGCCTTGCCGGTCTGCGTCGCCAGCGACTTCACTTCGCTTGCCACCACGGCGAAACCTTTGCCGGCTTCACCGGCGCGCGCTGCCTCGATGGTGGCGTTGAGGGCGAGCAGGTTGGTCTGGGACGCGATGTCGTTGATGAGGGCGACGACGGCGCCGATCTTGTTCGACGCGTCAGCCAATCCGGTGATGGTGCGATTGGTCTTGGCCGCCTCGTCGACGGCTTTGGTCGCCACTTGCGTCGAGACCGCCACTTGGCGACCGATCTCGAGCACGGACGAGGCCAGCTCTTCCGCGGCCGAGGCCACGGTGTTGACGTTGACGGCCGCTTTCTGCGCCGCTGACATCGCCGCCGTCGATTGCTGGCTCGTTTGCTCCGCCTCGCTCGCCATGGTGCTCGCTGTCGTCTGCAGGTCGGACGCGGCACCGGTCACCGCCTTGACGACGCTTGTGGCCTGTTGATCGAACTGACGCGCGAGCTCCGTGAGACGTCGCGCCCGTTCTTCCTGTTCTTGGCGTTGACGCTCGCGCTCCGCCGTGAGCTTTTCCGCGGCGATGGCGGTTTCTTTGAAGACACCGAGCGCAGCGGCGATGGCGCCGATCTCGTCGCGCCGGCCAGCATACGGGGTCTCGATGGTAAGTTCGCCGGCCGCGAGGCGTCGCAATGCACCGGCAATGGCGATGACCGGTCGCGAGATGAGGTTGCCGACCAACAGCGTTCCAGCAATGGCGATGATGGTTGCGGCGACGGTGGCCACGATGAAGATGAAGCGCGCTCCCTCGGCCTCGCCGCGGCTGCGTTCGACGAGCTCCTGCTTTTCCTTCTCGACGGCGACGGCGAGCTGCTTTTGCACGCCTTCGAACTTGTCGAAGACTTCCTGTGCGGCGCTCATGAACACCAGCGCATAGCTTGCGTTGGAGGACATGTCGATGACCTGGGTTGCGGCACCGGCATAATCCTTGAGCGTCTTCGCGAGCTCATCGCGGAGCTTCTCTCGCAAGGGATCGCCGGCAATGCTCCGCGAGGCCGTCGCGAAGATGTCGTTGATGCCGCTCACTTCGCGCTTCAGCGCATCAGCAAGGGCTTTTGCTTTGGCCGCATCGCTATCGTTGGCCGCGACCGAGGTGAGCTGATAGAGCTTGGCGTGAACGCCGGTGACCCTGGCTTCGAGCGCGGCGACGAGGCCAGCCCGCTTGAACGCGCCCTCGCTCACCGCGTCGAGCGAGCGCTCACTGCGATCCAGCAGCATCAGCGAATAAACCGCCAGGCCCAGCAGGATGAGCACGAGAAAGCCAGATCCAAGCGAGATCTTGATGCGTAGCGACAAGTCGTCGAACCGGCTCCACATGACGCGCTCCCCTCGAGGTCGCAGGCTATTGCTTGTAGAAGCCCGCACCGACGACGTAGTCGCCGACTTTCTCGATAAATGAGGACTTCTGCTCGATCTTCTTGTCCATCGGATTGACCCAGCGGTAATCGACCCAGCCGCTGCCCTTGCTCTGCGCCAGCTCGATCATTTCCTTGTTGTAGAGCTTGCCGTCGGCATCCTTGAGCTCGAGCGAGGTATGGCCGATCATCCCGGCATTGGCGCCGTGCGACACGGTGTTGCCGTCCATGCCGCGGACGAAAATGTAGAGATCGCGGTCGTGGAAAGTCGGGTTTGATTTGTCGTTGAACGCGGCGAACGCTTTTTCCGGGCCCGCTTCCTTGAGATAGGCGACGGCTTTTTCGACCAACGCCTTGGCCTCGTCAGCGGTACCGTGGCCGCCGTCCGCGAGTGCCGGAAGCGATGCCGCGGCAAGGAACGTGATCGCCACTCCTACAGAGAGAACTCGGCGCATGGTAATGCTCCGAAAAATAGTTGACCCCATACAATGATCGATCCAAACCAGTAAAGGTCGCCTTAATTGCGCGCCGGTCGCGCTCGGCCAAAAAGGGGAGGAGTTGCAGCGCTGCAACCCGCACCCCATCATCCCGGCATGAAGGAATTCCGCGTAAGGCCCAATCCCGACGATCCGCGCCTCACGCGACGGGTCACCGGGATCGATCAGTCGGGTCAGGCGATCGAAACGGCCGTCGTCGTCGAACGGCCGCTCACGCTGTTCCTCAATGGTCAGGAGATCGTCACCATGATGACGATCGGCGACCATCCCGACTACCTTGCCGTGGGATATCTCCTCAATCAGAACATGCTGCGCGGCGACGATGTGATCACCGCCATCGACTACGACGACGAGCTCGAGACGGTCGTCGTGCGCACCGAGCGCCGCACCGATTTCGAGAAGAAGCTGCGCAAGAAGACGCTGACCTCCGGCTGCGCGCAAGGCACGGTGTTCGGCGACCTCATGGAGAAATTCGATGAGGTGCGCCTAGCGCCGGACGCTCTCCTCAAGACATCCTGGCTTTACGCGCTCACGAAAAAGATCAACACGGCGCCGAGCCTTTATCTTGCCGCCGGCGCCATCCACGGCTGCGTCCTCTGCGAGGAAGACCGACCGCTCGTCTACATGGAGGACGTCGGTCGCCACAATGCGATCGACAAGATCGCCGGCTATATGCACATGAATCGCATCGGCCCCGAGGGGAAAATCTTCTACACCACGGGACGGCTCACCTCGGAAATGGTGATCAAGACGGTGCAAATGCGGATCCCCATCCTCATTTCGCGCTCGGGCTTCACCGCCTGGGGCGTCGAGCTCGCAAAGCGCGCCGGCCTCACCTTGATCGGTCGCGCCAAGGGCCGCCGCTTCATCGCGCTCTCGAGCGAAAGCCGCATCGTCTTCGACCAGGATGCCGCCATGCTCGAGGACGAGCCGGCCCGGCTCCGCCGCAAGGCCAGCCTCGAAGAGGATGTGGCGTGAGGGTCGTCGGCGTCATCCTCGCCGGCGGCCTTTCGCGCCGCCTCGGCGGGGGTGACAAGTGTCTACGCCTTCTCGCTGGACGACCCATCCTCGCACACATCATCGAGCGCCTCCGGCCGCAGGTGGATGCGCTCGCCCTCAACGCCAACGGCGATCCCGCGCGCTTCGCCGGGTTCCACCTCCCGGTCGTCGCCGACAGCATCACCGGCTTCGCAGGGCCGCTTGCCGGCATTCTCGCCGGCCTCGATTGGGCGGCCGGCCGCAGCGACATAACGCATGTGGCGACGGCTGCGGCCGATGCGCCCTTCCTGCCGCTCGATCTCGTTCACCGGCTGCGGCGTGCGCGCGAGGCGGAAGGCAGCGACTTGGCCGGCGCCCGGTCTGCCGGTCGCGCGCACCCGGTGTTCGGCCTCTGGCCTGTGGCATTGCGAGACGAGTTGCGCGCTGCGGTGAGTGGCGGTGTTCGCAAGGTCGATCAGTGGACGGCGCACTATCGGCTGGCCCACGTCGATTTTCCCGACGGCCCCCCCGATCCTTTCTTCAATGTTAACCAGCTCGAAGATTTAATCGAGGCCGAGCGGCTCTTTGCGATGGACGCCCAGACAATGAGCGGCAGAGGAGCGGCGGAATGAGCGGCACGATCGAATTTCGCGTTCTCGAGCTCCTCAATGCCCGGCTCTGCCACGAGCTGGTGAGCCCCGTGGGCGCGATCAACAACGGCGTCGAGCTTTTGGGCGAGGATGATCCCGATTTCGTCCGCGATGCCATTCAGCTGATCGGCCAGAGCGCGCGCAAGGCGGGGCAGCGCCTGCAATTCTATCGATTTGCCTACGGCACCTCGGGAAGCGCGAGCGGTATCGTGCAGGGGAGCGGACGCGAGCTCACCGAAGGTCTTTTCGAAGGTGGAAAGATCCGTTGCGAGTGGTCTGCCGAGGCGGTGACCCTGCCTGCCGAGTGGCAGCGGCTCGCCTGCAACATGCTGGTGCTTGCCGCCGAGGTGTTGCCGCGCGGCGGCACCGTCGCCGTTCGCAGCCTCGGCGCCGGCACCTCCGGGATCGAGGTGGCTGCCGAAGGGGAGAGCGTCAACATCGCCGCCGAGCTCAGGGGCGCGCTCGAGCCGGGCGCCAGCGCCGAGCAGCTCACCTCGCGCACTGTCCATGCTTATTTCACCCGTCACCTGGCCGAGCTCCTCGGCGCGAGCCTCATGATCGCCGAGACCGCCGGCGCACGCGCAATCTTTCGCGCTGCCGCCTAAGCCCTTGCGATAACTAGCGTAAGGGTTGATTAACTTCGCTCAGCGCTAACCCCTTCTTAAAGAATCTTCGCCATGTTTCACGCCTATTTTCCTGCCCGTTCCGCGTGGCTGGGGCAACGGTGCGACGCGGCATTAGGAAGTCGCCATGGACGATTTGCTGAGCGAGTTTCTGACGGAGACGAACGAAAGCCTCGCGGTGCTTGACCTCGAGCTCGTGAAGCTGGAGCAGAATCCGAACGATCCCGCTCTGCTGAGCAATATCTTCCGTATCGTCCACACCATCAAGGGCACCTGCGGCTTCCTCGGTCTTCCTCGTCTCGAGGCGGTAGCGCACGCGTCCGAAAACGTGCTCGGCAAGATCCGCGATGGCGAGCTCGTCGTCACCGCGCAGGCGGTGAGCCTCGTTCTCAAGTCGCTCGATCAAATCAAGTCGCTCATGGCGCAGCTCGAGCAAAACGAAGCCGAGCCGGCGGGCGACGACGGCGAGCTCATCCAGCTTCTCAACCAGCTTGCCGCTGGCGGCGAGGCCGCCGCCCCGGCGCCGAAACCGGCGGCGCCTGTCGAGACCCCGGCGGCGCCGGCTGTTGCGGAAGCGCCGCGCGCCGCGGCGCCCGCGCCGGCAGCCCCGCCGGTTGCGGTAGCTCCGACGGCAGCCGCGCCGTCGCCCGCTGCGCCCACGCCGCCCGTGGCGAGCGAAGCAAAAGAGCCGCCCAAGGAAAAAGAGGTCAAGGAGGCGGCCGAGACCAAGGAGTCGGCGGTTGCCGCGCAGAGCATCCGCGTCAACGTCGACCTCCTCGAGAATTTGATGACCATGGTGAGCGAGCTGGTGCTGACGCGCAACCAGCTCATGCAGATTCTGCGCAGCCAAAAGGACAGCGAGTTTGGTGCGCCGCTGCAGCGTCTCTCCCATGTCACGACCGAGCTGCAGGAAGGCGTCATGAAGACGCGCATGCAGCCGATCGGCAACGCCTGGGCGAAGCTGCCGCGCATCGTGCGCGACCTCTCGCACGAGCTGCGCAAGAAGATCGATTTGCAGATGCACGGCGCCGACACCGAGCTCGACCGCCAGGTCCTGGAGATGATCAAGGACCCGCTGACGCACATGGTGCGCAACTCTGCCGATCATGGCATCGAAATGCCGGCCGATCGCGCCGCCAAGGGCAAGCCCGAGACCGGCACCATCACGCTCAACGCTTATCACGAAGGTGGCCACATCATCATCGAGATCGGTGATGATGGGCGCGGCCTCGACATCGACAAGATCAAGCAGAAGGCGCTTGCCACCGGCATTACGAGCGAGAGCGATCTCGCCGCCATGTCCGAGCAGCAGATCCAGCAATTCATCTTCAAGGCCGGCTTCTCCACCGCGGCCAAGGTAACGAGCGTCTCCGGACGTGGCGTCGGCATGGACGTGGTGCGCACGAATATCGAGAAGATCGGCGGCACCGTCGAGATGAAGAGCCAGCGCGGCAAGGGCTCGACCTTCGTCATCAAGATTCCGCTCACGCTTGCCATTGTCTCGGCGCTCATCGTCGAATGCGCCGGCGAGCGCTTCGCCATTCCGCAGATCAGCGTCGTCGAGCTGGTGCGCGCGTCCGCCAATTCCGAGACGACGATCGAGTGGCTGAACAATGCGCCGGTGCTGCGCTTGCGCGACCGCCTCCTGCCGCTGGTCTCGCTGCAGGAGCTGTTGAAGCTCGGCAAGCGCGACGAAAAGCCGAGCGAGACCTTCATCATCGTGGCGCAGGTCGGCACCTATGCCTTCGGCATCATGGTCGACCGCGTCTTCGACACCGAGGAAATCGTCGTCAAGCCGGTGTCGCCCATCCTGCGCGACATTTCTATGTTCTCGGGCAACACCATCCTCGGCGACGGCAGCGTCATCATGATCCTCGATCCCAACGGCATCGCCGCCGCGACGGGTGAGATCACCGTGAGCGAGAGCGCCGTGCGCACCGACAGCGCGCAAGCGCGTGCGGGTGCGCGCGAGGACGTCACCAGCCTCCTTCTCTTCCGTGCCGGCAAGGGCGCACCCAAGGCGGTCCCGTTGGCGCTGATCGCGCGGCTCGAGGAGATCGACCTCGCCCAGATCGAATACTCCCACGATAAGCCCGTGGTGCAGTATCGCGGCAAGCTCATGCCGCTCGTCACGATCGAGGCGAGCGCATCCACCGGCACCTCGGGCCGTCAGCCGGTGCTGGTCTTCGCCGACAAGGACCACACGATGGGCCTCATGGTCGACGAGATCGTCGACATCGTCGAGGACCGCCTCAACATCGAGGTGGCGGTCGACCGCCCCGGTCTCATCGGCAGCGCCATCATCGCCGGCAAGGCGACCGATCTCATCGATGCCGGGTTCTATCTGACGCAAGCTTTCACCGATTGGTTCGGGGCGCACAGCGACGGCGAGTTCCAAAGCGATAAGGGCAAGCGCGTTCTACTGGTCGACGACAGCCCCTTCTTCCGCAATCTGCTGACGCCGCTTTTGTCGGTCGCGGGCTATGACGTGACCACCGTCGAGTCCGGCGATCGCGCACTCAGCCTTTGCGAGGCCGGTGCGGACTTCGACGTCATCATCAGCGACATCGAGATGCCGGGCATGAACGGGTTCGAGTTCGCGACGGCGGTGAAGCAGGCGGGCCGCTGGCAGAAGACGCCGCTCGTGGCGCTCTCCTCACATGCGACGCCGCGCGACCTCGACCGCGGCCGCGCCGCTGGCTTCAACGACTACGTCGCCAAGTTCGACCGTGAGGCGCTCCTCCATACCTTGGCGGAGACGCTCAACGGCGAGAGAGGCGCGGCATGAGTAAGGACATGAGCGAGAACGAGGTCCGCGGCAAAGGCATGGCGGCGGGCGAGCAGGGCGAATTCGTCTCAATCACCGTCGCGGGGCAGCTCTTCGGCATTCCCGTGCTGCAGGTCCAGGACGTGCTCGGTCCGCAGCGCATCACGCGCATTCCGTTGGCGCCGCCCGAGGTGGCGGGCTCGCTCAACCTCCGCGGCCGCATTGTCACGGCGATCGATCTGCGCACTCGCTTGCGCCTGCCGCCGCTCCCGGAAGGTCGCAGCGGGATGAGCGTCGTCGTCGATCATGGCGGCGAGCTCTACAGCGTGCTCGTCGACTCCGTCGGCGAGGTGTTGAGCCTCGGCGCCGAGATGGCCGAGCGCAATCCCGCGACGCTCGATCCCGTGTGGCGCGAGGTCTCGGGCGGCATTTATCGCCTCGACAAGAATTTGCTGATCGTTCTCGACGTGGCGCGCGTACTTGATTTCTCCGCGCGTGCCGAGGCCGCCTGAGGCCGCGCGCGGACGGTGAAGGAGTGAATGGGGATGAAATCCTGCCTCATCGTCGATGATTCGCGCGTCGTGCGCAAGGTCGCGCGCCGCATCCTGGAGGACCTCCACTTCGTCATCGAAGAGGCGGCGGACGGCAAGCTCGCCATCGACGCCTGCCTCAAGAAGATGCCGGATGTGGTGCTGCTCGATTGGAACATGCCGGTCATGAACGGCATCGAGTTCCTCCGCCAGCTTCGCCGCACGCCGGGGGGCGACCAACCGGTCGTCGTGTTCTGCACCACCGAGAACGATCTCCAGCACATTCAGGAGGCGATCGGCGCCGGCGCCAACGAATACATTATGAAGCCCTTCGACAGCGACATCCTCCAGGCGAAGTTCGTGCAAGTGGGGCTTCTATGACCTTGGCCGGGGCGGCCGGCATTGCTCGCGCGAACGGTGCGCCCGGCGGGCGGGCCGATGCGCCCTACCGCCTCATGGTGGTAGACGACAGCGCCGTCATTCGCGGTCTTCTCACGCGCTCGCTCGAGGCGGACCCCGAGGTCGCGGTCCTCGTCTCGGCGAGCAACGGCGAGATGGCGCTCACCGCGCTGAAGCGTTACGACATCGAGATCGTCATCCTCGACATCGAGATGCCGGTCATGGACGGGCTCACCGCGCTGCCGAAGCTGCTGGCGGCGAAGCCCGGCCTCAAGGTGATCATCGCCTCGACGCTGACGCGGCGCGGCGCCGATATCAGCATGAAGGCGCTCGCCGCCGGCGCCGCCGATTATGTCACGAAGCCCGGTGCCGCGGCACTCACCAGCGCCGATGAATTCAAGCGCGAGCTTCTCGCCAAAGTGAAGGCGCTCGGCCAGGCTTGCCGTCGCGCTGCGGGCGCGGCGGCGCCGCATCGCGCGAGCTTCTCCAGTGCGGCCGAGACCATCCCGATCCCGGCGGCGCCGGACGCGGCGGCCGATCCCGCGCGCCGCGTCGTCGCCTTGCGCCAGCCCGGCCGCGAATTTCCCGATGTCGTGGCGATCGGCTCCTCGACCGGCGGGCCGCAGGCGCTCTTCCGCGTGCTGGGCGCGCTCAAAGGCAGCGTCAAGCAGCCGATCTTCATCACCCAGCACATGCCCGCCACCTTCACCACCATCCTCGCCGAGCACATCGCCCGCGGCAGCGGCTATCCCACCGCCGAAGGCGTCGATGGCGAGCCGGTGAAGCAAGGCCGCATCTATGTGGCACCCGGCGATTTCCACATGACCATCGATAGCGCCGGCCGCGACAAGGTGGTGCGTCTCTCGAAGGCCCCGCCCGAGAATTTCTGCCGGCCCTCGGTCGACCCGATGCTGCGCAGCCTCACCGCCGTTTATGGCGGCCGCATTCTCACCATCATGCTGACAGGGATGGGGCATGACGGCCTCAACGGCGCCCGCACCGTCGTCGATGCCGGCGGCACGCTCGTCGCCCAGGACGAGGCGACGAGCGTCGTCTGGGGCATGCCGGGGTCGGTCGCCACAGCCGGCCTCTGCAGCGCCGTGCTGCCGGTCGAGGAGATCGGTCCCTACATCGCGAAATTCGCAACGCGGGCAGCCCGATGACCGGCGAAGATTTCGATCTCCTCTGCCGCATGCTGCGCGAGCGCTCGGGCTTGATGCTGACGCGCGACAAGGCTTATCTGCTCGAGAGTCGCCTCCTGCCGGTGGCGCGCAAGCGCAACATGAAGTCGCTCGACGAGCTCATCGCCGCGCTCCGCCTGCGGCCGGAAGGTGATCTCGTGCGCGACGTGGTCGAGGCGATGACCACCAACGAATCCTTCTTCTTCCGCGATCTCGTGCCGTTCGATCAATTCCGCACCTTCGTCCTGCCGCAGCTCTTGAAGACGCGGGCCGCGAAGAAGTCGATCCGCATCTGGAGCGCCGCTTGCTCGAGCGGGCAGGAGCCTTACTCGCTCGCGATGATCTTGAGCGAAGAGAAGATGAAGCTGCAGGGCTGGCAGGTGGAGATCACCGCCACCGACCTCTCGACCGAGATCCTGGAAAAGGCCCAGGCCGGCCTCTATTCGCAATTCGAAGTGCAGCGCGGTCTCCCCATCCAGCTCCTCGTCAAATACTTCAAGCAGCAGGGCGACCGCTGGCAGATCGACCCCGCCATCCGCGGCATGGTGAAGTTCCGCTGTCTCAACCTGCTCGACGACTTCAGCTCGCTCGGCGCCTTCGACGTCATCTTCTGCCGCAATGTGCTCATCTACTTCGATCAGCCGACGAAGACATTGGTGCTGGAGCGCGTGGCGCGCATCCTCCCGCAAGATGGCTATCTTTATTTGGGCGGCGCCGAGACGGTGATCGGCATCACCGACAAGTTCCAAGCCATGGCCGAGCAGCGCGGCATCTACGGCCCCGTCCTCTCGCCGAGTGCCATGGCGCAGAAGCTCGCGGCGGTGTGAGAAAGCGCGTCCGTCTCCAGTCTGAGCGCGGCTCTCGTTTCGACCACCTCACAGTAGCCGGTCTCTCTGTTCGAAGGGGTTCGCCAATCGAAGGAGGCCCAATCCATGTGGCTTTTTGATTCGATTATTTCCCAACTGGTCGGCGGCCTTGCCGGCATGTTCGCTTGGCTCTCGGTGCAGCCGTCACAACCGCTGGGCTGGCTCTCGGCGATCGCGGCCGGGGCCATGTTCTCTGCCATCATTTGGAAGGTGAGCCTCAACAGGGAAAAACGCACCGCTTGAGCTCTGTCTCATCCCGGCTTCAGCGTGCGCCCGCGCGATCGATGCGCTCACGGCGAACCCCTAAGCTCTGCGCAATTGCGCCCGGTAGCGCGACGGGCTCGCGCCGAAATGACGGCGGAAGCGCGCGTTGAAGGTGGAGAGATCGCCGAAGCCCGTGTCGAAGGCGATGGCAGAGACCGGCGCCGATGATTGCGCCAAGCGGACCGCCGCATGACGCAGTCTCAGTCCCAAAAGATACCGGTAAGGGGTCATGCCGACGATGCGGCGGAAGCTGCGGAGGAAGTGGTATTTGCTCATACTCGCTGCCGCTGCCAGTTGATCGAGCGTGAGGGGGTCGGAAAACGCTTGCTCCGAGAGATGGAGCGCGCGGCTGATGCGGCGCTCATCGTTGGCGGAAATCCGTTGCGGCGCCGACACATGGCCGGAGAGCACGGCGATGGTCAGCGCGAAGAGCTCCATTGTGGCCTCGCCGAGCGCGAGGGCGTCGGCTTGCTCGAGGAGCACGTGCGTGCGCGCCACCCATGGCAGCGTCGCGGGTGAGGCGCCGAGCATCGCAGTCTTGAATCTGAGTTCCGCGCTGCCGCCGGCGAAGGCGGCCATCTCCGCAAAGTAGTCTGAGTCGACATGAAAGGCGAGGCAGCGATCGCCGTGGTTATGATCATGGCCGCATTCAAAGGGTGCGCCGAAATTGCCGAGGAGAAAGGCGCCGGGGTGGAGGAGGGCGGTCCCCGTCTCGCCGCGATAGCGAAAGAGCCCTTCCATGACGGCAGCGATGGAGAAGGACCCGTGCCGCTCCTCGACGGCGCGGTCGCCCGGTCCGGCATGACAGACGTATTCGGTGATGCACCAGCCGCGGCCATCCGCGATCGTGCGCAGAGTGGGTGGCGCTGACGGTGAATGATCGCGACGCGGTACTGATCGATTGGTGACGTCCGTGTTCATCGGCGGAAAATAGCAATTTTCCCCAAGCGCCGGAACGCCGACAGCAGATAGCCTTCCACCAAACTTCGACTTGGAGGAGAGCTCATGATCAATCACCTCTCGATCGGTGTCAGCGATATCGCGAGGACGAAGGCATTCTACGATGCCGTGCTGCCGCCGCTGGGTTACGCCTGCCTCAGCAGCGGCGACACCTCGCTTGGATACGGAAAGGACAGCGTGGTGCTGTGGATCAGCCACAGCAAGAGCCCCGTCAAAGCCGATCCCGCCTCAGGCCTTCATTTTTGCTTCGATGCGCCGAACCGGAAGAGTGTCGACGCCTTCCACAAGGCGGCTTTGGCATCGGGTGGACGCGACAACGGCAAGCCCGGACTCCGGGCCGATTACGGCGACAATTACTACGCCGCCTTCGTCATCGACCCCGACGGATATCGCCTCGAGGCTTATTGTGGCCAGCTGAGCTAGCGGCCATGGCATCCGTTCGCAAGGAGATCGTCACTCGAGCGCCAGCGCATGCCGTGTGGGACGCCATTCGCGACATCGGCGCGCTCCACACGCGCCTCGTGCCCGGCTTCGTCATCGACACGAAGCTCGAGGGGCGCGTGCGCATCGTCACTTTCGGCAATGGCATGGTGATCCGCGAGCCGATCATCACCATCGACGACGCGGCGAAGCGGCTCGTCTGGTCCGCCGAGGGCGGAATCACGACCCACTACAACGCGGCAGTCGCGGTTTTCACCGCCGAGGGCGGATTGACGCGGGTCGTCTGGACGGCGGATTTTCTTCCCGATGAAGCCGCCGAAACGATCGCGGCCGCGATCGCGACGGGTATGGCGGTGATGAAGAAGACGCTCGATCGCATGGCGTAGAGCGGCAAAAAAACGGCCGCGTCCGAAGACGCGGCCGTTTTCTCCCCCGCCGCAAAAACGATGGGTGCGGTTACTGGACCTTGGCGAGCTTGCGCTGCGCGTTGGCGCTTTCGACCGGCGGATCACGCAGCACATAGCCGCGGCCCCAGACGGTCTCGATATAGTTGTCGCCCTTCGTGGCGGTAGCAAGCTTCTTGCGCAGCTTGCAAACGAAAACGTCGATGATCTTGAGCTCGGGCTCGTCCATGCCGCCATAGAGATGGTTCAAGAACATCTCCTTGGTGAGCGTCGTCCCCTTGCGCAGGCTCAAGAGCTCGAGAATGCCGTATTCCTTGCCGGTGAGATGGAGTGGCGCGCCTTCCACCTCGACCGTCCGGCTGTCGAGGTTGACGGTGAGCTTGCCCGTGCGGATCACCGATTCCGAATGGCCCTTGGCGCGGCGCACGATCGCTTGGATGCGCGCGATGAGCTCGCGACGATCGAAGGGCTTGGTGAGGAAATCATCGGCGCCGAAGCCTAGGCCCTTGATCTTGTGATCGAGCTCGGCGAGGCCGGAAAGGATGAGGATCGGCGTGCGCACACGTGCGGCGCGCAGGCGACGCAAGACTTCGTAGCCGTCGATATCCGGCAGCATCAGATCCAAAATGATGATGTCGTAGTCATAAAGTTTGCCGATCTCGAGACCGTCTTCCCCCAAATCGGTCGTGTCGCAAATGAAGCCTTCGGCGCGCAGCATCATTTCGATGCTGGCGGCGGTCGCCGAATCATCTTCTACGAGAAGCACGCGCATCCCCAGCCTCCGCTTATGCAAAGCTCTGCTCAACCATAACCGGCTTTAATCATTCTTACCAACGCGAGTTAATGCCGGGTTAACCACGGAGAAAAAAGTTTGGGGAGGTGCAGGTCATTGTCGGAGCGGTTGCAATCTGATCGTGAAGCACGGGCGGCAACCCATCGTGTTTAACCAGAGGTTAAGCGCCCCTCGGCCATGATGCGCCGGCCCGAGTTCCGCGCGAGATTTCATGCCGGTCGTGAACCCCGACAGCTTGCTCAATGAAATATCCAACATTCCCGATTACCGCCGCTTCGGCCGCGTCTCGGGCGTCATGGGCATGCTTCTGGAGGTGGGCGGGCTGCCGCGCCACTTGACGGTCGGTGGGCATTGCCAAGTGCAAGGTCGCGAGGGGCGGACGCTCGCCTGCGAGGTGGTGGGGTTTCGCGGCGGCAAGGCGCTGCTGCTCCCCTTCGGCGCGCTCGACGGGATCGGCCTTGGCTCCAAGGTCGAGACTGCGCCACGCCCCGCCGCCATCTTCCCGAGCGAGGCTTGGCTCGGGCGCGTCGTGAACGCCATGGGCGAGCCCATCGACGGCAAGGGTCCGCTGCCGCAGGGTGCCACCCCCTATCCGCTTCGCGCACGTCCGCCCGCGGCGCATGCCCGCCGCCGCGTCCAGGGCAAGATCGATTTGGGCGTCCGCGCTCTCAACACCTTCCTTACCTGCTGTCGCGGCCAGCGCATGGGCATCTTC
The DNA here is from genome assembly GCA_035945115.1 of Allostellaceae bacterium. GTDB lineage: Bacteria > Pseudomonadota > Alphaproteobacteria > ATCC43930 > CGMCC-115725 > DAHUYF01. The sequence continues at coordinate 36,121 of DASZAN010000065.1, forward strand.
TCGGGCTCGGGCGTCGGCAAGTCGGTGCTGCTGTCGATGATCGCCCGGTATACCGCGGCGGATGCGACCGTGATCGGCCTGGTCGGCGAGCGCGGGCGCGAGGTGCAGGAATTCCTCGAGGACGATCTCGGCCCCGAAGGCCTCGCCCGCAGCGTCGTCGTGGTGGCGACATCGGATGAGCCGGCGCTGATGCGCCGCCAGGCGGCCTACCTCACGCTCGCCATTGCCGAATATCTCCGCGATCGCGATCGCGACGTGCTTTGCCTCATCGACAGCGTGACGCGCTTTGCCATGGCGCAGCGCGAGATCGGTCTCTCCGCGGGGGAGCCGCCCACGACCAAGGGATATACGCCGACGGTCTTTGCCGAATTGCCGAAGCTGCTGGAGCGGGCGGGACCCGGAACGGGGAAGGGGACGATCACCGGCCTCTTCAGCGTGCTCGTCGAAGGCGATGACCACAACGAACCCATCGCCGATGCCGTCCGCGGCATTCTCGATGGCCATATCGTGCTCGAGCGCGCGATCGCCGAGCGCAACCGCTATCCCGCCGTCAACGTGCTCCGCTCGATCTCGCGCACCATGCCCGCCTGCAACAGCGATGGCGAGAACGCCATCGTCGCCGCCGCGCGTCAGTTCATCTCGACCTACGAGGATATGGCCGAGCTCATCCGCCTCGGTGCCTACAAGCGCGGCAGCGATCCCAAGGTGGACGAGGCGATCCGCCGCTATCCGCTCATCGAGGCCTTCCTCGCGCAGCCGAGGGAGGAGCGCGCCGATCTCGCGAGCGGCTATGATCAGCTCGCGGCGCTGCTGCAAGCGCCCTTGGCATGAGCGCGATCGAGAGCCTCATTCGCCTCTATCGCTGGCAGCTCGACGAGCGCAAGCGCCATCTTGCCAACCTCGAAGGGTTGGCGGTGCGGCTTCGCGAGGACGAGCAGCGCCTCGAAGAGGAGAATGCGCGCGAGCAGGCGCTGGTCGCCGCCTCGCCCGAAGCCGCCTATGTCTATGCCGGATATGCGCGCAACCTCATCGAGCGGCGCCGCAAGCTCCGCCAATCGCAGGCCGAGGTGGCGCAGCAGATCGCCGAGGCGCGGGAGGCCTTAGCGGAGGCGTTTCAAGAGGTGAAGCGCTACGAGATCACCGCCGCCAACCGCGCGCGGCTCGAGAACGAGCGCGAGGAGCGGCGCCAACAGCGGGTGCTCGACGATCTCGGTGCCGAGGGGTTCCGCCGCCGCAGCGACGACCCGTCTTAGGGCGCGTACTCACAAGGGAACAACGACGGCTTGCGCGTGTCCGCTATTGGCTCAAGTGCCAGCCGATACTTGGCGGCTATTCGGCGGCAGCGCGGGCCGGGGCAGCGTTCAGCACCGCAGCCGCCTCCTTGGCGACGACCGTGCCCGCAAAGAAACGCGGGTTCTGCGTGCCCCACAGCCGCACGGCATTGGCGAAGGTGAAGTCGCGGAAATCGTCCGGCGTGATGAGTCCGTCTTCGACCAGCTCATGCGCTTCGGGCACGGGTTGCAGCATGTCCGGCACGTCGAAATGCCCGATATCCGAGCCGAACATCGCATTGATCCGGGCGCCAAACGGGTTCGCCCGTCCGAACGCCGTCACGTTCATGCGGTCGTCGGCCTCGCAGCCGAAATAGAACGGCTTGGCATAGAGCTCGACCCAGTCCTCCTTGCGGGTGATGTCGCACGCCGCATAGTCGTCCAGCACGGGGACGCCGCCCGTGAGTTCGTCTTCCTCGCGGCTCGGCCAGCCGTCGCGCCGAGCCAACTCGGCGGCGATGTCGTCATAGCCGTACTTGTCGACGAGGCTCTTGAGCAGCGTGCGATCGAGCTTTTTCGGGTCCATATAGGCGATGCCGGCACGGCCGCGCCGCTCCCAATGCTCGACGAGATCGGCGAAGAGCTGGCAGCCCCAGCCGACTCCGCCTTCGAGGAAGGCGAAGCGCAGCTCGGGGAAGCGCCGCGTCACGCCGCCGAGAAAGAGCGCCTTGGCAACGGCGTGCCCAGCGGCGGCGAAGTGACCGATGTGGTTGAAGGTAAAGTTGCTCGGCGAATTGCGCAGGCCGAAGCTGCGGCCGCCGGTATGGAAGGTTGGCGCGATGCCGAGTTCGCGGCATTTCTGCCAAACGACGTCGTAGTCGTAGTCGCTGTCGAGACCAAGCTGATCGTAGGCGACGGTAGCGCGGGCGCGCGACGGATCGACGCTTTCGGCTGCCGGTACGCGGCGCGCGATGCCGCTGCCGAACATGCCGACCTTGGCGCCGAGCTGCGTCGTCACGAATTCGAGTTCGGCGATCGCCTCTTCGGGCGTGTGCATCGGGATGACGGCGGCGGGCGTCAGCCGGTCGTCGAGCTTCGCAAAATATTCGGCCGTAACGATGTTGAAGCCGCGGACCACGGCGCGACGCGTCTCGTCATCGGCGATGCGGGGTATGCTGAGACCGGCCGTCGGGTAGATGATGCCGAAATCGATGCCGAGCTCGTCGAGGCGGTCGTAAAGCATGCGCGGCATCATCACGGTGGCGCGGTCGCGGGTGTTGGTGGACTGGCGCGCCCAATAACCTTCCATGGCGATCCCCCGCTGCTTTCGCTCCGCGATCGACAGGCGGAGCGCATCGGGGATACGCCGCTGGCTGGCGAGGAAGCCGTCTGCCGCCTTGTCGCCGGCAACCTTGCGCATTCTCTCCGCGAAGACCGGGACATACTCGATCCAGTGGCCGTCGGCATCGATGATGGGATGATTGAGATCGGCACGAATTTCTCTGGGACTGCGATGAGGGCTCATTCTCCCCTCCAGGGTCACACTTCGCGGCCTCGCCGCGCGCGGAGTGCGGGCCGCGCCTACCCTAGGGTAACTCTCTCGACAAGCGTCTGCAACGAGCCGCGCACGTTGTGCCAGTGAACCGCGCAGGATGCCGTCCGTCGGCGCCGCGACGACAAGCCATAGCCTCAAGCGCGGGTTCGCGCTTTGGCTCGCGGCGAAAGATATGGTGCAAGCGCCTTGTAGTGATCGATTTGGCGCAGATGCTCGAGCAGGCACGTGGACACGGCTTCCTCTAGACGATCGTCCAAAGCCACGGCTTCATCGAGCAGATGGCCCAGGGAGCGAAGTTGGTGCGCCGCGGGCTCAGTTCGCCTCGCGCTGAGATAGCCGGCAAAAGCGCGCATGACCGCGTGCAGTCCATTGTCGGAGGATTCAGCCTCTCGGATGACGTCGTCGTCGCCGAAGTTCGGGAATATCTCCTGAAGGAAGGCGATCAATTGCCTCGGCGCCGGCGGCCGGGTATCGAAACGTCGTTTTTGGGCGGCCATCTCTTACGCTTGGACGCCGATATGGCGCCCCAGTGCCTCAAGCGGCGCCACCGCGAAGCGCGAGGCGGTGGTGAAGATGATGTCGCCGGAGAGCCCGGCGGCCGAGCTCGCGTCGTGGAAGACCCGCGTGATCTCCTGGCGCATTTGTGCGGGGATTGCGCGGTGGCTGCGCAGCACGAGATCGAAGCGCTGCTGACGGATGAGCCCGTCGAGCTGCACGGCGCCGAGCCGGCTCAAATCGACGTCGAGCACGAAGCGCGCGCCTTGACCATTGGGATCGCGGCCCGGCTGGCGGCGGCGGAGATAGAGGCGCACTGGCCGCACGACGCCGCCATCGAGCAGCGGCAACACGAAAATGCGCCAATCGCCGCTCGGCGACTGTGAGAGCTGGCGGAGCTCGGTCACGTCGCCGTCGAGCTTCGTGTGAAGTATGCGATGGCCTGCGGCGTCGAGTGCCGCGGTCGCCTTGCTGCTCGGCCACGAGCCGTTGCTGAGCGCGGTGACGAGAAAGAGGAGCGTGCCGGCGAGCTGCGCCCCCGAACGCGGCATGAGATCGCTGCGCAAGCGCGCGGCGAGGTCGGGCGCGGCGCGATCGAGCACTTGCAACGCCTCGTCGAGTGCGGGCCAGCTCTTGCGTTGCGCCAGCGGCGCTTCACTCGGTGGATCGGGCGCTGCCAAGGAGAGCCGCTGCAGGCCGAGCGCCGTACCGACCGGAAGATTGAGCCGTCGATCGAGCGTCAAGAGGCCGATCGGGGTATCGAGCACGGTCTCGCCGCTCGGGCCGGGCGCGACTGTCGCTGAAAGGATCGGCTCCGCTGCTGCCGGGGGGATGCCAGGAAGCGGCGGGGTTGCGGTGAGGCGCGCGACGAGCCGCGTGCCGGCGGCGAGCGCCGCGGTCGGATCAGAGGGGCTCGGCGCGATCACCTTGGCGTCGACAACGATGCCGGTGCCGAGGCTCGCCGAGGGTGAAAGCGGCGGCAGCACGGCGAGGCGCGCGAGGCTGACCGGCGTGCCGAGCGGCAGGGCGAGCCGCTTATCGAGGCCCACGATGCCGAAAGGCGTGTTGAGCGTTGTCCGCGTCAAGACACCGGGTGGGCTCTCGATCACCGTGCCGGTCAACGCGCCACGGGGCGCGCTCGGCGCACCGGCGTCGGATGGTGCCGTCGGTGCCGGCAGCGCCACGCGCAGCAGCAATCGTGTGCCCGGCGGCGGGTCGCCCAGCTGCGGGTTGGGCGGCGGTGCGATCACGCTGGCGGTGACCTCGGTGCCGAGATCGAGCCGCGCCGGTGGCGCGTCGCCGGGAGTGGCCGCGGTCGGCGCCGGCGTTCTGACGGAGGGAGAGGCGAGGGGCGCCGCCGGTTCCGGCGGTGGCGCCTCGCCGCTCTCCACATGGAGGATCGTCACCGCCGGCGGCGTGCCCGGCAGCAGCCGCAGCTGCACCTTGCTGCCGGGCGGCGGCGAGAGGTTCGTCTTGAGTGTCAGCGGGCCGCTATCGGTGCTGAGCAGCAGCGTGCCGTTGCTGCCGCGGCCGATGACGACAGCGTTGACGATGGCAGCGGCGAGAAGAGCCGACGGGGGCTGTTGCGCCAGCTCGATGACGAGTTGCGTCGGCAGCGCCGCGCCGGCGAGGAACGACAGGCCGAGCGAGGGGAGGCCCGCTACCGTGTCGGCCATCGCGCGTTCCCGCCGCTCGGCTCAGAGACCGTCGTCGAGGCGATGGAAGATCGCCTCCACGTCTTGCGCCGCCTCGCTGCCGGGATGCCGCGTCAAGAGCGACACCTGGCGGCGAATGCTGTCCTTCACGTGATCGTCGCGGCGGATGATGCCGGCGAGCGGCGGCTCGATCTTGAGGAATTCGCGGCAAGCTTTGAGGACGGTGCCATAGACGCGCTCGCCGTCGCGCTGGTTCGCCACCATGTTGACGACGATCTGGATGCCGTCGGCAAGTTTCTCGAGCGCCGTCACCTTGATATAGGCGTAAGCGTCGGTGATTGCCGTGGGCTCATCGGTGGTGACGACGAGGCAGGCGTGCGACTGTTGGGTGAGGAGCCGCACGGTGCGCTCGATGCCGGCACCGAGATCGAGCACCACCCAATCATATTGTTGCGCGAGGAGATGCAGCTCGGTACGCAGCGTGAGCAAGCGGCTTGCCGGCAATGTCGCGAGGCCGCCGGAGCCGGAGCGGCCGGCAATGATGTCGAAGCCGCCGTCATAGCGCGTCGCCGCCTGGGCGAGCGTCGCGTCGCCACTGATGACGCTTGCGAGATCGTGGTCCGGCGTCACCCCGAGCTGCACGTCGACATTGGCGAGACCGAGGTCGCCGTCGAAGAGCAGCGCCTTCTTGCCCGACTTCGCCATGGCGTGCGCGAGCGTGATCGAGAACCACGTCTTGCCAACGCCGCCTTTGCCGGAGGCGACGGCGATGATGTTGCGCTTGTGTGGCACGGCGGCCGCCGTGGGCAACGCTGCCGCGATCGGAGCGGGCTTCATTGGGAACCTCTCTTTGCATTGGCTTGCCGCAGCGCGGGCGCCGGCTTCGGCAAGAGGAAACGGGCGAGGACGACGGGATCGATCGGGGCCAAGCCGCTGGCGATGTCGGCGGAGACGCCGGCTTCGGCGAAAGCGAGGTTGACGGCGTCGGCCGCGGCGACGACGCTGCCGAGACGCCGGACCATGTCGAGCCGCGTGACGATCATGCGGCTTGCGCCCAAATCGCGGAAGATGCGCGCCATTTCGATGCTGTCGAAGCTGTCGCCGCCCGCCGGCAGCACCAGCACGGGCTCGCCACCGCTCGCCTCGAGGAGGAGCGTGAGTTCGCGGCGGTCGCCGGCGCTGTAGGGATTGATGCCGGGCGTATCGATGAGCAGCAACTCTTGCGGGGAGCCTTGACGCGTGAGCGGCGCAAGCCTGGGCGCGCTCTCGGCGCGGTGGAGCGGCAGCTTAAGGACACGGGCAAACGCTTCCAGCTGCTCGATGCCGCCGGCGCGCACGATGTCGGCGGTGACGAGGCGTACCGGCTTTCCGGCCATCACGGCGCGAGCGGCGAGCTTGGCGATCGACACCGTCTTGCCGGCGCCGGGGGGCCCCACCATCAGCAGCGGCCGCTCTTTGGCGTCGATCGGCGCGAAGCGGAACACCGAGGTAAAGGCGCCCGAGAGCGCCAGCAGCGGGTCCTCGGTTTCGAAGGGGAGCGCCGCGCCGAGAATCTTTTCGACGAGCGTGGGAGCGACGCCATGCGCGGCGAGCGCCTCGCTCAGCGCGTCGATGACGTCGGGGCCGGTGCTCGGCGGGGGAAACTCCGCCGGCTCGACCGCGGCCGTGACGCGCATCAAGCCGTCATCGCCCTCCTCGGTCGAGACGATGATGGCGTCGCCGCCGAGGCGCGCGCGCACCAGCGCTATCGCCTCGCTCATGCTCGCCGCGGTGAAGGTTCTGAGACGCATCGCCCGTCAGCTCCGCCTCAGATCGTCCCGAGCGTCTTGATGCGCGCTTTGGGATGCACCTCGTTCTGCGACATCACCACCGTGATCGGCCGGAAGCGCTCGATGATCGAGCGCACATAGGGACGGATCGCCGGGCTTGTCAGTAGCACCGGGGTCTCGCCTTGCATCGCATGGCGCTCGAAGGTGCTGCGCACCGCGCCGATGAATTCCTGGAGCCGGCTTGGCGGCATGCTGAGATGGCGCTCCTCGCCTTGGCCGGTGAGCGCCTCCGCGAAGGATTGCTCCCAGGCGGGCGAGAGGCTGACGATCGGGATGAAGCCCGCCTCGTTGGTGTGGGCCTCGCTGATCTGGCGAGCAAGGCGGGCGCGCACATGCTCGGTGATGACGCTGACGTTGCGGCTGTAGCCGCAGGCCTCGGAAATGCCCTCGAGAATGGTCGGCAGATCGCGGATCGAGATGCGCTCGCCCAGGAGATTCTGCAGCACGCGCTGAATGCCGCCCGTCGAGATCTGGCTTGGCACCATGTCGGCGATGAGCTTCTGATGGCTCTTGTCGAGTTCGTCGATGAGCTTCTGCGTCTCCGCATAGGAGAGGAGCTCGGCCATGTTGTCCTTGATCACCTCGGTCAGATGCGTGGTGATCACGGTCTGCGGCTCGACGACGGTGTAGCCGCGGAAGGTCGCTTCCTCGCGGTTCGCTTCCGGAACCCACTGTGCCGGAAGGCCGAAGGTGGGTTCGACCGTGGGCTCGCCGGGGATCGAAATTTGTCCGCCGCGCGGGTCCATGACGAGGAGCATGTTGGGGCGAAGGTCGCCGCGGCCCGCTTCGATCTCCTTGACGCGGATGACGTAGGTGTTGGCGGGGAGCTGCAGGTTGTCCTGGATGCGCACCGAGGGCATGATGAAGCCGACATCGGCAGCGAGCTGGCGGCGCAGCGCGCGAACCTGATCGGTAAGGCGCGTGCCGTGGTCGCTGTTGATGAGCCCCAAGAGGCCGTAGCCGAGCTCGAGGCGAAGCTGATCGATTTGCAGCGCCGTCTGAATCGGCTCTTCCTTGAGCGGCGCCGTCGCCTTCGCCTGCTCGGCCGCCACCGCGTCGGCGGCTGCCTTCTCGCGATGCTCGGTGAGCTTCCAGGCGGCACCGCCCGTGAGCGCCGAGAGCGCGAGGAACGGCAACATGGGAATGCCCGGCAGCACCGCGAGCGAGAGCATGAGGAAGGACGCGACGCCGAGCGCCGCGGGATAAGCCGAAAGCTGGCCGAAGAGCGCCTTGTCGGTGGAGCCGCTGATACCCGCCTTGGAGACGAGCATGCCCGCCGCGGTCGACACCACCAACGCCGGAATTTGCGTCACCAGGCCGTCGCCAACGGTGAGGAGCGTGTAGGTCTGCGTCGCCTGGGCGAAGGAGAGGTTCTTCTGGACGATGCCGATGAGGATGCCGGCGCCGATGTTGATGGCGGTGATGAGCAAGCCCGCGACGGCGTCGCCGCGGACGAATTTCGAGGCGCCGTCCATCGCGCCGTAGAAATTGCTTTCGTCCTCGAGCTCGCTGCGGCGCTTGCGCGCCGTCTCTTCGTTGATGAGGCCGGCGGAGAGATCGGCGTCGATCGCCATCTGCTTGCCGGGCATGCTGTCGAGGCTGAAGCGCGCCGCGACCTCGGCGATGCGTCCCGAGCCCTTGGTGATGACGACGAAATTCACCACCACAAGGATCGTGAAGACGATGACGCCGATGACGAAATTCCCGCCCATGACGAAGCCGCCGAAGGCCTGGATGACGTGGCCGGCGGCAGCCGTGCCCTCATGGCCTTGGCTCAGGATGAGGCGGGTCGAGGCGAGATTGAGCGCAAGCCGCAGCATCGTCGCGATGAGGAGCACGGTCGGAAATGTCGAGAATTCGAGCGGGCGCTGAATGAAGAGCGCCACCATCAGGATCAGCACGGAAAAGGTGATCGAGAGCGCGAGGCTGATGTCGAGCAGCCAGGTCGGCATCGGCAGGATGAGCACGACCAGGATCGCCACCACGGCGAGCGCGAGCGCAATCTCGCCGCGCCGGAGCGTGGCGCTGAGCTTGCCGAAGAGCACCGCCGGCGTCGCCGGCGCGGTTATGGCGGTGGCATCGGCCATCAGGAAATGCGAGGGAAAGTCTTTGTGGGATCACCCCCCACCCTAGCCCTCCCCCTCAAGGGGGGAAGGGAAAGCACGGTGAATCCCCCTCCCCCCT
>DASZAN010000066.1:0-58345 GCA_035945115.1 Allostellaceae bacterium
AAGCTCCTTTCCGACAATCCCGAGCGCTATCAGGATGCGGCGATCGCTGGCATCCGCGTGTTGCTCGGGCTGGCGCCGGCGGCGCCGATCCCAAGCGGTGCCATCGACGCCGTCAAGATGGGGACGACGGTGGCGACGAACGCGCTCTTGGAGCGCAAGGGCGAGCGCACCGCGCTGGTCATCACCAAAGGTTTCGGCGATGCGCTCCGCATCGGTTATCAGAACCGGCCGAAGCTCTTTGCCCGCCACATCGTGCTGCCGGAGCAACTCTACGAGCGCGTCGTCGAGGTGGAGGAGCGGGTGACGGCCGAAGGCGAGGTGCTGCGCGCGCTCGATAGCGCGGCGCTCGACGCCGATCTCGCCGCGGTCCATCGCAGCGGCATTCGCGCCATCGCGATCGTCTTTCTCCATGGCTATCGTTTTCCGGCTCACGAGGCCGAGGCGGCGGCGATCGCGCGCCGCATCGGCTTCACGCAAGTCTCTGTCAGTCACGAGGTGAGCCCGCTGATGAAGCTGGTGAGCCGCGGCGACACCACGGTTGTTGACGCCTATCTCTCGCCGATCCTGCGGCGCTACGTGGATGAGGTCGCATCCTCGCTCGGCGGCACGCGGCTCTTCTTCATGCAGTCGAATGGCGGGCTTACCGACGCGCGGCGCTTCCAGGGCAAGGACGCGATCCTGTCGGGGCCGGCGGGCGGCATCGTCGGCGCCGTGCGCACGGCGGAGATGGGGGGCTTCGGCAAGATCATCGCCTTCGACATGGGCGGCACTTCGACCGACGTCTCGCACTATGCCGGCGAGTACGAGCGGAGCTTCGAGACGGTGGTGGCGGGCGTGCGCATGCGCGCGCCGATGATGCACATCAACACCGTGGCGGCGGGCGGCGGCTCGATCTGCTTCTTCGACGGCGCGCGCTATCGCGTCGGGCCGGAATCGGCCGGCGCCAATCCGGGTCCCGCTTGCTACCGCCGCGGCGGTCCCCTGACGGTGACCGATTGCAACGTCATGCTCGGCAAGCTGCAGCCGCGATTCGTCCCGGCGGTGTTCGGGCCCGCCGGAGACGAACCGCTCGACGACGCGATCGTCCGCGCGAAGTTCGCCGAGCTTTCCGAGCGAATCGCTCGCGAGACCGGCAATCGCCGCACGCCGGTCGAGGTGGCCGACGGTTTTCTCAAGATCGCCGTCGAGAACATGGCGAACGCCATCAAGCAAATCTCGATCCAGCGCGGTTATGACATGACGGAGTACACGCTCTGCTGCTTCGGCGGCGCGGGCGGACAGCATGCGTGCCTGGTGGCCGACGCGCTCGGCATGAAGCGCGTCTACATTCATCCCTTCGCGGGCGTGCTCTCCGCCTACGGCATGGGCCTCGCCGATCTCCGCACCTTGCGCGAGCAGGCGGTCGAAGCGCGTCTTGCCGACGAGGCGATGCCGCAGCTTGCGGACGCCCTCGATCGTTTGGCGGCGGACGGCACCGCGGAAATGCGGGGCCAAGGCATCGAGGAAAAGCGCATCACCGTGCTGCGCAAGGCGCATGTGAAGTATGAGGGCACCGACACGCCATTGGTCGTCGATCATGGCGACCGCGCGGCGATCGTCGCCGCCTTCGAAGCGGCGCACAAGCAGCGCTACGGCTTCGTCATGGCGGAGAAGCCGTTGGTGGTGGAGGCGGTCTCGGTCGAGGTGGTGGGCGCTACCGAGCTTGTCGATGATCGCGTCTATCCCGAGGAAGCTCAACGCACGAAGCCGGCGCCGCTCGCGACAGTGGCGATGTTCGCCGCGGGTAGTGAGCATCAGGCGCCGGTCTTCGACCGCGACGCGCTTGAGCCGGGGCAGTCCGTCGACGGACCGGCGATCATCCGCGAGGCGACGGCGACGACCGTCGTCGAGCCGGGTTGGCGCGCCACCCTCGACCGGCGGCGCTATCTCGTGCTGGAGCGCGTTGTCGCGCTGCCGAGGCGCGTCGCGCTTGGCACCACGGTCGATCCGGTCATGCTCGAGGTCTTCAACAACCTTTTCATGGCGATTGCCGAGCAGATGGGTGTGGCGCTGCAGAACACCGCCTATTCCGTCAACATCAAGGAGCGGCTCGACTTCTCTTGCGCGTTGTTCGACGAGGAGGGTGGGCTCATCGCCAACGCGCCGCATATCCCGGTGCATCTGGGCTCGATGGGCGAAAGCGTTGCCACCATGATCCGCGCCCGCAGCCGGAGCGTCGATGGTCGTGGCATGCGGCCCGGCGACGTCTACGTGCTGAACGCACCCTACAATGGCGGCACGCATCTGCCGGATGTGACCGTCATCACTCCGGTCTTCGCCGAGGGGGATCGCGAGGGTCGCGGCAGTCCGCTCTTCTATGTGGCGGCGCGCGGGCATCAGGCGGATATCGGCGGCACGACGCCGGGTTCGATGCCGCCGATGAGCCGCACCATCGAGGAGGAAGGCGTCCTCATCGACAATTTCCTGCTGGTCGACGCTGGCCGCTTCCGCGAGCAGGCGATGGTCGACCTGCTCAGCTCGGGCCGCTACCCCTCGCGCAATCCCGCGCAGAACATCGCCGATCTCCAAGCGCAGATCGCTGCTTGCGAAAAGGGCGTGCAGGAGCTGCATCGAATGGTCCGGCATTTCGGCCACCCGGTAGTGGCGGCCTATATGCGGCACGTGCAGGCGAATGCCGAGGAATCCGTGCGCCGCGCGCTCGGCGTGCTGAGGAATGGCAGCTTCGCTTATGAGATGGATGACGGCGCCGTGGTGCGTGTCGCCATTTCGATCGACCGGCAGCAGCGCCGCGCACGCATCGACTTCACCGGCACCAGTGCGCAACATCCGACCAACTTCAACGCGCCGTCGGCGGTCTGCCGTGCCGCGGTGCTCTACGTGTTGCGCATGCTGGTGGACAGCGACATTCCGCTGAATGACGGCTGCCTCAAGCCGATCGAGCTGGTGATCCCCGAGGGCTCGATGCTACGGCCTCGCTACCCTGCGGCGGTGGTCGCCGGCAATGTGGAGACCTCGCAATACATCACGGACTCGCTGTTGGGCGCGCTCGGCGTAATGGCGGCGTCGCAAGGCACGATGAACAACTTCACCTTCGGCAATGCCCGCCATCAATACATCGAGACCATCTGCGGCGGCGCCGGCGCCGACCCCGACCAGGATGGCGTCGACGCCATTCATACGCATATGACCAACACCCGCCTTACCGACCCCGAAGTGCTGGAATGGCGTTTTCCGGTGCTGTTGGAGAGCTTCGCCATCCGCCGCGGTTCCGGCGGCGCCGGACGGCATCGCGGCGGCAATGGTGTCATCCGCCGCATCCGCTTCCGCGAGGCGATGACCGCGGCGATCCTCTCCGGCCACCGCCGCGTCCCGCCTTACGGGCTTGCCGGTGGCGCACCCGGCGCGGTCGGTCGCAACTGGGTCGAGCGCGCCGATGGCCGCCGTGAGGAGTTCGGCGGCGCCCATGCCGTCGAGATGGAAGCCGGCGATGTCTTCGTGATCGAGACGCCCGGTGGTGGCGGTTACGGCAAGGCCGGCGCGGCACGCGCCGCCGCGGAATAGGTCACGCGGCGCGACGTGCGCTGCTCGCGAGCCACACGCCCACGAGAATGGCTGCGATCCCGACGGCGTGGAAGAGGTGCACCTCCTCGCCCAAGAAGATGATGGCGAGCACGGTGCCGAAGGCCGGCAGAAGGTGCACCGTGAAGCCGGCGCGATTAGGCCCGATCCGCGCGACGCCGCCGTTCCAGCCGAGATAGGCGACGATCGAGGCGAAGACGGCGACGTAGAGCACGGAGGCGAGGGCGGGCCAGCTCAATTGCACCGGCTGGAACACGGCGCTTTCGGCGAGATAGGCCGGCAGCAGAAAGGCGATGCCGATCACGGCGACGACGAAGACGAGGCTCAGCGGATCGAGCTCGCGCGGGGCGCGGCGGAGCGCCACGGAATAAATGCCCCAGACCGGCATGGCCGCGAGGATCAGGAGGTCGCCGGGGTTGAAGGTGAAATGCCGGAGCGTCGCCACCTCGCCGTGATTGAGGATGACGAGAATGCCGGTGAAGGACACGACCATGCCGGCGAGCTGGCGCGGGGTCACCGTGTCGCGATCGACGAGCCAGGCGATGAGCAGAATGAACAGCGGCATCGCCGAGTTCATCAGCATGCCGTTCACCGAGGTGGTGAGGCGCAGGCCGAAATAGATGAGGAACTGAAAGAGCGCGACGCCGGCGAAACCCAGGATCGCCAGCACGCGCCAGTGCTGGCGAAGGAGCGGCGATTTACCGCGCAGCCGCGGCAGCACGAAGGGCGCGAGCAACAGCGCGGCGATGGTCCAGCGCCAGAAGGTGAGCGCTACCGGCGGCATGACGCCGCGCACGGCGCGGCCCACCACCCAATTCCCCGCCCAGCACATCATGGTGAGCGAGAGCATGAGATAAGGAAGGACGGCGGCGTGCCGGCGCGCACGCTCGTCCTGCCGAGCGGGCGCGGCAGCGGTCATGGGCCGAGAGTGGTGCGTCGGGAGCAGGGGCGTCAACTGCGCCCCGCTTCAGCGGATCAGAGGACTTCGACCGTGGGGGTGAAGATATAGCCGGTGCCGCGTACCGTCTTGATGATGGTGGGCCGCGCGGGATCGGGCTCGAGCTTGCGGCGCAAGCGCCCGACTTGCACGTCGATGGTGCGATCGAAGGGTCCCGCCTCGCGGTTGCGGGCGAGATCGAGCAGCCGGTCGCGGCTCAGCACCTGATTGGCGTTGTTGACGAAGGCGGCGAGGAGGTCGAACTCGCCGGTGGTGAGGCGCACCTCGCCGCCATCGGGCGAGACCAGCTCGCGCGTCGCGAGATCGAGATGCCAGCCGGCAAAGCGCGCACGCGAGCGAGTGCCACCCGGCTGCTCCTTTTGCGATCGCATGGAGGCGCGACGCAACACGCTTTTGACGCGCGCCAAGAGCTCGCGAAGATGAAAGGGCTTCGGCAGGTAGTCGTCGGCGCCCATCTCGAGGCCGATGATGCGGTCGACCGTCTCGCCGCGCCCGGTGAGAATGATGATGCCGACCGAGGATTGCTCGCGCAACTCACGGGCGAGCGTTAGGCCGTCTTCTCCGGGAAGCATCAGATCAAGGATGACCAAGTCGACTGGGCCCTGCGCCATGACCTTGCGCATGCCTGGCCCATCATTGGCGGCGCTGACCCGGTACCCCTCGCTCGCCAAATATTGTTGGACGACCTCGCATATCTCCTTCTGGTCGTCCACCACAAGGATGTGGCCTGTCTCTTTCATGGCTGAAGCCCAATGTGGCGTATCTTTGGTGACGATGCAATATCGCGGGGGTGGCAACACCCTTTCCTGTGTTGTGCTCATTGCGTGAGCACGCCAACGCTTACAGGCTGTTACAATTTATTACATAAAATCTTCCCGGCTGACATCAAGCGATTACAGGCTCTGGCTACAGTCAAACGCATCCACGACGTTTCCGTTGAACCAAAAAGCCGCGCGCCAGCGGCATGCGCGAAGGAGCCTTTGGGATGGTGGACATTTGTCGCAAGATCGAGGAAGAGATTCCGCGCCTCAGGCGCTACGCTCGCGCCCTGACCCGCGATGCCAACGCGGCTGACGATCTCGTCCAGGATTGCCTCGCGCGTGCCCTGAGCAAGGTCCATCTGTGGCAGAAAGGGACCGATCTCCGCGCCTGGCTCTTCACCATCTTGCACAATCAATATGTCAATCACGTCCGCCGCGCGGTGCGCGAAGGGTCGGCGGTCGGCCTTTCCGACAATGAGCCGGCGCTAACCACCGTCCCCAACCAGGGGAAGAGGCTCGAGCTCCGCGACCTCGAACGCGCCATCGCCAAGCTCCCGGAAGAGCAGCGCTCGGTGCTCCTCCTCGTCGGGCTCGAAGGCATGCGCTATGAGGAAGTCGCCACTGTGCTCGATGTTCCCGTCGGCACGATCCGCTCGCGCTTGTCGCGCGGCCGCGAGATGCTGCGGCAGCTGATGGGTATTAGCCCCGAGCGCTCGGAGCCGTCGCGGCTTGCCGCGCGGCGCTTCGCCGCGCGCCGGGCGGCGCTTGGCTTCGGGGCGGGCTCGCGCGGTCGCGTGCACTCCCTTGCCATCGAGGCGGCCCGTCGCGGCGCCTGAGGAACCCCCTCGTTCGATTGTTCGTTGGCGGTAGGTAAGCGCGCAAGCCGCGCTGCTGCCGGGAGCCGCCGGGCGCTCTTGGGCAGGCATCCGACCTCCTCCGCCCGGCTTTGGCAACGTCTCCCTGTCGGTGGTTTTGCCACCCGCAACTCGGCCGGACCCAAAAGGGCGCGCGGCCTTTCTTCTTTGGCCGCGGCGCCAAGATCTTCGGCTAAATGTCAGCGGCGTGCGGCCGTTTCGGTCCGCCGGCAGGCGGGGGCAGCACCGGAAGCCGCCGCTCGGCCGGTGGCTGACTGCGCACCGCGGCGGGAATTTGGATAGCGCTGGCACTCACCGTGGCCAAGCGTGACTCGGCGACAACAGCGCCCCCGGCAACGACCAGCGCCGCGGCGATGCTGGCGGCGATCACCCGCAGCGAGGGCGGCCTGCGCCGTGCCGACGGCCCGGGCAGTGATTGCCGGAGCCGCGACGGGATGGGCTCGTCGAGGACGGGATCGAAGAGCGCCTTCATACCCGCGATTTGCGCGCGGAAGGCCTCACCCGCGGCGGCCTCGCGCGGATGCTCGGCGAGATAGAGGGCGACCGCGAAATGCCGCACCGGCGGCAGTGCGCCGTCGACATAGGCATGGAGCTCGTCTCTACTGATCACGATGCTTGCCGCATCTCCCGCGGGGATGGAGTGCTGGAGAACCCGTTCACAACGTCCGGTTCGGCATTCGAGTTCCCGGCGGAACACGCCTCCGGCGAGGCGTTGCCTCGAGAAGCCGGGCCGCGAGCGATTGGCTGGAACTTGACGCGCAGATTGCCGTTCGTCCGCACAAGGCACCCTGTGGCGGCGCGGTGCAATAGACGCGCAGGAGGTCGATCCGGCCATGTCGATCTCCCCTGCCGCACCAAATTCTGCGCGATGGAACGCATGTATCGCGTCCCCGGTTCGGACCTAGGAAAACGAGCCGGAGGGGCAGGCTGGGGGAACTCAGGCCACAGGCGCCTCTTTCTTCCTCTCGGGTTCTCGATTGTCTCGCGCGACGCGCGCGTCGTCGGCGATGAATGATCGAAACGCGTTAGCAGAGCGAACGAACGACGCAGCGATGCGGGAAGGGGGAACGGTGCCGGTGGCCGAAGGTCTCCGCATCTACAATCTCTTTCCGACGCTCGTGGGCTCGATCGACGCGTGGCAGGCGGAGCTGCCGCGCATCGCGGCGATGGCCTTCAACGCGGTTTATGTCAATCCTTTTCACGCGCCGGGCTTCTCCGGCAGCCTTTATGCGGTGAAGCACTACGACCGTCTCAATCCGCTCTTCCGCGGCGGGGCGAGCGAACCTGATGATGCGTTGCTCGCCGGCTTCACCGCGGCGTGCCGCCAGCACGGGCTGCTGGCGATGATGGATCTCGTCGTCAATCATACGGCGAAGGACAGCGAGCTTGCCGCGCGCCATCCGCACTGGTTTGCCCGCGAGCCCGGCGGGGGATTGCGCTCGCCCTCCGCCATCGATCCGGCTGATGCCACCAAGGTCACCGTCTGGGGCGACCTCGCCGAGCTCGAGTATCGCGGCGACGAGGCCGAGCTGGAGATCGTCGCATATTTTGCCGAGCTCGCCCGCCACCATGTGCGGCTGGGCTTTCGCGGCTTTCGGTGCGATGCCGCCTACAAGGTGCCGGCGCGCGTCTGGCGCGCGCTCATCGCCGCCGGCCGCGCCGCGGCGCCCGACGTGGTCTTCTGCGCGGAAAATTTGGGCGCGCGGCTCGAGCAGGTGGTGGCGCTCGCCGACGCCGGCTTCGACTACCTCTTCAACAGCAGCAAATGGTGGGATTTCAAGAGCCCCTGGCTCCTCGATCAGTATGAGCGCTTCCGCGCCATCGCGCCCTCGATCGCCTTTCCCGAGAGCCACGACACCGAGCGCTTTGTCACCGAACTCGAGCGGCGCGGCATCAGCGATCCCGCGGCGGTCGAGCGGCATTACCAGTTTTCCTATGCCTTTGCCGCGGTCTTCTCGGCGGGCGTGATGATGCCGATGGGTTACGAGTTCGGCTGGGCCCGCCGGCTCGACGTCGTCGAGACGCGGCCGCATCCGGCGGAGGCGAAGCGCTTCGACCTTTCCGCCGCGATTGGCGCCATCAATGCGATGAAGCGCGCGACGCCCGCCCTCAATGAAGATGGGCCGCAGGGTCGGCTGACATCGCCCGAGGACCCGCTGGTCGTGCTGATGCGCCGCGGGATCGTCAGTGGCGAGAGCGCCTTCATCCTGCTCAACAGCGATGCAGGCGAGCCGCGGGAGATCGCAACCGATCGGCTGCTCGAAGCGGCCGGCCTCAGCGGCTCGCTGCTGGAGGAAACAACGCCGGGCGCAGCCGAACGTGGCATCGGCTTGCGGCTCCGCCTCGACCCGCTCGCCTTTCGCGTCTTCCGGGCGCGGCCACCCGTGCCGCTGCTCCGTCCGCTCCTTCCCCGCGACACCCGCGGGGATGCGGACCTGCCGGGCGAGTGGTCGGCGAAGGCGCGCATTCACATCGAGGAAGTCTATCCCGAACTCGATGGCGGCCGTTTTTCGGTGAAGCGAACCGTGGGCGACACGCTCGCGGTCTGGGCCGACATTTTTCGTGACGGCCATGACGCGCTCGCTGCCGCCGTGCTTTGGCGCACGGCCGGGGACGCAGCATGGCGGACGGCGCCGATGCGGCTCCACGACAACGATCGCTGGGTGGGTCACGTGCCGCTCACGGAGAACACGCGCTATCGCTACACCATCGAGGCGTGGACCGATGCCTTCGCCTCGTGGCGCGCGGACACACTGAAGAAGCGCGACGCGCATCAGCCGATCGAGGTCGATCTCGAAGAAGGGCGCGCGCTCGTCGCGGCCGCTGCGGCGCGCGCCGAAGGCGACGATCGCGCGCTCCTCACGCGGCTGCTGCGCGATGTCGACAGCGGCGATGCGGCGGTGCGCCGCGAGAACCTGTTCTCGCGCCTCCTCTTCGAGGCGGTGACGCGCTGGCCCGAGCGGAGCGCCGCCACGCGCTACCATCGCGAGTTCGAGGTCATCGTCGATCGGCCGATCGCGCGCTTCGGCGCGTGGTACGAGATGTTTCCGCGCAGCCAAGGGCGCGTCGCCGGCAAGGGCGCGACCTTCGACGATTGCACCGAGCGTCTTCCCGAGATCCGCGCGCTCGGCTTCGACGTGGTCTATTTTCCGCCGATCCATCCCATTGGCCGCGTCAACCGCAAGGGACGTGACAATACGCTCACGGCGGAGCCCGGCGCTCCCGGCAGCCCCTATGCGATCGGGTCGAGCGAAGGCGGCCACACGGCGGTGCATCCCGATCTCGGCGGCCTCGACGGTTTTCGCCGCTTCGTCGCCGCGGCGCGCGGCCTCGGTCTCGAGGTGGCGCTCGATTACGCCATCCAATGCGCGCCGGACCACCCGTGGATCGCCGAGCATCCCGAGTGGTTCGTCTTCCGGCCGGACGGCACCATCAAATATGCGGAGAATCCACCGAAGAAATATCAGGACATCGTCAACGTCGATTTCTACAATCCCGATCGTGAGGGGCTGTGGTTTGCGCTTCGCGATGTCATTCTGTTCTGGATTGGCGAAGGCGTCACCATCTTCCGCGTCGACAATCCCCACACCAAGCCGCTTCCCTTCTGGGAGTGGCTCATTCGCGAGGTGCAGAGCCGGCATCCCGAGATCGTATTCCTCTCCGAGGCCTTCACGCGCCCCAAAATGATGCGCGCGCTCGCCAAGGCTGGCTTCACCCAGTCCTATACGTATTTCACTTGGCGCGTGACGAAGCAGGAACTCACCGAGTACGGCACCGAGCTCGCGCAAGGCTGGGCGAAGGAGTATTTCCGGCCGAACTTCTTCACCAATACGCCCGACATTCTGCCGGTCCACCTGCAAGAAGGCGGCCGACCGGCGTTTCGCATCCGCCTCGTGCTCGCGGCGACGCTCTCGCCCAGCTACGGTATCTATAACGGCTTCGAGCTTTGCGAGAACCGCGCCATTCCGGGAAGCGAGGAATATCTCCATTCCGAGAAGTACGAGTACAAAGTGTGGGACTGGGATCGCCCGGGCCACATCAAAGGGGATATCGCCGCGATCAATCACATCCGCCGCGACAATCCGGCGCTGCACCAGCTCACCAATCTCCGCTTTTATCCCGCCGAGGACGAGCGCGTGCTCTTCTACGGCAAAATCAGCGAGGACGGCGCCAACCGCATCTTCGTTGCCGTCAATCTCGATCCCTCCGCCGCGTGTGAAACGGTGATCGAGCTGCCGCTTCAGGCACTGCGGATCGATGACGGCGCTACATTCACGGCAATGGAGCTTCTGAGCGGCAGCGAGCATCGCTGGCGCGGCGCACGCCAACGCATCCATCTCGATCCCGAGGTGAATCCCGCAGCGATTTTCCGGATCGAAGGGTAGGCGGAGACGATGCCTGAGGCCGCGACCCCGCAGACTGATGCACCGGGACAGCCGGGCATCCCGCCCACTTGGACGAGCAGCGACAAGGACGCGGTCGGCTGTCCCCTCGGTCCGCCACGCCTCTGGTTCACGCTCGGCCACGGCATCGTCAACGAGGTCTACTTTCCGCGCATCGACATTCCGCAAATCCGCGACCTCGGCTTCATCGTCGCCGACGGCAAAGGCTTCTGGGCGGAGGTCAAGCGGGTCGCCAGCTACGACATCCGTTTTCTCGCGCCCGGCGTGCCCGCTTTCGAAATCACCCACCGGCACGAGCGTTATCAGCTCCGCCTGCGCGTCTCACCCGACCCGCGCCGCGACGTGTTGGCGATCGAGTTCCGTCTCGAGGGGGATGGCGATCTTCTGCCCTATGTCATCGCGGCACCGCATCTCGGCGCCACCGGTCACGCGAACCGCGCCGCGATCGTATCGCGCGCCGGCCGCCGGGTCCTGGCGGCGACCCAAGGTCCCTTCGCGCTCGCGCTCGCCGTCGCGGACGAGCGACAGGAGGATGGCCTCGGCGCGGCCGGCGTCGGCTATGTGGGAACGAGCGACGGCTGGCAGGACTTTGCACGGAACGGCGCGCTCACCTGGCAGTATGCCAATGCGGGTCCCGGCAATGTCGCGCTGATCGGCGCTTTGCCGCGGCAAGGCTCGCTCGCGCTCGGCTTCGGCAGCAGCGCCGAGTCGGCGGCGACGCTGGCGATCGCGAGCCTCTTGCAGCCGTTCGAGAACATCCTGCGCCAGCATATCGCCGAATGGGAGCGCTGGCATGCGCGCCGCAGCGAGCGCTATGCGCCGCCGCTCGACTTGCCGACGCCTCTCGCCGACCAATTCCTGGCCTCGGCAATCGTCCTCAAATCGCATCTCGACAAGATCTATCCAGGCGCCATGGTGGCGAGCCTCAGCATCCCCTGGGGCGACAGCGGCGAAGAGCGCGGCGGCTATCACCTCGTCTGGCCGCGCGATCTCGTCGCCTGCGCCGGCGCGCTGCTGGCGCTCGGCGCCGAGCAGGAGACGCGCGACACACTCCGCTACCTCATCGCCACGCAGCACGCCGATGGTCATTGGAATCAGAATCAATGGCTTGGCGGGAAACCGTTCTGGGAAGGGCTTCAGCTCGACGAGACCGCCTTTCCCGTGCTGCTCGCCGCGGCGCTCGCCGAAAGAGACGCATTGGGCGGCATCCGCATCGAGGCGATGGTCCGTCGCGCGTTGAGCTTCATCGCCGCGAACGGCCCGGTCACCGGACAGGAGCGTTGGGAGGAGAATGCCGGGATCAACGCCTTCACGCTTGCGATCGCCATCGCCGCCCTCGTCGAGGGCGCCGCATTCTTGCCGGAAGAGGCGCAGCCCTGGGCGCTCGATCTTGCCGATTTCTGGAACGGCAGCATCGAGCGCTGGCTCACCGTCTCCGGCACCGAGCTCGCCCGGCGCTGCGGCGTCGAGCGCTATTACGTGCGGATCGCGCCGGCGGCGGTGTTGAGCGAGGGCGCCGCCGCGATGCGGCAATCGATCACTCTCCGCAATCATCGCGAGCAGACCGCGCTGCCTGCCGGCGAGCTGGTTGGTACTGATTTCCTTCACCTCGTGCGCTTCGGTCTCCGCGCGGCCGATGATCCCCTTGTTCGCGCCAGCATCACCGTCGCCGATCAGCTCCTCAAGGTCGACACGCCCGCGGGGCCCGCCTGGCGGCGCTACATCGGCGACGGCTATGGCGAGCACGATGACGGCCGCGCTTATGACGGACCCGGCCGCGGCCGGCCGTGGCCGCTGCTCGCCGGCGAGCGCGGTCATTACGAGGTCGCGGCCGGAGGCGACCCGCTGGCTTATCTTCAGGCGATGTGCGGCATGTCGAGCTCGCTTGGCCTCATTCCCGAGCAGATCTGGGATGGTGCGCCGATCCCGGCACGGGGGCTGTTCTTCGGCCGGCCGAGCGGTTCCGCGCGGCCGCTTGCCTGGGCGCACGCCGAATTCGCGAAGCTCGTCATCTCGCGTCAGCTGGGCCGGCCGGTGGACCGTCCGAGCGGCGTCTGGCGCCGCTATCGCGGCCGGAGACCGGTGCCGCAGCGTGCTTTCTGGTCGCCCGCCGCGCCCATCGGCGTGTTCCCCCAGGGCGCGCGCCTCGTCCTCGCGCTGCCGCTCCCGGCGCGGGTACGCTGGGGCGTCGAGAAGGGCGAGCGAATGTCGGAGACCGATACAGTGGAGACGGGCCTCGGCTTTCACGCTGCCGAGCTCGATACCGCCGGCCTTGCCGCCGGTGGACGCGTTCAGTTTGAATGGAAGACGGGAGATAAGGGCGGCGGTCCCTTCATGGTCGTTGCCACAGCGAGGGAGGCTGATCGATGACGGCAATCATCGAGGATGCATGCTTCACGGCCGGCGCCAGGATTCGCATCGATCGCGCGGCGGGCGACCTCGCTTTTCGCCACTGCTCGTTCGAGGGCTGCGACATTTTCGTCGCTGACGAGGTCGAAGCGACGATCTTCGAGCGCTGCATCTTCCGCGGCGCGATCTTCAGTGGACAGCCGCTGTCGCCGCGCATCGCCAGCAACTGCCATAAAGTGTATGCGGAAATCGAGATGGCGGCGGCGCCGCCGGCAAGTCCGCACATGCGGTTCCGCCGCTAGTCGAGCGGCGACTCGGCGGGGCGACCTGTCGCGGAGGTTGAAACCTTCACGCGTCGGGGCCGTTCACCCCTCGGGAGAAGTCATTTTGCCTCCGTCCACCACTCCTTTTCCGGATCACGCTCGGCCCAATGCCCGATACCCGGCTCGCCGCCCAACCTTCCGCGCTCGTCACCGATCCGCTCTGGTACAAGGACGCGATCGTCTATCAGCTGCACGTCAAGGCCTTCTTCGACACCACCGATGACGGCATCGGCGACTTGCAGGGGCTGACGCGCAAGCTCGACTATCTCGCCGATCTCGGCGTCACCGCGCTCTGGCTGCTTCCGTTCTATCCCTCGCCGCTGCGCGACGATGGCTACGACATCGCCGACTACCGCAGCGTCAACCCCGCCTATGGCACGCTCGGCGACTTCCGCGCCTTCGTCCGCGCCGCGCATCGCCGCGGCATCCGCGTCATCACCGAGCTCGTCATCAATCACACCTCCGATCAGCATCCCTGGTTCCAGCGCGCGCGCCGCGCCAAGCCCGATTCCTACTGGCGCAATTATTATGTCTGGAGTGACACCGATCAGAAGTTCCTGGGCACGCGCGTCATCTTTCTCGACACCGAGAAATCGAACTGGGCCTGGGATCCGGTGGCGCAGGCGTATTACTGGCATCGCTTCTACGGGCACCAGCCCGATCTCAATTTCGACAATCCGCACGTGGTGGAGGCGGTGCTGCGCACCATGCGCTACTGGCTCGACATGGGCGTCGACGGCATGCGGCTCGACGCCGTGCCCTATCTCATCGAGCGCGAAGGCACCAGCAACGAGAACCTGCCGGAGACCCATGCGATCCTGAAGCGGCTGCGCCGCGCGCTCGACGGCCGCTATGGCGACCGCATGCTGCTCGCCGAGGCCAATCAGTGGCCGGAAGACGTGCTGCAGTATTTCGGCGAGGGCGATGAATGCCACATGGCCTTCCACTTTCCGCTCATGCCGCGCATCTTCATGGCGGTGGCGGTGGAGGATCGCCATCCCATCACCGACATCATGCGCCAAACGCCGGACATCCCCGCGAATTGTCAATGGGCGGTGTTCCTGCGCAATCACGACGAGCTCACGCTCGAGATGGTGACCGATCGCGAGCGCGACTATCTCTGGAACTTCTACGCCACCGACAAGCGCGCGCGGCTCAATATGGGCATCCGCCGCCGCCTCGCGCCGCTCATGGAAAACGACCGCCGCCGCATGGAGCTGCTGAACGGGCTCATGTTCTCCATGCCGGGGACGCCCGTCATGTACTACGGCGACGAGATCGGCATGGGCGACAACATCTTCCTGGGCGACCGCGACGGCGTGCGCACGCCCATGCAATGGTCGCCCGATCGCAACGGCGGCTTTTCCCGCGCCGATCCGGCCCAGCTCTATCTGCCGCCGATCATGGACGCCGTCTACGGCTATCAATCCGTCAATGTCGAAGCGCAAAGCCGCTCGCCGTCTTCTTTCCTCAATTGGATGAAGCGGCTCATTGCCGTGCGCAAGGCGCGGCTCGCCTTCGGCCGCGGCGACCAGCGCTTTCTTTATCCCGCCAATCGCAAGGTACTGGCTTATCTCCGTTCCCACAACGAGGAGACGATCCTCTGCGTCTTCAACTTGGCGCGCGCGCCGCAGGCGGTCGAGCTCGATCTCTCCGGCTACAAGGGGCGCGTGCCGGTGGAGCTCTTCGGCCGCAGCGTCTTCCCGCCGATCGGCGATCTTCCTTACCTGCTGACCTTGCCCGGCCACGGCTTCTACTGGTTCCTGCTCGACCAGGTGCCGGCGGACGAGCCCGCGTGGCGCGCGCCGCCAGCGTTGCCTGAGTTCATCACCCTGGTGCTGGCGAGCGGCTGGACGAGCCTGCTCGATCGCCACAACCGACGGCAATTCGAGACCGAGGTGCTGCCGGTCTTTCTGCCGAACCAGCGCTGGTACGCCGGCAAAGGGCGCCGGATCGACAGCGCTGCCGCCGTCGCCGAAATCGAATTCTCCGGTCGCGATGCCAACTGGCTCATCACCCTGGTCGAGGTGGCGCTCCGAGAAGCGGGACGACAGCTTTATTTCCTGCCGCTGGCGCTCAGCTGGGAGGAGGAGGCGAGCGAGAAGCGCACCGCGCTCTTGCCGTGCACCTTGGCGCGCTCCCGCCGGGCGCGACGAGAAGGCGCCATCTACGACGCGGTGGCCGATCCTGCGTTCGCGGTGGCGGTGGCGGAGGCGATCGGGGACGCGCGCGAAATCGGCACACCCGCGGGCGCCATCCGCTTCGATCCCACCGCTGCTTATGCGCAGGCGCAACGACCAGCAAGTCCCGTGGTGCGGCGCATCGGCGGTGAGCAGTCGAACAGCTCGGTTCTCATCGAGGAATACGCTGTCTTGAAGCTCTACCGCCGGCTCGCTCCGGGCGTCAATCCGGAAGTCGAGATGGCGCGCTTCCTCACGGAAGAGGCGCGCTTTACCGCGACGCCGCCGTTGCTCGGCTGGTTCCGCTTCCGGCCGCGGGACGGCGACGAGATCGCACTCGGCGTGCTCTTCGCCTTCGTGCGCAATCAGGACAGCGCCTGGGCGCAGGCGCTCAACTATCTCGCGCGATATCTCGATGAGGCCTTGCTGATGGCGCCGGCAGAGGCGCGGCCGCCCGATTCCGCGACGCCGGAGGCGACGGCGCATCCGCTCTATCTCGACCTCGCCGCGCAGCTTGGCCAGCGCACGGCCGAGCTTCATCGCGCGCTCTGCCCGGAAGGTCCGACCGATCCCGCCTTCGCGCCCGAGCCGACCACGCCCGAGGACGTGGCGTCCTGGCGGGCGCGCGCGCTCGCCTCGACCGAGAGCATGCTGGCGACGCTGAGCGCGCGGCTTGGCAGCTTGCCCGCCACCGCGCAAGGGCTCGCTGAACGGTTGCTCGCTGAGCGCGAGCGCCTTCTCGGCCGGCTCCGCGACCTCTTGCCCGAGAAGATCGCGGCAATGAAGACGCGTTATCACAGCGACTATCACCTGGGTCAGGTGCTCGCGGTGCGCAACGACTACACGATCATCGACTTCGAGGGCGAGCCGCTGCGGCCGATCGCCGACCGCCGGCAGAAGAGCTCGCCGCTGCGCGATGTCGCGGCCATGCTGCGCTCCTATGCCTACGCCGCCGCGACCGCACTGCGTCAGATGGCGGACATTCAACCGGCCGCCCTTCCCGTGTTGCAGGAACGGGCCGAGGAGTGGCGCCGCGGGGTTACCGACGCGTTTCTGCGCGGCTATCGCGAAGCGATGAACGGCGCTCCCTCGATGCCGCCGCCGAATCAAGCCGACGCGCTCCTCGATTTCTTCACGCTCGAGAAGGCGGTCTACGAGATCGAGTACGAGCTGGCGCAGCGTCCCGCTTGGGTGTCGATCCCGCTCTCGGGCGTGCTCGCCTTGATCGGGGCGCAGGGAAAAGGCGATGGCAACGCTTAGCGCCGGCGCGCGCGCGATCCTCGAAGCGCGGAGCAGCGATCCCTTCGGTTATCTCGGCATGCACAAGGCCGGGAACAATCTTACCGTCCGCGTCTTTCTGCCCTGGGCGCACCGGCTCTGGGTGATCGACGCGGCGAGCGGCGAGTTCGCGAGCGAGTTCGCGCGCGTTCATCCGGACGGGCTCTGGTCGGGCATGCTGGGACAGCGACCCCGCTTCGCGTATCGCCTCCGGGCCGAGGGCGCACTTGGTGCCAGCGAATTTCGCGACATTTACAGCTTCTCGCCGGTGCTGGGCGATCTCGACATTCATCTCCTCGCCGAGGGCACCCATCACGAAAGCTACAACGTGATGGGCGCGCATTGCCGCGAGCATGAGGGTGTCGCCGGCGTCAGTTTCGCGGTCTGGGCGCCCAATGCAAAGCGCGTCAGCGTTGTCGGCGACTTCAACGATTGGGACGGGCGGCGTTGCCCGATGCGGCTCCGCCATGCGGCGGGGGTGTGGGAGATCTTCGTTCCCGGTCTCGGTCCCGGACACGTCTACAAGTACGAGCTCGTTGGCGAAAGCGGCACGCTCCTGCCGCTCAAGGCCGATCCCTATGCACAATGCGCGGAGCCGCCGCCGCGCACCGCCTCCTGCGTGGCCGAGCCTTCGGCGCATCGCTGGGAGGACCGCGACTGGATCGAGAATCGCTGGCAGCGCAACGACCGGCACGCGCCGATCTCGATCTACGAGGTGCATCTCGGCTCGTGGCGGCGGCAGCCAGAGGAGGGCGAGCGCTACCTCACGTACCGTGAGCTCGCCGACGAGCTTGTGCCCTATGCGCGCGACATGGGCTTCACCCATCTCGAGCTGATGCCCGTCAGCGAATATCCCTTCGACGGCTCTTGGGGCTATCAGCCGGTCGGGCTCTTTGCGCCGACGAGCCGCTTCGGCGCGCCCGGCGATTTCCGCGCCTTCGTCGATGCCTGTCATCGCGCCGGGCTCGGGCTCTTGCTCGACTGGGTCCCGGGTCACTTCCCGACCGACCCGCATGGGCTCGCGCGCTTCGATGGCACTGCGCTCTACGAGCACGCCGATCCGCGCCAGGGCTTTCAGCGCGACTGGAACACCTACATCTACAATTTCGGCCGCCGCGAGGTGGCGAATTTCCTGCTCTCGAACGCCCGCTACTGGATCGAGGCATTCCATGCAGATGGGCTCCGAGTCGATGCCGTCGCCTCGATGCTCTACCTCGACTACAGCCGCCCGGCGGGGGAGTGGGTGCCGAACGAATATGGCGGGCGCGAGAATCTGGCGGCGATCGCCTTCTTGAAGCGCATGAACGAGCTTGTCTTCGGCACCGGCACGGGCGCCACCACCGCGGCCGAGGAATCGACGGCGTGGCCCATGGTGTCGCGGCCGACATATCTCGGCGGCTTGGGGTTCGGCTACAAGTGGAACATGGGGTGGATGCACGACACGCTCCGCTACATGTCGCAGGATCCCATCCATCGCAAATATCACCACAACGATCTCACCTTCGGCCTGCTCTACGGCTTCCACGAGAATTTTATCCTGCCGCTGTCTCACGACGAGATGGTGCACGGCAAAGGCTCGCTCCTCGGCAAGATGCCGGGCGATCGCTGGCAGCGCTTCGCCAATCTCCGCGCCTATTACGGCTTCATGTGGACCCATCCCGGCAAGAAGCTCCTCTTTATGGGCGGCGAGTTCGCGCAGGAGCGCGAGTGGAACCACGACCACAGCCTCGACTGGCACCTCCTCGCCGATCCCATGCATCGCGGCGTGCAGCTGGTGGTGCGCGACCTAAATGGGATCTACACGTCGCTCAAGGCGCTGCACGAGCTCGATACCGAGCCCGAAGGGTTCCAGTGGATCGATGCTGGCGATGCGCAGCAGAGCACGCTCTCCTACATCCGCCGCGGCCGCGATCCCGAAGACGTGGCCGTCGTCGTCTCTAATTTCACGCCGGTGCCGCGCCACGATTATCGTCTCGGCGTGCCGCGCGGTGGACGGTGGCAGGAGCGCTTCAACAGCGACGCCATCGAATACGGCGGCAGCGGCCTCGGCAATGCTGGGCTCGTCGTCGCCGAGGCGCACCCCTCGCATGGCCATCCGCAGTCGCTGCGCCTCACCTTGCCGCCGCTCGCCACGCTCATCCTCGTGCATGAGCGGGGAAGCGGTTGATGGAGCATCGCACCGAGGTCTGGCCGGGCCGTCCCTATCCGCTCGGCGCCACCTGGGACGGCAAGGGCGTGAACTTCGCGCTCTTCTCCGAGAACGCCGAGGCGGTCGAGCTTTGCCTCTTCGATGTCACCGGCCACCATGAAGTGGCGCGCATCCGCTTGCCCGAATACACCGACCAGGTCTGGCACGGCTATCTGCCTGACGCCCGGCCCAATCTGCTCTATGGCTACCGCGTGCACGGCCCTTATCGGCCGCAGGATGGGCATCGCTTCAACCCCAACAAGCTCCTCATCGATCCCTATGCCAAGGCGCTCCACGGCGCGGTCCGCTGGAGCGACGCGCATTTCGGCTACCGCGTCGGCAGCGCGCGCGAGGATCTCTCCTTCGACCGCCGCGACAATGCGCGCGGCATGCCGAAATGTCAGGTGATCGACACCGCCTTCACCTGGGATGACGACCGCCATCCCCACACGCCCTGGGAAGAGACGATCATCCTCGAGCTTCATGTGCGCGGCATGACCATGCGTCATCCCGGCATCGATCCCTTGCGCCGCGGCACGTTTGCGGGATTGGCCTCGCCTCCGGTGATCGACTACCTGCTCCAGCTCGGCGTGACCGCCGTCGAGCTGTTGCCGGTCCATGCCGCGCTCGACGAGCGCCATCTCGTTCACAACCACCTCAGCAATTACTGGGGCTACAATTCCATCGCGTTTTTCGCGCCCGATCCGCGCTTTCTCGATGGCGGCGCCATCGCCGACTTCAAGACGATGGTGAAGCGTCTCCACGATGCCGGCATCGAGATCATCTTGGACGTCGTCTACAACCACACCGGCGAAGGCAACCATATGGGGCCGACGCTGTGCTTCCGCGGCATCGACAACGCCGCCTATTACCGCCTCGAAGGCGATCGGCGCTTCTATGCCGACTGCACCGGCACCGGCAACACGCTCAACTTCGACCACCCTCGCGTGCTGCAGATGGTGATGGACAGCTTGCGCTACTGGGCGAGCGAGATGCATGTCGATGGCTTCCGCTTCGACTTGGCGCCGACGCTGGGGCGCTGGCAGGGCGAGTATCGCCGCGATAGCCCGTTCTTCTCGGCGGTGCGCCAGGATCCCGTGCTTTCGCCGTTGAAGCTCATTGCCGAGCCCTGGGATGTGGGCCCGGGAGGGTATCAGCTCGGCAACTTCCCCCCAGGCTGGGCCGAGTGGAATGGGCAATATCGCGATACCGTGCGGCGCTTTTGGAAGGGCGATCATGGCGTCGCGCGCGAGCTTGCCTCGCGCTTGGCCGGCTCCTCCGACATCTTCGGCTACAATGGGCGGCGACCCTGGGCGAGCGTCAATTTCATCACCGCCCATGACGGATACACGCTCACCGACCTCGTCAGCTACAACGAGAAGCACAATGAGGCGAACGGTGAAGAGAACCGCGACGGCCACAACGAGAATCTGAGCTGGAACTGCGGCGCCGAGGGAGCGACCAACGATCCCGAGATTGCGGCGCTACGCGATCAGCAGAAGCGCAACTTCGTTGCCACGCTGCTGCTGTCATTGGGCGTGCCGATGCTGCTCGCCGGCGACGAGATCGGTCGCACGCAGCGCGGCAACAACAATGCCTATTGCCAGGACAATGACCTCTCCTGGACGGATTGGGAGCACATCCGTCCCGAGGACGAGCGGCTGCGCGATTTCGTGCGCTTTCTCGTCAACCTGCGCCGCCGGCACCGCGTCTTCTCGCGCCCGCGCTTCTTCCGCGGTGAGACCGTGTCGGAAGCGGGGCTCAAGGACATCACCTGGATGACACCCGAGGGGCGCGAGGCGACCATCGACGACTGGAACAATCCCGTGGCGCTCTCGCTCGCCTATGTGCTGGGCGGCGCCGCCGGCGAGTTCTATACGCCGGGCGGCCAGCGCGACGTCGATGAGAGCTTCCTCGTCATGCTGAACGCGTGGGACCAGGACCTCGACTTCCGTATTCCCGAGCTTCCCGTGACGATGGCGTGGGAGCAGCTCGTCGACACCGTGTCGCCCACCGGATTCGGCGCGAACGGCCGGCTCTTTTCGCCGGGCGAAGTGTTTCCTCTGAAAGCACGCTCCTTCGCTCTCTTCATCAATCGCATTGCGGAGAAGCCGGCGCCGACGCCCGCCGGCGTGATTCTGCGCGAGACGGCGCCAATGGCACCGCTCGTGGTGGAGCGGCCGCCGGAGCCGGCAGGAGACGAGGATGAGACGCCACCATGAGTTGCCGTTCGGCGCCGAGCTCACAGGCGGGGGCGTGCGCTTCCGCCTCTGGGCGCCTCGGGTCGGCGCGGTGTCGCTTCGCCTCGATGGCGCGGGCGATCGACCGATGGCGCGCGATGAGGGCGGCTGGTTCTCGCTCACGACGGATGAGGCGCGGGCCGGCAATCGCTATCGCTATGTCGTCGATGGGCACGCGGTGCCCGATCCCGCCTCGCGCCATCAGCCGGAGGACGTGCACGGGTCGAGCGAGGTGATCGATCCCGGCGCCTATGAATGGCGCGACGATGCCTGGCGCGGCCGCGCATGGGAAGAGATCGTGCTCTACGAGCTCCACGCCGGGAGCTTCTCCGCAAGCGGTGATTTTGCCGGCATCGCGCGGCATCTCGATCATTTGCAAGCGCTCGGCGTCACCGCGATCGAGTTGATGCCCGTCGCCGATTTTCCGGGGCGGTGGAATTGGGGCTATGACGGCGTGCTGCTGTTCGCACCCGATGGACGCTACGGCCGTCCCGACGATCTGAAACGCCTCATCGACGCCGCGCATGCCCGCGGCATCGCCGTCTTTCTCGACGTCGTCTACAACCACTTCGGTCCCGAGGGGAATTATCTCCATCTTTACGCGCCGCAATTCTTCACCGAGCGCCATCACACGCCCTGGGGCGCGGCGATCAACTTTGCGAATCCGGTCGTGCGGCAGTTCTATATCGAGAACGCGCTCTATTGGCTCGAGGAGTTCCACATCGACGGTCTGCGCTTCGATGCCGTGCACGCTATCCTCGACGACGGTCCGCGCCATATTCTCGTCGAGATCGCCGAGACGGTGCGGCGCTATTTCCCGGCCGAGCGCCGCATCCATCTCGTGCTCGAGAACGACAACAACGAAGCGCACTTCCTCACCCCCGACCTGTTCACTGCGCAATGGAACGACGATCTCCATCATGCGCTCCGCGTGCTCACCACCGGCGAGGGCGAGGGCTATTACGCCGATTATGCCGATCGACCAGTGCAGCGACTGGGGCGCGCGCTCGCCGAAGGATATGCCTTTCAAGGCGAGCACTCTCCCTACCGCGAGGCGCGGCGCGGCGAGCCCTCGGCGCACTTGTCGGCTACGTCCTTCGTGAGCTTCATCCAAAATCACGATCAGGTCGGCAACAACGCGCTCGGGGCGCGGCTCGCGACCTTGGCCGAACCTGACGCTATACGAGTCGCGGCGACCATCTATCTTCTTTCGCCGGAGATCCCCCTGCTCTTCATGGGCGAGGAGTGGGGCGCGACGCAGCCCTTTCCCTTCTTCGCCGATTTCGAGCCGGAGCTCGCCGAGAAGGTGCGCGACGGGCGCCGGCGCGAGTTCGCGAAATTTCCCGTATTCCGCGACGAGGCGGCGCGTGCGCGCATTCCCGATCCATGCGCTGATACCACCTTCAAGCGCGCGGTGCTCGATTGGCACGTCGCGGCGCAAGGCGGGCATCGCGAATGGCTCGCCTGGTACAGGGAGTTGCTGGCGCTTCGCCGGCGTGAGCTCGCACCGCGGCTCAGCAGCATGGCAGGACAGAGCGGGACATTTCAGCCCGTCGGCGAACGCGCGCTCCGTGCCGAGTGGCGGCTCGGCGACGGCGCCCGCCTCCTGCTGTTCGCCAATTTCGGCGACCCGGTCGAGTTGCCGGAAGCGCCGCCGGGGCGGGTGCTTTACGGCACGGCGGCGCTCGACGGGAAGACTCTACCGGCGCGTAGCGCCCTCTATTTCATCAGCGGGGCGGCGAGAGAATGACGGCGGGCAACGAGTCGTTGTGCCGTCTTGCCGAGGGGGCCGGCGTCGCCTGGCGCTACCGCGACATCACCGGCGAGGAGCGGCAGGTCCCGGCAGATACGATCACGGCCATTCTGGCCATTCTGGGGATTGCCGCCGGCAACGCGCGCGAGATCGCCGAAAGCACCGAGCGGCTCGAGAGGGCGGCATGGGATGAGGGGTTGCCAAAGGCGGTGACGATCATCGCAGACGACGGAACCGTTCCGGTCATCCTCGCTGTGCCTGAGGCCGGACGGCACGTCGAATGGACCCTCCGCCTCGAGGATGGTGAGACGCGCCACGGCGCGAGCGCATCGGCCGATCTTGCCGTTCTTGAGTCCCGCCGCGAGCCGCGACGGCGCGTCGTGCGCTGCGCTCTGCCGCTTGGCAGGGTGCCACCCGGCTACCATCGCCTCAGCCTTGCGCGCAATGGACGCACGGTCGAGACCACGCTCATCGCCGCGCCGCGGCGTTGTTATCTTCCACCGGCGCTCGGCGAGGGGCGGCGCGCCTGGGCGCTCATGGCGCAGCTCTATGGCGTGCGCTCGTCGCGCAATTGGGGCATCGGCGACTTCGGCGACCTCGCGCCGCTGTCGCGCATCGCCGCCGGGCTCGGCGCGGCGGCGCTCGGCATCAACCCGCTGCACGCGCTCTTCCCGGCCGAGCCTCGCCATATCAGCCCTTATTCGCCCTCGAGCCGGCTCTTCCTCAATCCGCTCTACATCGACGTCGAGAGCGTGCCCGACTTCGCCGAGAGTACGGCGGCGCAGGCGCTCGCTGCTTCCACCGACATCGCGCGCCAGCTCGAGACGCTTCGCGCCGCCACGCTCGTCGATTACCCCGAGGTCGCCGCCCTCAAGGCCCGCTTCTTCGACGCGCTCTACCGGGCGTTCGCCGCGGCTGACCTGGGATCGGCACCGAGCGAGCGCGGCCTCGCCTTCCGCCGTTTTCAGGCGGACGGCGGCGAGGCGCTGGAGCGCTATGCGCGGTTCACCGCGCTTCACGAGCACATGCTGCAAGAGGGGCGCGGCTTCGCCTGGAGTGTCTGGCCGCGGCCGTTGCGCGATGCGGGGTCGCGCGAGGTGGCCGAATTCGCCGCCGCGCACCGCGCGCAGATCGAGCTCCATCAATATCTGCAATGGGAAGCGGATCGGCAACTCGGCGAAGCCGCCGCGGCGGCCAACCTCCCACTCGGCCTCTACCGCGATCTCGCTGTGGGCGTCGATCCCAACGGTGCCGAGGCGTGGTCGGACCCGTCACTTACCGTGACCGGTGCGTCGGTCGGCGCGCCGCCCGATGCCTACAACATGCAAGGACAGAATTGGGGACTGGCGCCGATCAATCCGATGGCGCTGCAACGCGCCGGCTATGCGCCCTTCATCGCCGCGCTTCGGGCGAACATGCGCCATGCCGGCATCTTGCGCATCGATCACGTGATGGCGCTCATGCACCTCTATTGGGTCCCGAGCGGCGCGGCGGCGACAGAGGGCACCTATGTGGCATATCCCTTTACCGATCTCCGCCGCATCGTCGCGCTCGAAAGCTGGCGCCAGCGTTGCGCCGTCATCGGCGAGGACCTCGGCACCGTGCCCCCGGGCTTTCGCGAAGTCATGGCGGAAGCGGGCGTCCTTTCCTACCGCTTGCTGTTGTTCGAGCGCGACGAGAAGGGTGCGTTCCTCTCGC
Organism: Allostellaceae bacterium; assembly: GCA_035945115.1. Classification (GTDB taxonomy): domain Bacteria; phylum Pseudomonadota; class Alphaproteobacteria; order ATCC43930; family CGMCC-115725; genus DAHUYF01. Next base: position 24,586 of record DASZAN010000066.1, read on the forward strand.
CCGAGCGCTATCCCGCACTGGCAAGCGCCGCCTTCTCGACGCACGACCTCGCGACGCTCAGGGGATTCTGGCTCGCGCGCGATCTCGAATGGCGGCGCGATCTCGCGCTCTATCCGAGCGCCGACGCGGCGGCGGCGGAGATGCAGGCGCGCCGACGCGACCGACAGCTCCTCCTCGCCGCCCTCGTGGCGGCCGGCGTGCTCACGGAGGAAGCGGCAAAGCGCTTGCTTCCGAATGAGGATGCGCCGCACTTCACGCCCGGGCTCGTGGTCGCGGTTCATCGCTTTCTCGGCCGCAGCCCCGCGGCCCTCGCGTTGATGCAGATCGAGGATGCGTTGGGCGAGCTCGAGCAAGCGAACTTGCCGGGCACCGTTGATCAGCATCCCAATTGGCGGCGGAAGCTATCGCGCACGCTCGAGGCCATGGCTCGCGATGCTGATATCGCCGCGCTCGCCCGCGCCTTCGGAGCGGCGAGGAAAACGCCGTGAGCGCCGCGCCGCGGGCGACATACCGTCTTCAGTTCAATCGAAATTTCACCTTCGCCGATGCCGGCGCTCTCATCGACTATCTCGCCGATCTCGGCATCAGCCACGTCTACGCCTCCTCCTTCTTGAAGGCGCGGTCCGGCTCGATGCACGGCTACGACATCATCGATCACAACGCCATCAACCCCGAGATTGGCACGCTTGAGGAGCTCGCCGATCTCACCGATCGATTGGTGCGCCACGGCATGGGGCTGGTCCTCGACTTCGTGCCCAATCACATGGGCGTCGGCGGCAAGGATAACCTCTGGTGGCTCGACGTCTTGGAATGGGGCCGGCTCTCGCCATACGCCGAGTTCTTCGACATCGATTGGCATGGGCAAGGGACTGGCTTGGGCGGCAAGGTGCTGCTGCCCCTGCTCGGCGACCAATACGGCGCAACCTTGGCCAAGGGCGAGATTCACCTCCGCTTCGATGCCGCCGAGGGCAGCTTCAGCGCCTGGTACTACGATCATCGCTTCCCCATCGCGCCCGACAGCTACGGCGCGATCCTCGCGGGGCTCGATCACCCTTTCGAGAACCATGCCGAGCTGCGGAGAGTGAGGGAGGATTTGTCAGGGCTGCGCGAGCATCGCGAGCGCCACCAAGGCGAGGGCCTTCATCGCGAGGGGGCGCGGCTCAAAGCGGCGCTTGCCGCGCTCGCTGCCGGCGATCCGGCGGTTGCCGAGGCTCTCGCGCACGCGGCCGAGAGCTTCAACGGCGCACCCGGTCGCTTGATGAGCTGGCGGCGCCTTCACGCGCTCCTCGAAGCGCAAGCCTACCGCGTCGCCTACTGGCGGGTGGCTGCCGACGAGATCAATTATCGCCGCTTCTTCAACATCAATGATCTCGCCGGCATCCGCATCGAGTTGCCGGAGCTCTTCGCGCGCGCCCATCGCCTGGTGTTGACGTTGGTGGCGGAAGGCCGCCTCTCGGGATTGCGCATCGATCACATCGACGGCCTCTTCAATCCCGCCGAGTATTGCGAGCGCCTTCAGCGCGAAGCGACGGCGGCAACGGCGATCAATCCCTTCTACCTCGTGGTCGAGAAGATCACGGCGCCTTACGAGGGGCTGCGCGATTGGCCGGTGGCGGGCACCACCGGATATGACTTCATCCGCGAGCTCGGCGGCATTTTCATCGATCCTGCCGGTGAGGCACCGCTGCTTCGGCTATATCGCCGCTTCACCGGGCGGCTCGAGCGCTATGACGAGGTCCTTGCCGCCGCCAAGCGGCGCGTCACCGAGGTCAACTTCGCCAGCGAGATGGGCGTGCTTGCGAGCCGCTTCCATGCCCTCTCGCGCGGCCATTGGCTCTCCCGCGATTTCACCTTGAACGGCATGCGCGCGGCGCTCCAGGAGGTGATCGTAGCCTTTCCCGTCTACCGCACTTATGTGAACGGCACGGGCGCCGGCGCCGAGGATCGCCGCTACATCGATTGGGCCGTGGCGCAAGCGAAGAAACGCTGGCCCGGCATCGACACCTCGATCTTCGATTTCATTCACGGCGTGCTGACCGGCGACCTCGTGGAACGCAGCGGCTATCGCCGCGCGGCGGTGGTCGAGCTTGCCATGCGTTTCCAGCAGCTCACCGGTCCCGTCATGGCGAAGGGCGGCGAGGACACGGCGTTTTACCGGTACGTGCCGCTTCTGGCGCTCAACGAGGTGGGCGGCGATCCCGGTCGCTTTGGTCTTTCCGCCGCCGCTTTCCACCGCATCGCCGAAACTCGCGCGAAGCGGTGGCCGGAGGCGATGCTGGCGAGCAGCACGCACGACACCAAGCGTGGCGAGGACGCTCGCGCACGCCTGGCGCTCCTCTCGGAGATGCCGCAGGAATGGAGCCGTCGCGTCTCGCTTTGGACGCGGCTCAATCGCTTGCGGCGGAGCGAGATCGAGGGCGAGGCGGTGCCGAGCCGCAACGACGAATACTTCTTCTACCAAACCGTGCTCGGCGCGTGGCCGCCCGATCTCGCGCTCGACGATACCTCCGCCATCGCTGATTTCGCCGAGCGCGTCCAGGCGACCATGATCAAAGCGGTGCGCGAGGCGAAGGAGCGCTCGAGCTGGAGCAATCCGCAGGCGGAATACGAGGCGGCGCTCGGCCGCTTCGTTGCCGGCGCGCTCGACGGCTCCAAGCCCAATCCATTTCTTGCCGACATGTCGGCCTTCGTCGCGCGGCTCGCACGGCCGGGCGCGATCAACAGCCTGGCGCAGACCTTGGTGAAGCTCACCGCGCCCGGCGTTCCCGACACCTATCAGGGCGCCGAGCTCTGGGATTTCAGCATGATCGATCCCGACAACCGCCGTCCCGTCGATTGGCGCCGCCGACGTCAGCTCCTCGCCGAGCTCGTCGCGCGCTTCGGCGCCGGCGAGGCCGATCGCGACGCCTGCGCCGAGCTCGCGGCCCATTGGCGCGACGGGCGCGAGAAGTTGTTTCTGGTGTGGCGCACGCTCGCCTTGCGCGCCGCGCGGCCGGCGCTCTTCGGCGGTGCCGACTACGTCCCGCTCGAAACATCGGGCAGGCATGCGGGTCGGCTCATGGCGTTCGGCCGCAGGCGAGAGGATGATTGGCTCGTGAGCGTCGCGCCGCGCCTGGTATTGCCGCTCGTCAATGACGCCGGCATCATCGATTGGGGCGATACCGCGGTGGTGCTCCCCGAAGCGCGCTGGCGCGACGCGCTCGCCAATCGCGAGCTCGGCGCGCGCGCCGGCCCCGTTGCCATGGCCGAGCTCCTCGCCGGCTTTCCCGTAGCGCTCCTCGCTTCGGCGTGAGGCGCGGCGCGCTGGCGATTGCCTCGCGGCATTCTCGGGTGCTACGACCGCCAACCTCAAAGAGAGAGATCATCGCCATGCGCGTCTTCGTTTTTCTACTCACCATTCTCGCGACCACGTCGCCCGCGCTTGCCGACGAGGTCGGCAGCTTCCGCAACGACTGGACCGGGAACGGCATTGTCATCGAGGCGGTGAGCGATCCCAAAGTGGAAGGCGTCACCTGCCACATCACGCGCTTCGAGCGGAGCCTCATCGACCGCCTCTCGAAGGGGAATTGGTTTATCGATCCCTCGAATTCATCGATCGCCTGCCGCCAGACCGGGCCGATCACGGTCGGCGACATCAACACGAGCGGGCGCGGCGAAGAGGTGTTTTCCGAGCGCCTGAGCCTCATTTTCAAATCGCTCGCGGTGCGCCGCATCTACGACAAGAAGAACGAGACGCTCGTCTACGTCATCTACAGCCGCCAAGTGAAGGATGCGAGCGCCAAAATGGCGATCTCCACCGTGCCGCTTTACAAGAGCGATGTGAGCTGGGTGAAGGAGAAGCGGTGATCTTCGCCGCGATTTTTTTACCTCTCCGCCCCTGGCGGCGGAGAGGGAAAGGAAACGTCTGCGAATGACCGACATCGTCGACTGCGTGGTGATCGGCGCGGGCGTGGTCGGGCTTGCGGTGGCGCGCGCGCTCGCGCTCAGTGGACGCGAGGTGATCGTGCTCGAGAAGGAGCGCTGGATCGGCGCCGAGACCTCCTCGCGCAACAGCGAGGTGATCCACGCCGGGCTCTATTATCCGAAGGACAGCCTCAAGGCGTGCTTCTGCGTCGAAGGCCGCGGGATGCTCTATGCCTATTGCGCCGAACGCGGCGTCGCCCATCGCCGGATCGGCAAGCTCGTCATCGCCTGCAACGAGGGGGAAATCCCGCTCCTCGAGGACATCTGGCGCAAGGCCGAAGCAAACGGCGTTCGCGATCTCGAGTGGGTCGGCGACAACGGAGCGCGGGCGCTCGAGCCCGAGGTCACCTGCGCGCGGGCGTTCTACTCGCCCTCGACCGGAATCATCGACAGCCACGGCTTGATGCTCGCCTATCAAGCGGATCTCGAGACGGCCGGCGGCATGGTGGTGCTGCGCGCGCCGGTGCTGTCGGGCAAGGTGGAGGAACATGGATTTTCGCTCGCGGTGGGCGGCGCCGAGCCGACGACGCTCCGCTGCCGCACACTCATCAACAGCGGCGGCATTCATGCGCCGAGCTTGGCGCGGCACATCGCCGGCATTCCTGCGGCTACCATTCCCCACGACTATTTTTGCCGCGGCGTCTATTTCACGCTGTCGGCTCGCGCGCCCTTCCGGCATCTCGTCTATCCCGTGCCCGAGCCCGGCGGGCTCGGCATCCATGTGACGCTTGATCTTGGGGGGCAAGCGCGCTTCGGTCCCGATGTGGAATGGATCGAGCGCGTCGACTACGGCGTCGATCCCCGCCGTGGCGAGCGCTTTTACGCCGCGATCCGCCGCTATTGGCCCGGCCTCCCAGACAACGCTCTGCAGCCCGGCTATGCCGGGATCCGCCCGAAGATCAGCGGCCCGAAGGAGCCGGCGGCGGACTTTCTCGTCCAGGGACCGGCGGAGCATGGCGTCCCCGGTCTCGTCAACCTCTATGGCATCGAATCGCCGGGACTTACCGCCTCGCTGGCGATTGGGCGGCATGTGGCGGTGCTGCTCGGCACCCCTGCAGAATCCGCAGTTCCCCGGCCGCAGGCCGCCCGCTAGGATCGGCAGCCGAACCGCGAAGGAGGATGATCGTCATGGCCCAGGTGAGCGCTCTGCATAGCCGCGACACCAATACCGCGGAGCGCGAGGCGCGCATCGCACTCGCCGCCTGCTATCGCCTCATCGCCCATTTCGGCATGGACGACCTCGTCTTCACCCACATCTCGGCGCGCGTACCGGGGAGTTCCGGGCACTTCCTCATCAATCCCTACGGGATGATGTTCCACGAGATCACCGCGTCGAGTCTCGTCAAGATCGACTATGACGGGAACATCGTCGAAGACACCGGCTATCCCGTGAACAAGGCGGGCTTCGTCATCCACAGCGCGGTGCACATGGCGCGGCCGGAAGTGAATTGCGTGCTCCACACGCACACCCGGGCCGGCATCGCGGTTTCGTGCCTTGCCGAGGGGCTTTTGCCGATCAATCAGCATTCGCTCACCTTCTACGGCCGACTCGCCTATCACGACTACGAAGGGATCGCGCTCGATCTCGACGAGCGCACGCGTCTCGTGCGCGATCTCGGCGACAAATCGGCGATGATTTTGCGCAATCACGGCCTGCTCACGGTCGGTCGCACCGTGCAAGAGGCGTTCTCGCTCATGTTCGTCCTCGAGAAGAGCTGCCAGATTCAGCTCGACCTCATGGCAACCGGCGGCAAGCTCATTCGTCTCTCCGACAATGTCTGCCAGCACACCGCCGAGCAATTCACCAATTCGCCCATTCCGTACGGGGATCGCGAATGGCCGGCCTTGCTGCGCCTCCTCGACGCGAAGGATCCGAGCTACCGAAACTGACCGGGTTAGTGGTCGGGCCCCTCCTCGACGACGACGGTGACGGTGATCTCGCCTGCGTTCTCGAAGCGTAAGGTCAGGGGAAAGCTGTCCTCGAGCGAGAGTAACCCGGTGAGGCCGAGAAGCGCGATGTACTTCCGCCCCGGCCTGAGCGCGATCGGGTGATGGGGCAGCAGGTCGAGATACTCGAGTGGCGAGCCGTCCTCGGCGCGCAGCAGCACCTCTTTGGCGATGGGCGTCGTGCCGCCGGTCAACCGATCGCTAGTGCGGCCGGTATTGCTGAGCGCGACGAAGACTGCGGCCTTGCCGGTGACCGAAGGCCGCGCCCAGGGATGGCCGATCTCGATCGGGCCAAGCTTAGAGGAATGCGCGCTCGCGGCGCGGACGAGTGCCAAGGACAGCGGTGCGAGCAAGAGAAGGCGGCGGCGCATCGCGCCATTATGACATGCTTAGCCGCCGATGAGGCGCCATAGCGCGATCGGCCAGAGGAGGACGGCCGGCAGCGTGTCGCGAAAGATTTCGCCCTGCCGGCGGAGCGTGAAATCGGCCGGCGTCGCGGTGCCGGGTTGCGGCTGGGCGAAGAAAGCGGCCCCCACTGCAAGGTACATCAGGCTCAGAATCACTGCGGTCGCCATGGTCTCTCTCCCCCCGCTGAGCTCCAAGCCTCGCCCAACATGGTTAGCGAAAGGTGAATGTCTCCGCTGGCACCGCTATGGTAGTCTCGCCCGCCGCGCCAAGAACAGGGGTTTGGCCATGCTGATCGGCATCCCGAAGGAAGTGAAGACGCACGAATATCGCGTCGGCATGGTGCCGGGAAACGTTCGCGAGGCGGTTCATCATGGCCATCAGGTGATGGTCGAGTCAGGGGCGGGCGCCGGGATCGGCTTCGAGGACGCCGCCTATGAGCGCGCAGGTGCGCGCGTCGCCAAGAGCGCCGAGGAGGTCTTCGCCGCCGAGATGATTGTCAAGGTGAAGGAGCCGCAGCCGGCCGAGATTGCCCGCCTCAAGCCTGGTCAGGTGCTCTTCACCTATCTCCATCTCGCCGCCGACCGCCAGCAGACCGAAGGCTTGTTGCGCTCGGGCGCGGTGTGCGTCGCCTATGAGACCGTCACCGACGCGCGGGGTGGCCTCCCGCTGCTCGCGCCGATGAGCGAGGTGGCGGGCCGCATGTCGATCCAGGTGGGCGCGCATTGCCTCGAGAAGGAGCAGGGCGGCGCCGGCATCCTGTTGGGCGGCGTGCCCGGCGTTGCCGCCGCCAAGGTGGTCATCCTTGGTGGCGGCGTCGCCGGCACCAATGCGGCGCGCATGGCGATGGGCGTGGAGGCGCATGTCATCGTCGTCGATCGCTCGCTGCAGCGGCTTTACGAGCTCGACATGCAGTTCGGCTCGCAGCTCCATACGCGCTTTTCCACGCTCGAGACGATCGAGCGCGAGGTGCTCTCGGCCGATCTCGTCATCGGCGCCGTGCTGGTCCCGGGCGCGGCGGCGCCGAAGCTCGTAAGCCGCGACATGGTGCGGCGCATGAAGCCGGGCTCGGTGCTGGTCGACATCGCCATCGATCAGGGCGGCTGCTTCGAGACGAGCCGGCCCACCACCCACGCCGATCCCACCTATGTCGACGAGGGCGTCATCCATTACTGCGTCACCAACATGCCGGGCGCGGTGGCGCGCACCTCGACCTTCGCGCTCAACAACGCGACGCTGCCTTTTGTCCTCGCGCTCGCCAACAAGGGCTGGCGCCGCGCGCTTGTCGAGGATGCGCATTTGCGCGCGGGACTCAACATCTTCCGCGGGCATGTCACCCATCCCGCGGTCGCCGCCGCCCTCGGCTTCGATTGCCTCACCGCCGATCAGGCGCTGGCGGCGTAAGGCGAAATTCGTCTAAATGCTTTCTGGCCGGTCGAGCGTATGCTGATGCATGCGCTCGCGAGCAGGCGCGCAAGAGCGGCAAAGGATTTTCCTATGAGACGGCCGTTGCGTCTCATCGCCGTCTTGATCGGCGGTATCGCGTTTGCCGCCGTGTCGGCTCCGTTCGCTGCGGCGGCCGATCCGGTCAAAATCGGCTTCAACATCTGGGTCGGCTACGGACCGCTTTACATCGCACGCGACAGGGGCTTCTTCCAGAAGCGCGGCATCGATGTCGATCTCATCATCATCGAGGAGGTGAGGGAGAAACTCGGCGATCTCGCCGCAGGCAAGCTCGACATGGTGGCGAGCGGCGGCGGCACCTCGCTGATCTATCTCACCGAGCCCGACCAGCTCCAGTACGTCGCTGCGCTCGATGATTCGAACGGCGCCGACGGTGTCATCGCCAAGAACGAGATCACCTCGCTCGCCGATCTCAAAGGCAAGCGCATCGCGCTCGAACGCGGCGGGGTTGCCCAGCTCTATCTCGCGACGCTTTTGAACTCGGCCGGTCTGAAGGAGAGCGACGTCATCCTCTCGACTTGCGGGGCGATGTCGTCGGCAAGGCCTTCATCGACCGTCTGGTCGACGCCGCCGTCACATGGGAGCCGTGGCTTTCCCGGGCCAAGGCGACCGATTTCGGTCACTTGCTCACCGACACCTCGGTGACGCCGGGCGTCGTCTTCGACGTGCTCGTGGCGCGCAAGGACTTCGTCCTCGACCATGCGAAGGACGTGAAGGCGGTGGTGGACGCCTGGAACGAAGCGGTTGCGTATTTCGACAACCACCGCGAGGAGGCGATCGATCTCATGGCGAGGGACATAGGCGCTTGGCTCAAGGATCCCAAGACGTTCGCCGTGGCGCTCGACGGCGTTAGATATTTCGGCGCCAATGAAAACAAAGCATTTTTTCGGCACGAAAGAAAAACCGGGGCCGCTCTATGAGTCGGTGAAGGAGGCGATCGCCGTGTGGTCGGAGCTCGGCAAGATGAAGGTCAAGGCCACACCCGAGAACATCATCAACTACAGCTTCGTCAACAACTGACGGGAGCCGACTGGCGAAGTGGCGACGGCGATCCGAAGCATCGGCGACACGATCGGCAAGATCGATGCCATCGCCTCCTCGATCGCCACCGCCATCGAGGAGCAGGGGACGACGACGGAAGCGATCGCCGGGAACGTCAATCAAGCAGCGACCAGAACCAATTCGGTAACGGCGACGATCGCCCAGGTGGCGCAGGCGGCCGATCAATCCGGCACCTCGGCCCGCCGCGTGCTCGAAGGCGCGGACGGCCTTTCGAGCGAGCTCGACAAGCTGCGCACCGAGGTCGACCGCTTCCTCGAGCGCGTGCGCGCGGCTTAAATCGAAGAGGAGCTGCCCCCAGCGGGGCGGCTTATTTCGCGTCCTCGAGCGGCGCGATCGGCACGATATTCTCCAGCTGTTCGCGCACTTGCGCGTCGCTGCGTGGCGTCGCGGCGAGGCTCGCGGGTTGCGCGAGATGGGTGAGAGCGGGAAACGCTACCGTCAGCACCAGCACGGCCAGCTGCGCCGCCAGAAACGGCAGGAGCGCGCGCGTCAGCGCGCGGTCCGAGACGCGTTGCGCGCTGAGCGTCCGCACCGTCATGACGGCATAACCGAAGGGCGGCAGGAGAAAGCTCGTCTGCAGCGCGAGCAGCGTCAGCGCGGCGAGCCACACCGCATCCGGAACTCGTACCAGCAGCGGCGGCATCACCAGGGGGATGATGACCAAGATAATCTCGAACGCATCGAGCACGAGCGCGCAGAGACCCAACAAGACGAGGGTAGCCACCGCCGCGCCGGCCGGGCCGCCAGGTATCGCTGCGATGAGGGCGGCGATTGGTGCGTCGGCACTGAGCGCGCGGAACACCAGGGTGAAGGTGGTGGCGCCGACAAAAAGCGCAAAGAGCGCGCCGGTGATGCCCATGGTGTCGCGCAGCGCGGCCATCAGGATCGGGCCGTCGAGATGGCGCGTGATGAGCCCGAAGGCGAAGAGTGCTACGGCGCCGGTCGCGGCGGCTTCCACCGCGTAGAGATGGCCGCTGACCACGGCGACGAGCAGCGCGACAATCGCCGTCAGCGCGACGAAGGCGGCCAGCCATTCGCCGGCACGAAGACGCGACACGGCGGGAAGGCGGGAGCTGCGGCCGCGTCCGACGAGCCAGGCGACGGCGATGGCGGTGGCGAGGAAAAGTAGCGCTGGCGGCAACGCACCCTGGAAGACGTCTTGCGTGTTGATGACCCGCGCCGCCAGGTGAGTGGCGTTGATCGCTTCCGTATGAGCCCGCAGCATGCTGTCGCCGAGCAGGATCAACACCAGCGAGGGCGGCACGACGACGCCGAGGGTGCTGGCGAGCGCGACCAGCGCCACCCCCTGCGGCGCGCTGACCCCGCTCGCGAGCAGTCGCGGCTCGACCACCCGCGACAAGGTGGCGGCGCTGGCGCCGACCGAACCGTTCATCGGGGCCAGCAACGCGCCGAGGCCGATGGCCGAAAGCAGCGGCGCCGCGGCGCTGCGCGCGAAGAGGGCGCTTCCCGCCCGGAAAAGAATGTCGGCCAGCGGCAAGCGATTGAGCAGCGCGCCCATCAGCACATAAAGAGGGAGTGCCTGCAACAGATCGTTCTCGAGCAGACCGATGATGCGAAAAGGCAGGGCGGTCAGCACGGGGTAGGGGAGCGCGCCGGCGACGAGACCTAGAACGGCGAAGAAGAGAGCGACGCCGATCAACACCATGAACGCCGGCAATCCGGTCGCAACGAGGCCAAGCGCGACCGCCGCCAGCATGGGAAAGCCGGCCCATTCCATGGCCGTCAACGCGCGTCCTTGGCGCTCAGCACATCAAGGAGTGCTTGCGTCAGCATGAGAAGGGCAAGAAGGAACGCGCTTGCCTTGACGAGGAAATAGCCGGGATTGGCGGTTTCGGGAAAGGCTTCGAGCGTGCGTACGGATTGCCAGATGCTCGGGGCGCCGGCGACCAGCACGAAGATCGACCACGGCATGACGCAAAGGAGGATTGCCACCTTGGCGATGACCCGGCGCATCCGCGGCGAGTAGCGCTGTGCGAAGCTGGCGGCGGCTAGATGCGTCCCCACGCGCGTCGCCTCGGTCAAAGCGAGGCTCACATAAAGCGCGAAGAGCCATTGAGCGAGATCGTTGGCAGCGATCGAGTAGGCGTGAACGAGATCGCGCAGCGGCCATTGCAGGAAAAGGAGGAGGCTCACGGGCAGCACCAGCCAGCGGCCGGCGGCTATCAGCGCCGCAACCGCCCGATTCGCCTCGCCGAGCCATCCGCCCATCATGGCGCCACGATACCAGGAAGCCCGGGCGTGCGAAGCGGCGATCTCCATCCCGGGATACCGCTGGCTGGCTGTGCTATCTGCGATTGCCGCAGGCGTGTATAGTTCGGCGGCACAAGAAGCCGCGCTCGACGCGGCCAGCAGACGGGCAAAGGGAGGAAATTTCATGAAGCGTCGTGAATTGCTCAAAGCCGGCAGTCTCGGCCTTGCCGCCACCACGATCGCCGCTCCGGCGATCGCCGAGAGTGCGCCCGAGCTTAAGTGGCGAATGACTTCGAGCTTCCCCAAGAGCCTAGATACGCTTTTCGGTGGCGGCGAATACATCACCAAGCGCGTCGCCGAAATGACCGACAACAAATTCCAGATCCGCCTCTTTGCCGCGGGCGAGATCGTACCGGGCTTGCAGGTGCTCGATGCCGTGCAGAACAACACGGTCGAGATGGGCCATACCGCCAGCTACTATTATGTCGGCAAGGATCCCGCCTTCACCTTCGATACCACGACCTCCTTCGGCATGAACCAGCGCCAGCAGAATGCCTGGATGACACATGGCGGCGGGCTCGAGCTGCTTCGGGAATTGTTCCGAGACTACAACATCTACAACCTCCCCGCCGGCAATACCGGGGCGCAGATGGGCGGCTGGTACCGCAAGGAGATCAAGACGGTCGAGGACCTGAAGGGCCTCAAATTCCGCATCGGCGGCTGGGCCGGCGCGGTGCTCACCAAGCTCGGCGTCGTGCCGCAGCAGATCGCCGGCGGCGACATCTACCCGGCGCTCGAGAAGGGCACGATCGACGCCGCCGAATGGGTCGGCCCCTATGACGACGAGAAGCTCGGCTTCTACAAGGTCGCGAAATACTACTATTACCCCGGCTGGTGGGAAGGGCAGGCGCAGGGCTCGATCTACATCAATCTCGAGCAGTGGAATAAGCTGCCGAAATCCTATCAGGCGATCCTCACGGCGGCCTGCGCCGAGGGCTATATGTGGCAGATCGGCAAGTACGACGCCGACAATCCGGCAGCGCTCCGCCGGCTGGTCGCCAACGGCGTCGAGCTCCGGCCGTTCTCACGCGAGATTCTGAACGCCTGCTACAAAGCAGCGCAAGAACTCTACGCTGAGGAATCCGCGCGCAATCCGAAGTTCAAGAAAATCTACGATTCCTGGAAGAAATTCCTCGCCGAGGAACATATCTGGTTCCGCGTCGTCGAGCAGCAATTCGACAACTTCATGCTCGGCCAAAAGGTCGCTTGAAGTTTATGTAGGCGAAGAAAGCCCCGCTTCGGCGGGGCTTTTTTTCTATGAAACGCCACTGGTTCGGGCAGCTGGTTTTGATCTGTTAGCCAAGGGCAATTGCTTGTAATATCGCGGCAACTCGGGGCCGTAGGCTCGGAGCGCGCGTGCAACACGAAACCGAGGCGTGAGGAGACTTCGATGAAGCGGCGTGACCTGTTGAAAGCCGGTAGTTTGGGCGTGGCGGCAACGGCGATTGCCGCGCCGGCGATCGCTGAGAGTCAACCCGAAATCAAATGGCGCCTCGCGGCAAGTTGGCCAAAGAGCCTCGATACACTGTTCGGCGGCGCCGAGTATCTTGCCAAGCGCATCGCAGAAGCGACCGATAACAAGTTTCAGATCCGCTGCTTTGCGGCGGGCGAGATCGTGCCGGGCCTCCAGGTGCTCGACGCCGTGCAGAACAATACGGTCGAGCTCGGCCATACCGCGACCTATTACTACGTCGGCAAGGATCCGACGTTTACGTTCGACTGCACCGTCCCCTTCGGCATGAACAAGCGTCAGCAGGACGCCTGGTACATGCATGGCGGCGGGCTCGAGCTGATGCGCGAGTTCTTCAAGGGCTACAATGTCGTCAACATCCCCGCCGGCAATACCGGCGCGCAGATGGGCGGCTGGTACCGCAAGGAGATCAAGACCGTTGATGACCTGAAGGGTCTCAAATTCCGCATCGGCGGCTGGGCGGGCGCGGTGCTGTCGAAGCTCGGCGTGGTGCCGCAGCAGATCGCCGGCGGCGACATCTATCCGGCGCTCGAAAAGGGCACGATCGATGCCGCCGAATGGGTCGGCCCCTATGACGACGAGAAGCTCGGCTTCTACAAGGTGGCCAAATACTATTATTACCCCGGCTGGTGGGAGGGACAGGCGCAGCTGTCTCTGCTCGTGAATCTCGACCAATGGAATAACCTGCCGAAATCCTATCAGGCGATCATGCTTGCCGCCGCCGCCGAAGCGGATCTGTGGATGATGGCGAAATACGACGCCGACAATCCCGCGGCTTTGCGCCGGCTCGTGGCTGCCGGGACGCAGCTCCGGCCGTTCTCGCGCGAGATCTTGGACGCCTGCTACAACGCGGCGCAGCAGCTCTATAGCGAGGAGCAGGCGCGCAACCCCAAGTTCAAGAAGGTCTACGAGTCCTGGAGCAAGTTCCTCGAGGAGGAGCACCTTTGGTTCCGCGTCGAGGAGCAGCAATTCGACAACTATATGCTCTCGCGCCGCGAGGCCGGCAAGAAGACCTGATCGCGCGCGTCCAAAAATCGAAAAGCCCCGCATTGCGGGGCTTTTCTTTTAGCTGAAGCTTATTCGCTTATTTGTTTATGTCGATCGTCGGAATTTCCTCGTCCGATGGCTCCTGGATCTGAATCTGCACCTTGCTCGGGTCCACCTTGGGGCCACTGTCAAGGCCGGCGAGCACCAGCGTCGGGAAAGCGATGACCAATCCCACCATGATGAGCTGGATGCAGACGAAGGGGATGGCGCCCCAATAGATCTGTCCGGTTGTCAACGGCGCGATGAGCTTGCCGGTGACGCGGTCGATCTGTTCGCGGCTCGGCGCGACGCTGCGCAAGTAGAAGAGCGCGAAGCCGAAGGGCGGGTGCATGAACGAGGTCTGCATGTTGACGCCAAGCAGCACGCCGAACCAGATGAGATCGATGCCGAGCTTCTCCGCCACCGGGCCCAGGAGCGGCACGATGATGAAGGCGAGCTCGAAGAAATCGAGGAAGAAGGCCAGCACGAAGGCCATCGCATTGACGACGACCAAGAATCCGATCTGACCGCCGGGCAGGCTGGTGAGCAGGCTCTCGACCCAGAGATCGCCGTTGACGCCGCGGAAAACGAGGCTGAACACAGTCGAGCCGACGAGGATGAAGACGACGAAGGAGGAGAGCTTCGCCGTCGAATCCATCGCTTGACGCAGCAGCGACCAGGTGAGGCGGCGATTGGCCAAGGCCATGATGAGTGCGCCCGCCGCGCCCATGGCGCCGCCTTCCGTCGGCGTGGCGATGCCGAGGAAGATCGTGCCCAGCACTAGGAAGATGAGGGCGAGCGGCGGCATCATCACGATCACCACCTGGCGCGCGAGCCGGCTCAACACCCGGAGGTTCAAGAAGCGATCGGCCAAGGCGACGAGGTAGGCGCCGGCGCCTGCAGCCGAGCACGACCAGATCGGGTGCGTGTAGTTGGTGAGGTAATAGGCCGCGGCGAAGGCGAGGACGACGATGACGGCGAGCGAGGCGTAGCCGGCCTTGCCGCTCTCCTCCTTGATCGTGATGGCCTCGACCGGCAGTGCTGGCGCTGATTTCGGGCGGATGAGGGTCACGATGAAGATGTAGACGGCATAGAGCGCGGCAAGCGTGAGGCCGGGGATAAAGGCGCCTTCATACATGTCGCCGACGGACCGGCCGAGCTGGTCGGCCATGACGATCAGGACGAGGCTCGGCGGGATGATCTGCGCCAGCGTCCCCGAGGCGGCGATAACGCCGGCGGCCACACTCCGATCATAGCCGTAGCGCAGCATGATCGGCAGCGAGATGAGGCCCATCGAGATCACGGACGCCGCGACGATGCCGGTGGTGGCGGCTAGCAGCGCGCCGACAAAGATGACGGCATAGGCGAGACCGCCGCGCACGGGACCGAAGAGCTGACCCACAGTCTCGAGCAAGTCCTCGGCCATGCCGCTTCGCTCGAGAATGAGGCCCATGAAGGTAAAGAAGGGAATCGCCAGCAGCGTGTCGTTGCGCATGATGCCGAAGAGGCGCTGCGGCAATGCCTGCAGCAGCTCCGGGCCGAGCAAACCGAAATGGATGGCGATGACGCCGAAGAAGAGGCCGTTGGCGGCGAGCGAGAACGCGACCGGGTAGCCCACCATCAAGAACACGATGAGCGCCACGAACATTAGCGGCGCCATGTTGGCGACGAAGAGCTGGGTCACGGCTTCACCTCCGAGAGCTCGACCGCGGGCGGCGCTTCGTGCTTTTCGGTCGGATCAGGGATGAGGCCGCGCAGGAAAGCAGCGCGCTTGATGATTTCGGAGAGTCCCTGGAGGATCAGCAGGCCGAAGCCGATGGGAATGAGAATCTTCGCCGGCCAGCGCAGCAAGCCGCCGGCATCGGATGACATTTCATGACGCATGATAGACTCGGCGACCATCGGCAAGGAGAACCACAGGATGAGGATCGCCATCGGCAGAAGGAAGAAGACGCCGCCCAGGAGGTCGATCCACGCACGTACGCGCGGTGGCAACCGGCTGATGATGATGTCGATGCGGACATGCTGGTTGTGCAGCAAGGTATTGCCGGCGCCGATCAGGAACACCGCCGAGAAGAGATACCATTGCAGCTCGAGCCAGCCGTTGGAGCTGACATCGAAGATGTAGCGGACGGTGGCGTTGCCAGAGCTAACGATCACCGAGACGAGGATCAGCCAGTAGATGGCCTGGCCGATACGATTGCTCATCCCATCGATCAGATTGCTTACGCGCAGTAATGCCCTCACAACGCCCCCCTAGCGAGTCTTCTTGTTACCACCGACCGGTTTTTCTTTATTTGATGACGCGACCACATTGGCGGGCGGCACTATGGCATGAGTCCCGCCCCCATGCCAGCCGGCGGCGTCATCGAGGTACTTGCCGGCCTCGGCCGTTAACCCTCTGTCGCAGCCGGGAGCGGAGCGGGACGTGAGCCTTGTCATCGATGCCGATTGGGCCGACGCAGCCTCGATCTTCGGCCAGGTCCTGCTCATCAACGTCGTGCTGTCGGGCGACAACGCCGTGGTGGTGGCGATGGCCGTGACCGGCCTCCCGGGACGGTACCGGCTCCGCGCGCTGTGGCTCGGCATCGCCTTGGCGACGGGGCTCCGGGTCTTCTTTGCGCTCGCAGCGACGCGGCTCTTGCAGATTCTGGGGCTGACGCTGGCAGGCGGCATCCTCTTGCTCTGGGTCGCCTGGAAGCTCTGGCGCGAGCTCTCCCATGCCCGGCGCATCGGGCCCGAGGCCGAGCTGGACAGGGGCGAGACGAAAAGCCTGGGGAAGGCACTCTGGCAAATTGTCTTGGCGGATGTCTCGATGTCGCTCGACAATGCGCTCGCCGTCGCCGGCGTGGCGCTCGACCATCCGATGATGCTCTTCATCGGCCTTGCCACCTCGGTGCTGCTGATGGGGCTCGCCGCTGCGGCGATCGCCCGGCTCCTCGAGCGATGGCGCTGGATCGCCTATCTCGGCCTCGCCGTCATCGTCTATGTCGCGCTCAAGATGATCTGGACCGGCACGCACGAAGTCATCAGCACGATCACTTGAGACCGGCGTTTCGGTCGCGCCTCAATGGAGCCGCTGCGGCAGCTCGGCAATCGCGTCGTCGATGAGCTTGCGCTTGCGCTCGGTATCGAGCGCCTCGGCGAGGATGCGGCGCACCGCGGTGATCGCCACGTCGACAGCGGCGTTCCGCACTTCCGCGGTGGCGCGGCTTTCGGCGAGCGCGATCTTCTCCATGGCAAGGCGCTGACGACGTTCGAGCGCCGCGGCGAGATCGCGCTCAGCCTGCTCGGCGGCGCGCTCGGCTTCGGCGCGCGCTTGCGCCACGATCTGCTCTGCTTCCTTGAGCGCGTCGCGCTGCTTTCGTTGGTAGTCCGCGAGCGTGCGCTGCGCGTCCTCGCGCAGGCGCCGCGCCTCGTCGAGCTCGGTCTTGATCTTGACGGCGCGGGCATCGAGCGCCGCGGTGATGCCGGGTCCCGCCTTGTAGACGAGGCCGCCCACGGCGATGATGAAGGCGATCGCCACCCAGAATTCGGGATCGGCGATGATCTCGTGCAGCATTATTGCCGCTCCCGCATCGCCTGTTCGATGGCCGCGGCGGCTTGCCCGGCATCGATCTTGGCGCCCGTAAGCTTCGTCGCGGCGGCGAGCGCCACCTCGAAGGCCACTTCGCGGACATTGCCGAGCGCCGCCGTCTTGGCATCGACGATGCGTCGCTCCGCCGCCGCCGTTTCGCCAGCAAGCTTCTCAGCCGTCTGGCGCAGGCGCTGCGCCGCCTCGGCGTTGAGCCGGTCGGTCGTTTCCTTGAGCGTCTGCTGCGCCTGCTGGCGCGCTTCGGCAAGCGCCCGCTCATAGGCGGCGATCACCGCCTCGGCCTCCGCCTTCATCTGCCGCGCCTTCTCGAGATCGTCCTCGATGCGCGTGCGGCGGGCACTCAGCGCGCGGTCGATGCGCGGCAAGCCCAGCCTTGCCATCAACACGTAAAGCACGAGGAAGGTGATGGCGAGCCAGATGAGCTGCGGCGGAAACGTCGCGAGGTCGAGTTGCGGCATGGCGCGGGTGGCGCCGAGCTCAGAACACGAAGAGGATGAGGAAGGCGATGGCGAGGCCGAAGAGCCCCGTCGCCTCGGCGAGCGCGAAGCCGAGGAAGGCGAAGGGCGTCACCTGCGCCGCGGGATTGCGCGCGAGCGAATTGATGAGCGCGCCGAACACATTGCCGATGCCGATGCCGGCGCCGACGAGGGCGATGCAGGCAAGGCCCGCGCCGATCATTTTTGCCGCTGCTACGTCCATGGTCTGTCCTCTGGTTGCAAGGTGGTCGGATGGCCGCCGCTCAGTGCAGATGAAGTGCGTCGGCGAGGTAAAGGCAGGTCAAGATGGCGAAAACGTAAGCCTGAAGCACTGCCACAAGGAGCTCGAGCAGCACCAGCGCCACGTCGACGGCGAGCGGCAGAATGCCGCCGATGCCGAGCACGGCCACGAATCCCGCGAAGATCGCCAGCATCGTGTGCCCGGCCATCATGTTGGCGAAAAGCCGGATCGAGAGCGTGAAGGGCCGGATGAAGTAAGAGAGCAGCTCGATCGGCACCAACAGCACCAGCAGCACCACCGGGACGCCGTGCGGCACGAAGAGCGTGAGGAAGCGAAAGCCGTGGCGCGCAATGCCGATCAGCGTCACGCCGATGAAAACGGTGAGCGCCATCCCGAAGGTGACGATGATATGGCTTGTGAAGGTAAAGCTGTAGGGAATCATCCCTAGCAAATTGCCGAGGAGGATGAACATGAAGAGGGTGAAGACGAAGGGCAAATAGGCCTGCGCGCCGTGGCCGGCGTTCTTGTCCACCATGTCGGCAACGAATTCGTAGAGCATCTCGCTCACCGACTGCCAGCGCCCCGGCACCAGCGCCGCCGGCCGCGTCGTCAGCACCACGAAGGCGGTGATGAGCACCACCGCGATCGTCATCAGCAGCGCCGAGTTGGTGTAGGAGGCGTCGATCTTGCCGATGTGAATCGGAATGAGGCGCTCGATGGTGAACTGATGGAGAGGGTTCTCTGTCGCCACGTCAGTCCTCGTCGTCCCAATCCGCGCCCTTCTCTTTCGCCGGCGAGGCGTCCTTCCGATATCCCACCGCCATCCCCATCCCCATCACCGCGCGCCACACATTCACCATCCCAGCGCCGACGCCGAGGAAGAAGAATAAGATCGCGAGCCACGGCCGGGTGCCGAGCCAGACATCGAGGGCCCAGCCGATCGCCGTGCCGACGACGACGGCGACCACCAGCTCCAGCCCGATGCGGAAGGCCAAGCCGAGCGCGCCGCGCGACACGCTGGGACCGCCTTCGGCGGGCGGTCCGCCCACGTTCCGCTCCTGCGCGCGCCGTGCGCGCTCGAGCCGTTGCTCCAGATCTCGCAAGGGATCTTGCTCGCCGCGTTCGTCCACGACGGACTCCGCACTGCCTGAGAAGAACACCCCCCGCGTTCCGGCGCCCCGCGCCCGAAACGGCGCGCACCTTAAGGGCCGGTCAAAAACGTGTCAAGCGAACGGGGCTGGACGTAGACGCAGAAAGAAGCCGCAAATTTCGGCCCTCCCCTCGGGGAGGGGCCGGCGCGGAGCGCCGGGTGAGGGGCTGCCCCGATGGCTGCCGAGAATCCCCCTCACCCCGACCCTCTCCCCAAGGGGAGAGGGAGTAATCACGCCATCCGCCGCAGCTCCTGGGCGCGCTGGAGGTCGACCGAGACGAGCTGGGAGATGCCGCGCTCGGCCATGGTGACGCCGAAGAGGCGGTCCATCCGCGCCATGGTGAGGCGGTGGTGGGTGATGATGAGGAAGCGCGTCGCGGAGGTCTCGGCGATTTCCTCGACGAGGTTGCAGAAGCGGTCGACATTGGCGTCGTCGAGCGGCGCGTCCACCTCGTCCAGCACGCAGATCGGCGCGGGATTGGTGAGGAAGACCGCGAAGAGAAGCGCGAGCGCTGTCAAGGCCTGCTCGCCGCCCGAGAGCAGCGACATCACTTGCAGCTTCTTGCCGGGTGGGCTCGCCATGATCTCGAGTCCGGCTTCGAGGGGGTCGCGCGTCTCGTCGCCGTCCTCGGCTTTGTCGAGGGTGAGATGCGCGCGCCCGCCGCCGAAAAGCCGCACGAAGAGTTTGCCGAAGTGCTCGTTCACCAGCTCGAAGGCGGCGGTGAGGCGCTCGCGTCCCTCGCGGTTCAAGGCGGCGATCCCTTCGCGCAGCTTGGCGATGGCGGCGATCAGATCCTCGCGCTCGCGCGTGAGCACCGCGAGCTTCTCCTCGATTTCCGTCGCTTCGGCCTCGGCGATGAGGTTGACCGGCCCCATGCCGTCCCGCTCGCGGGTGAGGCGATGGAGCCGCGCCTCGGCGTCGCCGATCGAGGGAAGCGCCTCCCCTTCCTCGATCTCTGCAGTGGCGAGGATCCGATCGGGCCCGCACTCAAGCCGCTCGGCGATGCGGTGGACGACGGCGCGGCGGCCCTGATCCGCCTGCTCGCGCATCGCCTCGCTGCGGACGCGCTCCTCGCGCGCCGTAGCGAGCGCCGCGTCGGCGGCCTTGGCGGCGCTTTCCGCCGTGCTAAGCCGCGTCTCGCCCTCCGCCAGCGCGTCGCCGGCGGCGCTCCGCCGCGCGCTCGATTGCGCGATGGTCTCGGCGAGCGCTTCCCGCTGTTGGGCGATCTCGGCCGGACGCCGGTCGAGCCGCTCGATCTCGGCGGCGATCTCCTGGCGCCGCGTCTCGAGCGTCGCCCTTTGGCGGGCCGCCGCGTCGGCGCGCTGGCGCCAGCCCGCTTCCTCGCTGGCGATGCCGGCAAGCCGTTCGCCGCGCTGGCGTGCTTCGCGCACCAGACGGTCGTGCTCGCCCTGGCATGCCACTTGCGCCGCCCGGCGCTCGGCCAGGCGCGCGCGGAGCGCGGTGATCGCCTCGCGGCCAAGCGCTGGATCAGGGAGCGCCGCGAGCCCTTCGGCAGCGGCACGCGCCTGCTCGTCAGTCTCGGCTTGATCGAGCGCGAGCCGCTCGGCGGCCTCGGTCAAGCCGGCAAGGCGCGAGGCCGTTTCCGCGGCCTGACGGCGAAACGCCGCATCGCGCTCCTGGGCGTGGCCCAGCGCAGAGAGCGCATCGCGCATGGCCTGGCGTTCGGCGCGTTCAGACTCGGCGGCTTGGCGCGCGGCGTCCTGCGCCTCGCGCAAATCCTCGCCGAACCGCGCCACTTCGCTCTCGACCGCGCGCAGCAGCTCCGCCAGCTCGACGAGGCGGTTGCGCTGGCGGAGCCGTTGCCCCGCGGCGGTCGGGGTCCCCGCCGCGCGGCGGAAGCCGTCCCAGCGCCAGAGCCCGCCATCGCGGGTGACGAGCCGCTGTCCCGGCACCAAGGTGCGCTGCAGCCGCTCGGCGCTTGCGGCATCGGCGGCGATGCCGATCTGCGCGAGCCGGCGCTGCAACGCAGTGGGCGCCACCACGAACTCGGCAAGCGGCCGCGCGCCGCCGGGAAGTGCCAGGGCATAGGCGTAAGCGGGGAGCGCGCGCCAATGGGCGGGCGCCTCGGCGTCGAGCGGCGCGGTCAGATCGTCGCCGAGCGCGGCGCCCAGTGCCGCTTCATAGCCGGGCTCCACCTGGACGGAATCTAGGATCGGCGTCCAGCGCTTGTCGCTCGCCGCTGCCATCAATTCGGTCAGCGCCTGGGCTTCGGCGCGGAGCTTGGCGCGGCGGCTCTCCGCCGCTTGCAGCGGCTCGCGGGCGCGCTGCTCCGCCGCCTGCGTCTCGCGCAGGCGCTGCTCGGCTGAGTCAGCGGTGCTGCGACGACGCTCCACTTCGGCGCTGGCCGCCTGCAGCGCCGCTTCCGCTTCGGCGGTGACGGCGGCCGAAATCGCTTGCGCTTCGAGCTCGGCGCGCTGGCGAGCGATCTCGACGGCGCGCCGGGCGAGCCGCGCGCGGCGCTCCGCCGCCTCTTCCACCTGGCGCTTCAATGCGACGCGGCGCGCTTCGTCGGCGGCCACTTGCTCGGTGAGCCGCGTGAGCTCGCCCTCGAGTGTTGTCACCTCGGCAAGTGCCGCCGCAAGCGCCTGGGCTGCTGCGTGCTGCGCCGCTTCCTCCTGCGCCTGTGCCGCCAAGAGCGCGTCGCGCTCTTGCGCGAGGCGCTCGAGGGCCGCCGCGGCGTCGGCGGCGAGTTCGTCCTCGCGGGCGAGGTCTGCACCCAACTGGGCGAGGCGAAGCCCGGCGGCTTCACGCGCCGCGACAACGCGCCGCTCTTCCTCGTCGAGCGCCTGGCGCGCGAGCGTGAGTCGCTGCAATTCGGCCGCGGCGGCGGCTTCCGCTTGGCGCAGCGCCGGCAAGGCGGCCGCGGCGGCTTCGCGCTCGCGCTCGGCGGCAAGCGCTGCGGCGGTGCGGTCGGCGACCACCCGCTCGGCCGCGTTGAGTGCCTCGGTGCTGGCGGCGAAGGCGGCGTTCGCCGCTTCCCATTGCAGATGCAGCAGCACCGCCTCGGCGCGGCGGATGTGATCGGAAAGCCGGCGATAGCGCTGCGCCTGGCGCGCCTGTTTCTTGAGGCCGTCGAGCTGCGCCTGCATCGCTGCCAGGACGTCGTCAAGCCGGGTGAGGTTGGTCTCGGCCGCTTTGAGCCGGAGCTCCGCCTCGTGTCGACGCGAATGGAGGCCCGAGATGCCGGCCGCCTCTTCGAGGAGGCCGCGGCGCTCGATCGGCTTCGCGTTGATGATGGCACCGATGCGGCCTTGGCTGACCAGCGCCACCGACTGTGCGCCGCTCGCCACATCGGCAAAGAGAAGCTGCACGTCGCGCGCCCGCACCTCGCGGCCGTTGATGCGGTAGCCCGAGCCCTCGCCGCGCTCGATGCGGCGCGCCACCTCGATCTCGTCGTACTCGTTGTAGTGCGCGGGCGCGTTGCGCCTGAGATTGTCGAGATGAAGCGTCACCTCGGCGACGTTGCGCGCCGGCCGCGTCGTGGTGCCACCGAAGATGACGTCATCCATCTCGCCGCCGCGCATGCGCTTGGCAGAGTTCTCGCCCATCACCCAGCGGAGCGCTTCAACCAGATTCGACTTGCCGCAGCCATTGGGGCCGACGATGCCCGTCAAGCCCGGCTCGATCACCAGGTCGGTGGGATCGACGAAGGATTTGAAGCCGCTGAGCCTGAGCTTGGAAAAGTTCACGTCACCGCCATCTTCTGATGCGCGTCAGGTCTTGGGAAGCGCCGCCGACAGCGCCTTGTCGAACACCGGATATGCCGCGGCACCCAGCAACTTCGTGCCGTTGATGAAGAAGGTCGGCGTTGATTCGACGCCGTAGTCGTTGGCGGCGGTGGTGCGCATCTGCACCACCGAATTGCCGAGCGCCTCGTCGCTCATGCACTTCTTGAACTGGTCCTCACTCATCCCGCCGAGCTTGGCGATGCGCCCGAGCGCCGGCTCCCAATCGTTCCGCGCCCAGCTCTGCTGGCTCTGGAAGAGCGTGTCGATGAAGGCGAAGTAGCGCTCGGGGGGCGCGCAGCGCGCCAGCATCGCGGCGCGGAGCGCCACGCCGTCGAGCGGGAAATCGCGGTAGACGAGCTTCGCTTTCCCCGTGTCGATCCAGTCCTGCTTGATCTTGGGGAGCGTGTCCTTGTCGAACTCGGCGCAATGGGGGCAGGTGAGGGAGGCGTATTCGATGATGGTGATGGGTGCGTCCGCCTTGCCGAGCACCCGGTCCTCGCCCGTCGGCGTCGGCACCGCGCTCTGCGCACGCGCGCCGGAGGGCGCTGCGATCAGGCAAAACGCCGCCAATACCAACCAAATCTTATGCATCTCCCTCTCCAGCCTACTAGATGTTGATGCTAAGGCCTCCGCTCGGGCAATGCAAGCCGGCGCGGTGCGCTCATGCCTTGTCGCTACCGATCACCGCGGCGCCGAGGCGGGCGAGCGCGGCGCGGAGCGCGGGATCCTCGACAGCGGCGAGCGTCCCGTCAAGCTGCTGGCGTTCCTCGCTTTTGAGGGGTCGCGGCCGGGCGGGCGGCGGTGCGCCCGGGGGTAGCGGGCCCTGCTTCAAGGCGAGCCGCGCCACGGCACGGTAGCCAAAAAAGGCGTTGATGCGCTCGACCAGCACCGGCTCGCGATGCTGAATCTCGAGCGCCACGCCCGGGGCGACTCGGAGATGGAGCGTGCCCTCGCGCCGCTCGCCGCGAGGAAAGCTCAGCTTCTCCGGCGCGGCGCCTTCGGCGAGCGATTCGCCGATGATGGCCGGCCACTGTGCCACGAGTTGCGCCTCGGCGAAGCCGCGCTTGCCGAGGACCGCGCCGGCAATCTTCGGCACCTCGGCGGCAAGCGCGCGCATCCGGCCGCGCCGTTCCGTCGTCACGGTTTTCGCTCCTGGCATGGCATGAGCGAGCCGTGTCATGGTAGGCGCTTTCCGACCCGCCGTCATGCCCCGCGCGCTTCGTCCCAAAATTGCCGCCGACGACACCGCGCTTGCGGTCGCACCGGAAGTGCTCGCCGAAGCGCTCCTCGCCTGGTACGACCGCCATCGCCGCGAGCTGCCGTGGCGCGCCAAGCGCGGCGAGCGTCCCGATCCCTACCGCGTCTGGCTCAGCGAGATCATGCTGCAGCAGACCACGGTGGCGACAGTCGGTCCGCATTTCCGGCGCTTCCTCGCGCGCTGGCCCGATCTTCCGGCGTTGGCCGCCGCTTCGCTCGACGAGGTGCTGCACGCGTGGCAGGGGCTCGGATATTACGCCCGCGCGCGCCATCTCCGTGCCTGCGCGCGCGCGGTGATGGCAGCGCATGGCGGCCGCTTTCCCGCGAGCGAAAGCGAGCTCCGCAAGTTGCCGGGAATCGGCGACTACACCGCAGCCGCCGTGGCGGCGATCGCGTTCGATGAGCGGACAACGCCCGTCGATGGCAACGTCGAGCGGGTGATGGCGCGGCTCTTCGCCCATGAAGCGCCGCTTCCCGGCGCGAAGCCGGCGCTCCGCCGCTTGGCGGCGACGCTCACGCCCGCGGCTCGCGCGGGCGACTACGCCCAGGCGGTGATGGATTTGGGCGCCACCATCTGCACGCCGCAAAAGCCCACATGCATTCTCTGTCCGTGGCGCGAGGCGTGCCGCGCCCGCGCCCGCGGCATCGCCGAGTCGCTGCCGGCGCGCGCGCGCAAGAAAGCGAAGCCGCTGAAGCGCGGCGTCGCCTTCTGGGCGTTGAGCGCCGCGGGTGCGGTGCTGCTGCGGCGACGGCCGGAGAAAGGCTTGCTCGGTGGCATGATGGAAGTGCCGTCGACGCCGTGGCGGGAAGCGCCGTGGACCGTCGAGGAAGCGCGGTGCGCGGCACCAGTTCGGGCGAAATGGCGACTCGTGCCGGGTATGGTACGCCACGGCTTCACCCATTTCGCTCTCGAGCTCACGGTGCTCGCCGGCGACGTACGCAGCGAGTCGCCGCAAGCCGATGGAAAATGGGTGCCGCTCGATGAACTCGACTCGCAGGCGCTGCCGACCTTGATGAAAAAAATCGTCGCACATGCGCGCGATTTCGGAAAAATCGCGCGCGCGCGGAAGCAAGCGGGTGTGTCGCGCACGCCGCGGTGATAGGCTCGCGCTCATGGCGATTGCCGAATATTACGTGCGCCGCGCGGTCGAAGAGTACACGACGATGTACGGCGTCAACGCGCTCGCCAAGGCGCGCGAGCGGATGCTCGATTTTCAGGTGAAAGGCGATCAGATCGGCGCCGACATGTGGATCCGCGTCATCATCGCTCTCAAGGATCAGGGCGGCGCAAAGCGCGCCGAGGCGGGGTAGTCGAATTGCTCGGGAATTAGGAGATGAGGGGGATGGAAGGGGATGAGGTGAGATGATTTTCCAGCTCCCCTCATCTCCCGACATCCCCAAATCCCCTTTTACGTAGTCATTTGCTTCGAGGCGCTTTGACCGGACTTATTGTTCGATGCGCATGAGTCGTGCGGCGGCGCTCGCCACCGCTTGCAGCGAGGCCGTGACGATGTTCTCGTCGATGCCGACGCCAAAAAGCGTCCTTCCGTCTGCCCCGCGAATCTGCGCATAGGCCGCAGCCTTGGCGCCGGCGCCGGCGGTGATGGCGTGCTCGCGATAGTCGATGAAGGCGAAGTCGAGGCGGCAGTGGCGGCGGACCGCGTCGACGAAAGCGTCGATCGGGCCGTTGCCGCTCCCCTCGATGCGCCGGATCGCGCCGTCGTGTCGGATGGTGGCCTCGATGAGCCGCCCGCCCGGCGCGTTCGGCAAGAGCTGATAATCGATGAGCGCCAGCGACGCGTCGCGGTCGAGATAAGTCGCCGTGAAGAGCCGCCAGATCTCGGCGGACGTCGCTTCCTTGCCGGTGCGGTCGGTCATCTCCTGGACGACGGCGCTGAACTCGACCTGGAGCGGCCGCGGTAGATCGAGGCCGTAATCAGCCTTCATCACATAGGCGATGCCGCCTTTGCCGGATTGGCTGTTGATGCGGATGATCGCCTCGTAGCTGCGGCCCAGATCCTGCGGGTCGACTGGCAGATACGGCACCTCCCAGACGTCGTCATTGCGCTTGGGCAACGCTTCGAGCCCCTTCTTGATCGCGTCCTGATGCGAGCCCGAGAACGCCGTGAAGACGAGCTCGCCCGCATAGGGATGGCGCGGATGGACGGGGAGCTGGTTGCAGTGCTCCACGGTGCGGACGATCTCGTTGATGTCGCTAATGACGAGACCGGGATCGACGCCTTGGGTGAAGAGGTTGAGCGCCATGGTGACGACATCGACATTGCCGGTGCGCTCGCCATTGCCGAAGAGCGTGCCCTCGACACGCTCGGCGCCGGCAAGCAGCGCGAGCTCGGCGGCGGCGACGCCGGTGCCGCGGTCGTTGTGGGGATGGATGCTGAGGACGAAGCGGTCACGCCCGCTGATGTTGCGGCCGAACCACTCGATCTGGTCGGCATAGATGTTGGGGGTCGCCATCTCGACCGTGGCGGGGAGGTTGATGATCGCCTTGCGCGCCGGCGTCGGCTGCCAGACATCGAGCACCGCCTCGGAAATCTCGACGGCGAAATCGAGCTCCGTGCCGGTGAAGCTTTCCGGTGAATACTGGTAGACGACCTCGGTCTCCGGCATCGCCTCGGCATACTCCTTGATGAGCTTCGCGCCCGATGTTGCGATATCGACGATGCCCTTGCGGTCGAGGCCGAAGACGACGCGGCGCTGCAAGGTCGATGTCGAGTTATAGAGATGGACGATGGCGCGCTTGGCGCCCCGGATCGCTTCGAAGGTCTTTTCGATGAGCTCCGGCCGCGACTGCGTCAGCACCTGGATCGCGACGTCGTCGGGAATGCGCTTTTCCTCGATGATCTCGCGCACGAAATCGAACTCGGTCTGCGAGGCGGCGGGAAAGGCCACCTCGATCTCCTTGAAGCCCAATCGCACCAAGAGATCGAAGAAGCGCCGCTTGCGCTCGGGCCCCATCGGCTCGACCAGCGCTTGATTGCCGTCGCGGAGATCGACGCTGCACCATTGGGGCGCGCGCTCCTGCGTGCGTTGCGGCCATTGCCGGTCGGGCAAAGGCACGGGCGCGTAAGGTCGGTATTTGTGAACGGGCATGCTGATCATGGAAATGCACTCCTGCGATGAGAGAAGAAAACGAGCGCACGAGACCGGCCGCCGCGCCCTCAGGCGCGACGACCGCCGCTAAGTCGCAGGAATGCGTGCGCGAAGACGCGAAACGCGGCGGCGGAAGGGCGGGTGATTTCAGTGGACATGACGCAACCTAACGCGGGAGAAAAAGAACAGCCGGAAGTGCCCGACACTCCTTAGAGCGTCGGGGCAATAAGTCGAAGGCTGTTCGTCCGCACGGGTTGCATCAGACACAACATACGGGGCGAGTCGGCCCGCGTCAACGTGTGCGAAAACCCCAACCAATTCCTCTCCGCCCTCAGCGGCGGAGGCGAGCGAGGCGAGAGAAGGCTCATCCGAGCTTTCTTGCAATGGTCGATAGCAGCTCGTACACCTTCGGTCCGTCGCCTCGCTGCCGTTTCTTGGCCCGGTCGAGAGCGGTGAGCTGCGCCCAGCCGGGTATTCTCGGGTCGGCACCGGCCTCGACCAGCGCTTTTGCCATCTCCAGCGAGCACTCGGCCGCGACTTCCGCCAAAGCGGTGTTGCCGGCCCGGGCTTCGTCGCGCGCATCGACTTGTGCTCCGGCGGCCAGCAAGCATCTCACCACATCCACATGCCCGCGCTTCGCCGCGTGGATGAGCGGCGTCCAGCCGAGGTCGTCGAACGCATTGAGATCGGCCCCTTGCTGAAGCAATCGTTTCACCGTCTCGAGGTCGCCGTCGCCGGCAGCAAAGTGGAGCTGCTCCTGCTCGAACCAGTTGTCGCTCGTCTCCGGCACGGCACTGTTCCAGATCAGCTAGGTGCGGCCGCCATCTCTGCCCGCACCTGTTGGCGCAGCAGGTCGATCGATACGGGTTGGCCGCGATGAAGGAAATGCCAGAAGGCCCAGCCGTTGCAGGCGGGAGCGCCTTGGACGTGGGCGCCCACTTGATGGATCGAGCCCTTGGCTTCGGCGGAGATGACGGTGCCGTCGGCCCGCACCTTGGCGCGGTGGCGGCCGCTCGCATCGACAAGCACGTCGCCGGGTTTGAGCAACCCCCGCTCGACGAGCGTGCCGAAGGGAATGCGCGGCTCTTCACGCTTCGCTTGCGTCGCCACCAGGTCGGCGGGCGCGGTTTCGACGGCGGCGACGCGCTTCATCGCCAGCATGGCGTAATCCTTCTCGCGCTCGATGCCGATGAAGCGCCGGCCCAAGCGCTTCGCCACCGCGCCGGTCGTGCCGGTGCCGAAGAAGGGATCGAGCACGAGGTCGCCGGGCTTGGTCGAAGCCAAGAGCACGCGATGCAATAATCCTTCCGGCTTTTGCGTCGGATGCGCCTTCTTGCCGTCCCGCTTCAGGCGCTCGGGCCCGCCGCAGAGCGGGAAGAGCCAGTCGCTGCGCATCTGCAGGTCGTCGTTGAGCGCCTTCATGGCCTCGTAATTGAAGGTGTAGCGGCTCGCCTCCGATTTGGCCGCCCAGATCAGCGTCTCATGCGCGTTGGTGAAGCGCCGGCCGCGAAAGTTCGGCATCGGGTTGGTCTTGCGCCAGACGACGTCGTTCAGGATCCAGAAGCCCAGATCCTGAAGGATAGTGCCGACGCGGAAGATGTTGTGATAGCTGCCGATGACCCAGAGCGCGCCGTCGGGCTTCAGGACTCGCCGCGCCGCGCCAAGCCATTCCCGAGTGAAGCGGTCATACTGGTTGAAGTCGGCGAAACGGTCCCAGTCCTCCTCGACGCCGTCGACCCGGCTGTTGTTGGGCCGCAAGAGCTCGCCGCCGAGCTGGAGATTGTAGGGCGGGTCGGCGAAGACGAGATCGACGGAGGATTGGGGCAGTCGTCCCATGAGGGCGACACAGTCGCCGACCAGGATTTCGTTCTCGCGCTGTGCGTCCGCCATGCCCGCGTCTCCCCCGAGTCGCGGGCGTGACTTGTGTCACGGCGGAGTCGCCATGTCAACTTGAGAATCAATTGCTTGTAAGGATTCGTTCGACTCGAATCCGAGGCTCAGCTGCACCGGGGCGAAGGAGCGGCGGTGGTGCGGCGTGAGCCCCAACGCCTTGAGCGCCGTCTGATGCTCGGGCGTTCCGTAGCCCACGTTGGTGTGCCAGCCATAGCCGTCGTAGCGCGTCGCCAGCCGCCGCATGAGGCGGTCGCGCGTCACTTTGGCGATGACCGAGGCGGCGGCGATCGACAGCGAAAGCCCGTCGCCGCCGACCACTGTCTTGACCGGGCAGGGAAGCTTGGGCGGCACGTTGCCGTCGACAAGGGCGATGTTGGGCACGAGGCCGAGCGCCGCCACGGCGCGGCCCATGGCGGCGAGCGTCGCCTGGAGGATGTTGCGCCGGTCGATCTCGATGACGCTGGCAGCGCCGATGCCGATCTGGGCGGCGCCATCGCGCGCCAGCCGATCGAGCATTTCCCAGAATTCCTCGCGCGCTTCGAGCGTGAGCTTCTTCGAATCGTCAAGTCCCTGCCGCAACGCTTTGGGGAGCCGCCGCCGCTCGAGAATGACCGCCGCCGCCACCACTGGCCCCGCCAGCGGCCCGCGCCCCGCCTCATCGATGCCGCAGACGACACCGGAGCAGGACATCTCGAGCGCGAAGTCGGGCATGCGAAAGTAGAGACACAGCGCGCCCGAGTCTGGCAAGCGATCAGTGCTGGGCCGTCACCGTGAGCGGCGTTCCAACGCGCAATCCCAGCGCCTCATCCGCGCGGCCAAGGTTGACGGCGATCTCGGCAAGGCCGTTCGAATTTTCGTACCAGAGCGCCGTTCCTGCGGGCAAGTCGGAGAAGGTGCGGGCGCGGGCGATGCGCTTGCCGCCGGCGACAAGGATCGCGTCCGCCGGCACTGCGCTCGCCCGCAGTCCGGTCATGGCGTTGCCGTAGTCGTCGATGTAGACGATCTCGGCGAGATCGTTGGGCCAATCGGGATGGCGGCCGAAGCGGGGATCGCGCGCGACCATCTGCGGCCGATCGCCGCGAACGAGCCGCGCCGCGGCCGGCGCGAAGAGGTCGCGGCCGTGGAAGCTTGCTGAAAGATCCGCGGGTTGCTCGGTGATCTCGAAGATCGGCGCAACCTTGCTGCGCCGGCGCACCAGCTCAAAGAGGCCATTGTCGGGGCCGACATACCAGCGGCCGTCCGCCTCCACGGCAAGCGCAGCGCGGGCGCCGCCGACACCGGGATCGACCACGCACAGGAACACCGTGCCCGTCGGAAACCATGCTGCATAAGCGCCAAGCAGATAGGCGGCGGCCTTGGGATTGCGCGAAGGCGCGTCGGCGAAAAGGTCGATGACGGGAACGCTTGGCGCTTCGCGCGCGAGCATTGCCTTCATCTGTCCGATATAGGGGCCGGCGAGGCCGAAATCGGTGAAGAGCACAATCATCTCGAAAAGTTAGCAGGATTTCTTAGCTCAGAGGACGCCAAGGGTGCGCAGAGGAGGCAGTTACTTTCTTGGCGTCGTCCGCGTATCCTCCGCGTCCTCTGCGCTGAAATTGCCCTTCTTGACCATCCTCGACCAAGCAGCCGAGCTTCCCCCATGCAACCCTCGATTTTCGCCCGCGACCGCTCGCTCCGCCCGCCCGCGCATCGGCTTTGGATCGAGGCCGTCTCCGCCATCACGCCGATGCCGCGGCGCGTCAGCCTCGCCGCGGCCCGCACCGCCCCGCGCGGCGACGGCCATCCGGTCCTGCTCCTCCCCGCGTTCCTCCGCGGCGAGCGCCATATGCAGCCGCTCGAGCGCTTTCTCCTCGAGCGCGGCTATGCCGCTTACGGCTGGGATCTCGGCGTCAATGTCGGCCCCACCGACCGCGTTCTCGCCGGCATCGAGCGCCGGCTCGACGAGCTCCATCGACGCCACGGGCGGAAGGTGAGCCTGATCGGCCACAGCCTCGGCGGCGCGATTGCGCGCGAGCTGGCCAAACGCCGGCCGGAGGTGGTGCGGCTTCTCATCGTGCTGACGAGCCCCATTCGGCTGCCGACGGCGAGCCCGATCGAGCCCATCTACCGCGTGCTCTCGCGCTGGCACAGCCGCTCCTCGGCCGACCGCTACGCGACTCTCAACGAGCCGCCGGAGGTGCCGGTGACGGCGATCTACAGCCGGAGCGACGGCATCCTTGCCTGGCAAAGTTGCCTCGAGTGCGAAGGGCCGCGGCGCGAGAGCATCGAGGTCAAGGGGCCGCACAGCACCATGGCGCGCAATCTCGCGGCCTGGCGCATCATCGCCGATCGCTTGGCGCAGCCCGAGGGCGAATGGGCGCCTTACGGCACCGCCGCCGCTCAGAAGAGCGCTAGCTGACTCACTCCGCTGCCGCCGGCTGCTTCTGGCCGAAGAGGGCGCGGCGGAATTTGGCGAGAACACCGCCCAGGGCGACGACGGCGAAGACGCCGAACTTCTTCAAGAGGACGAGGAGCCCGGCGAAGAGGCCGACCTTGGCGAGCTTCGCGCCCACCATGGTGGCGACGAGCGCGCCCACGCCGTAGGCCGCCACCTTGTCGCCGGTCACGTAATCTGCGTAGCGGGAGCCGGGATCGAAAGCGTGCGAGCGCAGCATGAGATCGAGCTCGCCGCCCACCGCCGCGTAGGCGCCCGCGTCGCCGACCCAGGTGAGCTTCTCGAAGCCGCGCCGTCCCAAACGCAGCGCCACCGCATTGACGATGGGCGTGCTGCCGTCATCGGCCACGATCGCCCAACGCACGGTGTTGCTGTCGCGATCGAGCGTCGGCTGTTGCAGCCAGTCTTTCACGCGGACCTGGGCGAAGCCGTTGCGAGCCCTCTCCGCGTTTCCCTTCTCGGTGTTTTCCTTGATCGTCGCCAGCATCGCCGCCGCGTCGACATCCTTCCAGTCGTCGAGGGTGACGTAGCCCTCGTCGTTGAAGCTCTGGAAGATGACCTGCTCGTTGCGGCGATTGACGACGACGGCTTCCACATGTTTCGCGGCGAGACCGCCGTTGCCGACCAGCGATTCGAAGCGCACGGCATCGGCAGCGAAGGCGGCGACGTGATCGGGCGGAATGGAAATGGTCGAGCTCGACTCGCCGAGCTTGTGACTGCCGTTGCGGACCCAGGGGATCTTGCCGACTTCCTCGCGCCGCTGCTCCGGCGTCATCTGTGCCTGCGCGGGCGTGATCACCGCCAGGCAAAGCACCGCCACCGCGCCGGCGACAGAGCGAACCCCGATCATGCGCATGATTGCTCCCTTCGCGGCCGTTTGTCGGTGCCGCTGAAGCCTCGAGCTATAAGGGAGCGGCCCTAATAGAGAGTGACAAAAGCACACAATTTTTTGCGAATGCCCGCGGGATGAATGAAATTTCATTCATTCGTCCGAGCCTTTACAGTCAAAGCAGCGCCAGCTGGTCGCCGGGCTTGGGTGGGCGGCGGAATTGGCTGGTATCGAGGCGCCGGCTCAGATGGCGCTCGTTGAGGCCGAGGCGGCGAGAGGCCGCCGCGAAACGCGCGCCCAAGAGCTCGGCATAAGCGCCGGTGCCGGTCATGCGCTTCCCCCATTCGGCGCGATAGGTCTTGCCCTCGCGCGCCTGGCGAATGAGCGACATCACATGCTTCGCCTTCCCCGGCGCATGCGCCTCGAGCCACTCTTCGAAGAGCTGGGTGAGCTCGAGCGGCAGGCGCAAGAGAATGTAGCCGGCGCTCACCGCGCCCGCTTCGCGCGCCGCCTCCAGGATGCGCTCGAGCTCGTGGTCGTTGAGCGCGGGGATCATCGGCGAGGCGAGCACGCTCACGGGAATGCCTGCCGATGCCAGCGCCCGCACCGTCTCGAGCCGGCGCGGCGGCGTCGCCGCGCGCGGTTCCATGTGGCGGGCGAGCTCGCGGTCGAGCGTGGTGATCGAGACGGCGACGGCGGCGAGATTGCTCGCCGCCATCTCGCCCAAGATGTCGATGTCGCGCCGGATCAGCGCCGATTTGGTGACGACGCAGACGGGGTGGCGGAATTCGCGCAACACCTCGAGCACGCCGCGCGTGATCTGATGCTGGCGTTCGACCGGCTGATAAGGATCGGTGTTGGCGCCGAGCGCGATGACGCGGCATTCGTATTTGGGGTGCGCCAGCTCGGCGCGCAGCAGCTCCGCCGCTTTGAATTTCGCGAAAAGCCGCGTCTCGAAATCGAGCCCGGGGGAGAGGCCGAGATAGGCGTGCGTCGGCCGCGCGAAGCAATAGATGCAGCCATGCTCGCAGCCGCGATAGGGGTTGATCGACTGCTCGAAGGAAATGTCGGGCGAGTCGTTGCGCGCGATGATGCTGCGCGACTGATCGGGGGTGACGGTGGTGGCAATGGGCGGCGGATCGCCGTCGTCGTCGGGCTGCCGCCATCCGTCATCGACCGCGGCGCGCGATTCCCTGTCGAAGCGCGGCGTCGGATTGCCGACGGCGCCGCGCCCCTTGCGCGGCCGCGAGGGCAGGGGCTCGTCCATCGCGACAGACTACTGCGGCGCTCGGAACGTAACAAGAACATAGTTGGTGAGGCCGGCGCGCCGGGCACCCCCCTCCCTACCCTCCCCCGCAAGGGGGGAGGGGGAGGTGCCATTTAAGAAAGGAAAGCCCCTCCCCCCGTGAGGGGGA
>DASZAN010000067.1:0-18724 GCA_035945115.1 Allostellaceae bacterium
CGGACGCGAACTCCTGGCAGACCTGGCGCTTGAAGGCGATCGTGTGGGTACGGTGCTTGGGCATGGGCCTTATTCCTCAAAGGCCCGGCAACCCTGGTCAATCTCAAATCGCTATCTGTCCGGCCCCAGGGGCGCACTCCAGGCGCGGGTAGGTGTTTCTCAACGGGTGCCACAAGCTCGTCCATGGGCGGCAATTCTAAAACCCGTCCACTTAATTGTCCGCAAAGAAGAATTGATCCGGGCCACGAACGGTTCTGTGCGGTCTCCCAGAATGCCCCGCGGTGTCCCGGCGGGGAGCCCGAGATCACCTTTGAGCCCCAGCGGTGGAAGACGGATGGACTCAGTGGGGTGATCGCCATTGCCAGCCATAGCATGCTTCCATGTGTGACAGCTCCGAGGACGCGCGGGAGGCAGAGGCCAAAGTAGCCCCTGCAAACCCTTCGGCATTGATCGAGGTCAATTGGCATACAGGCGGCGGACGCTCCGTCAAGGCTGCGCCGCCTGCTCCGCCTCGACTAGTTTAAAGGGTTGCCCTGTCCACACATCGCGTTCCCCCGTTTCTCTTGGAGCGCGAAGCTCGTGCTCAAAGCTATTGTCTCATCCGAGTCCAACCTTGATCCATGTCATGGAGGAAACGCCTCTTTGCTGCTTAGTTTCAACATCGGGGGCCGATCTCCAAGAAAAGGATCGGCGCCAATTTAAGAGAGGCATATCGTGTTGGCCCTGGAAGACTGCATCGCTCTGAGCGATCTCTTGCCCGATGAGGTAGACGCAATTGCAGTGCACGAACATCTACCCGAAATCATCGCTGCGGAACTCGGATGCTATCTCGTCCATTGCGCCGATGGCCGTCAGGCGATCAGGGCGATTATTCGCGACGACATCGAAGCCGCTCGCGCACGGGGCGATTTCCGACGCGCTGGCGAACTGAAGCTCGTGCTGCGCCATTTCATTGAGCGCTGTGGCGCGAATTCCACCTTGTGCGGCGAGTGGATCGAACCGCCGGCAGCGATCCATAGCGTGGCTGAGCCGATTGCTCTCTAACGAAGCCATCGAAATGAAAGGGATTGCGCCCCGAGCCGAACACTTCGCGCATGGTGCCGATGTCGGTGTGCGCGGCATCGGACCAAGCCGGGAGACCGCTTTTGAGCAGGCGGCGGTGGCGCTTTCGGAAATCGTGACGGAGCTTCAAAAGATCGAGCCCAAGATCTCGATTTCGGTCGAATGCCAAGCGCCCAGCGACGCCTTACTACTGGTCGATTGGCTCAATGCGGTCATCTACCGCATGGCCGTCGAACGCATGTTGTTCCGCCGCTTCGCTGTCACCATCTTCGATCATCGGCTCAGAGGCGAGGCGTGGGGCGAGGCGGTGGATCGTGACCGGCACGCACCGGCCGTCGAGCCAAAAGGCGCCACTTATACCGAACTGAGGGTAGAGCGCGACGGCAACGGTGAGTGGATCGCGCAATGCGTCGTTGACGTCTGAGGAGTTCACTCAAATGAACGTCACGGCGCTTCACAAGCTTTCCGATCGGAAATGGCAACTCGATCCGACCGGTGACATGCGCGTCCCCGCGATCATCTATGGCGACGCCATTTTGGTCGGCGAAATGGAAGACAAGGTGCGCGAGCAAATCGCCAATGTCGCGAGCCTTCCGGGGATCGTCGGCGCAGCTCACGTCATGCCTGACGCCCATTGGGGCTACGGCTTCCCAATCGGCGGCGTTGCAGCATTCGACCCCGATGAGGGCGGCATCGTCTCGGCGGGTGGGGTCGGCTTCGACATTTCATGCGGCGTGCGGACGATCCTTACGGGCTTGAGGCGAGGGGACGTGGAGCCCGTCAAGAAAGAACTCGCCGACAGCCTTTTCGCCAATATCCCAGCCGGTCTCGGGAGCAGAGGGAAGATCACGCTCGATGCCATCGATATGGACGCCATGCTGTCGGGCGGCGCAGGTTGGGCCCTTCAGCAAGGCTATGGCATCCCTGCCGATCTCGAGCGCATCGAAGAGCACGGAAAGATGGAAGGGGCCGAGCCCGACGCCGTTTCCGACCACGCCAAAGAGCGCCAGCGTGCCGAGATGGGCACGCTCGGCTCGGGCAATCACTACCTCGAAGTACAAGAGGTATCGACAATTCACGATGAGACCGCCGCTTCGACGTTTGGTTTGAAACGCGGCGACGTCGTGGTGAGTATCCATTGCGGATCACGCGGGCTTGGCCACCAGATCGGCACTGAGTTTCTGCGCGAGATGGCGATCGCCGCACCCGCCAACGGCATTCATTTGCCCGACCTTGAGCTTGCTTGCGCGCCAATCAAGTCAGAGCTGGGGCAGCGCTATCTCGGCGCCATGCGCGCCGCCATCAATTGTGCGCTAGCCAACCGTCAGATCATTACCCACCTGACGCGACGCGTCTTCACGCATTATTTCCCAGACGCGACGCTTGATCTGCTGTTCGATGTCTCGCACAACACCTGCAAAGAGGAATGGCATGAGCTCGAGGGTCGGAAGCGCTGGGTCTTCGTTCACCGCAAGGGTGCGACCCGAGCCTTCGGTCCCGGCCATCCCGATCTCCCCGCCGCGTTCGCAGCCGTCGGCCAGCCCGTCTTTATCGGTGGCAGCATGGGGACCATGTCGGCGATCATGGTTGGGGCGGGGGCCAAGCCGGAGCCCGCCTTCGCCTCGGCTTGCCATGGCGCCGGTCGGCGCCTCAGCCGGCATCAGGCACTGAAGCGCTGGCACGGGCGTCAAGTGATCGACGAACTCGCGCACCGTGGCATCATCATCCGTAGCCCGTCGAGTCGCGGCGTCGCCGAGGAGGCGCCGGGAGCCTACAAAGATACCGCCGCCGTCGTCGAGGCTGCCCATGTGACGGGTTTGGCGCGCAAGGTCGCGGACCTTTCGCCGATGATTTGCATCAAAGGGTGATTATCGGCACTGCAGCGACTGATTCCGACACGGAGGACCACATGCAACTCTCGCCTCAGGTCACCTTCCGCGGCATGGACACTTCCGACGCGATCGAAGCTCATATTCGCGATCGCATCGACGAACTCGATCGCTTTCACGGGCGAATCATGAGCTGCCGTGTGGTGGTCGAGGCTGCGCATCGCCATCACCGCAAGGGGCGTATCTATCATCTCAGCATAGACATCAGGTGCCCGGCCATGAGATCGCGGTGAAGCGCGACCCGCCTGAACATCATGCCCATGAAGACATCAATGTCGCGATCCGCGACGCGTTCGACGCGGCGCGGCGGCGACTTGAGGATGTCCTTCGACGGGACCGTGGCCAAACTAAGGCCCATGAGGCCCCGGAGCACGGCACGATTGCGCGGCTGTTTCTCGACCAGGGCTACGGCTTCATTTTCGCATCCGATGGGCAGGAAATCTACATGCACCGCAATAGCGTGTTAGACGGCGCTTTCGATCGACTGCGCGTCGGCGACGAGGTGCGCTTCTTCATTCATCCGGGTGAGGGCGAGAAAGGCGCGCAGGCCAGCACCGTTGAGCTCATCGGCAAACACCACCCATCGCCGCAACGGCCCTAATCAAATGGCATCGCGCCAAAGTAGGAGCTTCAAGAGACAGTCCACCGTCGCAGATCACGATCGCCCGCTCCTAGCGTGAATAAACGCCGATCAGCTCGGCGGTGGCGAGGGCGCGAGATCCTGCAGCTGCTTCCACCTCGCGACACCCTGCCGTCGCGGGGATATCAAGTTTTGTCACATCCAATGCATAGAGCTTGAAATGATAATGATGCCGGCCGTGACCACGTGGCGGGCATGGACCGCCATATCCTGAGAAGCCGAAATCGTTGCGCGCCTGGCACGGGCCCGAGCCTTCTTTGGCGTGGTGTTCGGCGAGATGGTTCGTGCCACCTGGGATATCGAAGATCGCCCAATGGAACCACACGCCACTCGGCGCATCGGGGTCGGAACAGACGAGGGCGAAACTACGCGTCGCCTGCGGCGCGCCCGCCCACGCGAGCGGCGGCGAGATATCGGCGCCATCGCAAGTGTATCGCGTCGGGATCTTATCACGCGCCGAGAACGCGCTGCTCGTCAGCTTCATGCTCATCGCTCCCATAGGGGTCCTCGACCTTGTCCGAGCGGGCGAGGACCGGCAGCAGGTCGCGCGAAGCCTTCCGTGTCGCGGGGTGGACCACATAGGCATCGTCGGCGCTATAGCGCCAGAGCCTCTCGCGTCGCGTCGCTTCGGTCAGCACGAGCTGCATCTATAATAACCCAGAAAGAGAACGGGGCGCCGCAGTCTGAGTCTCAGATCGGCGCCCCGTCCCTGGTTTTGGCTCCGGCGGAGGCGGGAGCCGTCGCTCTCTCCGTCCGCCGGGTCACGGTCATCTCTTCTCTTACCCAAAAGCAGGATTGAGACCGCCGTATTCGCGAACAACGAAATCATAACCGGTGCCATCCGTCGCTCTTTGATACAGATCAATTCATTCAAGAAAAATCTTGTTGGGGGTAAATCGCCAAGGACCAGGGCCGAGGCGACGGAGGCATGATGCCTCCATGGCAGAGGGCGCGCGTCGCCCGGAGGCACGCCTTGACATGGGTCAAGGCGCGTTGAGGCCGGATGTCATCGTATTGTTCGCGAGGCAGTGACATGAGTAATCTTTCGATCGATAGTAATCAGCTCGTCGCCGCTTTCATCATGGGATTGGTCCTCCTCCTGCTCTCGGCACTCGTTCATAGCGCTGCGGCCGCGTCCGGCCGGCAGCGCCAATTGCCGCAATTTGGCGTGCAAATCTGGTCCGAAACTTGCCCGCGTCATTAAGCATTTAACACAGGGTCTCGACGTCGCTCCGCGGTGCCTATCGGTGCGCGCGGCGATCCGCCATCCTCAGCGATCGGCAGATGAAAGATTGAGGATCAAGGGTCGCCGCTCGCGTCTCGAGGCGCCGGGCGCCCGATCGAACACGCCCGCGCAGGCGCTGCCACAGCCCAGGCAGCGCCCATTATCGGCGAGGTGCCACGCCGTGATCGCGTGCCAGTCGCGACCGATCATGCCGAGGAACGCAAGGACCTTCACGCGCTGATCAATGATCCCAAGCTAAAGGACGCGCAAGACATGCGGCATGATCGGGTCGCCGCTTACCTCTACGACGTTCATATGCGGCAGTGTCAGAACTCGGCCGACTCGCATCCGGGGCAGATTTGCCATGGCGAGTCCGACGCCGCGGTCGATATGGGCAAGGAAGTCGCAGATCAGCAATGCAATTTCTGCCATTTGTTCGGCCTCGGCAAGGCACCCGCATTCCGCAAGCTCGCACGACAGGAGCTGTGGACAGGAAGGTCACTCGCGGAAATGCAGCGGCGTGGCCACGAAAATGCTCGGCGCTACGGTCACCAGATGTCCCCGGTCGGGTTGACCCGCGAGCAGTTCGAGGCGCTGGCGATATACGTCAACTCCCTGAAGTAGGGGATTTTGCAGGCACGGTTGGCTGGTGGGCGAGCACCACAATTATGCGGGGTCGTCTAGGAAGCGGCACTTCTCGGGCAAGCACTATCGAGTGCGGGATATCACGCAAAAGTGACGCAGCACGTTTTGATTCAGCTCAACGTATCAAGCACACACGCATGCGAGGAGTCTTGCGCACTTAGGGGAACTCCGTCCATGTCGCCGCGCCCGCTTATCCTGTTCGTGGAAGATGAGGCTGATATCCGCGAGCTTTTCGCGGAGTTCTTGAGGCAGCAAGGCTATCGCGTTGCCAGCGCGGTGGATTTTCCTGAGGGCGCAGCCATGCTACGGGCGTCGCGCCCGGCGTTGCTTGTAACGAACGTGCGGCTTCCCAATGGCAACGGCAGGGATTTGGAGAAGGTGGCGCGGGCGATGGACGTTCCGGTGCTGCTCATCAGTGCGCATCCGCAGGATATCGATGTGCACGGCGACGTTTCGTTCTTGCAGAAGCCGTTTCGATTGCGCGATTTCGAGCGTGAAGTTACGAAACTCTTGGCGGCTTAGGTGCTTGTGCCCTTCAAATGGGTCATTGGCGCCGGGACACTCGGGTCCGCCACATCCGCGGTCAGATCGACGCGCCCCGCTCATGGATGGGGCCAGCTGCCTTCCACTTTTGCAAAAGGCGACCGCTGCCCCGGCATCGAAGGCATTGAGAATATTGGGTTGCTTTGATCCATCTCAATGCACCAGAGCGAGGATGGATATTAGAAGCTCAATATTCTGCCCGCTGCCTTTTGGAGGCAGACCATGTTCCGTGACCTGCTCGTCCATGTCGATGGCACACAAGCTGGGCGTCGCAGGGTCAAGCTGGCGCTGGATTTGGCTAAACGGACGGAGTCACAGTTGAGCGGACTCCACGTCACTCCGCCGCCCGAGGTGCCTCCGCGATATAAGCCGAGCCGAGTGGCTGGGGTCGAGGCAGATATCTCCAGGTATCTCGCAATCGACGCTCAATCGGCGGAAAGGCTCTTCTCGGAGGAGACCTCTCATCAAACCAATATCTCCTGGCACCAGGCGAACGGCGATATGGTCGAGGGGATCTGTGAAAGAGCTCGTTACGCCGATCTTGTCCTGCTCGGCCAATATGAGTGGCAAGGTACTGCCGAAACTCATCCTCTGCCGGTCGCACATCGCGTCGTTTTGCGCAGTGGCCGACCGGTCCTCGTCGTACCCGAAGAAGCGCGACCGAGCGATTTTGCCAGGGTTGCCGTCGCCTGGGATGCGAGCCGAGAGGCTGTGAGGGCCGTGCACGATGCGCTGCCGCTGCTCCGCCTCGCGCGTTCCGTTGAGACAGTGGCGATGGTCGACAGCACCGGCAAGGATGACGAGCTCGATTTACGGCGGCTTGCGGCTCACCTGAAGAATCATGGTGTCCCCATCGAACCTCGAACTCAGAAGATGAGCTCAGCGAATGAGCATGCGGCTTTGCGCGAGCAATTGGCGCATGGGCACTACGACCTTATCGTCATGGGAGGCTATTCCCACTCGATCTGGCGGGAGTTCATTTTCGGCGGCGCGACGCAGTCGATTCTTCTGTCGTCACGGTCGCCGATCCTAGTGTCGCACTAGGCGGGACGGAGCCAAGCACATGGAGATCTCTGAAAGCGTCGCCCCGCATCGGCGCGGCATCAGCGCAAAGGAACTGTGGCGCCGGCTGAAGGAGCATCCGCTGGCGCGTGTTGGCCCCGGGCTCATCACCGGCGTGGCCGACGACGATCCAAGCGGCATCGCGACCTACTCGCAGGCCGGCGCGCAGTTCGGCCTCAACATGCTGTGGACGATGCCCCTCGCCTTTCCGTTGATGGCGGCGATCCAAGTCATCTGTGCACGGATCGGGCGAGTTACCGGCAAGGGGCTCGCCGCCAACATCAAGGAGGCGCTCCCACCGGTCGTGCTGCAGGGTGTCGTGCTGCTGCTCTTGGTCGCCAATACCCTCAACATTGCTGCTGATGTCGCGGCAATGGGGGAAACCGCTGAGCTCGTCACCGGTGTCGACCGTCACATCATGACGGTGGTCTTCGTTTTGGCAACGGTGCTCCTCCAGGTCTTCGTGCCCTACCACCGCTACGTCTATTTCCTCAAGTGGCTCACACTTTCGCTCCTGGCCTACGTCGCAGTGCTTTTCACGGTGCACGTGCCGTGGGGAGAGGTGGCGCACCACACTGTGTGGCCACAGTTCACGCTCGACGCCAATGCCGCGACTGTCATCGTCGGCGTCTTCGGCACGACCATCAGCCCCTACCTCTTCTTCTGGCAGGCCTCTGAAGAAGTCGAGGACATGCTGAACCGCGGCGGTGCCGCGCCGCTCGTGCGGGATGCACGCTCTGCTCACCGCGAACTCAGCCGCATTGGATGGGATACCTGGAGCGGCATGTTCTACTCCGACATCATCGCCTACTTCATCATCCTGGCGACGGCGGTCACTCTCAATGTTGCCGGCATTACCGACATCGAAACGGCGGCGCAGGCCGCAAGTGCGTTGCGACCGCTTGCTGGCGATTTCGCGTTTATCATCTTCGCGCTGGGCATTCTGGGTGTCGGCCTCATCGGCGTCCCCGTCCTGGCCGGTTCCGGATCTTACGCCTTGTGTGAGGCCATGGGTTGGAAATGGGGCCTTGAACGGCGAGCCACCGACGCACGTGGCTTCTACGGGGTGATCGCGATCAGCGTGCTCGCAGCGCTGGTTATCCAGTACTCCCCCATAAACCCGATGAAGGCACTCTTCTGGAGTGCGGTCATCAACGGTGTCGTCGCTGTCCCGCTAATGGCCGTGATCATCGTTTTGGCGTCGCGCAGGTCCGTCATGGGCGCCTACACGGCGCCCCGCCTGATCCTCGTGCTCGGCTGGATCGCGACCGCCGTGATGGGAGCGGCAGCGGTTTGCATGCTCCTTCCCGGCTAGTGGATCGAATCTGACACTTGGCTCCGGCCCGCATCTCCTATCCCATTGATCGGACTCGTGCGGATAGGATTCCAAATGTCAGATTGGTACCACTAGGATCGGCTACGCCGCTTCGTCCTTTTGACAGATCTCGCGCGAGTAGGGCCGAACTCGACGGCGCTGAACCAGACGGTCTGCGCGTTGCGGTTTTTTCTATGGTGTAACCCTTGGCCGCGGCGTCGACTGGAGTTCACCTGGATCGATAATGGCACCGTTGCTCTTTCCCGGTGCTGGCGCTCTCGACTGTCGATGCCGTAGCGACGGCTGCGACGGGACTGCAGGGCGCTGGCTGCGGACCTCGCGCTGACCGGGGCGAGCGTCCTGTCGCTCGGCGGTCGGGTCATCCAAGGGTGGACGGCTGTGTCGAGCGCTATGCGGCCGCGATCGGCCCGAGCAGCAACCTTGGCGTCCAGAGACGGCGCCACTGCAGGCGCTCAAGTCTCACATTTAAATCATAATCAGCAAACCATCAGGTCGGGACAAGGGATAGTCCAGCTTTGCCTGACATCACTCTCGCTGCAAGTCGACGCGCGCCCCGCTATCGCGGCGAAGCCGAGAGGGGAAAGGGAAGGATAAGCCTTCAGCCTAGCAGGCGACGCGAAGGAAGGGAGGCGCGCCTGATGATGCCTGGGCCGCTGCGGGGGACAAGCGGAGTCGCTCCCCCGCTACCATCATGGCGATTTCAAGAGTGAAGTGGCGCCTCTAGTCGTCGCGCTTCAGGTCGTCGGGCGTGAATTGTTGGCGCCGCAACGGGCCGCCGAGGACAGCGGATACCGAGACGCCGCGCTTCTCCCTCGAGCGCGAGAGCGCCGCGTCTGCCGCCCGTGCGATCGACGCCCACGCCTCGACCGCAGCTTCGTCCTGTTGGCGCGCGGAACGGCGAGCGCGCAGCCGTGCAATCGATGCCGCCGCCTTGCCGTACTTGGCGATCATCAGCTTGGCCGCAAGCCGGACTTTCGCATACTTCGCCATATATTCGGTACGCATGCGTCCGCCCTGGCGTTCCCAAAGGCCTAGGTGGTAACGTACCGGCGGGACAAAGAAACCGTAGGTCGAGGCTTTAAATTGTCACGCGAAATCCGTAAAATCGATAACGCGTAACCTCGGCGTTGGGAGGGCGAGGTTCGTGCGGACGATCCTTCTTATCGAGGATGATGACGCCATCCGCGGCTGCCTTTTGGAAGGGCTGCGAACGGCCGGCTTCGACGTCATCGCGGTTCCGACAACGACCGAAGCACTCAGAGAATTGGATGCGAGGCGGCATTTCGATCTCGCCCTCATCGATGTGAAGATGCCGCCGGGTCATCCCCATGGGTTCGCGTTCGGGCGGATGGTCAGATTGGAAAGGCGGGATTTGCCCCTCGTCTTCATGAGCGGCGAGGCCGGCATCGCCGAAGCGGATATCGGCGTCCCGCTCGGCCCGACGCTGCAAAAGCCGGTGCGGATCAACGAGCTGATCGGGGTTTTGGACGCCGAACTCGCCGAGGGTTAGCGCGGCGGACAGTGCTGGCCTGAGAGAGGAAGTCGAGTGAACGTCGCGTCAGATTGGCGTCGGCGCGTCGGTTGGCTGCTCCCGATGGCAAAGTCTGTGCATCAATGCCTGCGCTTGAGCATCGATGTCATCGGCAAGCCCTATGCGTGCGCATCGCTCCGCCTCGCTACCGCTCACGAGTGCCCAGCCGCGATACCAATCGGCGAGAACGCGCAGGCGCTCTATCTCTCGGATCGTATCCAAGTCCATGATGCTATTATTTCAGGCGACGAACCGAGCGGCCGTGATCTAGATCAATCGCGGGATGCGGCGTCTCAACTGATGCGAGCAGCCTCGGTCAGCGGCGCCGCCGTTGCGTTCATCTCGGCACAAGGCGCTTGATCCCTGCGATGCGCGGTCTACCTCCCGTATTCATAGAGAGGAGAGGAACAGGAGGAAGCGATGATGATGCGTTCGCTTGCCGTTGCCGCCCTCATCCTTGGCCTCGCGAGCCCGGCGATGGCTGAGCAGAAGAGCGGCGCCACGGCAGATCCCAAGGCGCGGCAGGAAATCGAAGCCTTCATGAACAAATGGGTCGACGCCTACAACCGCGCCGACGGCAACACATTGATCGCGATGGCGGCCAATGACTCCTTCGGCGTGGGCGACCATGGCGTGATGACCGGCGATCAGCGGATCGATCGGATGGTGCAGAACGAGCAGAAATCGGGCGGCAAGGTGACGAACCTCCGCGTCGAGGAAGTGCGCATGATCGGCAAGAACGCGGCAGTCGCGGCTGGGCCCTACACGGTGACCTACAGCAATCCGCACCCGCTTACCCTCGAAGGCACCTGGCTCCAGGTGCTCGAGCGCGAGCACGGCGCCTGGAAGTCGGTGGCGACGAGCTATACGCCGAAGTTCAATCGGCAGCCCGGCGGCGCCGGCACCGGCAACCCGCCGCCGTCCTCAGGCTCGAGCACGCAGTAGCAGCAGAGACGGCGCGGCTCTCGCGCAGGCCGCGCCGCCTGCCTATTCGTTCGCGGCGTCAGTTATGACCGCCGCTAATCGTCTCGTCTTGCGTGTCCTGGCTCTGCTCGTGCGCACCGCAATCTTCCGGTCGCACGCCGCTGCCGCCGAAATCAAGCTCGCCGTTTACCTCGTGCTTGAAACGTACGAGCACGTCCGGGCACACGGTCTGCGGCGTCTCGAGATTGCCGCTGCAAACCCAGTTCGCGGCATCATGGAAGTCGCCG
The DNA here is from genome assembly GCA_035945115.1 of Allostellaceae bacterium. Classification (GTDB taxonomy): domain Bacteria; phylum Pseudomonadota; class Alphaproteobacteria; order ATCC43930; family CGMCC-115725; genus DAHUYF01. The sequence goes on from DASZAN010000067.1 coordinate 11,145, forward strand.
TTGCCGGTCCAGTGCGCGGTCTGCGGATAGGGGCAGAGTGGCCGTGACAGCGGAGGCGCCGCCGGCCCCGCGCTCTGTCCGATGACCTGGGTGGGCGCGACGCCGTGCTCGACCCAGTTGACAAGCGCATTGAAGTCGGCGCCATTCCGGGGCCAAGGTCCCACATCCCCGAGGCTGACACCCGGCACGGCGGCGGGGCCGCCGCAATGACCGACGCCCGGCGCTCGGAACAAGCGATAGAAGCGCTGCACGCCCTCGAAGCCGGTGGCGTCATGCGCGAGGCGATAGCGGGCCGCCATCTGGCGGTAGTAGTTGATGACGCCGCGCGGGAAGATGAACTGGTCATTTCTTGCCGCCATGCTCCCTAAATTCATCGAGCGGCCCGAAGGTGTCGGTGACGTCGGCGATGTTGCGCGAGCTATCTTGCGCGACCTGTGGATAGTCGAGGCCGGGTCCCGCGAGGGTGACCGTATCCCACTTGGAGGGAGGTGGCGGGCCGAAGAGCCCGATGGGCGCACCTTCGATGTAGGCTCGGTCCTTCTCGTTCCATTCAAACTGGACGACGCCGAGCCCGAAAGGCGCCGGCCCGTCTGAGCCGTCGACGGCGAGCGATAGCGACAGCGGAACCGCATCCGCTCGCGCCTCGGCATCTCGCGCGGGTCCTTACTTACATCGATGGCAATATGGAGCGCGACATCGAGCTGGACGATCTCGCGTCGCTCGTCTCCAAATATTATTTCATCCGCAGCTTTCGCGCGGCGACCCAGCGCACGCCTTATGCCTACCTCGTCGAGCGTCGCCTCGCCCGCGCCGTCGAAGCACTGAGGCACACCACGCTCCCGGTGGAGCAGATCGCACGCAATTCAGGCTTCAAGAGCGCGCCTGGATTCTCGAACGTCTTCAAGAAGCATTTCGGCATGTCGCCGAGCCGCTTCAGAGCGCGCTCACACTGAAGGCGCGAGTGCGCTTTCGACGAAGCGCTTGGCGTCGAACTCCTCGGCGACGCGGTTGTCTTCTTCGAGCATGGTGGCGCTGTCGCGCTCGATGAAGTGAATGGCGCCCAGATCCTCGAACGCCTGGCGCGTGCGTGGTCCCAGCAGGCCGATATCCTTCACCGTCGGGACGATGCGGCTGAAGAGGCGCGAGCGGAATTTGTGCGTCGCCAACGCCTCTTCGTGGATGGCGCGGCATTCCCGGAGATCGAGCCCCACCGCCTGCCAGACATCGGACGGGTCCATGCGGTCGCGCATGAGGTAGCAGGCCTCGACCAGGAATTCCTCGCGGCGGTCGCGCTCGGCCTCGCTCAGCTCCGGATAATAATCGCGCAGCGCGAGGCGGCCGAAGGCGACATGCCGTGCTTCGTCCTGCATGACGTAGGCGTTCACCTGGGCCGCCAGCGAATTCTGCGCCTTGTCGCGGATGCTCTGGAAGGCGGCCAGCGCCAAGCCCTCGATCACCACCTGCATGCCGAGATAGGTGAAGTCCCATTCCTTCGCGGTTACCACATCCTCGAGCAGCGCCTTGAGCGGCCCGTTGATGGGAAACACCATGTCGAACTTGTCGTGGAGAAGCCGCGAATAGGCTTCGACGTGTCGTGCCTCGTCGATCACTTGCGTCGCGGCATAAAATTTCGCGTCGACGTTCTGCACCTGCTGCACGATTTTCGCCGTGCAGACGAGCGCCCCCTGCTCGCCGTGGAGAAATTGCGAGATCTGCCAGGCCTGCGCGTGGCGGCGAAATTCTCTTGTCTGGGCCGGCGACAGCTTCCGCCAGAGATCGGACTCGGCGAGCGAAATGGTTTCGTCCGGCAACAGCATCGGGTTTTCGGGATCGAGGTCCTGCGACCAGTCGATGCGCTCGGCCGCATTCCATTGCTGGCGCTTGCCCTTGTCATAAAGCGCCAAGAGTTCGGCGCGCCCGTCCTCGTACTCCCAGCGGAAGGTGGTCTCCTGCACCGTCTCGACCGCCCAAGCCGGGCCATCGGGCGGGCGAACATAGCGGGACTGCGTGGTCATCGGCTTCCTCCGCCATGATGGTAGCCGAGGCTCAGGCAGATGGCGAGGCGGTGCCTTGCCCCGATTTGCTGCAAATCTGTCGAAGGAGGCATGGTGTTTCTGCCGCACCACGATTTGACGCCTCGGCAAACGCCAAACTAGACTCATGTGCAGCAGAAAACGCGCGAGGACCGAGCGATGGAACGCTCCTTCGCCAAGGAAGTGGCGCTCTTGCGCCGCGGCGACGGCGAGATTTTCGAGGGCGAGGGCATCCTCGCGATCACCAAAGGCCTGCTTCAGGCAGGCGTCAGCTATATCGGGGGATATCAGGGCGCGCCCGTCTCGCACTTGATGGACGTGCTGAGCGACGCCGCGCCGGTGCTCGACGAGCTCGGCGTCTATTTCGAGCCCTCGGCCAACGAAGCTGCTGCGGCGGCGATGCTCGCGGCCTCCATCAATTACGGCATGCGCGGCGCCGCCGTGTGGAAGTCGGTGGTCGGCACCAACGTCGCCTCCGACGCGCTCTCCAACCTCGCGTCGGCCGGCGTCAAGGGCGGCGCCGTCATCATCGTCGGCGAGGATTACGGCGAAGGCGCCAGCATCATTCAGGAGCGCACGCACGCCTTCGCGATGAAATCCTCGATCTGGCTCATGGATCCGCGGCCGGAGCATCAGCGCTTCGTCGCGCTCATCGAGAAAGCGTTCGAGCTTTCGGAAGCATCGAATACGCCCGTCATCATGGAGTTCCGCATCCGCGCCTGCCATGTGCACGGCCGCTTCCGCACCAAGGCCAACAAGCCGCCGGCGATCTCGCGCAAGGCGCCGCTCGCCGCGCCCGATTTCGACTACAACCGCATCTGCCTGCCGCCGGCCACATATCTGCAAGAGAAGCAGAAGATCGAGCGGCGCTTTCCCGCGGCGATCGATTTCATTCGTGCACACCGTCTCAACGACCATTTCGAGGGCCGCCTCGGCGATATCGGCATCATCACCCAAGGTGGGCTGCACAATTCGCTGCTGCGCGCGCTTTCCGAGCTCGGACTTGCCGACGCCTTCGGTGCGAGCGAAGTGCCGATCCTCGCGCTCAATGTGACCTATCCACTGGTGCCCGACGAGATCACGCAATTCTGCGCCGGCAAGCGCTGCGTCCTCGTTGTCGAGGAAGGCAATCCCGACTATCTCGAGCAGGCCATCAACGCGCTCTTACGCAAGGCCGATCTCAACACCACCATCATCGGCAAGGCGGTGCTGCCGATGGCGGGCGAATATACCGGCGAGGTCATGCTCGAAGGCGTCGGCCGCTTCATCGAAGGCGCCGTGCCGTCCGGGGTCGATCTCGCCGCTGTGGCGGCCGTGCTGGGCCGCGCACGCGAGGCGAAAGCGCGCGCCGCGGCGCTCTTGGGCGCACCGGTGCCGAAGCGCCCGCCGGGATTCTGCGTGGGCTGTCCCGAGCGGCCCGTCTTCAGCGCCATTCGCCTCGTCGAGCGCGATCTCGGCAAGATCAACATCGCCGCCGATATCGGCTGCCACACCTTCTCGACCTTGCCGCCCTTCAATCTCGGCAATTCCGTGTTGGGCTACGGCCTCGGGCTTGCCAGCGCCGCGGGCGTGGCCCCGGCGTTTGGCGAAAAGCGCGTCATCAGCATCATGGGCGATGGCGGCTTCTGGCATAACGGCTTGACGAGCGGCGTCGCCGGCGCGCTCTTCAACCGGCAGGACTCCGTGCTGGTGGTGATGAACAACGGCTACACCTCCGCCACCGGGCAGCAATTGATTCCGTCCTCGACAGCGGGTGGCCGGCGGCCCCGCATCTCGATCGAGCAGGCGCTCCGCACCATGGGCGTCTCTTCCGTTCGCACCATCCGCAGCTACAGCGTGGGCCGCTTCGCCCGCGCGCTTCGCCGCGCGCTCACCACCGGCGAGAAGGGCTTGAAGGTGATCGTCGCCGACGGCGAATGCCAGCTCGCGCGCCAGCGCCGCATCCGCCCGCTCTTGCGCAAGCGCGTCGCCGAAGGCGCGCGCGTCGTGCGCACGCGTTACGGCGTCGACGAGGCGGTCTGCACCGGCGATCACTCCTGCATCCGGCTTTCGGGCTGTCCCTCGCTCACGGTGAAGGACAGTAGCGATCCCTTGCGCGTCGATCCCGTCGCTCACGTCAACAATGACTGCGTCGGCTGTGGTCTCTGCGGCGAGGTGGCGGACGCCGCCGTGCTCTGTCCCTCCTTCTGGCGCGCCGACATCGTGCAGAATCCGCGCTGGCTCGACCGGACGCTCTTCCGCCTCCGGCAATGGGCGGTGGGCAAGCTGACCCCGGCAGCGCACGCGGCATGAGCAAACGCCCGCTCAGCCTTCTCGTCGCCGCGCTGGGCGGGGAAGGTGGCGGTCTGCTCGCCGATTGGCTCGTCGCCGCAGCGCTTGCCGCCGATCTCCCGGTGCAGAGCACGTCCATTCCTGGCGTGGCGCAACGCACCGGCGCCACCACCTACTATCTCGAGATTTTCCCCGAGACCAACGCGGCGCTCGGCGGCAAGCGTCCGCTCTTCGCGCTTTATCCGACGCCCGGCGCCGTCGATCTCGTCGCGGCCACCGAGCTCCTCGAAGCCGGGCGCATGATCGAGGCTGGCTTCGTCACGACCGAGCGCACCACACTCGTCGCCGGCATCCACCGCGTTTATGCCACCATCGAGAAAATGCAGATGGGCGACGGCCGCTTCGACGCCGCGCGCGTGCTCGAGGCGGCGCAGCACATGGCGCGCCGCCCCATCCTGTTCGATCTCACGCGCGAGCGCCGCACCGCCGCGCAGCCAATCAACGCGGTGCTCCTGGGTGCGATCGCCGGATCGGGCGAGCTGCCGATCGCGCGCGGCATCTTCGAGCAGGCGATCCGCGACAGCGGCATCGCCGTCGAGAGCAACCTCGCCGCCTTCGCGCTCGGCTGGGAGATCGCCGAGAAGCCGCCAGTGCCGCGCTTGCCGCTGCCTCGCCTTTCCGCCGACGAGCGCGCCATCGTCGAGGAAGGCGTGAAGCGTCTTAGCGATTATCAGGACGCCGCTTACGCGCAGCTCTATCTGGCGCGGCTCGCGCGCGTTCGCGCGGCGGCGGGCGAGGGCGGGGGCGATCTCTTGCGTGAGACCGCGCGCTATCTCGCGCTCTGGATGGCCTATGAGGACGTGATCCGCGTCGCCCAATTAAAGAGCCGGCCGGAACGGCTCGCCGGCATCCGTGCCGAGATCGGGGCCAAGCCCGACCAGCCCGTGCATGTCAGGGAATTCTTCAAGCCCGGCCTCGCCGAGCTCGCCGCCATCCTGCCGCCGCGCCCGGGGGCGGCGCTCAGCGGCTGGGCCGAGCGCCGCGGCATCGTCGATCGCTTGCACCTGCCCCTCCGGCTCCGCAGCACGACGGTGACGGGTCATCTCCTCCTTCGCCTGCTCGCGGCGATGAAGCCGTGGCGGCGCCGCAGCCATCGCTTCGCCGAGGAGCAGCAACGCATCGAGCGCTGGCTCGAAGCGGTGATGCGCGCCGCCGCCTTCGATACCGCGCTCGCCTTCGAGATCGCGCAGTGCGGGCGGCTCGTCAAAGGCTACGGTGACACGCACAAACGCGGGCTCGGCAATTTCACCGCGATCATGACGGCACTCGTCGAGCCCGCACTCGCGCGCCGCGACCGCAGCGCCGCGGCGGCGGTAAAGCGCGCTCGCGAAGCGGCCCTCGCTGATCCCGACGGCAACGCCCTCTCGCGCGCGCTCGCGGCGGAGTAGGGGCGCATTTTGGATTGAAGGAATTCTTCGGATGAAACCAACATTCCCATTGCCGCAATTCCCGCGAAAGCGGGAATCCGGGATTGCAGAGACCCGTCGCTTATCCTGGGTCCCTGCTTTCGCAGGGAAGACGGTTATCCTTGGTGTGATGATCGCTGCATTCATTTCTCCCGCCTTCGCGCAAATCTCGGACGGCGTCGTGAAGATCGGCGTGCTCACCGACGAGACCGGCGTCTTCTCCTCGCTTTCCGGCGAAGGCTCGGTCGAGGCGGCGCGCATGGCGGTCGAGGATGCGGGCGGGCGCGCCGCCGGGAAGCCGGTCGTCGTCATCGATGCCGATCATCAGAACAAGACCGATGTCGGCCTCGAGATCGCGCGGCGCTGGATCGATGCGGAACAGGTCGACGCCATCGTCGACGTGCCAAACTCGGCCATCGTCCTTGGGGTGCAGCAGCTCGCTAAGGAACGGAACCGCGTGCTGCTTGTCTCGGGCGGCGGTACCGCCGATTTGACGGGCAAGGCGTGCTCGCCCACGGGCGTGCATTGGACCTGGGACACCTACGCCTTTGCCGCCGGCAGCGCCAAATCGATCGTGCAGCAGGGCGGCGACAGCTGGTTCTTCATCACCGCCGATTTCGCCTTCGGCCAGGCGATGCAGCGCGATGCCACCCGCTTCATCGAGGCGGCGGGCGGCAAGGTGCTGGGCGCCGTGCGCCATCCCCTTGGCACGCCCGATTTCTCGTCATTCCTGCTGCAGGCGCAAAGCTCTGGCGCCAAGATCGTGGCGCTCGCCAATGGCGGCAGCGACATGACCAACTCGATCAAGCAAGCCGCCGAATTCGGCCTCACCCGCGGCGGCCAGAAGCTCGCCGCGCTCGCCGCCTACATTACCGACGTGCACGCCGTTGGTCTCCAGGGCGCGCAGGGACTGCTGCTCACGACCTCGTTCTATTGGGACCGCACGCCCGAAAGCCGCGCCTGGTCCGAGCGCTTCTTCAAGCGCCGCGGCGCGATGCCGACACAGTCGCAAGCCGGCGTCTATTCCGCCGTCGCCCATTACCTCAAAGCGGTCGAGGCGACCGGCACGGACGAGGCGAAGGCGGTCGTCGCCAAGATGCGCGCCTTGCCGATCCATGATATGTTCGCCGATCACGGCGTCATCCGCCCCGACGGCCGCATGGTGCACGACATGTATTTGGCCGAGGTCAAGAAGCCCGGCGAATCCAAATATCCCTGGGACTATTACAAGCTGCTCAAGACCATTCCCGGCGACGAGGCGTTTCGGCCGCTGAGCGAAGGCGGCTGCCCGCTCGTCACCGCCCAGTGAGCGCGCACGCTAATCGTCTTCCGCAGCGCGTTCGTAGATCGGTCGAACGACTTTGCCGAGCCGCGTGCCGTGTCGCCACACCTCGGCTGACTCATAGTCGGGTGATTGCAACAGCGCATCGCGCGCGGTCTCGACGGCGGTGAAGTGATCGACGCAGTCGAGCGCTTGAATGTCTCTGACCGTGCCGGCGGCATCGATCATCAACCCGTAGTAGCTGGCCATGTCATCCCCCTCGATGATCGGTTCCCGCCCGACCCAGGAGAGATGATGACCTCCCCCCTGGGCTCGCCAGCACGGTGTGGGATCAGACGATCGTATGCTTTGATCTAGAGTCTGATCCATTCAGGTTGAAGCGTAGCGTGCGTTTCGGAAGTAGTTGGCGCACTCTTGCGGCGAGACGCTGCTGAGGAGGGTTCCGATCTGGCGCCATGTGTCCTCGACGGTTCGCTTGGCGGCTTTGCGGAGCAGGATCTTGAGCTTGGCAAAGACCTGTTCGATGGG
>DASZAN010000068.1:0-21319 GCA_035945115.1 Allostellaceae bacterium
GCCATCCTGCCGATGACCTCCCCATGCTCGCGACCACGGTGGTGCATCAGCGCGACGAGTCCCGGGAGCACGCCGCTCTCGACATGACGTCGCAGGGCGGTGTGCATGCGCTCGAGCCGCACGGGCGAGAAGCCGGCCTTAGGCTCGCCCGGCCGTCTCGCGTGATCTCCGACGAGGAAGGAAACGGCCCTGCATGGCGACCATCCTTCATAAGGATCTGCGGGCGATATGCCTCATCCGAACAGGACATGCCAGCCCTCGGCAGCGTCGAGCACCCTCTCCTAGTGTGGTTGGCAATAGCCAGAAAGCGAAGAGTTCGGCTTACTGACCTGGAACCTCGGGGGACGGCCTCTCCGAGGTCAGCGAACCATGGCTGAGCCGACACGCCGCGAACTCGCCGGCTGAGGATGCTGCCCATGCGCTAATGCGGGCGGGGGAATTGCTTCCCTGGCGCAACGGCAGAGGCAGCATGCCGCGACCACTTTGCTTCAATGCGGCTTCTCTCGCCGCACCTCCTTCGCGGGCTTGTCCTCCAGGACAACGGCAAGCGAAAACGGGCGCGGCGCTGAGCGCAATGCGCTAGGGCAACCATCCGCTCATCGGCCATTGCAACTGAGCGCGTGCCGCGTGCTCAGGCCAGACTAGTTGATAATTTTTGCCCTGCAGCTGGATAAGATAAGTGCCGGAGAGAACGTTCTGTCCGGTCTCGTCGAACTTGACGCCCCGATAGCCCATGATCAGCTGCTCGGGCTTCAAATCGGTCTGCGCGAGGGCGGCGCGGATCTTCTCGGGGTCGGTCGATCCGGCGCGATTGATGGCGTCGATGAGCGCGAAAAAGCTCTGCATGTTTCGGGCACTGGTGTCGTCGAGGTCGCGGCCAGTCTTCGCCTTGTACATCTCGTTGATCTTGTAGGTGGTGGAGCCGGGCTTGCCGATATCCCAGGCACTTCGGTTCATCGCGCCTTGCGCAATCTCGGCAACCGCGGGAATGAAGGAGGGATCGGAAAAGCCGGTATCGTCGCCGATGATCATCGGCGACTTGTATTCTAGATTCCGCATTGTCTTCATGTAGAGGATGGCATCGGCGGTGTAGCTGATGAAGATGACGACGTCGGGCTTTCTCTCCTTCAGCTGAAGCACCTGCGCAGACACGTCCGTAGAGCTAGCGCTATAGGGAATCCGCAGCGCGACGGGCAGGTTGGCTTTGTTGGCCTCTTGCTCGATGGCATCGGCGACCGATGTACCATAGTCGGTGTTCTCATTGACGATGGCGATCGCGTCGATTTTCTTGCCTTGCCTGCGTAAGTCGTCGAAGAATCGCATGTACGTCCGCGCGTAATCGCTCGCGATCGGTGTCCCGCGGAAGACCCATTTGAAGCCCCGGCCGGTGATGTTGAGTGCCGCCGATTCACCGACCATGAAGGGGATACCATAGCGCTCGGCGACCGCTGTGGCCGTGAAGCTACATGATGACTGATAGGCACCCATTAGGGCATGCACCTTGTCCAGCGTGACCAGCCGCGTCGCCAGCTGTTGCGCGAGTGACGGATTCCCCTGATGGTCGACGAAAACCAACTCGAGCTTGGCGCCGCCCAGATTGGGCAAACCCGCTGTCGCCGCGAGCGGCAGGTTGCCGAGTTCGGGGTGCGCATTGTTGACGATGTCCGCCGCCACTTCCGCTGCAGCCTTTGAGGCCTGTCCCGCCGCCGCAGCATTTCCGGTGAGCGGCCACAGGATTCCGATCTTGACGGCGTCAGCGCCGGTGCTCGGCGTCGTGGCGACGGCAATCGTCATCGCAGCAATCAGCAACGACGACAGTCGACGCATGTTTCCCTCCTTGATTTCTGTCCGGTGCAGGGTCGAGCCCCGGGTGCGCTCGGCCACTCACGACGGGCGAGTTCTGCTGAGGTGTATTGGGACCAAAACTCCCCGGGCGTGCAAGGTGCGCAACCTCAAGGCCCGCCCCCCGCGGGGCTCTTGCTTTAGCGCTGCGCTCAGGTGTGAGGTTTCGCACATCCGCCCGCGCCCGGCGTGATAGACTACCTCAAGTAGCGCAGTCTGGGTTCCGGTCGCAGCGGTGACGAAGGGGGGATCGTGAGGCGGCGCGATTTCTTATCGTTATTCGGTGGCGCGGTCGTTGCGGCGGTACCGCTTGTCGCTGATGCTCAGCAAGCATCGAAGGTCTACCGCATCGCCATCGTCAGCCCATCGACGCCGATCGCCCGGATGAGTGAGACGGGAAGCGCGTACTACCGTGTACTCTTCGAGAGGCTTCGCCAGCTTGGTTACATCGAGGGCCAGAACATCGCTGTCGCGCGATATTCCGCTGAAGGGCGCGAGGACCATTTTGCCGAGCTGGCCCGTGAGGTCGTCCGCGCCAAGCCGGACGTGATCTTCGTAACGAGCGTGCGCTTGACGCTTGACTTCAAAGCGGCCACGGACACCATCCCGGTCGTTGCAAGTGCGGCCGATCCAGTCGCATGGGGCATTGCGCCCAACCTGGCGCGGCCGGGTGGAAACATCACTGGCGTCTCGGTCGATGATGGCATCGAAATCTGGGGCAAGCGTCTCGAACTCTTGCGGGAGATGATCCCGGCGGCGTCGAGGGTGGCGTACCTCGTTTCGCGTCGACTGTGGGAAGCGCAAGTCGGCGCGGTGCTACGAGAGGCAGCCCAGAGGATGAAGATATCCCTCCTTGGGCCGCCGCTCGACGCTCCACTCCAGGAAGCGGAATACCGTCGGGTGTTTGCGGCCATCGAACAGGAGGGCGCGGACGCGCTCATGGTGAATGATCAAGTTGAAAACTCTACGAACGCACGCCTGATCGTGGAACTCGCTGCGAAGGCCCGATTGCCGGCAATCTACCCCTTTGCCGAGTTCACCGGTGTTGGCGGGCTCATGGCCTATGGTGTCGACCCACTGGACATGGCTCGCCACCCGGCTGATCAAGTTGAGCTGATCCTCAAGGGCACGAAGCCCGGCGAAATCCCCTTCTATCTACCGACCAAGTACGAGTTGGTCATCAATCTGAAGACCGCGAAAGCCCTCGGCATAGCCGTGCCGCCATCGCTCCTCATCGCAGCCAGCGAAGTGATCGAGTAAGCGTGACTCTCTACCGACGACACCACAGATAGCGAAAGCGCAGCGGCGAATGATTTCCCAATCAGTCGCTCTTGCGAGCTCTACGTTCGATGCCCTGCAGCCCGCGGAAAACCACGACTGATATGGAAAGACTGCTTTCCCCATCAGTTTGAGAGCCCTCCCTGGGGGGAGCTTTGCGGTAGCGTCTCAGTTTGAAATTCGCGCCCAACGGCGGATGGCGACGACGGCCCAGATGGCCTCGACAACCCCAAAAGGCCACGCCCCTTGGAGAAAGCCATAGACCGACCCGAGAGCGCAGGCAGCGGCGAATCCCACGACGAACCAGTGACTCCGGTGCTCAAGGGCGTAACAGACCAGCATCATCGTCACGGCAAACAAGCCGAAAGCCGCGAGCGCGTCCATCAAACGGCGCCGCACTTTCGATGGGGTCGCATCGCGATCCTAGAGCACGAAGTCGACGAGCACCGCCAAGCAAACGAACAGCAGCGTCGCGAGCACCAAGCCGCGCCACGAGACCGCGAGCGACGAGGTGCGCTCGGCGCCGAGGTAGCTGGGCGAGCGCCGGTGGTCCCGGCTGGCAGCCGCTTTTGGTCTTGCGCGTCGTTCATCATCGGCTTCGCTTCCTAGGGCTAGCGGCGCCTGGAGTCGAATCGCAGTAGACATACCCGCCGGTGCGCGCGAGCCTTCCAGCGTCGCTGTTCCGCAACCTCGAGATGTTCGTCAGCGGGAAATCGTCCTTTGTGGTGCTTTGCCTCACATTGCAATCTCGCAATAATCGCCACGTGCATAACGTCGCCTGCCACGCCAGGGGATGGCGTCCGACTATCGTCGGCAACGAAGAGGAGGTCAGGATGCGGATCTGTTTCGTAATGGCCGCAACGGCCTTGCTGCTGGTGGCCTGCGGCCACTCAGCGCCGAAAGCATTCAACGCCACTCCTCAGGGCATCAGCTACAAGTATGAGGGCGATCAGATCGGGACTGCCACCCAGAAAGCAACGAACTACTGCGCCGGTCAGGGCAAGGTCGCGCACTTATCGAATGTTGGGCAGCAATCCGACAAGAATATCGCCACCTTCACCTGCGGCTAAACGGATCGCGAAGTCGTGCGCCCGAGCGGTCAATCTCGAGCAGCGCGCGGAAACCGTCGTATTTGAGCTCGAAGAGCCAATTGAGACTGTCGAAAGCTTGCGCGCGCCGCTTCAGCGCGAGGGGCGTGATCTTCGGAAGTGGCGATTTCACGCGCGCGATATAGGGCATGGTGCATAGGCGAGCTAGCCGAACGATCTCTAGTTCCTGCGCTGCCTACGAAAGCGCGTCCGACTCGCCCTAGCGGCGCCGACCCGTCATGATCCGCCAGCGGAGCATAACGTAAAAGCCGCGCGGTCCCTCGCTTTGCGTGGCGGTGGATCTCTTCGACAGGGATGAGCCCAACGCGCTCGGAGACGAGTTCGGCGACATCCCGCCAACTCGCCGCCATTCCGATCGGCGGTGCATTAACGTTAAGATAGACGGGTTTCGGCGACATGGCATGTGCTACTCGCGCTGGCATGGAGATGAACATCCTGCAATGGCCATCGGCTCAGCCCCAGCCGTCGCCGTCTGTCGTGAACTGAAGCCGTACCGACGGCGTTCATGCCCAGAGCGCTAACAGATTGGTTCCGATGGACCGGACAAATTTCGACGTAGACATGGAATGACCTTTCCGGGCCGACAGCTCTCTGGCGGCTGGTACGTGGTGGGGAGAGGCATGCTGATCCCTTGTCGCGACCGCGATCAGGCAGAGGCGGTTGCGGAAGAGTTTGCAAAAAGTCTGTGATCAGCCGCCCAGCGGAATCCGATCATGCCCCCATCCGACCTCGACATTCACCGGACAGCACATCTCTTCAGCCAGCTTCATGGTGACGAGGCTACGGTGAAGGCGCGCGAGATGGTGGAGCGGATGCGGATGGGAGGCGACAACGACGGCGCCGATACGTGGCTGCGCATCATCGTGGCGCTCGGCGAGCTTGGCGACCCGCCGACAGAGGCGTGAACCGAAGAAACGACGCTAGACCGTGACCTCTTCGTTTTCCTCCCCCGGCCTGGGGAGCATTCGGTAATTTTCCGCAACTAGTCCCAACCCAAGGGAGTCGAGCCCATGGCCGATAGCGAACAACACCGTGCCCGACTGCAGGAGCTCAACCGCAACTACGTCCGATCTGTCGATGAGGCTGATGTCGTCTGGTTTGACGCCAACCTTGCGCCCGACTTCTTCAACACCAATCCCGATGGCACCTTCATCGATCGCAAGGCGTTTCTCGCGCAGATCGGCCGCGGCTCATCGGTCAAGAACATCCGCGAGCATGATGTGCTGATCCGCATTCTTGGCGACTTCGCCATCATTCACGCGCGCACCAGCTACCAGAAGCTCGACGGCACCCAGGGTGCCGGCCGCTACACCGATGATTGGCAGCTTCGCGACGGTCGCTGGCAATGCGTTTCGGCCCACGTCTCACGGCTCTAGCGCGGCCTCGTGAAGTTATGGCGCGAGCCTTCGTAGACGGTTACCACCAGTGCGGCGTCTACCTCGCGCGCACCCTGAAGGGTGACAAGCCCGAAGACTTGCCGGTGGTGCAGATGTCGAAGATCGAGCTACTTATCAATGCCAAGACGGCGAAGGCGCTTGGGGTTGAGATACCGCCGTCACTCCTGGCGCGCGCCGATCAGGTGATCGAGTAAAAGGGACCTAGCGCTTCGACACCGGCGATCTCGTCGGCTCGGGCGACGTCGCTCGTGGCGGTCGTTGAAGTGATCATCTCCTGGCGGAGGCCCGTCGCTCTTCGGTGCGCTCTTCTCTATCGGCACTGCTGCCGGCGTCCCGGACGAGGCGCCGGCATCGAGAGATGCTCGCTTACTTCGTTGCCGGCGGCGCCGTCGTGCCAGTCGCTTCGGCGGCAGTCGTGCGGGTGAAGCCATCGAACGGGGCCATGTACACCGGGTTAAAGCCTTTCAGAACTTCCTTGGCCTCGGCGCTCGGTGTGCCGTAGACGACGAACCGCTCTAACTTGGCGATCTCCAGGAACGGCTTGGAGTACTTCGGGCCGAACGTCTGCGTGACGTGCGAAACCACGGCTGCGGAATTGCTGTAACGTTCAACGATCTCGACCGTTCGCTCGTCGTCGCTGGCGGTGTACTCGTACTCAAGCGCGCCAAGCTCCTTCTTGGTGTCCGCGACCAGTGGAGCGACCACCGCCTTGAACTTGTCCATCTGACCCTGGGGGATCGAGAATGTGACCACCCAGTAGACCTCTTCGCTGCCGACCGCGGGATTTACCGTCTCTGCTTGCGCTTGGAGGCACATCGCACCCATAACCGAGCCCGAACATGAGGTTTCGCATCCCTTCCTCCGCTCGCTGGAACAAGGTTTTGCGCCAACTCAGAATCAGTCTACGCGCGTCGTAGATCGCGCACAACGCGATAGGGACGCGTCAGAACCACGAGCGGTCATGACGCAAGGCCACTCGCCTGCAACCGTGCTCGGCCTGCGGCTTGGGCGTAGACGGAGAGCGGCTGGTTTGAAAGTCGTCGAACGCTCGGCGATCCCGAAGTCGCTCTCCTCGTCATCAACGCCTCATAATTCCGCAATCGCTGCTCTATCGCGCCGACGAGGTGATTGAATGAGGAGGCGCGGGTTGATACTGGGGCTCGGTGCCACCATCGCAATGCCGGTATTTGCCCGCGCAGATAACGCGACGATGCCCGTGATCGGCTTCCTCAATCCCGCATGGCCGGCTGCCTGGGCGGCGCGCCGCGGCCTTCAAACGCGGCCTTGGAGAGGTCGGTTATGTTGAGGGCCAGAATGTAGCGATTGAGTACCGCTGGGCCGAGGGTAAAGATGATCGACTCGCAGAGATGGCGAGCGATCTCGCGGCGCGCGGCGTCGCCGTTATCGCCGCGACTGGCGGCGGTTACGTCGTGCAGCGGCAAAACGAGCGACCGCCAGCATTCGCTCTATAAGGCCGGAGCGGATAGAGACCTAGGCCGAACCGCGCGTGCAAGAATGCTTGGTTGTCTTTGCTCGTGGCGTACAGGTCTTGAATAAGTTCCTGAAGACCGGCGCGATCGAATTTGCAAAGAAATGCCCTGACGTCGGCCCAGCTTGGCAAAGCGCTTTTGTCCTTGGCTACGATCAAACCGCTGTGATGGTGGGCTTACCGAGCAACTCGCTCCAAGATATACGACGATTCGAGCGGATCGACAACGCCGGAGCTGGATGATGGCCATCCTCAGTAACAGAGGAGTCCGGCCATGGACGATTACGATACGCTCTTCACGTCACCAGCAAAACGCGAGCCCTGGAACAAGGGGAGATTTACGGGCGCCAAGCCGCCCCTTCGGCCAAAGCACGTCTGGTCGATAAGGAGCAAGCTTCAAGCCGAGGGACGAACCCGCGATCTCGCGATGTTCAATCTGGCGATCGATAGCAAGCTCCGCGCCTGCGATGTCGTCGCATTGAAGGTCGAGGATGTCGCCCCAAACGGCTATGCAGCCGATCGGGCAACCATCCGGCAGAGGAAAACGGGCCAGCCTGTTCGGTTTGAACTGACTGAGCAGACCCGCCAGGCTGTCGATGAATACCTAAGAGCCGGCTGGCAAAAAGCCAGGTCACTTCGTGTTCAGCGGCCGGAAAGGTTCGGAATGGAGCATGACGACCAGGCAGTATGCTCGGCTGGTTTCGGAGTGGATCGCTGGCATTGGGCTCGACCCGCATGTCTTCGGAACTCATTCGCTTCGCCGAACTAAGGCGACGCTGATCTACCGCCGGACGGGCAATCTGCGAGCCGTGCAGTTGCTTCTTGGGCACCGCAAGATCGAGAGCACAGTTCGCTATCTTGGGATCGAGGTGGATGACGCACTTGCAATTGCCGAGCAGGTCGACGTCTGAGATCAAGGGCAGAGCGGACAAGCTCTGCCCTTCCTGCGAGGGCCGGGTTTGACCCATTGCGGAAGTCGGGTGCGGCAAAATGCTGTGATGCACCAAGCGGCATTCCTGCCTCCGACGATGTGGTAGGATGCGATGGCGACGCGAGTTCATCACGCTTGTCGGCGCTGCTGCGGACCGCGCCGATGTCGTCGCTGCTCCGGGCGGCGCACGACCGGCGGGATTTCTCGTCGAAAACGTCAGCGGTGGGAAATGGTACGAATGACCCAAGCGATCATTATGAGCGGTGCCCTGGACACACTATTTCGCCTGATCGATCATGCGCGGGCAGGGTTAATTAGGCCGCGATGATGGACCTCGCAGCGTGGCTGCGGAACCTCGGCCTTGATCGGTATGAGGCAGCTTTCCGCGAAAACGACATCGATTTCACGCTGCTGCGCGACCTGAGCGATCAGGACCTGGAAAAGATTGGAGTCGCGTCCCTCGGTCATCGGCGCAAGCTGTTGCGCGCTATCGCCGATCTGGAAAGCAGCAAGAAGGAATCACCCGCGCTCGCGAGTGCGCCGATTGCTGCGCTGCTCGCGCCGGAGACCGCCGAGCGTCGCCAGGTCACAGTGATGTTCTCTGATTTGGTAGGCTCGACAGCACTCTCCACACGCATGGATCCGGAGGACCTCCGCGAGGTTATTTCGTCATATCATAAATGCGTCGCGCAGATCGTGCGCCGCTTCGACGGGTTCGTGGCGCAATACTTGGGGGACGGTGCGCTTGTGTATTTTGGCTATCCGGAGGCTCATGAGGACGACGCCGAGCGGGCGGTCCGGGCGGGCCTGGAGCTGACCGCAGCCGTGGGTGGACTCACGACGCGCGCCCCGCTGCAAACCCGTGTCGGCATTGCGACCGGGCTGGTCGTGGTCGGCGACCTGACCGGATCCGGGGCCTCGCAGGAGGTTGGCATCATCGGCGAGACGCCGAATCTCGCGGCGCGCCTGCAGGGGATCGCCGAGCCGAATATGATCGTCATCGCCGAGAGCACACGAAGGCTTCTGGGCAATCTCTGCGAGCTGCAGGACCTCGGGTCTAGGGACCTCAAGGGCATTGCCGGGCAGGTGTGGGCCTGGGCGGCGCTGAGGATGAGTTCCGTAGAAAGCCGCTTCGAGGCGCTGCACACAACCGGGCTGACCGCGCTGGTCGGGCGGGAAGAAGAATCCGAAATACTGCTTCGGCGCTGGTTCAGGGCAAAGACAGGTGAAGGCCAGGTGGTGTTGCTCTCCGGCGAGGCCGGCATCGGGAAATCGCGGCTCATGGCCACGCTGATGGAACGTCTCGCCAGCGAGTCACACACGCGCTTGGGCTATTTCTGCTCGCCCCAGCACACGGACAGCGCACTCTATCCGATCATCGGCCAGATGGAACGTGCTGCCGGGTTCGCCCGCGATGACACAGTCGAAGCCAGGTTCGGCAAGCTTCAGGCGCTGCTCGCCCCAGGGTCACAGAATGACGACGATATCGCGCTGTTGACTGAGTTGCTGTCGTTGCCGAGTTCCGCCGCGGACCTCAACCTCAGCCCGCAGCGCAAACGAGAGAAGCTGTTCGAGGCGCTACTCAGCCAACTCGAAGCCGAAGCGCGACGCCGACCCGTGCTGATGATATTCGAGGACGCCCACTACATCGATCCGACCTCGCGCGAGCTGCTCGATCTGGCGGTCGACCGGGTGCGGCGTCTACCGGTCCTACTGGCGATTACCTTTCGTCCTGAATTTCGGCCGCCCTGGGGTGGTCGCTCCTATGTCACGAGTCTGGTCCTCAATCCGCTCAGCGAACGCGATGGGGTGGCGCTGGCGCAAAATGTAGCCGGTAAGCTCACCGCCGATATTGTTGCGAAGATCGTTGAGCGCACCGATGGGGTACCGCTGTTTATCGAGGAGCTGGCCAAGGCGGTGCTGGAAAGTACCGGGCGTGGAGACCGGGTTGCCGAGGTGCTGGCGACGCCATCGCCTCAAGCGCTGGCGGTACCGGCGACATTACACGCCTCATTGATGGCTCGTCTGGACCGACTCGGGCCAGCGCCCAAGGAGGTTGCCCAGATCGGCGCAGTGCTTGGCCGCGAGTTTGCCTACGAACTGATCGAGCGGGTGGCGCAGCGTGATGAAAATCAGCTGCAAGCCGCGTTGGGTCAGCTCAGCAATGCGGGATTGCTGTTTTGCCGTGGCACTGCTCCGCATGCCTCCTACCTATTCAAGCATGCGCTGGTGCAGGACGCCGCTTATGGCACACTGCTGCGCGGAAGACGGCAGGAGGTGCACGCACGGGTCGCGGCAGTGCTGGAGCAGCATTTCGCAGATCTTGTCGAGCGCCAACCGGAACTCCTGGCGCATCACCTCACCGCTGCCGGCAATATCGAGCGTGCCGCGGATCAATGGCTGAAGGCGGGCCAACATGCCGCTGCACGCTTAACCCATCTTGAAGCGATCCACCATTTCGAGCGCGGCCTCGCAGCAATGGGGGCATTGGCCGAAGGACCGGCTCGGGACGGACGGGAGATCGAGCTGCAATTGGCCCGTGGCCTATCGCTGTTCACCGCCGAAGGGTATAGCTCGGCCGGGGCAGCCGAAGCGTATGCCCGCGCTCGCGAGCTTGCCGAGCGGCGCGGGGAGCCGCATCAGCTGTTCATGGCAGTCTACGGTCTTTGGCAATCGGCCAACGGTGCCGGCATGATCCTCGACTGCCGCAGATTGTCGAACCGACTGCAGCAACTGACCGCGCGCGACGCGGACGAAGAATTGCGTCTGCAAGCACACCACAGTGCCTGGGCCACCTGTTTGTTCGCCGGTGAGCCGGCGGCCGCGCGCGAGCACTGCGAGGCAGGCCGCCAGCTCTATGATCCCCAGCGACACCGCCCCCACCGCCTGCTCTATGGCGGGCATGATCCCGGGGTGTGCGCGGGCTACCTTGGCGCACAGGTTTATTGGCTGCTCGGGTATCCCGACAAGGCGCTGGCGATGGGTGACGAAGCATTGGCATTGGCCGAGCGCATCGCTCACCCCCTTAGCCTCGAAGATGCTTTGCTTCAGAACGCGATCCTTCACCTGGACCGCGGTGCGTCGGAATTAGCGTTACAACGGCTCAAGACGGCCGAGGCGCTCGTTGCCGAGCAACGGCTCGGGTTCGTGGTGGAACCCCGGTTCCTGCGCGGTGCCGCATTGAGCGCGCAGGGGGCGTTCGAGGAGGCTGTCGCCTGCCTGCGCGACGGGCTTGCCAGCCGGCTCGGCGCGATGCGGTTTCGCCTCTACGGCCTAGTCCAGTTAGCCGACGCCCTCGCGCGCCAGGGTAGACACGAAGCGGCTATCGACGCGGCGGAGGAAGGGTTGAGTACCGAGG
This sequence comes from Allostellaceae bacterium, assembly GCA_035945115.1. Lineage (GTDB taxonomy): Bacteria > Pseudomonadota > Alphaproteobacteria > ATCC43930 > CGMCC-115725 > DAHUYF01. Next base: position 11,405 of record DASZAN010000068.1, read on the forward strand.
AGAAGACGGGCCACCGCCAGTGGGAGGCGGAACTTCATCGAATCGAAGGCATCGCGCTGTCCGGTCTCAACCAGATTAAGGAGGGTCAAAGCGCCCTCGAAGAGGCGGTGCGCGTCGCGCGACGGCAACAGGCAAAGTCCTACGAGCTGCGCGCCGCGACGAGCCTTGCGCGACTGTGGGGCGAACAGGGCCGGTGGGCGGAGGCGAGGGATCTTCTAGCGCCGGTCTACGGCTGGTTCACCGAAGGCTTCGACACACTCGATTTGAAGGAGGCCAAGACCCTGCTCGACACACTGGCGGCATGACGGCGCACATGTTGAGGGGACCGTTACATAATGTCGGCTTTTGTCCGTTATTATTGGCCCTTGATATGCTGCACCTGCTCACGACAGCAAATGGCACTTCTGAGAAGTGACTCATCGTTCGCCAAGAGTCCGCAAACCGTGGACAAGCGGACCTAAGTTGACGAAGCTCTTTCTTCCGAGTTGTGCCAGAAGCGGTCATTAATGTCGCGTGATAACATGCGCGCTCAGATGTTGGGAGCGATAATTTCCCCGCGTCCGTTTCTGAAATCAATCCGCGGAAGGGTGCGCGATCATGGCCGATGGGTTGACGACAGTTGCCAGCAGCCTTGGAGCAAAGGCAACGATGGATCGGCTCGAAGCCGAAGTGAAAGCGAAGGGCTTGACCGTGTTTGCGCGCGTCGACCACGCGGGTGATGCCGCAGCCGTTGGGTTGCCGTTGCGGCCCACCGAACTCTTGATATTCGGCAATGCGAGGGGTGGAACACCGCTGATGCAAGCCAACCAGGTGGCCGGCATCGATCTGCCGTTGAAGGCGCTCGTCTACGAGGATGCGTCTGGCAAAGTGTGGCTGGCTTACGATGATCCGAGCTGGATTGCGCAGCGTCACAGGCTTGGCGCGGGCGTTGCTGCGACCGTGCAGACCCTGACAAAGGCGCTCGAGACCATTACCGCCCATGCCGTCAAATTGCCGTGACGATGCTCTCGGGTTCGCCACGATCCGTCAACCCGGTTCCGCAATAAGTGGGCAAGACATCGTAATCGCGGTTGGAGTCCCGTTTCCTCTCGCATACCTGCCTAGCGACCGAGTCCCATCCGGGGTGCCTATATATTTTTGCGTTTTCCCGGGCCGGTCACCCGATCTGAACGCTTCCTCTGGTCAGTCCAGACATTATGGAGAAGATAGATGAAACACGCCCTCTCCGCTGGCCTGATGCTGATCTTCAGCCTCTTTGGCCCAAACTCAGGATACGCACAGCCCATGACGACATCGACGCCAACCACAAAAATTCTCGCAATCGGAACGATCAATCCCGGTGTCGACCCGGCCAAAGTGTTTGCGATCCTGCCGAACGAAGTTCGAGACACCGTGGATCTCTACCTAAATGGCAAGATCGATCAGTGGTACTCGCAGCAGGAACGTAGGGGCGTGGTATTCATACTGAACGTCACGGATCCTGCTGCCGCTCGTGACATGCTTGAAAAGCTACCGCTGGGACAGGCCCACCTCATGAGCTTCGACCTGATTCCTATTGGCCCGCTCAATCCGCTTCGTCAGTTGCAGGGCATGAAAGCAAACCCTTAGCGTGGCAGTCCGGCGGTCCTTGCGGGAGCCTAGCCCGCAAACCACAGACTCATTTGTACTCGACTGAAGTCTGTTCGATAGCTCTTGGACTGTTGCCAACGCAGGAATGTATGATCACACTCCACCCCTGATAGACCAAATGGCCCTTCGATCGGCGACACGCAAATGCCCAAGTTCCTTCGCATCGGGGTCCATCAGTCGAACGTTTCGGGATACACGTCAAAAGCATGGTGGGTTCGTCGGGTTGGCTCGACGGTTTTCCTGAAGTGGGGCGCCGTCGAGGTCCACGGCGTTGGAGATGGGACGCTTCCACCGCGGGCGAAAACAATTCGTTGCGGCACGGTGCAGCGAGCCAAAGACTATGCAAAAGCCGCAATCGCGCGACGATGCAGCCATCGCTATGAACCGCTGGCTGGAAATATTGCGATCCGGTCCCGACCAGCGAATCGTGGCGCCGAGTTCGAACAAGCACTCGCCACGATCCTGTTTGTCGATATCGTCGGGTCCACCGAGAAAGCCGCGCGGCTGGGCGATTCGCGTTGGACACAGGTGATGAATCACTATTATGCCGCCGTCCGTAGAGAGCTGAAGACCTTACGCGGAAAAGAAGTCGTGACGACGGGGACGGACTGCTCGCGACGTTCAACGCGCCGGCTGCCGGGGTCCGTTGCGCGACTGCAATTCGCGAGGCAGTGGGTATGCTGGGGCTAGAGATCAGGGCGGGGCTGCACGCGGGCGAATACAAGGTGAGCGGGGCTGACGTCGTCGGTCTTGCGTTTCACGTTGGCGCGCGCGTCGCCGCGAAAGCGCGTGCCGGCGAAGTCCTGGTATCGAGCGCGGTCAAGGACCTGATGTCGCAATCTGGAATCCGCTTTATTGATCGCGGCGTTCATCGACTCAAAGGCGTGCCGGAACGGTGGCGCCTGTACCGGGTCGAACATTAAAAGCTGTCTCACGAAAGTGGACATCAAGCGGCGGCGCCTTGAAACTGATTGGGGAATCGTGGAAAGCATATCAGTCGCGGAAATCTGCGGCTCTCGGGAAACCACGACTGACGGGGGCGCGCGAACTGACGCGGTTACGTCAAATCTGAATGCTTTTCCAATCAGTCGGCCCAGCGGACTCACTTCCGAGTTTACTTACTAACCGGACATACCGCGGACATTGCGGAAACGACGCGATTGACCCGTTCCGGACATGGGGCTCATCAACCAAGCGGCTTGGCTAGCGCGCCAGCCGGCACCGCCCCCAAGGAGCGCAGTCCTGGCAGTTCTGTCGCCCCTCAGCAAAGAAACCTTCCGGCAGTCAGGAAAAGCGGCCTACTCTCAATTGTAGGCCCGATCAACGAGCGGGCCCAAAAAACAACGTGTGGCAAGGAGGAAAGTGCGATGTCTACGGAACACGATCATGAATCGGTGCACCGGCGTGATGTCGTCTGCGGCGGCGGGCTCGCCGTATTTGGTTTAGTGGTGGCAACGCTGCTCGGAGGAACGAAGCCTGTCCGGGCGGCGGGCGTCACTGGGGCCGTTCCAGAGATCGACGGCTTGGCCGTGCGCGTGGTTGTTGACAGCTACCAGTTTGCTGTTGCGCCGAGCATGAAGAGCGGCAACGTGGACATCCAACGCTTCGGCTGGGGCATTGGCGGCGGCAAGCCACCGGGCAGGACGCTCGTCAGCGAGTTCGGCCTATCGATGCACGTCGAGACACGGCGGGGCGCCGAAATTAAGAACACGCTGGTGGATTTTGGCTTCACGCCAGAAGCTCTTGTCACCAACGTCGAACTGCTCGGCATCGATCCAGCCAAACTCGACGCTCTCGTCTTGAGCCACGGTCACTATGACCACTTTGGCGGTCTAGTGGGCTTCCTGAAACAGCACAAGGGCAAGCTAAAGCCCAAGCTGCCACTCTACGTGGGTGGTGAGGAAGCGTTCTGTTCACGCGAGTGGACTGCACCGCCAGTGAAGGGCGATTTCGGAGCGCTTGATCGGAAGGCTCTCGAAGAAGCGAACTTGACAGTGACATATGCGGAAGGGCCGTCCCTTGTCGCCGACCACGGGTTCACCTCGGGGCAGATCGGCCTTACGAGCTTCGAGAAGCTGCTATCACCAAGCGCGATGAGGATCGGCGTGGACCACGGCATCGGTTGCTATGCCGAGAAGTTCACCGAAGAGGAGCGCACCAAAGCCATTATTCCTGACCAGTTCCGCCACGAGATCGCCACGGCGTTCAATCTGAAGGGACGCGGCCTAGTCGTCTTAACGTCGTGCAGCCATCGTGGCGTAGTCAACGCGGTAAAACAGGCTCAGGCAGTCTCAGGCGTCAAGAAGGTCCATGCGGTGATCGGCGGGTTCCATCTTGCACCGTACAAGGAGGATTATGTGCGCGAGACCGTGGCATCGCTCAAGGAGATGGACGCCGACTATGTCATTCCGTTGCACTGCACCGGCGAGCCTTTCTACGAGATCGCCAAGGCGGAGATGCCGACCAAGCTGTTGCGCTCATATACCGGCACACGTTTCGTCTTCGACGCTTGAGATGGCTGACTAACAACGGACGACTCAATTCGACCGGCGAAGGCGCGATCACTAAAACTCATCCAGCGCCTTCGCCAAGGTCGACGACGGACACCTCACGTCGGTTATTGGCACAAATCTGAAGTGACGCAGCTTTTTCACTATGTCCGGTTTGCGCCGCGAACCGGACGTGGATGGAGCGCGCTCGTACTTCGCAAAAGTGCCAAAAGGCGACGTGCATCTCCGTGCATGTCGCGGGGTCATTGCGCGCCTTGCAAAGGGGGTGCGCGTCTCCGCCGTGTGGCACGTGAACGGTCGCGGTTGACCGCCTCCGACCCAAGTGCAAGCATGGTGGCGATGGTTCCCTTCGGGGATGAAAAGGGAACGCAGTAAGGGCACCTCGTCCCGAAGCTGCGGCTGCCCCCGCAACTGTGAGCGGCGAGCCTCGCGCCATTAGCCACTGGGAAACCGGGAAGGCGGTGCAGGGCAAGGACCCGCGAGCCAGGAGACCTGCCATCACCGTGGTCAATCGCGGGCGCGTCGGCCGGGGTGTGCCGATGGGGAGCAGATTGCGTGTCCGCGACGCGGCGCATCTCCGCTTCTGCCGTTCGCATTGGCCGCTTCGCGTGCGAGGCGAAGATGCGAGCGGGCACTTTCAAATCTCTTGGCGGCACTGCTGTTATCGTTTTCTGGCCGGCGTTCGCCGATGCCCAGATGGCGGGACCGACACCGCAGCCGCAAGGCGTGCCAGTGACGCCGGTGGAGGCGGTAGCACTGCAGCCCGAGATCTGGGCGATCCACGGCCAAGCGACAAGTGTCTGGCTCCTGCAGCCGAGATTCCATTCACCCTACGAGGGGCCACACAGCTGCGAAACGTCACAACCCCAGCAACCTTGCGGGGGCGATCGTGAGTTCATCGCAGCGTGAGGCGATCCAATTATGCGTTTGGTCGCCCCGCGATAGGATCGTAGGGATAGCCAGCGTGGATCAGACTTGCGTCCATGGGGAATACTAAGAGCTCCTCCACCTTCTCGACGTTCTTTGTAATCGCTCTGCGAGATTCACCGGCCAAGAGCTGACGCTTAACGCCGAGAAGTGCTCGGTTCGCGCTGTCGAGACGATGAGCGAGGATTGCGGCGACGTAGAGAGCGACCGCCGAATCAACGGCGAGCAGTGTCTCGGCGTCGGCGACGAGAAACTCTGATCGCTCGAGAGCGCGCACATCGGCGGTATGGGATTGATCCAGGAGGGCGGCCAATTCGCCGAACACCGCGCCGGGTGTGGAGACCTTCGCGATCTGCACGCCATCCTTGGTCACTTCTACCGCGCCGCTCTTGAGAAAAAACAGCTTCCCCGTCCTTGAACCGGCGATCAGCACCTCGTCGCCGGCTTGGCATTTCATCACCGGCAGGGCGGCGAGCTTCTTTTGAAAGGTGACTGGGTCTTGAGATAGAGGCATCGGTCCCTCCTTCTCGTAGATGGGAACGTCACGTCGCCTCGCGTAGCGAGGTCGGTGCCAAGTGCAAAGTTGAGCGAATTGTCTATTTTAGCACACCGCCTCCCAAGCGGAATGACTACTGCTCACCACGCGAGCGTACTGGGGTAGCGAAATAAGGAGTCATACCACCGGCGCGTTGATCCGAAATGCTCGTCATCATCCGCGAGGATAGCGGGATCTTCCTGACTATCGGTCTCGAGCTCGGCGCGCTCATAGGCCAACGCCGCCAGCTCCTTGGGTGTCGCGATATCCAACATGCTTGAACCCCACCTCTTTGGCTTGCGCAGATTTAAGCCTCCCGCGGGCCCGATAGACGTGAGGGACTTCACAGGTGGGTCGCAAAAAGATGCTGGAGTTGGGCCCGACCGCAGTGGCTTGTGAAGTATTTCACACGCGCTGCAAGAAAGATCCGCGCGCGTGAAGCAACGGAGCACTGCTCCGGAGCTGTTTAGCGAAATTTAGAAGTCAGTAACGATGCGGTGCCAATCTCGCCACCGAGGGCGACTGAGACGCCGTCCTCTTCCGCAACGGCGGCTTGGATATCGCAGGCCGCACCTGGCCCCACCACCTCAGCTGCCCCCCAGATGCCGGGTGGTGGGGCCTTTTCACAGGCTTGTTTGATGCCAAACAATGGCGAGAGCGAGCGGAGCGATCGCGCGTTCACGCCGAGCAGACGACCGAGCGCGCAGCTCGCGAGACTCTGTTGGAGATAGCACGCGCGTACGAAATGCTGGCCCAGCGGTCGGAGAAAAGCGCTAAAGCGGGACCGACATTTTAGTCTTGCGGATGGCCTCGGCTTGTTCAGCCAGCTGATCGTAGTTCTGCGCAATGTGCTGCAAAGCGCGCCTCCCTTCCACATCGCGCCTCGCGACGGACTGCGCGCGGGCCTGTTGCGCGCGCTCGCGCCAATAGTCGGCATCTGAACGGTCTGGCATGTCTCCCCCTCCCCGATGCTGCGACGCGTCTTACCCCCACCGCAACGCGGCATCTGCTCGCGACCATCCTATGGTTGAAAGATGATGGCTGGGAAGTCAGCCCGCGGTCCGCAGCCGTGTCAAACAAGAGCCCCGCGCCGGGCGGGGCTGAGGTTTCGCACCTTGCATCTTCGGGGAGTGCTTCCTCCCCGAGCGACTTAATCAGGACGCGATCGGCGCTGCGTGTATCCTGCGGAGACGCTCGGCCTGGTCCGCGAGCTGGTCATAGTTCTCGGCAATGTGTAGCAAAGCGTGCCTCCCTTCCACATCGCGCCGCGCGATTGCCTGCGCACGAGCTAGCCGCGCACGCTCGCGCCAATACCCGGCATCCGAGTCGTTGCTCATGATGTTGCCCTCCCCCTGGCAGCATCGTCGGATCACTCTACGGTTGAAACTGCGAGGCACCGCTGTGTCAAAGAAGAGCCCGCACCGGCTGTGATGGGCGAGGCTTGCTAACGCACGCCAAACAGCCACTTCGTGACTCGCCACCAGGCCCGTTGTGTTCTTTTGGGCGATGACGGTGTGATCGATGATGAGGGCGGGGCAGGTGGAGGTGGTGATTGTGATCGTGGTGGGGGCGCAGGAGACGGCAGAGGAGCCGGCGGCAATGATCCACCCCCTCTCTTTCGCTTCTTCCTCCCACGGGATTTAGGCATCTAGCGGTGCTCTCAAGTCACGAGACTATCAACCCAGTTATCAAAGCTCGTGCCGATGCTCATCCCTTCGTCTTCTCGTCGCCCTCGCCGGTGAACCGGGCTCGAGTCCGCAGCGCTTTCTGGTGACGTGCGCGCCCTTTGTCGCTTTGGTGCTCGGCCTTGCGCTCCGCGTTGCGGCGCCAGCCCGGTGTGCTCTCGCCGAGCACCGCCGCCGGCTTTGGCGGTAGCTTCGTGGCGCCCTTCTGCGCGAGGTATTTGGCGATCTCGTCGTCGTCGCTGCTCATCGTCTACTCCGCAGCTCGGAAATCTCGCTCGAGAGGAGCCGATAGAGCGCGGCGCGTCAACAGCGACGAGGGCGGCCGAGCCCGGTCGTTAGCTGACCGCGTCTGTCGGCGGCTCGCCGATCGCCGCGATGATGCGCAGCCGCGCTACACCGGGTCAAACCTCGTTCGGTCCACCAAGACTTCTACCGCGAGCGTCTTCTGCTGCGTTAGGTCCGACGCATTGGCGAGCTGGGCGTAGTGGATGCCATCAGTGCCTCGAAAGATGGCATCGACAACCCATTCAGTGCCCAAAACGCCAAAGCGGCCGGAGCTGAGGTCACGATAGCGCTGTCCTCGTTCGACTGGGTGCTTATGCGCACATACAGTGACCGCGAGCGGAACCATCAATCCGGCGGGTCAAAGGCGCGCACTGATCCGATCAAAGGCGGTGATGGTTAAGTGGCCTACAAAGGAGCAAGATCGGCGCCGGGAGGCAGGAGGCGCGGCATGCCGTGGAGACGCGTTGCGATTCTGGTCGCGGTCGTCGTCGCAGGCTTGATCGCGCTCGGGCGCGTCAGCGACTTCCTGGTCGACTGGCTGTGGTTTTCTTCCATCGGCTATGCCGAGGTCTTCTGGACTATTTTCACCGCCCAGGCCGTCCTTTTTCTTGCCGTCTTCGTCGCTTCAGCGGGCGCCCTCTGGCTGTCGGGGCGGCTGGCGCTCCGCTACGCGAAGCGGCGCGGATCCTGGCCCTCGGGCCCAGCCTTTGCGCGGCGTCTCCCGGAAACGCTCCCCGAACTCCTCGGCCAGGTATCGCCGCGCCTTCCCTGGCGCCTCGTCATAACCGGCTTCGCCCTCCTTCTCGGACTGCTTGTCGCGGCCGGCGAGACTTCGAGTTGGAGCACGGCGCTTCGTTTCCTCCACCAACTGCCTTATGGCGAGAGTGATCCGGTCTTCGGCAAGGACATCGGATTCTATCTCTTCTCGCTGCCCGCCTATGTCGCACTCAAGAACTGGCTGCTCCTGCTGCTTCCTGGCAGCGCGGTCGTCGCCGGGACGGTCTATTGGGCGCACGGCGATATCGCGCTCGATCAGCGACCGCCGGACCTTTCGCCCGCCGTTATCGCCCACGCCTCGGCGCTGCTCGGTCTTTTCTTCGCGCTGAAAGCTTGGTCCTATGCTCTTGACCGCTTTCTGCTGCTTTACGGTGACAACGGCGTCGTGGTCGGGGCCGGCTACACCGACCTCCATGTCGAGCTACCGGTCCTGTGGGTGCTCATCGGCCTCGCGGCCGCCGCTTCAGTCGCCTCATGGGCCAATGTGCACTGGCGGACCTACAGGATTCCTGCCGCCGCTGCGGTCCTGGTGTTCGGCAGTTCCATCGTCTTGTCGCTATTCTTGCCTGCGTTCTTCCAGCGTTTCTATGTGAAACCGAGCGAACTGCAGCTGGAGATGCCCTATATCGAGCGCAACATCACGCTCACGCAGGCGGCCTACGACCTGCGGCAAATCGTGGTGAAACCGTTCCCGGCGGAGCACCGGCTGAACCTCGCCTCGCTGCAGGCCAATCGCGAGATCATCGACAACATCCGCCTCTGGGATTGGCAGCCGCTGATGGACACCTACGCGCAGCTGCAGGAGATCAGAACTTATTACAAATTCCTCGACATACACATCGACCGCTACTGGCTCGACGGCGCTTATCGACAGGTCATGCTGTCGGCGCGCGAACTCGAGCCGGCGCTGCTTGCTGCCAACGCACAAACCTGGGTGAACCTGCATCTCCTCTTCACCCACGGCAACGGCGTGGTGATGTCGCCGGTGACTCAGAAATCCGCCGAAGGCTTGCCGATCTTCTATCTGCAAGACATTCCGCCGGTCGCGAGCGGCGGTCCGACGATTAACGAGCCGCGTCTCTATTTCGGGCAAGGCGGCGCGGGCTATGTGATCGTCAAGAGCAGCACGCCTGAGTTCGATTATCCCAAGGGCAAGGAGAACGTCTACGCCGCCTATGACGGGGCCGACGGCATTGCCATCGGCGGCATGGCGCGGCGCAGCCTCTTCGCCTGGCAGTTCGATGATCCGAACATCCTGCTGACCGGCTACATCACGGGCGAGAGCCGCATCCTGCTCCATCGCAACATTCAGGACCGCGTGCGCACGATCGCACCCTTTCTCCAGCTCGACCATGATCCTTATATCGTGGTGAGCGAAGGGCGCCTCTTCTGGATGCAGGACGCCTACACTACCAGCCGTTGGTTCCCCTACGCCCAACCGAATGCCGCTGGCGGCGCAAACTACATCCGAAACGCGGTCAAGGTGGTGATCGACGGGTACAACGGCACCGTCGAATTCTATGTCAGCGATGCCGGCGATCCGATCGTCCGGACCTACCAGCGCATC
>DASZAN010000069.1:0-2429 GCA_035945115.1 Allostellaceae bacterium
GATGCGCTGGTAGGTCCGGACGATCGGATCGCCGGCATCGCTGACATAGAATTCGACGGTGCCGTTGTACCCGTCGATCACCACCTTGACCGCGTTTCGGATGTAGTTTGCGCCGCCAGCGGCATTCGGTTGGGCGTAGGGAGCACTTCGCGCGCGGCCGAGGCTACGACCGGATGAACGTCGGGCTTATCGCTCGTGCCAAGATGATTGGTGGCTGGGGAGTTCGTCGAGGTAGAGACTGGGAAGGGCCATGACGCGCTCGAGCGCCGGCCACAGCTCAAGGCGGCCCTAGCTGAAGCGAAACGGCTCAAATGCCCGGTGCTCGTTTCCAAGCTCTGCCGGCTCGGCCGTGACGTGCATTTCATCTCCGGGCTGATGGTCAACCGCGTGCCGTTCATCGTCTCCGAGCTCGGTCCGGACGTTGACCCGTTCATGCTCCACGTCTACGCGGCGCTCTCAGAGAAAGAGCGGAAGCTGATCAGCGACCGGACGCGGGACGCGCTGAAGGCCGCCAAGGCGCGCGGGCGCGTGCTGGGGAAGCATGGTCGTGATGTGCTTGCACCCGAACCGGGCGGCAGCTTTGGAACGGGCTAAGCTCCTAGAGGAAACCGTGCGGACGCTACAGTCGGAGGGTAAGGGCGTGCGGGAGATTGCGGCGGCGCTAAATGAGCGCGGGATATCCACGCCAAGAGGCGGCAAGTGGCACTCGACCAGCGTTCACTGGCTCCTTACTCGAATCCACGCGGTAGTCCCTATGAGCCCCATACCGGGCGTGACCACCTCTAATATGGGCGGCCCTTCGCGATTCATTACATCGGTGACAGGTTAGGGACGACGCCATCCCTCCCGCCCATATAGTGAAGTGAGGCTGATGGAGTCGAACATGAGCATTTTCGGAAAACTACGCGCCATTGCGGTCATCGCTGCGATCTCTGCTGCGATTGGCGTCGCTGCGGCAACGCCTGCTTTGGCGGACGGGCGCGGCGAGTGGCACGGCCGCGACGGTGGATTGCGCGGTGGTGAGGGATGGCGCGGCGGCTGGCACCACGATCGTGATGACTGGGGCTGGCGTGGCGGAGGCTGGCACGACCGCTGGTACGGCGGCTGGCCCGGATATGGTTGGCGCGGCTACGGCTACGCGCCGGGCTATTGGGGCGGCGTTTATCCTCCGGGATACGCCTATGCGCCGCCCGTCGTTGTTTATCCTCCTTACTACGGGGGCTGGTGAGGTGCCGCGCGCAGTGGCACGATCTGAAGCGGCAATCTGGCTGGAAGGCACGTTGCTACTCGATCACCTCGTCAGCGCGGGCAAGGAGCATAGGCGGCATTTCTAAGCCGAGCGCCTTTGCGGTCTTGAGATTAATGACCAACTCGAATTTTGTCGGTTGCTCGACGGGGATGTCGGCCGGCTTCGCGCCGTGCAAAATCTTGTCGACGATCTCCGCTGCGCGCCGGAACTCGTCTGTGATGCTTGCTCCATAGGACATACAGCCTCCGACTTCGACATAGCCGCGAAGCCCATACACCGTCGGGAGTTGCGCGCTGAGCGACAGTGTGTGGATGCGAACCCTGTTGGCATTCACGAGAGGGTCGGCCCCAACATACAATGCATCCGCGGGCCCCTTGATGCCTTCAAACGCGGGCGCGATGTCCTCAGCCCTGCGGATTTCGAGCTTCGCCACGTCAAGACCAAGCGTGCGTGCCGCTGCCTCAGTTTCGCTCATTTCCAGCAAAGCACCGGGATTACCGATATTGAACAAGATGGCCAACTTGCGGAGGTTGGGAAGAACTTCGCGCAAAAGCTCAAGCCGCTTGCCCGCGACATCTGACGACTGGAGCGAAAGCCCGGTGACGTTGCCGCCCGGCCGCGCCAAGCTCGCGACCAATCTGACGGCGATCGGGTCAACGACCCCCGCGAAGATGATCGGGATTCCCGTCGTCACCTGCTTCGCCGCGAGAGTGGGTTCGCTACCCGCCGTGACGATAGCATCGACGTTGAGCTGGACGAATTCGGTGGCGATCTCGGCAAACCTCGTACTCCGCCCCTCCGCCCAGCGATACTCGATCACGACGGTGCGGCCTTCCGTCCATCCCAGTTCGTTCAGTCGCTTCGCAAACGCCGCGCTCCACGGCGCCCATACAGTGGCCGTGGCCGCGCCCAAAAATCCGATAGTTGGCAGTCGTCCCGTCTGTTGGGCGCGTGCCGTGAGCGACCACGCTCCCGCACCGAGCATCACGATGAAATCGCGCCGCCTCATGCGTCCCCCTCCCTCGCCTGTGCGGCGGCAACCTAGTGGATCAAATCTGACACTTCGATTCGCCGTGGGATTCCCCGCGAGGCTCGCCTGTGCGAGTCTGCGGGATGCACAAGCGAAGGAACATTCGATTGAGCGCCACCGATCGTGTCGCCCTTGAAGCGGTGGTGGCGA
>DASZAN010000070.1:0-19121 GCA_035945115.1 Allostellaceae bacterium
GTCTCAGCCCCGGCGATCTCGCCGCCTATGATTATCTGCTCAAGCCGCTGCGGGTCCACGACTTGCTCGACGCCGTCCGCCGCGCACTCGCTCCCGGCGCTTCGCAGATCGTGCCGTTCCCGAAACCGTGACCGTCAAGCACTAGGCCGGCCGCACCAGCGCGTGGCGCTTCTTGCCGGCAGAGAGCTTGATCGTGCCGCCGCCGAGATCGGCGAGCGTGATGAGCTGCGTTTCGGACGTGATCGGCCGATCGTTGAGGCGCGCGCCGCCTTGCTTGATGAGGCGCCGGGCCTCGCTGTTGGAGGGCGCCAGTCCGGCGCGGACGAAGAGCGCGAAGGCGGGAACGCCGCGCTTGAGCTCGGCGCGCGGCACTTCCGTCACCGGGAGTTCATCGCCGATCATGCCCTCGGCGAAGACGCGGCGCGCCGTCTCGGCGGCGGCGAGCGCCGCTTCGCGGCCATGCGCGAGCGCCGTCGCCTCGGTGGCGAGCACGATCTTCGCCTCGTTGATTGCGCTGCCTTCGAGCCGCTCGAGCCGCGCGATCTCCTCGAGCGGGAGATCGGTGAAGAGGCGGAGGAAGCGGCCGACATCGGCGTCCTCGGTGTTGCGCCAGAATTGCCAGTAGTCGTAAGGCGAAAGGCGCTCGGCGCTGAGCCACACCGCACCGCGCTCGGTCTTGCCCATCTTGGCGCCGGAGGCGCTCGCCAGGAGCGGCGTCGTCAGCCCGAAGAGGGCGCGATTCTCGACGCGGCGCGCGAGATCGATGCCCATGACGATGTTGCCCCACTGATCGGAGCCGCCCATCTGCATGGCGCAGTCGTGGCGGCGCGCGAGCTCGAGGAAATCGAAGGCCTGGAGCACCATGTAGTTGAATTCGAGGAAGGTGAGGGGTTGCTCGCGCTCGAGCCTGATCCGCGCGCTGTCTTGCGTCAGCATGCGGTTCACCGAGAAATGCCGGCCGTAATCGCGCAGGAACGGAATGTAGGCAAGCCGCGCCAGCCATTCGTCGTTGTCGACCATGACGGCATCGCTCGGACCGGTGCCGAAGGTAAGAAAGCGATCGAAGGTCCGGCGGATCTTGGCCTTGTTGTGCTCGATCTCTTCATGGCTCAGTAACTTGCGCGCCTCATCCTTGCCCGAGGGATCGCCCACCTTGGTGGTGCCGCCGCCCATCAGCACGATCGGCTTGTTGCCGGTTTGCTGAAACAGGCGCAGCAGCATGATGCCGATCAGATTGCCGATGTGGAGGCTGTCGGCGGTACAATCGAAGCCAATGTAAGCCGCGGTCGGTCCTTGCGCGAGGCGCGCCTCGAGGCCCTCGCGGTCGGTCACCTGATGAACGAATCCCCGCGCTTCGGCGGCGGCAAGAAAGGATGAGCGAGCGTTGGACATGCGCGGCGATCGGGACATTCCTTGGGGCGGCTCGTGTAGCATAGCGGCGCCGTCGCGACAAATGAGGAGCCCGCGATGAGCGCGCCGCTGCGCCGGGTGGTCGGCCTCATGAGCGGGACCTCGCTCGACGGCATCGACGTCGCCTTCATCGAAACCGATGGCGAGCAGCGTGTGGTCACCGGACCGGCCATCACGCTTCCCTATGATGATGCGCTCCGGCAGCGGCTTCGCGGCATCCTGGGCGGCGAGGGTCCCGTCGCCGAGGTCGAGCGCGAACTGACGCACGCCCATGCGGCGGCGATCGCCACGCTTGCCGCACGCCACCCGGTGGCGCCGCTCGATCTCGTGGGCTTTCACGGCCATACCATCCTGCACCGGCCGCGGGAAGGCCGTACCTGGCAGATCGGCGACGGCGCGCTCTTGGCGCGGCTCACCGGCATCGACGTCGTCGGAGATTTTCGCTCGGCCGATGTGGCGGCAGGCGGCGAGGGGGCGCCCCTCGTGCCGCTCTATCATGCGGCACTCGCCGCCGTCCTCGAGCGGCCGCTCGCCGTTCTCAATCTCGGCGGCGTCGGCAATGTCACCTGGATCGGTTCGGGCGAGGATGAGATCATCGCCTTCGACACCGGGCCCGGCAATGCGCTGATCGACGACTGGGCGCTCGCGCATACAGGGCGCGCCGTCGATCTCGGTGGCGCGCTTGCCGCGGCGGGCCGCGTCGATGAGGCGCATCTCGCGCGCTTCCTGGCGCATCCCTATTTCGCGCGGCGACCGCCCAAGTCGCTCGACCGCGACGAGTTCACGGCATTCTTGCCGAAGACCCTCGGCGCCGCCGATGGGGCGGCGACGCTCACCGCCATGACCGCCGCCGCCGCAGCTCAGGCCGTGCGGCATTTTCCGGCGCCAGCGCGGCGCTGGCTCGTCACCGGCGGCGGGCGGCGCAATCCCGTGTTGATGGCGGCGCTTGCCGCCCGCCTCGGTGCGCCCATCGAGCCGGTGGAGCAAGTGGGCTGGGACGGGGACGCCCTCGAGGCGCAGGCGTTCGCCTATCTTGCGGTGCGCGCCGTCCAGGGCCTGCCGCTCAGCCTTCCCGGCACGACGGGCGTGCCGCGACCGACCACCGGCGGACGCCTTTTCCGCGCGGCCCGAGCAGGAAGCGAATAAAGAGCGTGTTAACCATCCGTTTCCCTTTCGTCCCTAGACTGCGGCCGGCGACCCTAGACTGCGGCCGGCGACGAACGGGGGCCGATGGTGGCCGATCACGAAGCGGGACGAGCGAGCGGCGGTAGGCTCTCGGCGCGGCTCAGTGAGCGCTTCGAGATCCATGGCGATCGTGCGCTTCCTGATCTGAGCTCGCCGAGCGCCGCGGCGTTCGCCGCCAGTGACCGCGAGCACCCCAACGCCAATCTCTTCGCGCTGATCTGTGAGCCGGAGACTCTGCCGCGCCACGACGTGGCAGCGGCGCTCCGCGAGCTGCGCGCCGACGCGCTTTTGGCACCGCTCGAGGCGGGAGCCGTCGAGTGGGGGCCTGGCGGCCGGCGGCACTTCGCCATGGTCTTCGAGCGGCCGGCCGGTGGACGCGTCGCCACCTCGCTCACCCAGCCCTTCGCACCCTTCACCGAGAACGACCTGCTCCACCATTCGCTGCCGCCGCTCGTCGCGGCACTCCAGGAGCTTTTCTCTACCGGCGCCACCCACCGCGCCATTCGTCCGACCAATCTCTTTTTTCGCGATCCCGCCCAGCGCCTCGTGGCGCTCGGCGAATGCGTGACCGCGCCGCCCGCCTCGGAGCAACCTTCCGCCTTCGAGCCGATCGAAAGCGCCATGGCGATGCCGCTGGGGCGGGGCGATGGCAGCGCCGCCGACGATCTCTATGCGCTGGGTGTCACGCTCATCGTCCTCATCTTGGGGCGCTGCCCCTGGGCGGCGATGAGCGACGAGCAGCTTCTCGCCGAGAAGATCGCGCGCGGCTCCTACGCGGCGCTGCTCGGCAACGAGCGCATCATCGGCACCATCAGCGAGGCGCTGCGCGGGCTCCTTGCCGACGATCCGCGCGAGCGTTGGACGGTCGACGATGTCGCCAGCTGGTTCGAAGCCCGTCGCCTCTCGCCGAAGCAGCCGGCAATGGTGCGCCGCGCGCCGCGGCCCTTCGATTTCGCCGGCCAGTCCTTCGTCACCGCGCGCTCCCTGGCGCACGCCTTTGCCCGCGCGCCCACCGTCGCCGCCCGTGCCGTCAAGGCGCCGGAATTCGAGATCTGGATCCAGCGCAGCCTTGCCGACGAAGATCGCGCCAAGCTGGTGGCCTCGGCGCTCACCGAGGCGTACAACCTCGGCGCCGCGAGCCAGGAGGAGCGGCTCGTCGCCCGCGTCTCGACCGCGCTCGATCCGCCGGCGCCCATCCGCTACAAGAGCATTGCCGTCACCCTCGACGGTTTCGGCACGGCGTTTGCCGCAGGTTTCCGCGGGCAGGCGTCGCTGCAGCATCTCGCCGAGGCGATCGGCGGCCGGCTCGTCCAATTCTGGTTCTCTGCGCAAACTGGCCTCCGGCCCGAGCAGCTCAGCGTGCTCAAAGCCTTCGACCGACTCCGGCTTCACCTCGAGGATCGCCGTCCCGGCCTCGGCGCCGAGCGCGTTCTCTATGAGATGAATCCGCGGCTCCACTGCCTCTCGCCGCTCGTCGAAGCCGATCTCGTCATCGAGCCCGCCGGCATCTTGCCCGCCCTCGAGCGCGGCTCGGAGAAGCGCCAGAACGAGGACTTCCAGCTCGATCGCCACCTCGCCGCCTTCATCGCCGCACGGTTCCGCAACGCCGGCACCGATTGCTTCGATGCGATGAATTCCGCCGATCTCTCGCAACGCATCTTGGGCGTGCTCTATCTCCTCGCGCGGCTTCAGGGGTTGAAGGGCGCGTCGCTCGTGCCCGCGCTGGCGCAGCGTCTGGCGCGCCAATTGCCGGCCGTCGTCGAGCGCTATCACAATCGCATGCGCCGGGCTCGCATCATGGCCGAGCTGCCGCGGGTTGCGGCCAAAGGCAATCTCGTCGACCTGCTATCGCTCGTCGATGGCGCGGCCGATCGCCAAAAGGATGGCGCGGAATTTGGCGAGGCGCAGCGCGAATACGCGACGGTGACGCTCGAGCTCGAACGACTCCGCGCCGAGGCGCCGCGCCGGAACGACGTCGCGATGCTATTGGGCGCGCGCTATGCCGCCACGGCGGCGAGCTTCCTCGCTTGGCTGATCGCGCTCGCCGCGATTGCCGTCACGGGATAGACGATGGCGCGCACGACGAGCTCGGCGAAACCCGCGCCGGCCAAAGCCGCTGCTCCCGCCAAAGCGGGGACGGCGCCGCGCGCCAAGAAAGCGGGTGGGCCGCGGCGACATCAGAGCAGCGGGAGCGTCGTCGTGACGCTCGGTGTCATCGTGATCACGGTGATGGCGGTGGCGGCCTTGCCGCTTTGTCTCCTCGTCGTCGCGGGCATGCTGCCCAGTCTCGCCGCGGCGGCGGTCGATCGCACGCCGCGCCGCTATTTCGCGCGCACCGTGGGCGCGATGAACCTCGCCGGTCTCGCACCGGGCGTGCTGCGGCTCTGGGAAGCGGGCATGACCTTCGCGAGCCTCCGGCAAGTAGCAACGAGTCCTTGGACCTGGCTCGCAGTCTACGGCGCGGCGGGTCTCGGCTGGCTTCTCTTCTCGTCGGCGCCGAGCGTGGCGCGCGTGCTGCTCGACGTGAAGGTCGACGAGACGCAGCGTCGCCTCGAGGCGCGCGTCAAGGCGCTCGTCGAGGAGTGGGGCGATGAGGTGACGGGGCGAAAGCCCGCGGGCTCAGGCTAAGTCGCGCGGCCGAGGCGCTGGTAGGTCCAGCCGCCGAGGCTGCCGAGCACAGCCCAGAAGATGGCGGCGATGACGAGCGAGGCGGCGGCGAACCGCGCGCCCAACTGCGCCGAGGGACCGGCCGCGTCAGCCGCGGGAAGCGGCGCGCCGACGAGATGCGGCAAGACCAGCAAAGCGATGCCGGCGGCCCGCCATGCGGGGCCGCGGCCGAAGGCGATGAGACCGAGGCCGCTGGCCGTCGCAAGGGCGGTGCCGAGCCACCAGCTCTGGCGCAGGACGAGATCGGCCACCGCCGTGCCGGGCAGCGTCGGCGGCAATCCCAACGCCGGCGCAAGCGAGAAGGCGGCAAAGCCGGCGAACCCCCACAGCAAGCCTTGCACTGTATCGGTCTCGCGGCCCGCCAGGATCTCCCGGAGAGCGAAGCCCGCGCTGAGCAGCAAGCCGAAGCCGCAGGCGATGACCATGTCGGCGAGCAAAGTGGCGCCGGGTCGCTGCCAACCCGACGCCGGTTCCCAAGCAGCGCTCTCGTGGTCGGCGTCGTGGTCACGCATCTCGAACGTTTCGGCAGCGGCGATGAGCGGCGACAATTTCGCGACGTGAAGGGTTCCCGATACGAGGCCGGCGACGATCCCGGCGATGAATGCCGTCAGGAAGATGCGACGAAACACGCGCGCTCAGTGGCAGGGAAACGCGAAGGAATGACGGCTGTCATGCGCCGCGTTGTGAACGACGGAGATCGGCGAAAAGCCTGCGCCCAGCACCAAGAAGAGGCCGAGAAGAAGTGCCGCCAGCGGTGCCGCCAGGAGCCGCAGCGATGCCTCGACCCCAATCGCGCGCGCATTCGTTTGCATGAACCCCGCCTCCCTCGTTCCGCTGAAGCTAGAGTCCCGCCTCTCGCGTATCAAGAGGTCACTGTTCGGGCAGGAGCCGCCGATCGCCGGCCGCGGTCTTGATCGCGCGCTGCAGCTTCTCGAAGGCGCGCACTTCGATCTGGCGCACGCGCTCGCGCGAAATGTTGTAGCGCTGCGAGAGGTCCTCGAGCGTGGTCGGCACGTCGCGGAGTCGTCGCTCCATCAGAATGTCGCGCTCGCGCGGCGTCAGATGCGTCATGGCGCGGCGCAGGAGGTCGCGGCGCAGCCCCAGCTCCTGGCGCTCGCCGAGGCTCGTCTCCTGATCCTCGACCTCGTCGACGAGCCAATCCTGCCACTCGCCTTCGCCGTCATTGCGCACGGGGGCGTTGAGCGAGTGGTCGGGCGCGGCGAGCCGGCGGTTCATGCTCACCACATCGGCCTCGGGGACGCCGAGCTCGGTGGCGATCTTCTTGACGTTCTCCGGCGAGAGATCGCCATCGTCGATCGCCTGCAGCTGGCCCTTGAGCTTGCGCAGGTTGAAGAAGAGCTTCTTCTGCGCCGCCGTGGTGCCCATTTTCACCAGCGACCAGGAGTGCAGGATGTATTCCTGGATCGACGCGCGGATCCACCACATGGCATAGGTGGCAAGGCGGAAGCCGCGTTCCGGATCGAAGCGTTTCACCGCCTGCATCATACCGACATTGCCCTCGGAGATGAGCTCCGAGAGCGGCAGGCCGTAGCCGCGATAGCCCATGGCGATCTTGGCGACGAGGCGGAGATGGCTGGTGACGAGGCGGTGCGCCGCTTCGGGATCGGCATGCTCGCGCCAGCGCTTGGCGAGCATGTACTCCTCGCCCTGCTCAAGCATCGGGAACTTGCGGATCTCCTGGAGATACCGCGCGAGATTCCCTTCGCTGGAGATAGACGGCAGCCCAGGTGTCTTGGCCATCGCCATGATGCGCTCCTCGCGCCGCCAAACCAACAAGGGCCGCGCAACGCGCTAACATCCTAGTGCAGCCGGTGTTGCTTGTCTAAATCTGAACCGATTCTAAAAGAGTGATTAGCGCCTGGATATCGCGGGGGAGCGGGCTCGTGAATGCGACCGGCTCGCCGCTGACCGGGTGGCGGAAGCCCAATTCCGTCGCATGGAGCGCCTGGCGCGGAAAGGCGGCCAGCGGCGCGCGCGCTGTTGCGGGGAGACGCTGCAAGCGGCCGGGGCTGCGCCGGTCGCCATAGGTGGGATCGCCGATGAGGGGATGGCCTTGCGCGGCGAGGTGCACGCGAATCTGGTGCGTGCGGCCGGTCGCGAGCCGGCATTCGAGGAGCGCCGCATGCTCCTTGAAGGCACGCAGCACGCGGTAGCGCGTCACCGCCGGTTTGCCGCCGTGCCGGAGCAGCGCCATCTTCTTGCGGTTTTGCCGGCTGCGTCCGATGTTGCCGGCGATCTCGCCGGAGCGCGGGCTCGGCACGCCCCAAACGAGAGCCTGATAGGCGCGGGTGATGCGGCGCTGGGCGAAATCGGCGGCGAGTGCCGTTTGTGCGGCGTCGGTCTTGGCCACCACCATGAGCCCGCTCGTGTCCTTGTCGAGGCGGTGGACGATTCCCGGCCGTTTGACGCCGCCGATGCCGGCGAGGCTCTCGCCGCAATGGGCCAAGAGTGCGTTCACGAGCGTGCGGTCTGGATTGCCGGGCGCGGGATGGACGACGAGACCAGCCGGCTTGTCGATGACGATGAGATGCGCGTCCTCGTAGCGGATGACGAGGTCCATCGCCTGTGGCAGCGGCGCATCGGCGACGGGCGGCGGCAGATCGAGGAGGAAGGTTTGCCCCGGTTTGACTCGCAGCGAGGGGTCGCGAACCGTTGCCCCCTCGAAGCTCACGCGGCCCTCCTCGACGAGACGCTTAATGCGCGTGCGCGAGAGCTCGGCGATCTCGCGCGCCATGAGGCGGTCGAGCCGCTCGCCGGCATCCGCCTCCAGGGCGGTCACCGGGCGCAGGCCGGCCGGGAAGGTGGTGGGGTCGTGGCTCATCGCGGCGTGCACTCCGATCGCCCAGCATACTTGACGCGCGAAGACGGGTGAGGACTATCGCCGCCGCATGATCTGCTCGAGTATTTGCGTTCGCGCGACGCGCCCCCTCACCCTCCCGCCGCTGCGCGGCGGGCCCCTCCCTCTCCCCAAGGGGCGAGGGGCAAGGACGGCGCCGCCCGTCCCCTCTCCCCAGCGGGGAGAGGGACAGGGTGAGGGGGAAGTCAGTCGCGGCGTTTGGAGTTCGAGCCGGCTCCGATTTTCCCGCGCCTTCTGCTCGTGAACCGGCGGCGTTGATGCGGGCTCTCAAAATCCTGGTGGTGGTGATGGGCGTGATGCTGGTGGGCGGCACGGCGGCGCTCATCGCCGCGATCATCGATCGCGCGAGCCGCCACACGCCGCAGGCCGCAGCGCCAAGGGGCCACGGCTTTGGTAGTGCGGCCGTCTCGCTGCCGGCGGGCGCCCGGGTCTTGACCACCGAACTCGCGGGCGATCGCGTCCTCGTGCGCCTAGCGCTGGCGGAGGGCGGCGAGGCCCTGTTGCTCGTCGACGCCAAGAGCGGCACCAACCTCGGCATCGTCTATCTCCTTCCCGCAACAACCGGCGAGGCCAAGCCATGAACTTCCGCAGCGACAATGTCACCGGTGCCGCGCCTGAAATCCTCGCCGCGCTGATGGCGGCCAATGACGGCGCCGCCGCGTCTTACGGCGCCGACGCCATCACCGCCCGCCTCAAGCAGCGCTTCGGCGCGCTCTTCGAGCGCGAGGTCGCGGTCTTTCCGGTAGCGACCGGGACGGCGGCGAACGCGCTTGCGATCGCCGCGGTGACGCCGCCCTGGGGCGTCGTCTACTGCCACGGCGAATCCCACATCCAGGTCGACGAATGCGGCGCGCCCGAATTCTTCACCGGCGGCGCGAAGCTCATGCCGCTCGACGGGAAGGACGGCAAGATCACGCCTGCGGCGGTCGAGGCGGTGCTGGTGGAGCCCGGCATCGTCCACAGCCCGCAGCCCGCTTGCATCAGCATCAGCCAGGTGACGGAAGCAGGCGCGGTCTATCGGCCGGACGAGATCGCCGCGCTCGGCGCCTTGGCGAAGCGCCGCGGTCTCGCGCTCCATATGGACGGGGCGCGCTTTGCCAACGCCTTGGTGGCGCTCAATGCCAGCCCCGCCGATCTCACCTGGCGCGCCGGCGTCGATGTGCTCTCGTTCGGCGCCACCAAGAACGGCGCGCTCGCCGCCGAAGCGATCATCGTCTTCGATCCCGCGCGGGCAAGCGATCTCGCTTTCCGCCGCAAGCGTGCCGGCCATCTCTTCTCGAAGATGCGCTTCCTCTCGGTGCAGCTCGAGGCCTATCTCGAGGATGGCCTCTGGCTCAGGAATGCGCGCCATGCCAACCGCATGGCGGCGCGGCTTGCCGAGGGCCTCGCCGCGACCCCTGGTGCCAAGCTCATTCACCCCGTGGAGGCGAACGAGATCTTCATCGCGCTCCCCGAGCAGGTGATTGCCGCGCTCGAGGCGGGAGGTGTCGGCTTCTACCGCTGGGGTGGGCCGGGCGAGGGGAGCCTCCGCCTCGTCACCGCGTTCAACACGCGCGCCGAGGACGTCGACGCCACCGTCGCCATTGCCCGCCGCACCACGCGCTGATCAATCCTTTGCTAACGGTGACCGGCATATAAGCGACTTCGCCCGCGATTTTGCCGCGCCGTCCTCGTTCACTCCCCAGATGAGAGCGCGGCTACACAGAGCGGACGTGATGAGAGTCGGCGAGCATGGCGAAGCGCATCGGTGATCAGGCGGAGGCGGCGAAAGCGCCGCTCAAGAAGGCGAAATCGGCGGGAACGCGCACCTTGGGGCCTGTCTCCGACCTCGAGCGCCATCTGCCGAACGATTGGTGGCGGACGCTCTTCAACTCGCTCTACCTCGAGACCGACGGCGACGTCGTCGAGAACGACCGCAACACCGAGCAGGAGATCGATCTCCTGGTGCGGAGCGCCGGGCTCGAGCCCAATGACCGCATCCTCGATCTCTGCTGCGGCCAGGGGCGCCACGCGCTCGAGCTGGCGCGGCGCGGCTTCAAGCAGGTCACCGGGATCGACCGCTCGCGCTATCTCATTCGCTTGGCCCGCAAGCGCGCCCGCCAGCGCGGCCTCTCCGTCTCCTTCCACGAGGGCGACGCCCGCAAGTTTCGCGTGGGCGAAAGCAGCTTTCACTGCGTCTGCATCCTCGGCAATTCCTTCGGCTACTTCGACCGCGAGGAGGACGACATTGCGGTGCTGGAGGCGGTGAAGCGGGCGCTCGCCTCGGGCGGCACCCTGGTGATGGATCTGACCGACGGCGACTGGATGCGCAGCCATTTCGAGGCGCGCTCCTGGGAGTGGATCGACCAGAACCACCTCGTCTGCCGCGAGCGGGCGCTCGCCGGCGACGGCGAGCGGCTCATCAGCCGCGAGGTGGTCGTCCATGCCGAGCGTGGCGTCATCGCCGATCAGTTCTATGCCGAGCGGCTCTATTCGAGGGAACGCATCGAGCGGCTGCTTCAGAGCGTGGGCTTTACCAACCTCCGCTTCCACGCCTTCGTCGGCGCTGAGAGCCCGCGCAATCAGGACCTCGGCATGATGGCGCAGCGCATGTTCCTGACCTCGGAGGCGCCGAGAAAGGTGGAGCGGGCAGCGCGCCAGGTGCCCTTCTCCGAAGTGACGGTGCTCTTGGGCGACCCGCGCCTTCCCGACCAGGTCAAGCGCAACGGCCGCTTCAACAGCGAGGATTTGGAGACGGTGGAGCGGCTCAAGAGCGCGCTCGCGGAGATCCCCGGCTACCGCTTCCGCTATCTAGACAACCATGCCTCGCTGTTGGCCGACCTCCGCGCCCAGCGGCCGCAATTCGTCCTCAATCTCTGCGATGAAGGCTACGACAACGACGCCTTCATGGAGCTCCACGTGCCGGCGCTCCTGGAGATGCTCGACATCCCCTATAGCGGCGCCGGCCCCGCCGGCCTCGGCCTCTGCTACGACAAGGCGCTGGTGCGCGCGGTGGCGGCGTCGCTCGACGTGCCGGTGCCGCTCGAGACCTATTTCAGCTCCGACGACCAGGCGGCGACTGTGCCCTCGGTCTTTCCGGCGCTCATCAAGCCCAATTGCGGCGACAGCTCGATCGGCATCACCCGCGACGCAGTGGTCGAGAGCTGGGAGCAGGCGATCAATCAGCTCGGGCGGCTGCGCGAGGAGATGCCGGGCCGGCCGATCCTCATCCAGGAGTTCCTGACCGGCGCCGAATACTCGGTCGGCGTCGTCGGCAATCCCGGCCTTGCCATGCGGGCGCTGCCGGTGCTCGAGGTCGACTATTCCGGACTCGACCGCGACCTGCCGCGGCTTCTTTCCTACGAATCAAAGTGGGTGCCGGAGTCGCCGTACTGGGACCAGATCGGCTATCGCGAGGCGGCGCTCGACGAGGACACGCGCCGCAAGCTCGTCGACTACTCGACCATCCTCTTCGAGCGGCTGGGCTGCCGCGACTACGCCCGCTTCGATTTCCGCGCCGATGCCGCGGGCGAGATCAAGCTCCTCGAGGTCAATCCCAATCCCGGCTGGAGCTGGGATGCGAAGCTCAACATGATGGCAACGGCGGCAGGCCTCCGTTACTCCGAGCTGCTCCGGCTCATCCTCGAGGCGGCACAGGAGCGCGTGCTCGCGGCGCGGCCGCGGCTGGCGATGGTGGCGCCCGAGCGCGTCGCCGTCGGTCAGCGCTGAGCGGCGGCGTTCGTTGCGGCAGCGGATCGACGTGCGCGAGCGGTCCGCTCGGCCTCTCTTCGCCGCCGCGACGGCTACCGATGCCGCTCGCGCGACACGCAGCGCGAAAAAAATTTCGCATGCTGTGAATTTTTTCTTGCATCGTTGTGTTTTGAGCGTATGTATCGAACTACGACGCACTCGCACGTGCCTATGGCCCTTGTGGTTATGCAACGACGTAACGCGTCCTTTTTGGCAGAGCCGGTCGGCGTGGACCGGTCCCGAGAGGGAGGTCGATATGGTTGCACTCCTAACCAGGGCCGCGGCGCCCTGGCCTGACGAGACGCCTCGCTTCATCAGGGCCGCGCGCGGCAGCGGCGGTCGCGGCGCCAACGAACCCAGCAGTCAGAGTTGAGGAACGCGTTCGCTGAGCGGGGATCATCGCCCGTGGACGGAACGCGCTGTCGGCTCACCGCCCTCCCCAGGGAGGGCAGCGACCCCTTGCGTCGCGCGCCTCTGGCGCCGACGCCCTCAGTTCCAGGAAAGACTGCAGCAATGAAGAAAAACAGAGACAAGAAGTTCGAGCGTAACCGAAAGATCGAGCGCTTCCTCGCCGAGAAGCAGCCGGAGACGCCCTGCCTCGTCGTCGATCTCGACGTGGTGGCCGAGGCCTATCAGATGCTTCGGACGTATCTGCCGATCGCCAAGGTGTTCTACGCGGTGAAGGCCAACCCGGCGGGCGAAATCGTCGATCTCCTGCGTGGGCTCGGCTCGAGCTTCGACGTGGCGAGCCGGGGCGAGGTGGACCTTTGCCTCGAGCGCGGTGTCGTCGCCGACCGCATGTCCTTCGGCAACACCATGAAGAAAGAGCGCGACATCGCCTATGCCTATGAGAGAGGCGTGCGGCTCTTCGCCTTCGACAGCGCGCAGGAGCTCGAGAAGCTCGCCCGCGCCGCGCCGGGCGCTCGCGTCTTCTGCCGCATCCTGGTGGAGAGCGCGGGCGCGGAGTGGCCGCTTTCGCGCAAGTTCGGCTGCGCGCCGGAGATGGCGGTCGAGCTGCTCCGCCAGGCGAAGGCGGCGGGCCTCGATCCCTATGGCGTCTCCTTCCATGTGGGATCGCAGCAGACCGATTTGGGCCAGTGGGACAGCGCCGTCGGCCGCGCCGCCAGCATGTTCTCGCTGCTCGCGGCCGCCGACATCAACCTCCGCATGGTCAATATCGGCGGCGGCTTCCCCGCGCATTACCGCGGCGATGTGCCCGGCGTCGAGCGCTATTGCCAGGCGGTGATGGCGGCGATCACCCGCCATTTCGGCAACGACCTGCCGGAGATCATCGTCGAGCCCGGCCGCTCCATTGTCGGCGATGCCGGCGTCATCCAGAGCGAGGTGGTGCTGGTGGCGCAAAAGGCCTTCGGCGACGAGAAGCGCTGGGTCTATCTCGATGTCGGCAAGTTCAACGGGCTTGCCGAGACCATGGACGAGAGCATCAAGTACCGCATCCGCACGCCCGTCGATGGCGGGCCCTCCGGGCGCGCGATCCTCGCCGGCCCCACTTGCGACAGCGCCGACATCCTCTACGAGAAGACGGAATACCGTCTGCCTATGGCGCTCAAGGCCGGCGACAAGGTGCAGATCCTCTCGACCGGTGCCTACACCTCGAGCTACGCCTCGGTCGGCTTCAACGGCTTCTCGCCGCTCAAGACCTACTGCATCTAAGCCGTCATCGCGTTTGCTAAACCGCCTCTCCGCCCTTGACCGGCGGAGAGCCGCGGTGACGCGTGGGTTCTCTATTGCGATGGCGGCAAAGGCCCGAGAAACATCGCGGCAATGATTAAGGAAGATGGTACACTCCGAGTGATCCGAACAAGAAGAAACCAGCAGCGGTGAGCTTGATCCACCGTTGACGCCCCTCCCTAACCCTCACCGCATCGCGCGTGCGAAAAGGGTGACGAGGCGGCGTGGATCTCACCAGGGGAGGGTCACATGAGGCTGCATCAGCTTTTGTCGCTGGGCGTTGCCGCGGCGCTGGCGTGCGTGTTCCCCGCGACGGCGGCAGAGAAGAAATACGGCCCCGGCGTCAGCGACACGGAAATCAAGATCGGCAACACCATGCCCTATAGCGGGCCGCTTTCGACCGCCGGGACGATCGGCCGGGTCGAGGCTGCCTACTTCCAGATGCTCAACGAGCATGGCGGCGTCAACGGCCGCAAGGTGACGTTCATCTCGCTCGACGACGCCTATAGTCCGCCCAAGATCGTCGAGCAGGTCCGCAAGCTCGTCGAGCAGGAAGAGGTGCTGGCGGTCTTCGGCATCATCGGCACGCCGACAGCCGCCGCCGTGCAGCGCTATTTGAACGAGCGCCAAGTGCCGGAGCTCTTTATCCAGAGCGGTGCGCCGCGCTTTGCCGATCCGCAGCACTTTCCGTGGACGATGTCGATCGCGCCCGGTTACATGGACGAGGCGCGCGCCTATGCGAAGTACCTGTTGGAGGCCAAGCCCGAGGGCAAGATCGGCGTGCTCTATCAGAACGATGATTTCGGCCGCGCCTATCTCGATGGCCTCAAGCAAGGTCTCGGCGAGCGCGCCGCCAAGATGATCGTCATGGCGGCCACCTATGAACCGAGCGATCCCACGGTCGATACGCAAATCGTGTCGCTGCAGGCGTCGGGCGCCGATGTCGTGCTGACCGCGGCCATCCCGCGCATGGCGGCGCAGTCGATCCGCAAGGTCTATGACATCGGCTGGAAGCCGCTGCACATCGTGATCTTCGCTGCCGCCAACATCCCCGTGGTGTTGAAGCCGGCGGGACTGGAGAAATCCGTGGGCCTCATCTCGGTCGCCTGGGGAATGCAGCCGGGCGATCCGCGCTGGGAGCACCATCCCGACTACGAGGCCTATCTCGCCTTCATGAAGCAGTACGCCGCCGGCGGCGATCCCAACGACCCCGCCAATTTCGCCGGCTACGGCTGGGCCCACACCCTCGCCCATGTCCTCGAGCAATGCGGCGACGACGTGACGCGCGAGAACCTCATGTATCAGGCGACGCATATGAAGGATTATCACGTGCCGGGGCTGCTGCCGGGCATCGCCGTCAACACCAGCCCGACCGACTACCGTCCGATCAAGCAGTTCATCCTGCACCGCTTTGACGGGCAGACTTGGCAGCCATTTGGGGATGTTATCGAGGTGAGCGCCGTCAACTGACCGGCGTCAATCGCTCGCTGTCGCGAGCGCGCGCTCTTCGACCTCGCGCGAATATTCGACGAGCCGCACGATGATGGTGGTGCCGCGGCCGGGCGCGCTCTCGATGCGCAGCTCGCCGCCATGCAAATCGACGAGCGCCTTGGTGAGCGGTAGGCCGAGGCCGGTGCCGGCGTAGCGTCGCGCCAGGCGGCTGTCGATTTGCGAGAAGGGCTTGAGCGCCTTCGGAATGTCCTCCGCCTTCATGCCGATCCCGGTGTCGTCGATGATGAGGTCGACGAAGCCGGGCACATCCTTGCCCGCGCGCAGCGAGACGCGACCGCCCGGCTCGGTGAATTTCACGGCGTTGGAGAGGAGGTTGAGGGTGATCTGCCGGAGTTTCGCCGCATCGCCCCAGACGACGAGCGCGGTGTCGATCGGCGCCAATTCGAGGCTGATCCCGCCCCGCACGCACTGCTCGCCCATGATGCCCGCGCAGGCCTCGACGATGCGGCAGAGCTCGAGCGGCTCGCCCTCGAGCCGCATCTTGCCGGCATCGGCCTTGGCGAGGTCGAGCAGGCTGTTGATGATGTCGAGGAGATGCCGGCCGCTGTCGAGAATGCTGGCGACGTAGCCGCGGTATTTGGGATTGCCCATCGGGCCGAAGAGCTCGCTCGACATGACTTCGGAAAAGCCGATGATGGCGTTCAGGGGCGTGCGCAGCTCGTGCGACATGTTGGCGAGGAAGGTGCTCTTGGCGGCGCTTGCCGCCTCCGCCTCCTGCTTGGCGAGGCTCAAATGATGCTCGCGCTCCTTGATCGCGGTGAAGTCGCTGAAGACGAGGAAGAAGCCGCCGTCTTGCGTGACACTCCGGCTGACGCGCAGCCAGCGGCCGTCGCCGAGCCGGAATTCGCCGCCGGCCGAGAGCAGCCTCTTCGAGGCGGGTCGCTCGCCGCCGCCCGCGACGGCGGGCGCGATCGCGCTGACGCGGTCCCGGCCGATCTCGGCGAAGACCTCGGCGAACATCGCGCCGGCCACGATCTCCGGTGCGGCGCGCGGGAAAAATCGAGCGACCTGGCTGTTCGCGAGGACGATCCGGCCTTCCGCATCGACGAGCAGCAGGCCTTCATGCGAGCTTTCAAGCGCATGCAACAGCCGGTTCTGCGCCGAGCGCCGCTGCCGCCGCTCGCGCTCCACCATGTTGCGGATGTTGTCGCGCATGATGGTCATCGAGCGCAGGAGCGTGCCGGTCTCGTCCGCGCCGCCCGTCGGGATGGGCGTGGTGAGCTCGCCGCCGGCGATGCGGTCGGCGATCTCGGCCGCCGTCGCGAGCGGCCGCCCGATGCGCCGCGCGAGAAAGAGAGTGATGGCGCAGGCGAGGAGCAGTGCCACCACAGTCGACGCGATGGTGGCGTATTTGAAGGAAGCCACGGCGGCCACGGCCTTGCGGCGCTCGACGTAGCTGTGGTCGACCGTCGTCTCGATCAGCCGGTCGAATCGCTCGACGATCGTCTCGGCGACGGCGTCGAGATCGGCGATGCTTTGGCCCGCCTCGGTGGCGAGGCGCAGCTCATTCCATTCGACGACACGGGCGCGGATCTCGGCGATCGCGGCGCGCGCTCCTCGGCGACCGCCAAATCCTCGAAGAAGCTCTTGCCGAGCTCGTCGATCTTGGCGTCGACGGCGGGGCGCTCCTCGGCCGCCACCGAATGACGGCGCAGGACTTCCTTGTCCATCTGGGTGAAGACGAGGCTTGCTGCGCGGGCGAAGTCGACCGCCTGCAGCGGGCCGTCATAGGTCGCCTCGACGAACCCGCCGGCGGACGAGAGCACGTAATAGCCGAAGCCGCCGAGCAGTCCGGTGATGAGGCCCATGGCGATGAAGGCGCCGAAGATCTTGGCGCCGATCGATTCTTGGAGGTGCAAGCGCGTTGCCACGGGCCGGGATCTCATTCTCGTAAAACGTGTAAAACCTACGATTGATCACAATTCTTAAGTCGAGCCTAACGGCCTTTAACTCTTGCGAAACCGTGCCCGGCGGCGCCCGCGCGATCACTTGGCGTGCACCACCAGCAGCATTTTCGGATGGATGCGGCAGCGCACCTCGAAGGTGCCGGCCGGGAATTTGACGTCGATATTCTTGCCCGGCGCCTGCTCGTCCGATTCGAAGGAGAAATCGGGCGACTTCACGTAGATCTGGTGGAGGAATTCGTCCGCGTTGATGAAGCGCACGATCTCGCCGCGCGCGACCTCGAGCTCCCTGACGTGGAACGCGCGGTTTTTCTGCACGACCTCGAGGAGATCGGCCGCCCAAGCCAAGGGGAGGTGCGGCGCGAGGGCTGCCGCCAGCACGCCAACGGTGATCGCTCCGCGCGCGCGGCGCGGCGGCGATGGTCTTGCGGCAATCGTAGCCATGGCCGAGCCCTAAGGCCGCTCGCCGCCGAAGAGCGGCTTGCTCGCGACCGCCGGCAGGAACGCGTCGAAGGGAATGTGGAGCGAGGCGATGAAGCCGACATTGGTGCCGGATTGCCGCGTCGCCGGGATCAGCGCCTCGACGCCGAAGTCGATGCCGTTTTGCGAGTAGATGAGTCCGGGCGCGATGATCCCGGTCGTGGGCGTGCCGAAGCTCGTGCCGGTCGGCGTCGCGAGCTTCACCTCGACCAGCGGCGTCAGCCGCCCGATGAAGGAAGGAAGGCCGACATAGGCCACATTGCCCTGGAGGTAGCGGAGACTGTACTCGAGCGCGAAACCGGCGACGAGCTGGTTGGGCGTGTGGTCGATCTCGAGCGAGCGCGCGCCGGTCGCCGCATCGGTCACTGTCGTCGAGCGCTGCGGCTGGTCGGGGATGCGGTAGCCGATGAGGCCGGTGATGGCCAAGGGCCGCAGGTATTTGAGCCCGTCGGGGAGATCGCCGAAGCCCTTGCCGAAATAGACCGTCGGCGTCGTGGCGCTCACCGCTTCGGCGCCGACCCCCGCCGCGCCGGTGCCGCCGAACTCGCGGCTCACGCCGATCGAGAGCAGGAACTCGTGCGGGTCGTTGAGGAAGAGCTGGTATTTGAGCGTCGCTTCGAAGTTGTCGAAGCCGTAGGCGTTGCCGTCGGCGCCCGGCGCGAGACGCTTGTAGGCGCCGTCGAGATCGAGGCCGAGATCGGCGGTAATGCGCTTCTCGAGGCCGAAGCCGAAATCAGTCTCGCGCGTCGCCCGATCGGGTGCGCCTTGGCGCAAGCGCGCCACGCTCGCATAGGCCGCATCGGCGACGAAGGGATAGTCCGTCGTCGGCGTCGCCGGAAAGACGCGGTCGCCGACCACATAAGGCGCCGCGCACGCGCCCTGGAGCGCAGCCACCGCCACCATGCCGGCCCATGCCGAAAGCAGAAGAATATGCAATTTCATATGAAATCGCCGGCCCGCTGACGGCCCCCTTCGGCGTCAAGCCTCGGCGATTTTCCACAACAATTTATTAAGCAGCCGCCTGTCAGCCGCTCCTCAGAGGGGAGGCTGTTTACCTCGGCGGGCGGTTATTCAGCGCTTAGGTGTCGGCGCAAGGAGAACGTCCAGGATGGCGCGAAGCGCGCGGCTCGTGGATTTATATCGAACGATATATAATCTCTTTGCAAGCCCCGCGCCGCCGGCACTTGTCTGCTTTACATTACGCCATGAGCACGAGCGGAAGTGCCGCTAATTACCTCCGCAGAATGAACTCGATGTAATCCGCACGCAGGCCGGCCGTAATATCAGGCTGCCTACAATAGAATGGTCCCGCGTTTGCGGGCTTTGTGTGCCATCGACACCGATGGCGCCGCTCACTGCAGGAGGCCGTCATGCGCCTCGCCCGATCGTTCACATGCAAGCTTGTTTTTTGCGGTGCACTCATCGCAGCGACGGCGGCCGCGTATCCCGCTGCGGCCCAATATTATTACGGATGCCCCGCCGGCTTTTACCTGGCTCCGGGCTACGGATGCGTTCCCTACGCACCGGGCTATGCGTATTCGCCCTATTACTACGACGACGAGCCCTTTTACGCTGGTGTGTGGGGCGGCTGGGGTGGTTGGCACCATGGCTGGGGCGGTTGGCACCATGGCGGCTGGGATCACGGCGGCTTTGGCCACGGCTTC
>DASZAN010000071.1:0-27551 GCA_035945115.1 Allostellaceae bacterium
CGGACGCGAACTCCTGGCAGACCTGGCGCTTGAAGGCGATCGTGTGGGTACGGTGCTTGGGCATGGGCCTTATTCCTCAAAGGCCCGGCAACCCTGGTCAATCTCAAATCGCTATCTGTCCGGCCCCAGGGGCGCACTCCAATAAGTGAGGAAAGTTCGATCGGCATTGACACACGGGATCGCGCCGAACCAGGTTTTCACGTGGCGGCGGTTGCACGCGAGCGGCGCGCTTTCGGCGGTAGGCGCTGGCGAGGAGGTGGTGCCCGCATCGGAATACCGGGCCTTGCAGCACCAGGTGCGCGAGCTGCAGCGGCTCTTGGGCAAGAAGACGCTTGAGAACGAGATTCTGCGCGAGGCGCTTGAGCTGGCGCACCCGGATGTTGCGCTCGCCCTCGCCCGGTCGGGACGGCACGCCGTGAAGACGATCGCGGACACGCTGGGCGTGGCACGCTCGAACCTGGCGACGCAGACGGCAGGATCGACGCCGCGCCGCCGGCGCGGACGCCGGCCACAGCCGGAGGGCGCGCTGGTGGCTGAGCTCAAGACGATCATCGCGGCCATGCCGAGCTACGGCTATCGCCGGGTCCATGCGGTTTTGCGGCGGCAGCGCCGGGCCGATGGGACCGCGCCGGTCAACGTGAAGCGGGTCTATCGCGTGATGAAGGCGCATGGGCTTTTGCTCGAGCGCCACACCGGCAATGGAGCCGAGCGGCGCCATGACGGTCGGGTTGCGGTTGATCGCTCGGACACTCGCTGGTGCTCGGACGGGTTCGAGATCGGTTGCGACAACGGCGAACGGGTGCGGGTCGCCTTCACGCTCGATTGCTGCGACCGGGAGGCGATTGCCTGGTGGCGACCACCGGCGGGATATCGTCCTCGGATATCCGCGACCTGATGATCGAGAGCATCGAGCGCCGCTTCAGCTTAGTGAATCGTCTGCCGGCGCCGATCGAATGGCTCTCGGACAACGGCTCACCTTACACCGCCAACGAGACCCGTGCCTTTGCTGTGCGATCGGCCTTGTTCCGCGGACGACGCCGATCGAGAGCCCGCAGTCGAACGGTATGGCCGAAGCCTTTGTGAAGACCGTGAAGCGGGATTATGCCCGCGTCAGTTCATGCCCGGATGCCGCGGCCGTGTTGCGCCAGCTCGACTCATGGTTCGAGCATTACAACACCGTCCATCCCCACAAGGCGCTCAAGTACCGCTCGCCGCGCGAGTTCAGGAGAGAGACAATGGAGAAGACGATCGCGAACGCGGTCGGCGCTTCGCGTCGACCGCATGATTGCCCAGAGTCCGCGGATGCGATCGAGTCAAGCCGGCCAGCCGCGCGAAGCGCGGAGATGCGAAGCGTCTGGCTTGACGCGAGCGCAGCCGTGGACCATCCCTAACAACCAAGCCCTGGCCGGTTTTTCGGGGGCGACTACACAACCACCGACCTGCCGTCCTCACACGACGCGGCCCTCCCCGGGCGCGTACTGTCTAAGTGCCCGGTGATTTCGTCGAAGCCTCGCCCGACGCTTACCTTCGATTTGGATGGCGTCAGACATAGCGATTGATCGAACAGCGCGGTGGCGACCACGGGATCGCCGAAGACTCGCCATAGTCAGCAAAGGCGCCGCCCCTCGTTCCGGCCTTAAAAAAGCGTCCCTACCCGCTCCCTCCCTTTAACCCACAACGACCGTACCAAAGCGCTTACAGAAGCCCTATTAGCCTACAAACTGCGAGTATATAGCGCCATGGCGCGGAAGCGGTCGCGAACAGCGCGCGCACTTTGGAAGAGTCCTGTGCGCATCCAGTCGCGGGCCGGCTTTTCGACGATTCGGTGCAACATTGCCGCGCACACGACCACAACCATAAACAACACTGGCACGAGCGCAAGCTGCAGGGGCAATGACAAGCGCGGTAGCAGCCCCTCCGCGGCACGACCAGCTGTCGCCATGACGAGCGCGTGGATTATGTAAACAGAATAGGAAATCTCACCCAACCAGATCAACAGATGCGGAACGTGCCAGTGTCTGCGTACGGTCGACCGATGCCCCGTAATGGCGACTATCGCTCCGATCAACAACACAAAGCCAAATTCTGCGAAATCCGTAGCCAAGAGGAGAAGCCCTAGTCCGACTACAGGCGCCAGGACAGATATCACTCTGCTCAGGCTAGTGCGATAGCTCGCACGGTATATCAGATACCCGGCGGGGAACTCAAAGGAAACGCGCAATAGGCCAAGGTGATCCATAGTGCTGTTAAAATATTGAAAATAGATGTCAGCAAAGCCGCCAACGATGCCAACGAGGGCAATCACACAGAAGCGCGGCGAAGCACGTCGCAGGGCGAACGCAAGCAAAGGAAACCAAAGATAGGCAGACCATTCTGCGCTTACCGACCAAGCGGGCGAATTCCAGCTGGTCACGCCGGGGCTCACCAGCAGCAGGTGCGCTATCAAAGCTGAAGCGGTGTAGTGGTCCGCTGGTGCTCTGAGACCGATGCCATCATATGGGCTAAACTTTAGCAGGAGGAAGAGGCAAACATACATCATCAGCACGGTGACATGCGCGGGATAGATACGCGCCAGCCGCAAGATGTAAAACTGGGCTGTGTTGGACGGCGTTAGCCGCGCGAAATCGCGGCCGTGCACATGGGCAAGGATAAAACCACTGAGGATGAAGAATAAGTCGACACCAAGGTAATAATGGCTAACAAAAGGGATATACCGTCCCAAGCCCAGCGACCGGAACGTGGTGACGTGGAAATGAAGCAGGACGACGGCGCTGGCAGCGATCGCGCGCAGCGCAGTTAGCCCGTCGAGGCGCTCAGGCAAAGAGCGAGGCGGGTGGTCCCCGGGTATCGACGTATTCGCTTTCGCTTCCAGGTGTGCGTTTGATTTGAATCCTACTTCTTCCACGACCCCTCTCACCAAAAGTATTATAGCGCTGTACCATCCGATGAACCAGAGGTACAAACGCCTGGAGGCCAGACCGTGTCCCAACTTTGCCAAGGCTTAGCAGCTGAGCGAGCCGCTCTCGAAAGGAACCTTCTCAACCAACACGACGTTTTCCGCTACCAGCAATACGCGGGACCAGTTGGCCAACGGGCGGCAGGTTCGGCAGCCTGTTCGGGCCGGGTGCGGTTTTCCAACCTTCGCTCGACGACCGCACGCACTTATTGTCATATATCGAAAGGCGAAGCCTGATATGCGTTTCCATATTGTCGTTGTGAGCTATGCCAGCTGGCTCTTGTCGATTCTTCTTGTCTTCTATTTATCCCACGGCAAGGGCACAACGGGCATGCAAATTGCCTTTTTGTGTGGCTTGGTTCCCTCTGCACTCCAGCTCTTTCTGATTGGTATAGATTGGCGCGGCCTCGTTGCGCCCGTAAAGATGTGGCTTTCGCTCTTGCTGATCATTCTTCTGGGTTACGTCCTAAGCAATTTCAGTGCAGAAACCGCCACGAGGTCACTTGAGGCGCAGGATGTACCACCTGCGTGGATCCCGCTCGTCTATACATTTGATGTAGCCTTCATGGTCGGGATCTCGACCCTGGTTGCTGGCTGTCCCGATCGCCGCCTGCTGCGGTCGATCGCGGGGTGCTTCTGCATCCTCTGCGCTCCGTTTCTCGTCTATGTCGACATTACCGGGGAACGTACTTGGGGGGACCGCCTGGTTGCAAACCATTTGGAGCCGGTTTGGTGGGGACTGATGGGCCTCACCGTATGTCTTGCAGCATTCGCGGGGAAGCCTGGCTTCCTTGCGATTGCGGGTTTCGTAGCGGGTGCGGCGACGATCTTCGCCAGCAACGCGCGCGAGGACATCCTGGCTGTGTCTGTCTGTCTGTTAATCGTGATGATCAGCTATCTTCGGACGATGAAGCGTTCGCAGCATACGGTCATGCTTGCAGGAATCTGCCTAACATTAGTCTCGGCGATGCTGTTTCTGCCGCAGGTCATTCATACGTTCGGCTTTATCGGACATGATGTCCTGTCGCTCGACAACCCGGCACGCGGTATTGGCTCCGGGTTCACGGGTAGAACTGGAATTTGGCAATCGGCTGCCGAAGTCTGGTTCAAGCATCCTTTTTTCGGGGTCGGTTTTCGGCAGAACGAACAATATCTGGGAGGCTATTCGACTCACAACGCTTATCTAGCTATGTTAGTGGACACCGGCTTGGTTGGCTTCGTTTGGTTTCTAATCTTGTTGGGTAGTTCCCTTTTTGCCGCCCTGGGTATTCAGGATCAAAGAACGCGACTCTTCGTCATGACCTTCGTTGTTGCCAATGTGGCCATCGGTTTCTTTGACCGTCGGGTTATCAATCCCGGAACACCTTATGGCCTGTTCTTCGTGATGTGCTGTTCCGTAGCTTTGACTGATCGATCGCTCCGGAAGTTCCGCGCAGCAACGGACGTTTTCACCCCAGCGGAAAAGCAACTAACGTAGAATTGAAGATCCCCGATCAATGCTGTTTAATAGCGCAGAATTCATCTTTGTTTTTCTGCCGTTCACCATTGCCAGCTATTTTTTCCTTAGCCGAAAACGGCACGAGCTCGGAATCGCCTGGGTGATGCTCGCGTCCATGGGTTTTTATGCCTACTGGAACCCCATATATGTTCTTCTGCTGCTAGTCTCCGCGTCTGCCAACTATCTCGCTGGCCGCGCACTCTCCGCGAAGGCCCGGACCAATGCCGGTCGGAGATTGCTGACGGCCGCAATAATTTTCGACCTAGCCCTACTTGGCTATTACAAATACGCGAACTTCTTCATCGATAACATGAACCTTATAGCCGGCACGCATATTGTCCTCGCTCCAATCATTCTTCCCCTTGGCATTTCTTTCTTCACATTCACTCAGATCGCATTTTTGGTCGATGCCTATCGTGGCGAGGCCCGCGAACCCAAGTTGCTTCACTACCTCCTGTTTGTCTCGTATTTTCCGCATCTCATAGCCGGCCCGATCCTTCACCACAAGGAAATGATGCCGCAGTTTGCATCTGCTACTGCCAGCGGTTTCGATGGTGCTCGCGTTGTTACGGGCATCGTGATCTTTGGCATTGGCCTCATGAAGAAGGTCGTGCTCGCGGACGGTATCGCGACATTCGCAGCGCCGGTTTTTGATGCCGCGGATGCCGGGATACGGCCGATGTTGTTCCAGGCTTGGGGCGGTGCGCTTGCGTACACGTTCCAGCTCTACTTCGATTTTTCCGGGTATTGTGACATGGCGATTGGAGCATCCTGGATGATGGGAATTGGCCTACCGCTCAACTTTAACTCCCCTTACAAGGCGAGGAACGTGATCGATTTCTGGCGGCGATGGCACATGACGCTTTCACGCTTTCTACGTGATTATCTTTACATCGCGCTTGGGGGCAACCGTCGGGGTTCGGTCCGTCGCTTCGTTAACCTCTTCCTAACCATGGTCATCGGAGGTTTGTGGCACGGCGCGGGGTGGACCTTCGTGATCTGGGGGGGGCTGCACGGCGTCTATCTGATCGTCAACCATGCCTGGCGTAGCGTGTCGCAGCAAATTCGGCTGCCGCACCTCCCGATCCTCGGCGGCTTGGCGAGTTGGCTGTTCACCTTTGCTGCCGTCGTCGTCGGTTGGGTCTTTTTTCGCGCGCAGTCGGTTGATGCCGCGCTCCGCATTGTCGCAGGGATGGCGGGCTTGAACGGCTGCGATTTGCCTCACGGTATGTTCGGGTGCTCTAGTCTCGCACAGACGTTTTCCTTATTTCCTCAGCCAGCGGGTACTGCGCTGCTGATGTGGGTCTGGTGTCTGGCATTAGGATCAATTGCTTTGTTCTTCCCAAACACGCAGGAACTTATGCGTAGCTATCTCTCGGGTATCACCCGTCCGGCGACCACCCCTTCATCGAGTTGGGTACCGCTTTGCTTCGAGCGGTCCTTCTGGTGGGCGACCGCCTTCGCCGTTATTGCGGCGGCCGCTCTTATCGGTCTACCGCAGCCGACCAGCTTTCTGTACTTCAACTTTTAGCGAAATGGCTGTCGAAGCTCTGCTCATCGAAAAAAAGCGGCTCGCGCCGGCACGCTTCGCCGCGGTAACTACGGCCATGATTATCATCCTCATCGTCGGTGCCTGCCTTCTCCCGCACAGTCGTTATATTCGCTTCACGAACGCGCATGAGCCCGTCCTTCATAAGGAAGGATGGATTTACCAGCGGCTGCATCACGATCCAACGCCGGTGGATGTAGTGTTCATAGGCAGTTCACACACCATATGGGGCATTGATGCCGAGCAAGTTGAGGTAAGTGCAACAGAGACCTCGGGCGGGCCAATTCACATCGCAAATCTCGCTGTCATCCATCCGGGGCGT
The DNA here is from genome assembly GCA_035945115.1 of Allostellaceae bacterium. Lineage (GTDB taxonomy): Bacteria > Pseudomonadota > Alphaproteobacteria > ATCC43930 > CGMCC-115725 > DAHUYF01. The sequence goes on from DASZAN010000071.1 coordinate 6,326, forward strand.
GATATGGACTATCTTATTGCGCGCGAAGCCCTCGAAAACAAGCACCCGCACCTGCTACTTATCGAAGTGCAAGCGGATGAGCCACGCGCGTCGCATATTGCTTTCTATCGTTTCGCTGACGCAAGAGACATCCTGGCTGCGCCCATGATTATTAATACACATTACTTTTACAACTTGCTCCGACTTCCGTCGCGACAGGTTTCGCTCTTCTATCAAACCCTCGCTCCAGCGCTCTTCGGCGATTCCGCCGAATTCGATCTCACCGGTTATCGGGGCACCCACTGGCATGACACATTGGCGGAGTTGGGCGTTCGCTCACCGGCTACGGTTACCACCTCGCAGTTGCAACTTGAGGACGAGCTGCAGCACTTCAAAGCGTACGCCGCGTCTAAGATTTACTTGCCTCAGCCGCTCGAGCCTCTGGAATATCGAGTAAGCTTGATATACCTAAATCAAATTATCGCGCTCGCTAACGCCAAGAACGTGCCCATTCGATTCCTGTATGTGCCAGGATGGCGTCAGCCGACAACTCCCAATTTCGCACCGCTCTATCTGGAACACGCGCCGATTTGGATCGCGCCCGACATATTCAAACGTACAGACGTTTGGCGCGACGTGAATCACCTTAACGATAATGGCCGTCTCGCACTCTCAAAATGGGTGGGCCGCAAGATCGGAGATCGGTGGCTGGACGCCAAAGCGGCGAAATAGTCGGCCGTGAGAAAGCCGATTCGGCCGATTGAAGGGTCAGGACTTGATCCGCCGGGACGGCCTCCCTCGCTCGCCAGCCGCCGTGCAACCGCGTCGCAGAAGTCGAGCGGACGGCGCGCCACGACATCACCGGCGCGGCCGAGGAGTACCGGTTCGAAGCCGGCAATTCCGCGCGCCGGCACGGTCATCTTGCAATGGCCAGGTGCCACGGACCGCTGATGGCGCCCTTCAAGTACCGGATGGACAGCGATCAAACGATCGGCCTCGAAGATCCGAATCTCATCGGCCAACGTGTGGACCTCGACGAGGCGTTTGCGCGTGGCATCCGGCACGCTGTAAAGGTTGCCGCCGACGCTCACCATGCCCTCGTGCGAGACGCGCCGCTTGAGCTTGAGCACGGCGCGGAACGGCACCAGCGGCAATGGCTGCAGCGACGGCTTCTCCTCGGTAAAGGCCTCGTTGACGACGCGCTGCGTCGTGGCGCTCCTGGTCGGATAAATGCGTCCATGCCGCAACAGGAAGGACAGCAGCTGTTGAGCTGTTGACGCGCTCGCCGCAGCCCCTCCATCGCACCTTGCCGTCCTCGCGACAGGTCGCGCATCGCTTCATGGGCAGCGTCCGGAACCCAGATCGCCGTCAGCTCGCCGGCACGGAACAGCGCGGCCAAAGTCGTGGCGTCGCGGCGGTCGGTCTTGATGTGCCCGCCCGGGCCGCACCGGTACCATCGATGGCGCCACCACTTGGCAGTCATGGCCCATCGCGCGGATCTGGCGGTAATGCCCGTAACCTGTCGGGCCAGCCTCATAGCAGAAGGCAAGCCGTTTGTGCTGCTTTGCCAGCTTCTCCACCAGCTTGCGCACCGCGTCTGGCCGGCTGGCGATGGTGCCGAAGAAGCGCACCTCCTTGCGTCGGCCGTTCTCGGCAATTGCCACTGCCAGCGTCTCGTTGCTCGTATCGAAGGCCACGTACGTCGTATCCTGGTTCACGGCTCGTCTCCCATGCCTGAGGGTCTGACCCGCGCAACCCAATCAACCCTCGATGCTGGCATGCAGCGAGACGAGTCACCGTCTTGGACCACGGACATGGGGTCTCCTTGTTTGCCACCGATTCGCAGTACAGTAAGCGGTGTTACAATTCACGCGGCCCTTTGGGTCTGATTGCCAAAACCTGCCACTCAGAGAATCGATCTGCGCCAAACCGAAATCACAAAACGCAAGAAAAGCGAGGCCAACCGCTTTCCTGCAAATTCCGTTACTTCATCCTGCCGTTTTGTCCGCGCCAATCAGCGGGATCGGCATTCTTCACCGGCGACTAGACTAGCATCCGAAGCTCAGCTGCCGCACTGGCTCCGCATCGACTTCACGAACAACCTTGGCCGATACGCAGAGAACCAACTGACGGTACCCTACCAATCTTGTCTCTAACGGTAATACGCGCGCAGGCCGCCGGTGTAGAGAACGGAGTCGGTGAAGCCGTCCTTGGAGTGCGCCTTGACATCGACCGCCATGAGCGCGACGCCGGCCACGTCGGCCCCCGCCTCGAACAGCTGGCGGAGCGCGGAGGCCGCAACCTTGTGAGAGGTGGACGCCCAGCGCACCACGAACAGCGTTCGCTCGGCGAGCGTTGCAAGGACACGCGTATCCGCCACGGCGAGCACCGGCGCCGAATCGAGAATCACCATGTCGTAGCGCTGCGTTAGTTCGTGCAGCAGAAGTCGGAACCGATCGGAGGATAGCAGGTTTGGTGGCATGCGCGGGTGACTCCCCGCAGGGATAACGTCGACGCCCGTGGCGCCGGTCGAGTAGATCACCTCCTCGGGAGCATTGCGGCCAAGCAGCCACTCAATGAGGCCGGGCTTGTGCGATACGCCGGCGAGAGTATGTACCGATGGCCTTCGGAGGTCGCCATCGACGATGATGATACGCTGGCCCGACCGCGCGATCGTCTGCGCGAGCGACATCGCCATGGTTGATTTGCCTTCGCCGGGCAGCGCCGAAGTCACCAGCACGATGCGCGGGCGCCGATCGATATCCGCCAGCATGAGATTGGTGTGGATGCCGCGAATCGCTTCGGCATAGGCCGAGAGCGGCCGGTCAATCACCTCGCTCTCGGGCCGACTAGCGCCGATGGCGCGCCGGACGCCGGCGAGTGCCGGCACCATGCCGAGTGCATGCACCTTCAATAGGCCGCGCACCTGATCCATGCTGCGGATCGCTACGTCCAGATTCTCGCAGATCAAAGCGAGCAGCCATCCGATGAGGAAGCTAGTAAGCACACTCAGTAGGATGAGCACGGGCTTCTGCGGGAAACTCGGCAGGAGCGGTACTGGCGCTCGCGAGATGATGCTTGCCTCCGGTTGCCGAAATCTATCGTCGCCTTCGGTTTGCTTGAACCGGGTCAAGAAATCCTCATAGAGCGTGCGGTTAGCCTGAGCTTGCCGCTCGAGATCGCGCAGCTGCACTTCCGCAATGTCATTGTGCGCCGCGTCCACCTTCATCTTATTGAGCATCGCGTTGAGGCTTTGTTCGCGCGCTTGCTGGGTTGCGACCTCGTTTTTGAGCCCGTCGATGATCCGGCTGACCTCGGTTTGGATCTTGCTGCGAATTCCCGCGATCTCGGCATGGATATTGATAACCGCCGGATATTTGTCCCCAAAGTGAGCGGTAAGATCCGCCTCGCGCCGCTGCGCATCCGCCTCCTGCGCGCGCAGGTTCTGTATTACGGGGGACTGCAGCACCTCAAGGAGGCTGTCGTCCTTCATCGCCATATCAATATTACTGCCACCGCGTGTGACGCCAGTTCGCTGTAATTGCGCCAAGCGCGATTGCGCCTCCAAATACTTGGTACGGGCGGTGATCGCTTCGGCCGAGACTTGCGCCATTTGCTGCATCGTCAGCGTAACGTTTTGGCCGACTTGCCCAACTGGTTGTTGCGTGCGCAGCAGGCCATTGGCATTGCGGTACTTCTCGACGGCGTCCTCTGACACCTGCACTTCCTGGCGCAACGTGTTAAGGCGATCAGAGAGCCAGAGGTTGGCGCGTCTCGTTGCCTCAAATTTCTCGTCGAGCTGCTCGACAATATAGGCATCGGCGAGGGTATTCGCGACTCGTGCCGCAATCACCGGATTGACGGACGAAAACGAGACCGTGATGACGCGCGATTTGCCATCGCTGGACGCTTTGAGCTTATCAAGGAAAGTGTCCACAGTGCTCGTGAGATCGTCGTTCTCGCCTGGCTCGCCCGCTTTCTCTGACCCGCCACTCACCCAGTTGATCAATGGCCGGAGTTCGCTCGTCAAGCGCGAGAAGAGGCCTGGATTTCTGAGCGCAGGATTGAACTCTGGATCGTTCTCAAGGTTGAGCTTCGCCACCGTCTTTTCCGCCAGTTTCCGCGACCGGATTATCCCCACTTCCGTGGCGCCCATCTCGGCTTCGCCACCGCCCTTGAGATCCGAGAGGATATCCTGAATTTTGACCTGCTGGATTCCGATAAGGACCTGCGTCGAAGCGGTGTACTCTGGCGTGAGGCGAAAGATGACGGCGACCGCGCCGGCGGTAAGGAGCACGGTCGTCCAAGCGATCAGTGACCGCCATCGCCACGCTGTCTTCCACATGGTCCGCAGATCGATGCTCTCGAGAGCCGCGGCGATGTGGGAACTGCGATCGACCGGCCGATCCTTGCTATCCTTGGCCTGGTGGTCCGCGCTTATCCGAGCGAGAAGCGTCATTTAGTGTCCCCGTTTGTCAACCGAATTGAGGGTGCTGAACTTTTCGTGATAATCTCGCCAATTACGACAAAGAGCGCCCGTAGCAACGCTACCGTAGCGATAAAGTTCCCCTGGGCATCCCGAATCTTAAAGATGGCGCGCGCCTCGTCGCTGCCTAACTGCCGTTCTCAGTAGGCGTTCTTGGTGCGGAAAACCGCTATCGCAGTCATCACTAGAATCTTTATGTCCAGCGCCAAGGACCAGTGTTCGATATAGTAGAGATCGTACTCAACCCTCTTGCGAATCTTGTCATAGGTGTCGGTCTCACCACGCCAGCCATGCACCTGCGCCCAGCCGGTGATGCCCGGCTTCACCCGGTGACGGGCAGCATACTCTTCGACCACATCTTCATAGAGCCGGTCAGCCGCCTTCGCTGATAGCGCATGGGGCCTTGGCCCGACAATGGACATTTCGCCGCGCAGCACGTTGACTAGCTGCGGCAATTCGTCGAGGCTTGTCCGGCGCAGCCATCGGCCGACGCGTGTCACCCTCGGGTCGTCTCGTGTCGCCAATCGGGTCGCGTCGCGATCCTCCAAGTGCGTGTACATTGTACGGAACTTTAGGACCTTGATCAGTTGGTTGTTGAACCCGTAGCGCTGCTGGCGGAATAAGAGTGGCCCCTTGCTGTCGAGCTTGATCAAGAGGGAAATCATTACGAGAAGGGGACCGAACAGTACGAGCAAGAGCAGGGCAAGCCCCCGATCCTCGATGTCCTTCATGACTAAGCGCCAGTCGGCCAACGGCGCACTGAACACCGGCAGCAGCACGACACCGCCAAGAGAAGAATAGGCCGAGCGGTTGAGCGTAAAGCCGACGAGGTCTGGTGCCAGCGCCACATCAACCGGAAGCGCGCGCAGCTTTCGTAACAGCTGAAGCACTCGCGTCTCGGCCGACCAGGGGAGCGCTACGATAACGTGATCTAGGGGCTGCTTCCGGGCAAACACAAGTAGGTCCTCGACCGTACCCAGCCGGCTGCAACCGATCTTTGCAAGTTCCGGGTCGGCGCGTCCCGAGCGGTCGTCGAAATATCCGACGACTTTGACGCCTAGCGCACTGACTCCCGGTTGGCCGGCAAGGTTGAAGCGCCGAACGAGGCGCGAGGCATGACTGCCACTACCCACGATCGCTACCACGCGCGTCAACCGTCCTTCAAGCATCCATCGCTTTTGCAGGGCTCTAAGCCCAATCCGCGCCAAGCTCATACCGACAAATGAAGTCACAAACCAGAGGGCGACCCATACGCGCGAATAAAGCTCGGAGATATGCAGCAGGTGCGCCAGTACAACTAGAGTCAGCATAACGGCGGACACCGACGAGAAAAGCCGCGCTGAACTTGTAACGACGGCGCCGCTGTTGATTCGGTAAAGCTGATTAACGTGAAATATAACAGTTGCAAGTAGTGCGCCAACGAGCACAGCTAGATAATAGATGGCCTTGTAATTTGCGTCTTCGCCCATATAAGCGCTATACGCGACTATCCCAGCGGCTCCAATGATCGCGATGTCGACAAGCCGGAGGACCCCCGCGACCACGATCAGCGAGATCGCGCGGCTCGAGCCATCACGCCAGCGATCAGTGTTCGAAAATAGAACTTCGGTCATATATCGCCAAAACCGATAGACCAAACCTGACGTAGAAACGCATACGTAAACGTCCGTGTAACCAGCGAGGTTCCGATCATGGCGTCGGCAGGAATGCTAATTTAAGTGGTCGGACCCTTGGGGCGAGTCGCCGTTGTCACGGAGGAAGACAGGGCCGGGGTTGAAACAAACGGCTCGCGGCAACGAACCGCGGTCGGCCGCCGTCAAGCGTCAGTCGCTGGCGGTTGGTCGTGTCAAGCTCGGTTCCGGTCATGATAACCACCGGTAGCGCAACGAACTTCTCTCTCGCGCGTTTATCCTAGAAACCTGCAAGGATGTGGGGGCGCCAAGTGATCTTTGTTAGCAGCTCTCGTGAGGATGATCGCAACCGGCGGTCACCGCTTGACGCTCCCGTCTCCGGTGCACGCGACATCGTTGCCTATTTTGGCCCGGCGATTGACGATCCTGCGGTCGGGCGGCGTGTCTTGCAGTGGGAACACGCCGGGTTCGAGGTCTTGCTCCTTGCCTTCAGGCGCAACGTCCTTTCGAGGAATGTGCAGGAGCGTTTCATCGATCTGGGCCCACTTATGCCGCGGTCGCGGGTTGGACGGGTTGTTCCGTTGCTTCGCGCGGCGTACAGAATAATTTGCAACCGGCAAGCGCTGGCCAAGGCTAGTCTTTTCATTGGTCGGAGCCCAGACAACGCGCTCCTGGCACTGTTGGCGCGACGTGTATGTCGGTCTCAGGCACCGTTCGTGTACGAGATTCTTGATGTAAACTCCTCATGCACACAGACGGGCTTGCGCGGAGCCGCTCTCAGACTCCTCGAAAAGTGGCTGTTGTCGCGGGCGGTTCTCCTAATCGTGAGCTCGCCCCTCTTTATCGAACACTACTACCAGAAGATCCTTAATTATAGAGGGAGCTGGTTTCTGTTCGAAAATAAGGTCCCGCGCTTCGCGCAAGCCAATGGCCCTCTAAAACGATTTGTCGGCGACCGCACCGGCCCACGGCAGCATGATGCCCTCGGACAGCGCCGCTGGCGTATCGGTTGGTTTGGCTATCTCGATGATGAGGCAAGTTGGGAAATCCTCCGGAACCTCGCGGAAAGCTTGCCTGAAAAGGTGGCGATTTACGTCCGCGGAGCGTCAAATGCAGGGTTTGACATGGACCGATTCTTAGCCGACGTTCAGCGATTAAACAATGTTACTTACGGTGGCCCCTACCGCAATCCTGAGGACCTTCCTGACATTTACAACTCGATTGATCTGGTCTGGTCTATCGATTGCGTCGCGCCCGACAGCAACTCGAAGTGGCTGCTGACAAATGCGCTCTATGAAGCAGGCTATTTTGGGAAGCCGTTGCTGGGCATCGCGGGAAACGCGGTTGGCCAGTTCGCCAAGAGCCGCAAGATTGGGTGGTGCATCGACACGCCTGTCGCCACGCAGCTGGTTGATTTCATTAAACATCTCTCGGCCGAAGATTACGAGGCTACATGTCGAGCGATTGAAACCCAGCAAGATGAACTCTTTACTGAAACCGACGAGATCGACCGGCTCTGGATGGCAGTCCAGCGCGTGAAGCTTGCTGGACCCAAAGCCGTTTCGGCGCATCACCAAGAGCGCGCTTAGACCTGCATCACTGCCTCAACGATATGGCACGCGGTCGGCTCAGCGCGTTCCTACTCCGACGCATCCAGGCGAGGAGCACCGCGAGGGCCGTCATCAGCGACCAGCCGAGAAGGTTTATGAGTACCTGTACCGTCAGACCGGGTGAACCCATCTCTAGATAAATCGAACTGGCCAGGCTGAGGACGGCACCAAAGCAATAGCTCTGGAGAGAGAAGCGTCCACAGAGCAGGATTGGTTGACACCATTTCATCTTGAGAATAGCGGTTTGCGCTGGAACGTAACTCGCTACCAGATACGCGACAGCAAGAAAATGGGAGAGGCGCAGCCAATGCTCGGCGGTGTTGTCTCCTTTTACCGCGTTCCAAAACTCGTTCATCTGTGCAAGAAGCGGCACTTCTCCGATGATTTTTCCACTATGGGCGGCCAGCCCGAATGCGAGGTTGGCAGCGACGATCACCCAGCACAGCCCTCGTACCACATCGCTCGAGCGAAAATGTGCCCCGCCATCGATGAGAACCATGTAAAGGGGCAGAACGGAATTTAGCCCTGGCGCAAAATCGAGGATCACGGCCTCAGCGAACGCCGCCCCTGGATTCGCTAGCACCCATTCATAGCCGTCGTCATAAACGTAGCGTGTGGCCAGTGTTAGCAGGAATGTGGCTGCGACTACGCAGAGATACCCAAAATAGATTTGGGCAACGCGCCGAAAAGCGCGCAGCTGAGCGCCCTTAAAACCCTCCTCGACTATAAGTCTGTAATAGAGCAAGCACGAGGAGATGCCAGAGACAAAGACGAAGATATCCGCCGCATCGGAGAATCCGAACACACGATAAGTAAAATGCCGAAGAAAATTGCCACTAATGTGATCTGTGAAGATCATCCACAGCGCGAGCCCCCGAAAGAAATCGATTCGCGTATCTCTCACAGGTCGTATCACGACCCAATCTCCAAAAATTCAAGCGGCTCAAACACCCAGGTGCATTTGAACTTGGGAAACAAAAAAAGGTCGAGAGGGTTTTGCGAGACGTGCCTCGAGGTCAGACGCGCGCCAGCGCCATTGGCTTCTATCCCAGATGTCGACCAGCGCGGTCCGCAATCGCTGTCTTGCACGGCTGACAGGAGGCAAGCGGAAGGCGAGGCGGCAAGCGGCAACCCGCTTCCGCCTCCGACAGCGCCGGTCAGGTAGCGAGGTTCAGGGAACCATCCGCCCCATACCTAACCGCTGAAAACGAAGGAAGTAGACGAGATGATAATATAACATGCTTGGGTTCAGGAGACCGAAGCGGAAGAATTGCGATAGATCGGCGCCGATGCCATCCAAATCCCGCCGTAGTAGCCGGTCGACCAGGATAAACATTGCCTTGCGCGCGCAGATCATCTTGAGATAGGAGCGGCATTTCAGCCGATCATCGCGCAGGAACGTCATCCAGAGTTCCAACATCCATCGCAAGTCGTTACGCCAAGAACGATGAATATTGGTGAAGGAGCTGGCGCCCTGCAGCGCATGATAGCGGTACTGCATCAAGTGCGTCGAAGTGAACCAACAAGACCCATCTGCCGTCGCCAGGAGATAGGCGATGTAGAGATCGATCGAGATGGGCAAATCTCGTGGAATGAGCGCCCAGTTGATGGAATCCTTGCGTATGAGAGATCCGGAGACCACGCAAATCGCCCGATATACGAGCGCGATGTCATCGAATGACCGAAAAACGCCTTCATGCAGAAGGTGCCGCCCAAACCGCCTTGTCACTCGGTCGGTCGCCGCAACGCTTACATCGCCATTTGCGTCGATAATGTCATGATCGCAAAAGGAAACAATGATCTCGGGACCCTGTCTCATCGGAGCGATGAGCGTCGAGACAAAATCTGGGTGCCAGACGTCGTCGTCACCCAAGAGCGCAATGTACCTGCCGGTCGCCATGCCAATGCCCGTTAGGAAATTCGGGGTCTGGCCTATGTTGCTCGCATTTCGGTGCAGGCGAATCCGTGGGTCGGCGAATTCGGCTATCATGCCGGTGGGATCCTGTCGGCTCCCGTTGTCGCAGATGATGATTTCTAGGTTGCGATAGGACTGCGCAACGGCACTCGCGAGCGCGATCCGCAGATAACTTGGGCGATCGAAAGTCGGAATGACGACGCTCACCAGGGCATCGCTATCGCTCGCCAAAGAGTTCACGTTACCCACCATGGGCTAGGTCGCTAACGACGAACGGGGGTATACATTCCGCCGCACTCCCGAGCGCGAAACCGATCTCCTATCACAAATAACCAGCGGCTGTCGTGATCACGGTCACATTTCGCATCATGATTCAGTGCTGGCAATCGAGTCGCTCCACAATGTAGATGGCGAAAAGCCATGATCATCTATCCGCGCCACGTGTTTGCATCTGGACCAACGAATGGAACTACGCTAGTAGACTTTGAGGTGTTTTTGAACCTTGGTTTTCGTCTTTTTCCTTAATCGTTAGGCGCTGGGGTCTCTTGTATGTTTCGTGCTGTGGGGAGCGTGCCGGATGGCACGACGATCGATGCCGATATTTGCATCGTCGGTGCGGGCGCCGCCGGCATTACTCTCGCTCTCGACCTCGCCGACGGCAAGCGTAGAGTCGCAGTCCTCGAAAGCGGCGGGTTCGATTTCGACCAAGCCACGCAAGATCTCTACAGAGGGCAGGTCGTCGGACGAGAGTTCACGCCGCTGGACGCAGACCGGCTACGTTATCTCGGTGGCACAACGAATCATTGGTCGGGATCATGCCGCCCGTTTGACGAGATCGATCTCGAGCCTCGGACTTATGTGCCAAACAGCGGCTGGCCTTTTGGACGCGCGACGCTCGACCCGTTCTATCGGCGCGCCCAGGAGATCTGTCAGCTCGGACCATTTACCTATGACCCGAACGAGTGGACGTCGCCGGGAGCCGAGCCGCTCAAGCTGGAGGCGGGAGCCCGCATTCTCACTGGCATCTATCAAACGAGTCCGCCGACACGGTTCGGCGAAGCCTACCGCGAGAAGCTGACGAAAGCCGACGGCGTCGTCGTCTATTTGAACGCCAACGTCGTCGGAATTGACACGACCGAGAATGCCCAGGAAGTGACGAGGTTGTGCCTCGCTTCGCTGGACGGACGGCGATTTACCGCGCGGTCGAAATATTACGTGCTTGCGGCTGGTGGCATCGAGAATGCTCGATTATTGCTCAATGCGAACCAAATGCAGGCAATGGGACTTGGAAATCGTTTTGATCTGGTCGGGCGCTATTTCATGGATCATCCTATTGTGACGGGGGCCGCAACGGTCCTCTTCCAAAAGCCGAACCCCGCCCTCGCGTTTTATGAAGGTGTTTCCGTACGGGGCCACAATATCGCCGGTTACTTGTATGCGCCTCCTGACGTGCTGCGCGCCGAGGAGCTTCCGGCGTTCTCTATTGGTATCCATCCAGGGAACCCCCCAAGTAAAGACTTCACGAAACTGTCGCTGAACGCGATTTGGCGCGAAATCAAGACGGGACGCTGGCCCGATGACTTGGGATTTTACATTTCGCGCGTTCTCAGTGGTCTTGAATGGGAGGCCAAAACGACCTACGAAAAAATGGTTCATTCGGCGGCCACGCTCTATTCGACTATCTGTCTTTTCGAGTGTGCGCCCAATCGCGACAGCCGCGTCATGCTCGACGACACGGTTGACGCGTTCGGCATGAGACGGGTGAAGCTAGACTGGCGTGTCTCGGATTCTTTGGGAGCCGACGTGCGCCGCGCCCACGAGCTTTTTGCCCAGGAACTCGGTCGTGCCGACCTCGGTCGATTGCGAATGAATATGGATGAAGAGGAAATTTTGAGGTCAGTTCAAAATGCGCATCATCATATGGGGACCACCCGTATGCATCGTGACGCGGAACAAGGCGTTGTTGACGAGAACTGCCGTCTTCACGATGTTGAGAATCTGTTTATTGCAGGGAGTTCGGTCTTCCCGAGCTATAGTTTCGACGACCCAACTCTGACCATTGTCGCGCTGGCTCTCCGACTATCGAGCCACCTGAAGCAGCTGTCGATGTGAGAGGCGGATTTGAATACTAGTCGAAGGTCCATGCTGTCTGTGCTTCTCGTTGGCGGAACTTGCTTGAGCGCAGCCGGCCTCCCGTCGTTGCGAGGACCATCCCTTTCGTCGCCTGCGGCCAGTCGGCTGCGCTCTTTATTGCCCGATTCTGCGTGTGCAAGGCAAATCGGCCTCCGCTACCTGGCGCGCCACCGGTCCGATGGGGATCCCTCTGCGGTGGCAGAAAAGATTCTAGCCTCCTTGGCTTTGGGTTTGCCTGACCTCGCAGCGATCGGCGACCAGAAATTGCGTACGCTGGTGGCTTTGCGCGTGCGTGCTGACTTCACCGAAGAACAAATCGTAGAAGTCAATGGGTGGCTCCTCTCGCATACCGAAGCGCGTCTCTGCTCACTTTGGGTATAGGCTCCCACGCGACCTCTTGAGGTTGGCCGCCCGGGTTCCGTGATCCGTGCGTTGATGATTGCTCCGCGTTCGCCTACCGTTTTTTATCAACAAAATCCTGCGGTTGAAAAACGGCTCGCCTTCCCAATGGCCGCCATCTGCTTGGCTGCAACTACTGCGGTTTCCATGCGTTCACTCGGTTGGCAAATGCATCAATAGTCGAACCCTGATTTAGTGTTTGAAAGGAAGTGGGATGAACCTTACAGAGACAAAGCTTAGGGGGGCTTTCATCATCGACATTGAACCCCATACTGACAATCGCGGCTTCTTCGCGCGCGTCTTCTGCCAGAAAGAGATGGCGGCGCACGGTCTGAAGCCGACGATCGCCCAGGCCAATATCGCCTTCAACAGGAAACGGGGCACGATCCGCGGCATGCACTTCCAGTATCCGCCTGCTGCCGAAACTAAGCTGGTGCGCTGCACGCGCGGCGCCATCTTGGACATCATCGTTGACCTGCGTCCGGAAAGCCCGACCTATCTTGAGCACATCGCAGTTGAGCTCACTGCTGATAATCACCGAGGGCTCTACGTGCCTGAGCGATTCGCCCACGGATATCAGGTGCTGGAAGACTGCACTGAGACCAGCTATCAGGTGGGTGAGTTCTATACGCCTGGGATGGAGGGCGGTCTGCTCTACGATGATCCTCGGCTTGGCCTCTCGTGGCCTTTGCCGGTGAGCGAGGTCTCGCCCAAGGACGCCGCGTGGCAACCGCTTGAGGTTGTCGAGGCAGAGGTGAAGCGTAAGATGGCGGTGGTCTCGATCGAGGTGTTTTCAGTGGTGACCGCGGCGCGCTAGACGTTGCCGTAGACGCAAATCACCGTTCAGGAGGTTGCCTTGATTATCGTTGACAACGCTCTGAAATCCCGCGAGGCGCAGGGCAAGCCGATCCGAGTCGGGATGGTCGGTGCCGGCTTCATGGGGCAAGGCCTCACCAATCAGATCATGCACAGCGTTCCCGGCATGCGGATGGCGGCGGTGTATAACCGTCGTCCGGCGCGGGCGCAGCACGTCTATCGCTATGCTGGGTGCGATGATGTCGTGACAAGCGGCAACCAGCGCACGCTCGATGATGCCATTCGCAGCGGCAGAGCGGTCGTCGCCGAGGACTCGTTCTTGATTTGCCGTTCGAGCGAGATCGATGTGGTGGTCGATGTCACCGGCTCGGTCGAGTTTGGTGCCCATGTCATCCTTGAGTCCTTTCGCCATGGCAAGCCCGTGGTGCTGATGAATGCCGAGGTCGACGCGACCATCGGGCCGATCCTTCAGGTCTATGCGCGGCAGCACGGCGTCGTGCTCTCCGCCTGTGATGGCGATGAACCTGGCGTGCAGATGAATCTGATCCGCTGGGTCAAGGGCCTTGGCCTCACTCCCCGCGTTATCGGCAATGTGAAGGGACTTCAGGATCCCTATCGGAATCCCACGACGCAACAGGGCTGGGCCGAACGGTGGGGTCAGAACGCGGCCATGGTCACCTCCTTTGCGGATGGCTCGAAGATCAGCTTCGAGCAAGCCATCGTCGCAAACGCGACCGGGTTCCGCGTCCGCTCGCGGGGCATGTCGCGCGGATTCAAATATGACGGTTCCATTATGGATATCGCCAAGCTCTACAACCTCGATGAGGTGCGCGCGCTCGGCGGGATCGTCGACTACACGGTAGGGCCGGCGGGCGTTAAGGTGTTTGTCCTTGCTGAACATCCCGACCCGAAACAACGCCACTATCTCAATCTCTACAAAATGGGTGAGGGTCCGCTTTATCCGTTCTGGACACCGTACCATCTCGTACATTTCGAGGCCCCGAACGCGATCGCGCGCGTGGTGCTGTTCGGCGACAGCCTCGCACCGCCGCTCGACGGACCGGTCGTTGAGGTCTGTGCCGTGGCGAAGCGCGATCTCGCTGCGGGCGAAGTCCTCGACGAGTACGGCATGTACATGACTTACGGCGAAGCAGTGAACAGCGACGAGATGAGCGCGATGCGCTACTTGCCCGAAGGGCTGGTCGAAGGGTGCAAGCTAAAGCGAAGCATCGCCAAGGACCAGCCGCTTACCTATGACGATGTCGAGGTTCCGATCGGCCGGCTGGCGGACAAGCTTCGCGCTGAACAATACCGCCGCTTCCGCGGCGAAACTTGGCTCGAGGAGCACTTGCGGATGACACAAGATCCCGTCGCGGCGGAGTAGGCGCAGGAGGGCCGCCGTTGCGTTACTTAGTCGTGGCACTGGGTGGTGTTGATAGTGGCTTGCGGCGCCGAATATCGCGGATGACGCGGCCCAATCGGGTGCGAAGGAACTTTGGTGAAGTTGATGCGGTGTCCGATCATGGTCGCCATGCGTTCACTCACAAGGAGACTTTCGATTTGGCGAGGCGAACATAGCCCGATGCTTGACCATGCGTCGGTCGCCCGCACGATCTTTCGCAACCCCAGTCCTCAGAACAGCGCGCTTCCCTCAACCCGCTTACCCCACTCCCCGCGGCAGTGGGTTCGCTCAATTCCCTTTCGACTGCGCCCTACACGACCTGCTCTGGCCAACCGTCCAATGTGCGGCCGCCCGTGAATGCAGAAAATATTCGGGCGGTGACACGAGGACGCGGCCTTTACTTTTTATTTCGGCTGCGAAATTGCTCCACGACCGAACCACGGCAATATGGAGGATGCGAACGTATGCCGTGGCTTTTCCGTTGCCTTTCATGTCGTGCCGGTACATGATTTGAGCCGTTGTAGCGCTAGAGTTGTGAGCACCTAAGCGCCCTGGAGTTGCGAAGTCTCGTGTTACCGAGTCCTGCGAATGTGGGCTCCGCGCCGAGCGCCCCATCCCAGCTGCTTCCCGTAGAGCCGTCCCGCGGATTGCTACTCGGTGCCGGGTCATCGTTTCTATTCGTTCTGTTTGGGATCGGGCCGTTGCTGTTGTTTCAGCTTCCTCCGCTTTCCGACTACGTCAATCATTTGGCCCGGTGCTACCTGATAGCGATTGGCGATCGCGATCCTTTTCTTTCACAATTCTACGCGATTGATTGGCATCTCATTCCCAATCTTGCGATGGACCTGATCGTTCCACCGCTCGCGCACGTCTTCAATATCTATATCGCCGGCAAGATCTTCCTTGTGGTCACCATGGTGCTGCTGATCGCCGGCCCGCATCTCATCTACCATGCGCTCTACCGGCGCTGGTCCTTCGGGCCGCTACTGGCCACCCTCTTTCTTTATAACGGCGCCACGAGTGCTGGCACAGTGAACTACCTCTTTGGAATTGGCGTGGCGCTGATCGGGATCGCCGTGTGGATCCAGCTGCAGCAAAGGCCTGCGGCGCTACGCGCCACCGTCTCGGCTGGCTTCGTCGTCGCGCTCTTCGTATCGCATTTTGGCGCGCTGGGGCTCTATGGGGTGGCGCTGCTAGGTCTGGAGGTCTGGCAGGCGCGTCGCGACGGCTCCTGGCGCCAGCGCATGATAACACTCTTCGTTCCTTTCCTCTTGGTGCCCCTTCTTTCGCTGCTGGGTCCGGCGAGCAACGACCTCATCACGGGTACGCTGCGCTGGACTCTTTACGATAAGATCCGCGGGTTCGTATTCGTGATCGAGAGCCAGCCCGTGAATCATGTTCCTGATGTGATTGTAGCGGCCGTAATGGTCATTCTCGGTCTCTGGGCCTTGCGCCGCCGCATGGTCGAGGCACATCCCGCCGCCTTTGTCATCGCCGGTCTCGGCGTCGCGGTCTTTCTCGTGACGCCGGTGGAAATTATGAGCGCCTGGGGCGCTGACGTGCGGCAGCCCATCGGCTATCTCTTCATCCTCATAGGGTTTCTCAATTGGCGACTCTCCAGCTCGTCCGCACGGAAAGCTTTCCTCGTGGCTGCGGTCTGCCTTCTGGTCGCCCGCACGGCTGTGGTCGCGTATGGCTGGGAGCGTCTCGATGCGATGACGGTGGATATGCAGAAGTCGTTTTCTCGCGTCAATCCTGGCAGCAAAATCCTGATAGCCGAGGTGGATGGGGAATATAATCATTGGCTGCACTACCTTCCGTGCGAATTGATCATACAGCGCAAGAGCTTGTGCTCTTTAGCATTCTCCGATCCTGGTCAGCAGATTCTCGTCGTGAAGCCTGAGTTCCGTGAGATCACCGGTGGCTTGAACGATGACCCCCCGGCTCTAAGCCAACTGATATCCCCCCCGAAGGGCTCGCCCGGCAACCCGAACGGCAGGGTTTACTGGCGAGATTGGGCCAATAACTACGACTACCTCTACCTGCTGTCGGCTGACCCGGCCGATACCCATCCGTTGCCAGAAACGTTGCACATCGTTTACAACGGACAAGGCTTCCGTCTGTACCGAATCCAAAAATAGCGCGGGTCACCGTCGTGCAACGATCTGGCCCGACTTAATGCCCCCAAGACGAGGACCAAACCGCTCAATTCTTTGCGCACACGCGCCCCGCTCCGTCATGGGTTAATCGTTGGGAACCGTTCACAATCCAAAGAAAACAAAACGTGATCTTGCGCCTGAAGGCCACTCGCCCTGCGAGCTGACGGTCGTCATCCCCACTTTCAACGAGCATGATAACATCGAGCCACTGGTCGAGCTCATCACCGAAGCGCTCGGTAGGATTGAGTGGGAGGTCATCTTCGTGGATGATGATTCTCCCGATGGTACGGCGGATGCAATACGGGCTATCGCGCGCTGCAACGCACGCGTTCGCTGCCTCCGGCGCATCGGCCGTCGTGGCCTGTCATCCGCCTGCATTGAGGGCGCGCTGGCTTCGGTAGCGCCCTTTATCGCGGTTATGGATGCCGATCTGCAGCACGATGAGAAGCTGCTGCCGCCTATGCTAGAGATTCTGAAGCATGAGCGATGCGACGTCGTAGTGGGCTCGCGCTACATCGCCGGCGGTGGTGTCGGTGACATGAGCCCGCACCGAGTTGGTATCAGCAGCCTTGCGACGCGACTTTCGCGGCTCATCTGCAAGACAAAGATCACCGATCCCATGAGCGGCTTCTTCATGATGCGCCGCGAAGCATTCGATGGCGCTGTGCATCGGCTCTCAGCGCACGGTTTCAAGATCCTCCTCGATCTGTTGGCCTCGTCGCCGGAGCCGATGCGCGTCAAGGAGCTGCCATATGTCTTTCGCCAGCGCCGCTCCGGCACGAGCAAGCTCGATACCTTCGTTACCTGGGAGTTTGGCGTATTGCTCGCCGACAAACTTGTCGGCCACATCGTCCCAGTGCGGTTCGCACTGTTTGTGTTCGTCGGCGCATTCGGCCTGGTTGTCCACCTGGGGGTATTGCGCACCACACTGACACTGACGTCGCTCAATTTTCCCGCGGCACAGGGTGTCGCCACCTTGATCGCGATGACGTGCAATTTCCTCCTGAATAATCTCTTCACCTACTATGACCAGCGACTGACGCGCTGGCGGCTGATGCGCGGGCTTTTCTCCTTCTATGTGATTTGCTCCGTGGGCGCGCTTGGCAATGTTGGCATTGCCACCTATGTGTTCGCGGCCGACCATGTATGGTGGCTCGCGGGGATCGCGGGGGCCGTCGTCGGCTCAGTATGGAACTACGCGGTGTCCTCTATCTTTACCTGGAAGCGACATTAGCGGCTAGATCGATCTTTCGCCTCCCGCCTCGCTCGGTTCGTGAGAAATAAAATTCTGAATCGATCTGCTGCGTGGCAAGGAGGTGCTTAAGCTGTTGTAGCCGAGTGAATGCGCGATAATTAAAGATCTCTCTGTCCATACCGATCCGCTGGAAAATCTCCCGTAACTGGCGCGCGCCGCTTTCCGCAGTCCATTGGCAGCGGAAGGCCGGCAGGTGTCGGCCGATCTTATCGAAGGAGACGCGATAGCTGCGATTGTCGCCAGAGGGGCGGCCATAAGTCACGGTACAACCCGGAAACGCCTCAGCGATAATCTCGGCGATGTCGCGGATGCGATAGTTCTGCTCGCTGCTGCCGACGTTGAAGATCTGATTGTGCACCGCCTCGCGCGGCGCTTCGAGCGCTAATTTAATGGCTTCACAAATATCGTTCACATGGACAAGCGGACGCCAGGGTGTCCCGTCGCTCGTCATCTTGATCTCGCCGGAAGTCCAAGCGTGGCCGGCAAGATTGTTGAGCACGATGTCGAAACGCATGCGTGGGCTGGCGCCATAGGCGGTCGCGTTGCGCAGGAAGACCGGGGTGAAGCGCTCGTTGGCCATGGCGTGCACGTCGCGCTCGACCAGAATCTTGCTGCGAGCATACGCAGTCTGCGGATTGGGTGCCGATTCTTCGGTCTTGACGCCCTCGTCACCGGCGCCGTAGACGCTGCAAGAAGAAGTGTAGACGAACCGCCGTACCCCTGCGGCACGGCAAATAAGCGCCAGGTTCAGCGAGCCACGGTGGTTAATATCATAAGTGAGTCGCTGATCGTGTTCGCCTAGCGGGTCATTGGATAGCTCTGCTAGGTGCACCACTGCATCAGAGCCGGTAACGTCCGCTGTGTCGAGGTGGCGAATGTCCTTGGCGGTCAACTGCGGCCGCGGCTCGCCGGGGTCGAAGAGCTGGCCATCGCAGTAGAAGCCGCAATCAATGCCACGCACGTCATGGCCGTGTCGCAGAAGGTATGGCCCGAGCACCGATCCGATATAACCTTCTGACCCAGTTATCAGAATTTTCATGCTGCCCTGCATAACGAAAGATTGCCGATGCGTCATCCTCGTGCATGCGCCGTGCGGTAGCCACGAGTTCTGGGGAGAGAGAACAGCGAACTGGAACAGAGGTTCCCAACCCACAATCACGGGGAAAGCGTTCTGACGGAGGGGCCAGTGGTCATAGGCGAGATCGCGGAAATTCGAGGCGCGCTGGCTCTGCGGTTTGCGTACCCAACGTCGGTCTTGGGATCGCGATTTCCGAGGTAAGTAAGCGTCCTCAATTTGGCAATGCAAGCCCAGCTCTTTTATTAATCAACGTAGCTCCTTTATTATGGTATCTCCCTTCGCGCCCGCCTCCTTCTGGAACATAACCTTTACCCAGGTGTTCCTTCCCAAAATCGGTGGTTGAATCATCGATCGTCGTGAGGGATGAGCCTGACCTAAGACGCGTATGCCCTAAGACGAATATCTCAAGGCGCAAAAGGATTGGCCCAGTGAACGGCTTTAAGAACTTTCTCGATGCCCGCCAGATCACGCAGGGCACCGTCCTCGAGGGCGATCTCTGCATCATCGGAGCTGGAGCGGCAGGCATCACGCTTGCGCGCGCTTTCGCCGATACAGGCGTGCAGGTCATTCTGCTGGAGACAGGTGGGCCGGATTACGAGGCCGACATTCAAGACCTCGGCACGATCGAGAATGTCGGCCGCCCTTACGATGTGGCGGGCTGCCGCCTGCGCTATTTCGGGGGCTCGACCAATCATTGGGGTGGCCATTGTGTGCGCCTCGAAGCGCTCGATTTCGAAACGCGCGACTGGATTCCTTATAGCGGCTGGCCGTTCGGTCTCGAGGAGCTTACGCCTTATTACGATCGCGCCCATAAGGTGATCGAGATCGGCGGCACGAACGACGACCCGGCGCTTGTCGCCAAGGCGCTGAAGTACCGGCTCTTTCCGTTTGCGCCGGAGAAGGTCAAAACGACGCTCTCGCGCTACAATCCGCAACGCTTCGGCCTGCGCTATGGCGGAGAGCTCGATAGCGCATCGAATCTCAAGATCTGCCTTTACGCGACGGTGACCTCGATCGATCTCGACGCGAGCCATCGCCGGGTTGCGCAGGTCACCGTGAACACGCTCGCGCGCAATCCACTAAGCGTCCGCGCTAAACGCTTCGTGCTCGCGACGGGCGGTATCGAGAACGCGCGCCTTCTTCTCGACTCGGATAAGGACGAGCCCAAGGGGGTCGGCAACACCTATGACCTCGTCGGGCGCTTCTTCATGGAGCACATCTTCTATCCGAACAGCATCGTCCTTCCCGCGAAGATAGACCCGGCTTACGACATCTATAGCGACGAGTACCCCTATGTGGACGGTGATCGCTTGGAAGTGCGTTGCCATCTCGCTTTGCCCATGGAGCTAACGCGTGAATTGCGGATCCCCAAATTCCGCACTGAAATCAGCCTTTCAACAGAGCCGGCGCATCGACTGTTCAGCGAAGATTTTTCGGCCGAGGACGTGGCGAGGCTCTTCTCGCGCGTCACAGACAAGCTAGGTCGCATGGTGCGTGGCAAGCCATGGATGCCGACCTGCTATCGCCTAGACAATAATGTTGAGCAGATTCCTAATCCCGACAGTCGCATCAGCCTCTCCGCGGAGCGGAACGCCCTGGGCCAGCGCGTCGCGCGCCTCGATTGGCGGCTGTCCAATCTCGACCGCGAAGGCATTCGCGCGGCGCATCGCATGATCGCGCAGGAAGTCGGGCGCACGGGCTTCGGCCGCTATCGCAGCTTTTTGCCCGAACATGAGGATGCCATTCTCGAAGGGGCGGACGGCGGCATGCATCATATGGGCACGACGCGCATGAATGACGATCCAAAGCAGGGCGTCGTGGACAAGAACAGCAAGGTGCATGGGCTCGCCAATCTCTATATCGCGGGCTCGTCAGTATTCCCCTGCTGTGGCTGGTCCAATCCAACGCTGACAATCACGGCACTGGCCTTGCGCCTTGCCGATCATTTGAAAGGGGAGATCACGAGCCGTGACTGACCGCTTCAGCCGACGCGGCGTGATGACGGCGCTCGCCGCTGTCGGGTTCTGTTCGTCAGCGGCGCAAGCAGGTGAGGCGCTGGTAACATGCGGGCTACGCATGGCACCAGGCCCAGCGGAAAATTCGCGCGCAGCAGCGAGGATCGGCCGCGCGTATCTTCGTGAGGTGGGTCGGACGCTCGACCCGGTGCGTCTGTCGCAGGAGCTGGCACTACGGCTGGGTCTTGCGGAACCGATATTTTCCATTGACGAAGCGCTTATGCGGGCGAGTATCGAGGCGGCCGTGCGTGAGGATTTCGCGCACAATGACACGCACAATGTCGGGGGCTGGGTGCTGGCGCGCACGGAACTCGAATTCTGCGCCCTCGTGGCCTTGGGATACCGAGC
>DASZAN010000072.1:0-70469 GCA_035945115.1 Allostellaceae bacterium
CCCATCGAACAGGTCTTTGCCAAGCTCAAGATCCTGCTCCGCAAAGCCGCCAAGCGAACCGTCGAGGACACATGGCGCCAGATCGGAACCCTCCTCAGCAGCGTCTCGCCGCAAGAGTGCGCCAACTACTTCCGAAACGCAGGCTACGCTTCAACCTGAATGGATCAGACTCTAGTCTTGCGTATCGCGCGGGCGAGCCATTGCCGTTGGCGAGCCTCGCCGCGCCCTGCGGCGTGCGCACTCTGGCCTTGCGGATGCTCGATGACGCCGGCATTCGTTGGCGCGAGGCGTTCGTGGGCGGCGGCGTGACCGCCGTCGCAGCCGCGGTGACCGCCGGGCTCGGGGTCGCGGCGCTTGCCCGCCGCATCGCGCCACCCGGCGCGGTCGACGTCGGCGCCACATTCAACTTGCCGCCGCTCCCGCCGTCCGAGGTGGTGCTTCATACGAACGTATCGGACGCGCGGGCGCGGGGTGCGCTGCGCATGCTGGCGGCGGCGCTCCGCAGCAGTGGAAGGCCGGCGGCATCCTAACACCGCTTGGCGGACTCGGGAGCTAAGCGTATGATATCGCCGCTTTGTGCCGGGCCGGCCTGCGATGGTCGGCCCACTCTTTGAGGACGTTCCTTGCCGCTCAATCCCCGGCTTTCCCGGCTCGACGATTACCCCTTCGCCCGCCTCAACACGCTCTTGCGCGAGATCGAGCCGCGCATCAACGAAGAATCGATCCCCATGTCGGTGGGCGAGCCGCAGCATCCGACGCCGCCGCTCGTGGCGCGGGTGGTCGCGGAGAACGCCCATCTCTGGAATCGCTATCCGCCGATGCCGGGCACGCCCGAGTACCGCGGTGCCGCGGCGCAGTGGCTCACCCGGCGTTATGGCTTGGCGCCCGGGATGGTCACGGCCGACGCCCATGTCACCGCGCTCTCCGGCACGAAGGAAGGGCTTTTCCAAGTCGCGAGCCTGGTGGTGCCCGAGATGAAAGCCGGCAAGTCGCCGACCGTGCTGGTGCCCAATCCCTACTATCTCGTCTATGCCGGCGGTGCGGCGATGGCGGGGGCGGAGGTGGTCTATCTCGACGCCACCGCGGAGACCGGCTTCCTCCCCGATCTCCGCGCCATCAAGCCCGAGCATCTCGAGCGCTGCGCCCTCTTCTACCTCTGCTCGCCCGCCAATCCGCAAGGCGCGATCGCCGATCTCGACTATCTCAAGACGGCGATCAAGCTGGCGCGCGATTGGGACTTCGTCCTCGCCGTCGACGAATGCTATTGCGAGGTCTATGACCAGACACGGCCGCCAGGCGCGCTCGAAGCATGTCATGCCTTGGGCGGCGATCTCAGGAACGTGCTCGTCTTCCATTCGCTTTCCAAGCGCTCGAGCGCCGCGGGTCTCCGCTGCGGCTTCGTTGCCGGCGATCCCGAGCTCATCGCCCGCTTCCAGCAACTGCGCAGCTATGGCGGCGCGCAGATCCCGATGCCGCTGCAGGCGGCGGCCGCGGCGCTCTGGCAGGACGAGGCGCATGTCGAGGAGAACCGCGCGCTCTATCGCCGCAAATTCGATATCGCCGAACGCATCCTCGCCGGCAGGTTCGGCTTCTACCGGCCGCCCGGCGGCTTCTTCCTCTGGCTCGATGTCGAGAACGGCGAGCGCGCGGCCAAGACGCTCTGGCGCGACGCGGGCGTGCGCACGTTGCCGGGCGGCTACATCGCCAAGGGCAATGGCCGCGGCAATCCCGGCGAGCGCTACATCCGCGTCGCCTTGGTGCAGGACGAAGCCACGACGGCCGCCGGTCTCGAGCGCTTGAGGCGGGTATTGTGAGGGGAGCGCAGGCGATGGCGACGATGAGCCGCAGCATGGCCGGCAACGCACCCGCGGCCTTCCTTCGCCGCCTGACCCGCGAGGCGTTGGGCCTCGTGCTCCTCGTCGGCACGGTGCTGCTGACCTTGGCGCTGCTCAGCTACAATCACGGCGATCCCTCCTGGGATCATGCGATCGACGCGGTGCCGACGAACATCCTGGGCCATGTCGGCGCGGTGCTCGCCGATCTCGCCTTCCAGAGCGTCGGGCTTGCCGCTCTCGTTCTGCCGATCGTGCTCTTCGCTTGGTCGGCACGACTGCTGCTCGCGCGCCCGATCGCCTGGTTCTGGCTGCGCGCGGTGCTGGTGGTGCCGGCGGTAGTGCTCGTCGCCATCGCGCTCAGCGTCGTCCCAACGCCCGCCGTCTGGCCGATCTCGGCCGGCTTCGGCGGTATCGCCGGCGCGCTCTGGTGCGAGGCGGTAGCGCGCGCCGGCCTCGGGGCACCGCTCGCCGCACTCGCCGCCGCCGCGCTTGGCGGCCTTGCCGTGTTCTTCGCCCTCGGCCTCTCGCTCGGCGATCGGTCGCGCGCCGCCGCGCCGCGCCGCGCGCGACGGTCCTGGCGGCAACGGCTGCTGGCACCGTTCCTTGCCGTGCGCGAGGCGCTCTCGCGCCTCGAGCCGACGCACGCGGAGCGGCGCGAGCCTGTCATCGGCGATGATTTGCTCGAAGGCATCGAGGACGACGCGCCCGTCCCCTTCGAGCGCGCGCCGCGGCGCCGCGCCGCCGTCGATGTCGCGCCGCCCCGGCCGCGCCGCGAGCCCGCGCGGCAGACGACGCTCGATCTTGGCCCCGCCGACCGCCACCTGCTGCCGCCGCTCGAGTTGCTGACGGCGCCGCCCGCCAACGCCAAGACGATACAGATCAACGAAGAGGCGCTGCAGCAGAACGCGCGGCTCTTGGAATCCGTGCTCGAGGATTTCGGCGTGCGCGGCCAGATCGTGAAGGTGCGGCCCGGGCCGGTGGTGACGCTCTACGAGCTCGAGCCGGCACCGGGCATCAAGGCCTCGCGCATCATCGGCTTGGCCGACGACATCGCCCGCTCGATGAGCGCGATCTCGGCGCGCGTCGCCGTCATTCCCGGGCGCAACGTCATCGGCATCGAGCTTCCCAACAGCAAGGCCGAGACGGTCTATCTCCGCGAGCTCCTCGCCAGCGATGCCTACGAGCGCACGGTGGCGCGGCTCACCCTCGTCCTCGGCAAGGATATCGGCGGCGCGCCGATCGTCGCCGATCTCGCGCGCATGCCGCATCTCCTCATTGCCGGCACCACCGGCTCCGGCAAGTCGGTCGGCATCAACACGATGATCCTCTCGATCCTCTACCGCATGCCGCCCGAGCAATGCCGCTTCATCATGATCGATCCCAAGATGCTGGAGCTCTCCGTCTATGACGGCATTCCACATCTTCTCTGTCCGGTGGTGACCGATCCCAAGAAGGCGGTCGTCGCGCTCAAATGGACGGTACGCGAGATGGAGAACCGCTACCGCGCCATGTCGAAGCTCGGCGTCCGCAATATCGAAGGCTATAATCAGCGTCTCGCCGAAGCCGCAGCCAAGGGCGAGAAGCTGCTGCGCAAGGTGCAGACGGGGTTCGATCCCGATACCGGCCAGCCTCTGTTCGAGGAGCAGTCGCTCGACACCACGCCCTTGCCGCTCATCATCGTCGTCGTCGACGAGATGGCCGACCTCATGCTGATGGCGGGCAAGGACATCGAGGCGGCGATCCAGCGTTTGGCGCAAATGGCGCGCGCCGCCGGCATCCACATCGTCATGGCGACGCAGCGTCCGTCGGTCGACGTCATTACCGGCACGATCAAGGCCAACTTCCCGACGCGCGTCAGCTTCCAGGTCACCTCGAAGATCGACAGCCGCACGATCTTGGGCGAGGCCGGCGCCGAGCAGCTCCTGGGCCGCGGCGACATGCTCCACATGGCGGGCGGCGGCCGCATCACTCGCGTGCACGGGCCGTTCGTCTCGGATGCCGAGGTGGAGCAGGTCGTGCGCTTCTTAAAGGAAAATGGCCGCGCGCCCGTCTACATCGACGAGATCACCGAGGACGACGACGAAGTCGGCGCCGAGTTGGTGGGTGATGGCGAAGAGGGAGGTTCGGGCGATCAGCTCTACGACCAGGCGGTGGCGCTCGTCTGCCGCGAGCGCAAGGCCTCGACGAGCTTCGTCCAACGCCACTTGCAGATCGGCTACAACCGCGCCGCCCGCATCATCGAGCGCATGGAATCAGAAGGCGTCGTGAGCACCGCCAACCACGTCGGCAAGCGCGAAGTGCTGGCAAGGAATATCGATTGAGCGGCTCTGCGCTTCAGGGCTGTTGATGCGTCCTTTGACAAGCTCAGGATCAGGAAGATCGAGCGTCGCATTTTCTGATGCCACGAAGAAAGAACCTATCCTGAGCTTGTCGAAGGACGCGCGGCGAGTATGCAGCCGCTCACTCCTTCAGCAACGGGATCGAATCAGGCGCCGGTGCCGGCGGGATCGATTGCAGATAGGCGTAGATGTCGGCGAGGTCTTCGTCCGACAGCACTTCCTCGCGGAAGGGCGGCATCGCGCGGGAGGAGCTGCGCACGAAAGCCGAGAGCGACTCGAAGGGGAGCGGATCGGGCGCGAGCTTGGGTCCCGCGATCGATCCTTGTCCCGCCGTGCCGTGGCATTGCCAGCAGCCCGCGTGCATGAAGGCCGTCTTGCCGCGCTCCGCTGAGGCGGCGAGCGCTGCGCCGTCATGCGCAAGGCAGGCACACGCGACGGTGAGCGCGAGCGCGAGAAAATGCCGCCGCATCGCGGTTCCTCAGCGCGGCTGCGAGACGACGTCGACCAACGCCGGCTCGCCCGATTTCACCACCTCGACCGCTTTCTTGAGCGCGGGCGCGAGCACCTCGGGGTCGCTGATCGGGCCCGCCGACCACACGCCCATGGATTTGGCGAGCGCGGCATAATCGATATCGGGATTGCCGATCGTCGTGCCGACCGGCGTTTCTTTGAGCACGCGATTGCGCCGCATGGCGACGCGCTCGACATGCATGACCTCTTGGTGATAGCCGCGGTTGTTGTGCATCACGCTCAAGAGGGGGATGCGGTGATGCGCCGCGGTCCACAGCACGCCGGGTGCATACATGAGGTCGCCGTCGCTCTGGATGTTGACGGTGAGCCGCCCCAGAGCCTTGTTGGCAAGCGCCGCACCCACCGCCGCCGGCGCGCCATAGCCGACGCCGTATCCGCCGGAACCGCCGATGTGGCGGGAATGGCGATCCATCGCCCAAAGCCGCGTCGGCCAGTAGCTTTGGAACTGGTCGCTGCTGGCGAGCATCCAATCTTCGCCGCGAATCTGTCCCCAAAGCTCCATGCACATCCGCGCCGTGGTGATCGGGCTTAAGTTCCAGCCGACCGCGGCGGCGGCGCGGAGCCGCTCGCGCATCTCGGTATGCGCTTTCCTGAACGCCTCGCCACGCTGCGCGAAGGCGGCGCGGCGGTCAGCGGTCATCGCGCTCTTCACCGCGTCGATGAGTGCCGGCAGTGAGGCTTCCGCATCGCCGGCCATGGCAAGATCGAGCGACTGGTAGCGTTCGAAATCCTGGTAGTTCGATTTCGTCAGCAGTTCGACCGAGCTGATGGCGATGAGCTTGGTCCCCGCTTTCGCCACCGGCTCGCGCGCTCCGTGCCCTTCATCGGCGGCATTGTCGATGAAGGCGTTGACGGTCCCCCAGAAATCCGTGAGCTCCAAACCGAGAACGAGATCCGCGTCCGCGACGACCCGCCGGCCGAGCGGCGTCAGGTTGAGATAATGCGTGTTGGGGAAATTCATGCGACCGGCTTGATCGATGACCGGCGCCTGCAGGAGCTCGGCAAGCTCGATCAGGCCCGTCATGCCCGCCTCGCTGCGTGCGAGGCGATCGGCGACGATGACCGGCTTCTGCGCCGCCACCAGCAGCGCCGCCGCTTCGCGCAATGCCGCGATATCCGCTTGCGGCGGCGCGATCTTGGAAAGCGCCGGCACGATCAAGCGCTCGCGGTCGCGGATCGGCTCTTCCTGAAGGCCGGCGTCAAGCGTGATCGCCACCGGGCCGTGCGGCGGCGTCATGGCGACCTTGTAGGCGCGGACGAAGGACTGCGCGAAGTGCTGCAGCGACACCGGCGTGTCGTCCCATTTGGTGAAGTCGCGCACCAGCGCGTTCACGTCTTGCGCGGAGTGGATCGTCGGCACGCCTGGAGGCCGCACCGCCGCGTCAAGATCGTTGCCCGCGAGGATGATGACAGGCACGCGATCGCACCAGGCGTTGTAGACCGCCATCGTGCCATGCTGCAGGCCGACGGTGCCGTGGCACGGCACGGCCAGCGGTCGGC
This sequence comes from Allostellaceae bacterium, assembly GCA_035945115.1. Lineage (GTDB taxonomy): Bacteria > Pseudomonadota > Alphaproteobacteria > ATCC43930 > CGMCC-115725 > DAHUYF01. The sequence continues at coordinate 6,206 of DASZAN010000072.1, forward strand.
CCGCCACCTTGAAATAGCCGTGCGCCATGGCGATCGACGATTCTTCGTGCATGCAGGTGATGAATTCCGGCGATTTGTTGCCGCCGTGAGTGAGGAGCGACTCATGGAGCCCGCGGAAGCTCGAGGCGGGATTGGCGAGCACATAGGGAATGGCGAGGGACTTGATGACATCCACCATGAAGTCGGAGCCGGGCGCGTTTTTCGAGGGGGCGGTCGCAGCAGGGAGGCGCGTCTCCATGGCAACGCGCTTGGCGGAGGGGAGCGTCGCTGCGGGCGCGCGGTCGGCGCGCGCCGTCACGCTTGCCGCCTTGCCGCTCGATGCGGCAACCCCGGCGCCAGCGGCGGCGGCGCCCGCGAGAAACGCCCGACGGCCGACGGTTCCCTTTTGCGACGTCGCTGTCATGGCATCCTCCCGCTGGTATTCTGTCGCATCGACGCGCGAGCCTCGCTCGTGATCGGCTTTGATACCGCGCGCCAGCCTCGGCCGCAAATAACCCGGCAGCATCGGCGGGCGGCCGCATTTGCCCGGTTCTGCCGTCATGGTAAGCTCGACAAAAATCGCGCGCGCAAAACCTGAACAGGGAGGACGGGATGGGCAGCAAAGGGTTCCGCATCGCCTGGCTCGCGAGCGTGGTCATCGCATCGTCCACGCACACCGCCGCGGCGGCAGAGACGCCGGGCGTCAGCGCCAACGAGATCAAGATCGGCCAGACCATGCCCTATAGCGGGCCGGCCTCGGCCTATGGCGTCATCGGCCGCGCCCAGCTCGCCTACTTCAAGATGATCAACGAGCAAGGCGGCGTGAACGGGCACAAGATCAATCTGATCTCGCTCGATGATGGCTATGCGCCGCCCAAGACGGTGGAGCAGACGCGGAAGCTCGTCGAGGAAGAGAAAGTCGCCTTCATCTGGCAATCGATCGGCACAGCGCCCAACACGGCGATCGAGAAATATTTGAACGACCGCAAGATACCACAGCTCTTCGCCGGCAGCTTCGCCAGCAAGTTCAACGACCCCAAGCACTTTCCGTGGACGATGGGCGCGTTCGGCAGCTACTACGCGGAAGGCCTCGCCTACGCCAAATACATCACCGACACCAACCCGGAGGGCAAGATCGCCATCCTCTATCAAAACGATGATTACGGTAAGGACTACGTGAACGGGCTGCGCGACGGCCTGGGAGCGCGCGCGGCGAAGATGATCGTTGCCGATGCGAGCTACGAATTCACCGATCCGACCATCGATTCACAGGTGGTCACGCTGCAAAGCTCGGGCGCCGACATCTTCTATGACATCGCCGGACCGAAGTTCGCGGCTCAGGCGATCCGCCGCGTGTCCGATCTCGGCTGGAAACCGGTCCATCTCTTGAATGCGGTGTCGTCGTCGGTCTCGGCGGTGTTGGCGCCGGCCGGGCTCGACAAGGCCACCGGCATCATCTCGGTGATCGCGCTCAAGGATCCAACCGATCCGCAATGGAAGGAGGACGCCGGCTACAAGGACTGGCTTGCTTGGATGAAGAAATATTTTCCCGAGGGCGACACCAACGACCTCAACAATGTCTACGGCTACACGCAGGCGCAGATGTTGGTGCAGGTGCTGAAGCAGTGCGGCGACGATTTCTCGCGTGAAAATGTCATGCGCCAGGCAACCAATCTCCACGCGCTGGCGTTGCCGATGCTGCTGCCGGGCATCACCATCGATACGAGCCCGACCGACTATCAGCCGCTGAAGAAGGTGCGCATGGCGAAATTCGACGGCCACACCTGGGTTCCCTTCGGGGACGTCATCGATGCGAGCAGCCAGTAGCGCCGCTCGTTCCCTCCGGGTGGGGAGAGGGGCGTCGCCGCGCGCGTAGAATGGTGATGACGATGATGATGCGCCGCCTCTCCCGCCGTTACGCGATCACCGGCGCGGCCGGTCTCGCCGCGCTCGCTCTGCTGCGGGTGCCGACGCGAGCCGCGCCGCCGCGGCCGGCCCATCTTTCCGCCCAAGATGAGGCGGAGCTCGCCCGCATTCAGACCTATCTCAACGACATCAAGACGCTGCAAGCGCGGTTCCAGCAATTCTCGGGCGAGGGCGGCACCGCCGCCGGCACCATCTATCTGCAGCGCCCCGGCAAGATGCGGATTGTCTATGACGACCCGACGCCGATCCTCATCATCGCCGATGGACGCGAGGTCTATTACTGGGACAAGAAGCTGCAGGAGCTCTCGCAGATCAATGTCGACGAGACGCCGGCCTGGTTCCTGCTGCGGCCCGAGATCAAGCTCTCGGGCGACGTCACCGTCACCGGCTTCGAGCACGCGCCGGGGGCGCTGCGCATCGCCATGACCCAGACCAAGAACCCGGATCAGGGAAGCCTCAGCCTGGTGATGAGCGAGCGCCCGCTCGAGCTCCGGCAATGGACGGTGATCGACGCACAGCAGAAGCCGATCACCGTCGCCCTCGAAGATCCGCATTTCGGCGCGCAGCTCAACCCCAACCTCTTCATCTGGACCGAGCAGCGCTCGACCAGCGGCCGGGGGAAGTAAGCATCCGAAAGAGCACTGGCCGGCGTATCGCGCCGGGCCTATGCTCAACCTATAAGAAATCCTCTTGGAGGAGGACCCGAATGCGTCGCTTGCTGCTTTTTCTGCTCGTCGCGCTGTTCGCCGCTGTGGCGCAGCCGGCGCTGGCGAACCAAATGGTGGTTCGCGGAACCGTCCCGCATCATCATCACCACTTCTTGTTCCGGAAACACGCCCCTCACGACCGGTTCGTCTTCGGCTCACCGTTTTTCTTCCGCAACAATCCTTTCTTCGTCACGAGTCCCTTCGCCCAGACGACACCTTTCGTCACGACGAGCCCGTTCATGACGAGCTCGCTCTTTAGCCCCTTCTTCTTCGATGGCGGCGGCTTCGGCACCTTCGGCTTGGGTTCCGGCGGCTTCGGCGGCTTCGGCGCCCCGGTGGCCCTTGGCGGGGACGGGGAAGCCGCTTCTGCGGCTGAGCCGAGGACCATCATCGTAGCGGCACCCTTCGGCGGCCCGCCCCCGCGGCCGGCGGAGCCAGCGCACGCGACGGTCGAGCAGACCGCGTTCGGCGTCACCATCATCCGCGGCTCGGGCAGCGGTCGCTAAGCGCTGGTCGCCCGCACGGAGCGGGCGCCACTAAGCAGCGGCGACGCGCGGCAGCAGCCGTTCCGCGTTGCCGCGGTTGATGGCGTGCGCGTCGACCGCGCTCAGGCCGAGCTTGTCGAATCCTTCGACGTTCTGGCCGATAGTGAGGTAAGGGAAGTCGCTTCCGAACAGCACCTGCGAGACCGGCACGAAGGCGAGGAGCGCCGCCATGGTGGGGGCGTAGGCGGAATTGGCGGTGTCGAAATGCAGCTTCTTGAGCTGCTGCTCGACACCCTCAGGCGCAATCTCCGCCAGGTTCTTGCGGTTCTTGAGGCCGTTGGCGATGCGGCCGGCGAGCACGGGGATCGACGCGCCGGCATGCGAGAAGATGAAGCGAATATCGCCATAGCGCGCAAAGGCGCCGTTGACGAGAAGGCTCAGCACGGCGCGCGCGGTGTCGTGCGGATATTCGATGAGCGAGGCGGGCGCGCCCGGGATGAGCCCGCCGCAGCAATTGGGCGCGAGCGGATGGAAATAGACCACCGCCTTGCGGCGATTGAGCTCCCGGAAGACGGGCGCGAAGCGCGGATCGCCAGGCCAGCTGTCGCCATAGCTCGTCATCAAGCCGATGCCGTCGGCCTTCAATGTGTCGAGCGCGTATTCGATCTCCTTGAGGCTTCCTTCGACATCCGGCATCGGCAGCGCTGCGAAAAGACCGAATCGGCCTTTGTGGCTGCGGCCCATTTCGGCGCCGTACTCATTGCAAAGCCGCGCCATCTTGCGCGCGTCATCCTGGCCACCGAACCATACGCCGGGCGTCGAGATCGATAGCATCCCCGTCGCCACCTCGTTGCGGTCCATGTCTTCGACCGCTTTTTCGATGCTCCACCCCTGCTGCGGCGCCTGCAGTCCGTCGGCGATGCCTTGCTGCTTGTTCCATTGTGCGAGCGGTTCGAGGTACCCCGGCGGGAAGAAATGATGATGCACGTCGACCGAGCGCCGTCCGCCGCCGGCCTTCGCCGCGCGATCGGGCCAGGCGGCGCTCGCCGCGGCCGCCGCCAATCCCGCCAGCACCTGCCGCCGCGACGGCGCCCACGGGCAAAGCGCTTGCGCATGATCATGCACCATGATCGGCATCCTCCCTCATCGCCGCCTTTGTGCCGCGCGGCGCGCTTGCATCGGCTGCACTATCGCGCCAAGGTGGTGCCATGCCAATCCCGCCGTCGCACGATCCGCTGCCGCTGGTCGGGCTTCCCTGCTGCACGCGCGCCGTCGGCGAGCATCCGGGCCAATGGGTCGGCGAGAAATACGTACGCGCGGTGAGCGAGGCGGCGGTCGCGCTGCCGGCGCTCCTGCCGGCACTGGAGGAGCCGCTCCATGCCGCGGACATGGTTGCACGGCTCGATGGCCTGCTGCTGACCGGCAGCCGCTCCAACGTCGAGCCGCACCATTACGAGGGCGTGCCGAGCGTGCCCGGCACGCATCACGATCCGGCGCGCGACAAGCTGACCTTGCCGCTGATCCGCGCCGCCATGGCCGCCGACCTGCCGATCCTCGCCATCTGCCGCGGCATTCAGGAGCTCAACGTGGCGCTCGGCGGCACGCTCCACCAGCGCCTCCACGAGCTCGAGGGACGGCTCGATCACCGCGCGCCCGACGGCGACGCCGCTCGGCGCTACGGCCATCTCGCACATCCCGTGACGCTGACGCCAGGCGGCTGGCTTGCCGGGTTCGCCGGCGCGCCGACGCTGATGGTGAACTCGCTCCACAGCCAGGGGGTCGATCGGCTGGCGCCTGGGCTGGTGGTCGAAGCCGTGGCGCCCGACGGACAGATCGAGGCGGTGCGCCACACCGTGGCCGGCTTCGTCGTCGGCGTCCAATGGCATCCCGAATATCGCGTCATGGAGAACGCCTTCGGCCGCGCCCTTTTCGCCGCTTTCGGCCGCGCCTGCCGCGATTTCCGCGAGCGTCGAGTCGGCGCTACTCCGCCCGCCCGACGCGTCCCAGCAGTCGGATGAGAAGACGCTGATCGTCCGCGCTGAGCGCGCGGCTGATGTGGCGCTCGTGGGCGCTGACCATCACCTCGAGCTTCTTCAGCATGGCGGCGCCGTCATCGCTCAAGCGGAGCGCGTGCGAGCGGCGGTCGTTGGGCGCGGTGGCGCGGATGACGAGTCCGCGCGCCTCGAGGCGATCGATCATGGCGACGACGGTGGAGCGATCGATGCCCAGGGCGTTGCCGAGCTGCGTCTGGCTCAAGCCGGGATTGCTGTTGATCACCGCGAGCATGCCGAACTGGCCGGGGGTGATGTCGAGCGCGCCCATGGTCTCGCTGAAATGCTGGAACACCGCCACTTGTGCGCGCCTCAATTGATAGCCTAGAAGCTCCGGCAGCATGCCGAGATCGATCGCGTTGCCGGCCTTGTCCGATTCTCTTTCCATTGCGTGCCACGCCGAAACCCGGCAGAGCATGCAGTAAACCATCGCCGCCGCACAAGCCGATTTGCGATGCGTCGCGACATCATCGAGCCGCCGCGCTTTCTCTCGCTTGAGGCCGCGGAGGCGATCGCGGTCACCGCGCCCGACGGCGCCCAACTGCCGCTTTATTCGCTGGCGGGGCCGGTTGATGCGCCAAGCGTGCTGGTGGCGCATGCCAACGGCTTCGCCGCGGGCTCTTATGCGCCGTGGCTCCGCATGCTTGCCGCGACGATGCGCGTCTTCGCCTATGACGCGCGCGGCCATGGCGGCGCTTCGTGGCCAGCGGGTCCGCTCGATGCCGTCTTTCACGTCGACCGCTTCGCCGACGAGCTCGCAGCCGTGGCAGCGACGGTGGCCTCGCGTCTTGACGGCGCGCCGCTCTTTTTCGTCGGCCATTCCTTGGGCGCCGCCACCTTGCTCCGGCTCGCGACGCGAGCCGTACGGCCGCTCTTTGCGCGCGCTCTGTTGTTCGAGCCGCCGGTCTTCCCGTCGGCAGGCGCCGCGCATCACGCCGAGGCGGCGGCGAAACAACTGCCGCTCATCGAGCGCAGCGCACAGCGCCGCGCTCACTGGAAGAGCCCGGATGCCCTCTACCGGCTGCTCAAGACGCGCGGCATGTTTCAGCGCTTCCGTTCGGATATGCTGGCCGCGCATTGCCGCGCCACGCTCCGTCCCTTGCCAGGCGGCGGCTACACGCTCGCCTGTCCGCCCGATGTCGAGTCGAGCATCTTCAGGAGTCATCGCATGGCGGACACATGGGGTCGCTTGCCGGCGGTGCGCGAGCGCATTCATCTCGTCAGCAGCGACACCAGCACGCCCGAGCGAAGCTGGGTGAGCGCGGTGTTGCCGGAAATGGCTGCGCGGATTCCGGGCGCCACGCTCGACACGCTTCCCGGCACCGGCCACATGCTGATTTTCGAGGCGCCGGACGTCTGCCGCGACCTCGTTTTGGCGCGCTTTCGCGGACTTTAGAGCCATGCAAATCTTGCTGGTTAGTCATGCGTTTTGCGCAATTTTCGAGCTAGGGTGACGGCCCCACCTGTCAATCTGAAGCGGTCGGTGGACCCTCCCCCGACTTTGTCCGATCAAGCCCCCAGCGCGGTCGGACTGCCGCAAACGGCGCTTCTGGCGCCCGGTCATCCCCCCTGACCGGGCGCCTTTGCTTTGCGCGACGATCCCTTGACGGGTCGTTGCCGCTTGCCTATTGTTCGTGTGACGAACAGTCAGCAATACAAAGTTAATGCGGTTGTGGTAGGCTGACCGAATGGCGGTCACTGTCATCGTACGTCAGCATGACGCGCCCGTCGCGGTGAGCGAGGGCGAGACGATCCTGGAAGCGGCGCTTCAGCAGGGCGTGCCTTATCCGCATGGCTGCCGCTCCGGCAATTGTGGCGCCTGCAAATCACGACTCGAGAGCGGCGACGTCGACCTCGCCGTCTATTCCGAATTTGCGCTCAGCGAGGAAGAGCGCGCGCAGGGATTGATCCTCGCCTGCCGCGCCATGCCGTGGAGCGATGCGGTGGTGAGCTGGCTCGACAGCGATGAGGTGGTGCTGCATCCCGAGCGGCGGCTCGCCTGCCGCGTCGTCGGCGTGGACGCGGTGACGCACGACATCAGGGTCGTGCGCCTCGCCATCGAGAGCGGCGGCCCCTTCACGTTCTCCGCCGGACAATATGCGAGCCTGCGCTTCGCCGACCTCCCGGCGCGCGACTATTCCATGGCGAACCGAGCAGATGAGAGCGTGCTGGAGTTCCACATCCGCCGCATGGGCCCAGGCAGCGTCAGCGCGCATGTGACCGAGCGCTTGCGCGCCGGCGATACCGTGACGGTGCAGGGGCCGCTCGGCACCTCTTATCTCCGCGACAAGCACACGGGACCGATCATCGCCATCGCCGGCGGCTCCGGTCTCGCGCCGATCAAATCGATCATCGACACCGCGCTTCATCAGGGGCTCCGCCAACCGATGCGGCTTTACTTCGGTGCGCGCGACGAGCGCGACATCTATCTCGAAGATCATTTCCGCACTCTCGCGGCACAGCATCCCAATTTCCGCTTCATCCCCGTGCTCTCGGCGCCCAGCCGGGCCTCGGCACGCCGTGTCGGCTTCGTGCACGAGGCGGCCGCCGCCGATCTCGCCGATCTCGACGGCGCCAAGGCTTATCTCGCCGGGCCGCCGCCAATGGTCGAGGCGGGAACCGCGCTGCTGCTCGCGCGCGGCGTGCGGCGGAGCGACATCCATGCCGATGCCTTCTACACAGAGGCGGAAAAGCAGGCGCTCGCAGCGAAGGCACCGCTCGCCGAGGCGGCACAATGAAGGACGCCCTCAACGGCCGCGTTGCGCTGGTCACCGGCGGCGGCCGCGGCATCGGCCGCGCCATCGTCGAATTGCTGCATGCGCAGGGTGCCGCCGTCGTCATCGCCGACAGCGGCACCGGCATCGACGGCAGCGGCAGCGATCCCACCGTCGCGCGCGATCTTGCCGCGGCACTTGGCGCGCGCGCCGCCGCTTTCAGTGAAAGCATCGCGAGCCCGTCGGCGGCGGCAGCAGCGGTCGATCTTGCGGTGAAGTGCTTCGGCGGACTCGACATCGTCGTCAACAATGCCGCCATCCTGCGCGATGCCTTCATCTTCAAGGCGGATCCGCTCGCCTGGGACGCGGTGATCCGCACCAATCTCACCGCGCCCTTCCATGTGCTCGCCGCGGCAACGCCGCTCCTGCGCGAGCAGGCGAAGGCCGAGCGTGGCGGCAAGCCCTATCGCTGGGGCCGTATCGTCAACATCGTCTCGACCGCCGGGCTCTACGGCAATTTCGGCCAAGCCGCTTATGCCAGCGCCAAGGCGGGTCTCGTCGGACTGACCCGCGTGGTGGCGCTCGACATGCAGCGCGCCTTCGTCACGTGCAATGCGGTGGCGCCCTTCGCGGCAACGCGCGTCACGGAATCGATCAAGCCCGCCAACGAGGCGCAGGCGCAGTACAAGGCGCGCGCGATGAAGGTGCCGGCGCGCCCGGTCGCGGAGCTCGTCACGTGGCTCGCGAGCGACGAAGCCGCCCAAGTCAGCGGCCAGCTCTTCGGCGTGCGCGGCCGCGAAGTCTTTCTTTTCTCGCAGCCGCGGCCCGCCGCGCGCCTGTTGAGCCCCGGCCTTGATGGGCTCGGCGATGCCATTGCCCCCACGCTCCAACCGCACTATGTCGAATTGGCGAGCGATCTCGAATCCTTCAGCGGCGAGCCAGCGCTCTGATTGAACCCATAAAGAAGACTATGAGGAAATGCCCATGACTTCCGCCGCTTCCGGTCCCGTCAAGACCGTCGACGAGCTCAAGAGCACCTCGGCCGATTATCAAACCGCCGTGCGCAAGATCGTGCGCAGCCACGCTGTGAACGAGCTCTATGGCGCGCAAGTGTTCGACGAGCCGGCGATCGCGCTGGCGCCGACGCCTTACGCCAAATGGCTCACCTGCCGCGTCGCCATGGAGGAATACGGCCACCACGTGCGCTTCCGCGAATTGGGCGAGCAGATCGGCATTCCCCTCGAGGAGATGGTGCCGTCTGCCGGCAAGAAGCGGCCGCTCTCGATCTTCGAATTTCCGCTCAAGACCTGGGAAGAATTCTGCGTCATCAAGCTGCTTGCGGACTTGGCCGAGATCCTGCAGGTGGAAGACCTCCTCCACTGCACCTTCCACCCGCTGCGCAATCTCGCTCGCATGACCATGCCGGAGGAGCGCTTCCACGCGCAGTTCGGCAAGGATTTCTGCACCGAGCTCTGTCAGATGCCGGAAGGGCGCGCCCGCGTCCAGGACGCGATCAATCGTTACTATCCGATGCTGCCCGCCTTCTTCGGCAAGAGTCGCTCCAAGAACAACGAGCTCTATCGCAAATTCGGCATCAAGCAGCGCAGCAATGAAGACATGCGCACCGACTATGTGCGGCGCGCCAAAGAGCTCGTGGAAGGGCATCTGAAGCTCGCCTTGCCCGAGATCGCAGAGGCCGCCTAGAATCGGGTCGACGATCCCGCGCGCCGTAACGAGAGAACGCGGAGGAAAGCCATGGACGCCGCCCCAGCCCGGACCCCCGAGCGCACCCGCTTTTACGACGAGATCGCGCCCAAGAACCTGGCACCGCTCTGGGAAGTGCTGCACGCGCTCATCACCCGCGAGCCGGCGACGCCCTGCGTGCCGGTGATCTGGCATTATGACGAGGTGCGGCCCTACCTCATGCGCTCGGGCAAGCTCATCACCGCCAAGGAAGCGGAGCGGCGCGTGCTGGTGCTGGAAAATCCAGCGCTCCGCGGCCAATCCGCGATCACGCACACGCTTTACGCGGGTTTGCAGCTCATTTTGCCCGGCGAGGTGGCGCCGGCGCATCGCCATTCGCAATCGGCGCTCCGCTTCGTGCTCGAAGGGCAGGGGGCCTACACCGCCGTCGACGGCGAGCGCACGTATATGAGCCCCGGCGATTTCGTCATCACGCCGTCCTGGACGTGGCACGACCACGGCAATGACAGCAGCGAGCCGATGGTCTGGCTTGACGGTCTCGACGTGCCCTTAGTGGCGCTCCTCGACGCCGGCTTCATGGAGCCCGGCAACGCCGAGCAGCAGATGGTGACGAAGCCATCCGGCGATTCGCTGGCGCGCTATGGCGCGGGCTTGCTGCCGGTCGATTGGCGGCCGGAGTCGCGCACCTCGCCCATCTTCAACTATCCCTATGCGCGCACCCGCGAGGCGCTCGAGGCGATGCGCAAGCGCGGCGACTGGGATCCCTGCCACGGCTTGAAGCTGCGCTACGTCAATCCCGCGAGCGGCGATTTCGCTATGCCGACCATGGCGACCTTCATGCAGCTGCTGCCGAAGGGCTTTGCCGGCGCGCCTTATCGCTCGACCGACGGCACCGTCTTCGTCTGCATCGAAGGAAGCGGCGAGACGCGGATCGGCGGCGAAGTGCTCGCGTGGCGGCCGCGCGATGTGTTCATGGTGCCCGCCTGGGCGCGGCACAGTCATCGCGCCGCCGAGGATTCCGTGCTCTTCAGTTTCTCCGATCGCGTCGTGCAAGAGAAGCTCGGCCTCTGGCGTGAGGAGCGGAGCGCGGCTTGATCGCCGCCCATGCTGAAGGTGGTGCGTGCCGGCGACGGGATCAGTGCCGTCGCGGCGTTCGCGCGCGACATACCGCGCGGCTCCTGGTTTGCCGCGCTGGGCGAGCCGCTCACCGAGAGCGAGCGCGCGGAAGCCCGGACCTACATCGCCGAGATGCTTGGACGCAAGGATATCGCGATTGGCGGTGTCGCGGACTGGCTCGCTGCCCAAACGATCATCAAGCGCCACGACGATCACGCCTGGTGGGACGCCGAAATGCTGGCGCGGAACGAGGCCCGTCAACAGGCCGAGACGGCCAATGGCAAGGACACGCTGCTGGCGGCGCTCGAGCCGATCGTCGAGGCTGCCGGCGCTCTCGACGGCCCGGCGGCGCTCGCGGCGAGCCGCGGCGGCATCACCGATCAGGCACTCATCCGCGTCGCTGCCGGTGCCGCGGCGCAGGCCTGCCACCAGGCGGCACTCGCCATTGCCGCCGGTGCCGGCGGCGATCATCCCTTCGCCATCAAATACCGCCTCTTCGCCGGTGGCCGCTGGCCGCTCGGTTTTGACGGCGACCGTTTCGTCGTGTTCTAGTGCGCTAATTTCCACAACTCTCACCGATATTGGAGTTCCTTCGATGCCATACGCCATCGCCGCGCCCGCCATCGCCACCGTGCCGGTCGCGGGCGGCGACCCGTTTCCGGTTCACCGCATCTACTGTGTCGGCCGCAATTACGCCGAGCACGCGCGCGAGATGGGACATGATCCCGACCGCGAGCCGCCGTTCTTCTTCATGAAGCCGGCCGACGCGGTGGTGCCGACGGGAACGACCATCTCCTATCCACCCAAGACCAGGGATTATCAGCACGAGATCGAGCTGGTTGTGGCATTGGCCAAAGGCGGGCGCGACGTGCCGGTGGAGAAGGCGCTCGACCTCGTCTACGGCTATGCCGTGGGTCTCGACATGACGCGGCGCGACGTGCAGGGCGAGGCGAAGAAGCTCGGCCGCCCCTGGGACATGGGCAAGGGCTTCGACCAATCGGCGCCGTGCGCGCCGATCTCGCCGGTGAGCACGGTCGGCCATGTCGGCAAGGGCGCGATCTGGCTCACGGTCAATGGCGAGGTCCGCCAGAAGGGTGACATCAACCAGCTCATCTGGTCGGTGGCCGAGACCATTTCCTATCTCTCGGGCTTCGTCGCGCTGGCCCCGGGCGACCTCATCTATTCCGGCACACCCGCCGGCGTCGCCGCGGTCAAGAAAGGCGACAAACTCGAAGGCCATGTCGACGGCTTGAGCGATCTCGTCATCACCATCGGCTGATGGCGCTGACGCTCGCCACCTGGAACATCAACTCGGTCCGGCTGCGCCTCGACCTCGTGCGTCGCTTTATCGCCGAGGCGCAGCCGGACGTGCTCTGCCTGCAAGAGACGAAATCGCCGGACGAGCATTTTCCGGGCGATGCGCTGCGCGAGCTCGGCTTCGCGCATCAGCTCGTCCACGGCATGAAGGGCTATAACGGCGTCGCCATCCTCTCGCGCGTGCCGTTCGCGCAGTCGTCGACGCAAAGCTGGTGCGGCCGCAAGGATTGCCGTCACGCGATCGCCGTGCTGCCGGGCGGCGTCGAGCTGCACAACCTCTATGTGCCCGCCGGCGGCGACATTCCCGATCCCGAGGAGAATCGCAAATTCGCCCATAAGCTCGATTTCCTCGACGCGATCACCGATTGGTTCGCGCGCGACCGCCACCAATCCGACGCCATGATCATCGTCGGCGATCTCAACGTGGCGCCGCTCGAGACCGATGTCTGGTCGCACAAGCAGCTCCTGCGTGTCGTGAGCCACACGCCCATCGAAGTGGCGAAGCTCGGGCGTTTTCAGGCGAGCGCGCAATTCCTCGATGCCGTGCGCGCCTTCATCCCGCCGCATCGCGACGTGCGCGGCTGGGCGCTCGCCTCCGACCACGTGCCGGTGGTGGCGCGCTTCGATGGCTAGCGGCGACCTCGCGCCCTTCTTTGCGCCCAAGAGCATCGCCGTCGTCGGCGCAGGCGAGCGGCCGACCTCGTCGGGAGGCGCGGTGCTGCAGAATCTCCGCATCGCCCAATTCTCGGGCGAGATCATTCCCGTCAATCCCAAAGGCGGCAGCATGTTCGGGCTCGAGGCGCGGCGCTCGCTTGCCGAGCTCAGCGCGCCCGCCGACGTCGCCGTCATCGTCATCCGCCCCGATCTCATCCTCGATGCCGTCCGCGAGGCGGCGGCGACCGGCCATCGCCATCTCGTCATTCTGCCCGGCGGCTTTGCCGAGGCGGGTGACGCGGGGAAGGCACGCGATGCGGAGCTCCGCCAGCTCATCGATCAGCACGACCTCACCGTCGTCGGCCCGAATTGCGCGGGGATCATTCATCTCGCCGCCGGCGCGCGCTTTGCTGCGACCTTCTTGCGCGACATGCCGCCGGGGCCCAACAAGCACGGCGCTTGCGCCTTCATCACGCAATCGGGCGCGCTCGCGGAAGAAGCGATCGCGTCGGCGCATCGCCTCGCCATCCCCTTGGGGACGCTCGTTTCGGTCGGCAACGCGGTGCAGCTCGGCCCCGCCGATTATCTCGAATTCCTCGGCAACGATCCCGCAGTCTCGACCGTGCTGCTCTACATCGAGAGCATCGACGATCTCGCGCACTTCCGCGCGATCGCGCGCAAGGTAGCGGCGCAGAAGCCGGTGGTAGCGCTGATCGGCGGCCGCACCGAAGCCGGCGCGCGCGCCGCCGCGGCGCATACCGGCGCGCCGGCGCAGGACGACCGCGCCATGGATGAATTCTGCAGGGATTGCGGCATGCTGCGCGTCGACAGCCTGCGCCGCCTCTTGCTCGCCGCCAAAGGCTTCGGCGCCTTTCCCCGCGGCATCGGCAAGCGCGTGCTGGTGTTGTCGAATTCTGGCGGACCGGGCGTGCTCTGCACCGACCGCGCCGCGCTCGAAGGCCTCGATCTCGTGCCGCTGCCGGCCGCGATGGCGGCGCGCTTGAAGGCGGCGCTTCCCGGCGAGGCTTCCGTCGCCAATCCGCTCGATCTTCTCGCGGACGCGCGCGAGGACCGCTTCGGCCTCACCCTCGAGGCGGCGATTGCGGACGGCGCTGGCGCGTTTGACGCCATCATCGGCATTCATGTCGTGCCGTTCATGGTCGATGCCGGGCCGGTGATCGCGCGGCTCGCGCAACTCGCGCCCAAGGTCGGCATTCCCTTCATGCACAGCATGATGGGCACGCTGGCGCAGAAGGACGAGTGGTTCGCGGCGATGGAGCAGGCCGGCGTGCCGATGTTCAACGATGCGGAAACGATGGCCGAATGCGCCGGGCTTTTGGCGCGCTATCCCGCACTTCGCGCGCGCGCGGCGCGCGGTTAAGGCACGAGACGATACCCGCCCGGCTCCGTCACCAGGATCTGCGCCTTGGCGGGATCGCGCTCGATTTTCTGCCGCAAGCGATAGACATGGGTTTCGAGCGTGTGGGTGGTGACGCCGGTGTTGTAGCCCCAGACTTCGTTCAAGAGCGTGTCGCGGCCGATCACCTTGTCGCCGGCGCGATAGAGGTATTTGAGGATCGCGGTTTCCTTCTCGGTGAGCCGCACCTTCTTGCGCCCGCTCTCGTCGACGAGCAGCTTCGCCGAGGGGCGGAAGGTGTAGGGGCCGATGGTGAAGACGGCATCCTCGCTGAGCTCGTGCTGGCGGAGTTGCGCCCGCAGCCGCGCGAGCAGCACGTTCAGGCGAAAAGGCTTGGTGATGTAGGCGTTGGCGCCGGCATCGAGGCCCAGGATCTCGTCGGCGTCCGTGTCGGCCCCGGTCAGCATCAGGATCGGGGTACGCACGCCGGAGCGGCGCATCAGCCGACAGAGCTCGCGACCGTCCATATCGGGCAGGCCGACATCGAGGACGATGGCATCGAAATGCTGGTGCTTCGTCACCTCGAGCGCCGCCGCCGCGGTCTCCGCCTCGGCGGCGGTGAACTCCTCGTGCAATTGCAGCTGCTCCGCCAGGGAATGGCGGAGCGCCGCGTCGTCATCGACGATCAGGATTCGGCGACCACCGGTCATGCGGCCCTCCCTCAACCCCCTTTTATAGCACGACGCGGCCGAGCATCCCTCAGCGCTCCACCTTCACGCCGTGCCAAAAGGCCACATGGTTCTTGATCTGGGCCGCCGCCGGCTTGGGATCGGGATAGTACCACGCGGCATCCGGGTTCTCCGCCCCGTCCACCACCACGGTGAAATAATGCGCCATGCCCTTCCACGAGCAGACTGTCGTCGTGGGGCTCTGCTTGACGAAGCGGCGATCGAGGGTCTCGGGTGGGAAATAGACGTTGCCCTCGACCAGCTCGAAGCGATCGCTTTCCGCCAACACCTTGTCGCGCCAGATCGCCTTTGCCATGCCTTGCCTCCATCCCGCGAAGCGTGCGCGATCTTAGCGCGGCACGGCCAAAAGGTCGCAATGGCCGATGGTGACGGCAAGGATGCCGGCGGCGAGCTCGGCCGCACGCCGCGTCTGCCACGCCGTGATGGCGCCAGCCGACTCGGGCGCCGCCTCGCCGGCGGCGGCTGCCTCGGCGCCGACAAGCGCCCGCAGCATCGCCTGATCGCTGCTGCCGACCTGCCAATCGCTTGGCGCCGTGGTGATGGCAAATCCCGCCGCGGCGAGTGCCGCGGCGAGATAGCGGGGCGCGTCGGGGCCGAGCGCCGGGCCGAAGCCCTTGTCGCGGCGCTGGTGGCGGGCGAAGGCGGCACGCACGATCGCGTCCTCGGCTGCCGCCGGCCGCCAGACGCGCCGCCCGTCGACGGTCAGCGCCGCCAGCAGCGGCAGGCGTCGCCGCGCCAGCGCCGCCGCGAGCCGATCGATCCAGGCCGCGCCGACCAGGTCGGCGAAGGCGGCCATGGTGACCCCATCGCAAGCACCGGCGAGCGCCGGCTCGACGCCGCCGCGAAGATCCAAGCGATCGCCGCGGAAACGCCAATGCCCACCGGCCGCCTTCACGCGCACCTCGCCGCTTCCGTCATCCTGCGCCCGGTGGCCTTCGCGCGCCGCCCAGGCCAAATGCTCCGCGCCTTGCCCGGCGACGAGGGCGGGGTCGTCGTCGAAGAGTCGCCATATCTGATCGCCGCCGATGACCGGCGCGAGGGCGCGGGCGTTGCCGCCGGTGCCGGCACCGAGATCGACGAGATGGAGCGGCCGCGCGCGCGGCAGCGCCGCGGCAAAGTCCACCGCCAAGCTCCGGCTCCGCGCGGCGAGATCGAAGGGCGCCCGCAGCCGGAGCCAGTCGAGGCTGAAGCCGCTCATTGGACCAATCGGTCGAACGCCTCGAGCCAACGCCGCGTCGCCGCCGGCCAATCCGGCAAGGCCGCCCCGGCCGCGGCCGCCGCCTGCGCCAGCCGCGCGCGGAGCGCCGCGTTCTCCAGCATCATCGCGAGCGCCGCGGCGAGCGCATCGGCATCACCGGGCGGCGCCAGCAGCGCCGCATCCGCCGGCACCGTCTCGGCGATAGCGCCGCCGGTGGTGCCGACGATCGG
This sequence comes from Allostellaceae bacterium, assembly GCA_035945115.1. Lineage (GTDB taxonomy): Bacteria > Pseudomonadota > Alphaproteobacteria > ATCC43930 > CGMCC-115725 > DAHUYF01. The sequence continues at coordinate 22,393 of DASZAN010000072.1, forward strand.
CAAGCCCTGCGCCATCGCCTCGGCAAACGCCATGCCATAGCCTTCGTGATATGACGCGAGGACGAAGACATCCGCTTCGGCATAAGCGGCGCCGAGCCGCTCGGGCGCCCATTCGCCCACGAGCGTCACGCGCTCGCCGAGCCCGTGACGCGCAATCGCCTCTTTGAGCGCCTGTGCCGTCGCCGCATCGCGCGTCAGGCTGCCGACGACGAGAAGCCGCCAGGGCTTCTCGCGCAGCGCCGCCAGCGCCTCGATCAGCAGCCCGTGCCCCTTGCGCGGAATGACCGCGCCGACGGCGAGGAACTGCAGCAGCCCCTCGCCGCGTCTGCGCCGTTGCGGCGGCGCGGCCGGCTTCACGGTGCCGGGGGGCGTCACGAAAATGCGCTCGCGCGGCACGCCGTAATTCTCGACCGCCCAGGCGGTGGCGGCGCTCGGACAAAGCACGCCGCGGAGGCGCAAAAGAAGCCGCGCCTCCAATCCGGCGAGCCGCGCCCGATCCTCGGCTTCAAGCCCGGTCTCGACGGCGAGCGGATGATGAACGAGGGCGACGAGCTTGAGCCGCGCCCGCTCGCTCGCAAGGCATTCGGCGAAAGCGGGCAAGGCGAGGCCGTCGATGACGGCGGCGGCGCCATCGGGAAGGCGTGCGAGAAGCGCTGCCGCCCTCTGCCGGGCGGCCGCATCCGCCTCGGGAAAGCGCCCGGCAAGCTCATGCACCTCGACCGCCCGCCCGAGCGCGCGGATACCCTCGACAAGCCGCTTGTCGAAGAGATAGCCGCCCGTCAGCTGATCGAGCGCGCCCGGCACGATGACGTGAATGAGGCTCAATCGAGCGTGCCCTCGAAGGCCGCCCAGGCGACCGGCGATTCGCGCAGCACGACACGGAGCGAGGCCAAGGCCCCCTTGGTGCCGGGTCCGAGTGCACCCGCGGCGATGCGTGCCTTCAAGCGGCGGAAGATCTCGCCGGCGAGGAATTCGGTCGTCGTGTTGCGGCCGCGAAATTCCGCGAGGTCGTCGAGATTGCGGTAGTTGAGCTCGCCCAGCACCGCCTTCAACATCGCGAGCGCCAGCCCGATGTCGCAGACGAGGCCGTGCCCGTCGAGCGTCTGCCGCCGCACCTCCATCTCCACCGCGTAGGTGGCGCCGTGGAGCTGCTGCGCCGGCCCGAAAATCTCGCCGACGAAACTGTGCGCGATCATCACGTGGTCGCTGACCGCGAGACTATACATGCGCCAAGCGCCTCCTGTCGGCCGAAATACAGGGCGTCGCAAGCTATGGCAAGATTCCCTTTCGCCCCAAGCGTGGGTATGATCCCGGGTGGAGCGCGCGATGGCTGACACTTCGATTGAATGGACCGACGCGACGTGGAATCCGGTTGCGGGTTGCACTGTAGTTTCGCCGGGCTGCACGAATTGCTACGCCATGCGCATGGCAGCCCGTCTCGACGCGATGGGTGTTGGCAAATATCGCGGCCTTACGCGCAAAAGTGGCGGCAGGGCCAAATGGACCGGCGCTGTGCACCTCGACTCTGCATCCCTGTCGTTACCCTTACGCTGGGAAAAGCCGCGAATAATCTTCGTGAATTCCATGTCTGATCTTTTCCACGAGCTGGTGCCGGATTTTTTCGTGGTTCAGGTCTGGGATGTCATGTCAAAGGCCTCAAGGCACACCTTCCAGATCCTCACAAAGCGTCCTGAGCGTATGGCGCATCTGACGAAGGCACTGCCGGTCCTGCGGAATGTCTGGTTGGGGACCAGCGTCGAAAGCAGCGAGCATCTGGACCGACTAGACAATCTGCGCCGGGTAGGCGCGCGCGTCCGGTTTGTCTCGTTTGAGCCGTTGCTCGGATCGGTGCGTTACGCAGATCTTTCCGAAATTCACTGGGCGATTGTCGGCGGAGAATCCGGTCCGAACGCGCGGCCACTAGCGAGGTCATGGGTAGACGAAATTCAAAGCGCCTGCCGGGTCTACGGCACGGCGTTTTTCTTCAAGCAGTGGGGTGGGCGTAACAAGAAGGTGACAGGGCGCAAGATCGACGGCAAGACGTGGGACGAATTCCCGGTCATGTCATCCCATCGAGCAAGTATCGGGCGATAGGGCTGGCCACCTTCTTTGCTTTCGGACTTGGGTTGGCCATCGCAAAGAACAGGTTGAACAAGGGCGCCTTGGTATGCCCCAAAAGGCGTGCAGGACGCTCGACATGGGGGAAGATGTTCTTCAGCTTCTGCATGACGAAGCGCTCGATTTGGCCAATATCGACATGCCGCACCTTCGGCGACGTGTCGCCGAACAGGTCCTGCACCACTGCTTCGGAAGCGCTGTAAAAGCTATCCTCCCAGTCGGTGCAGCCCAAGCATTTGGAGACCGTTGCCCGCTTTTCTGGTGTGAGCATCCCGTGATCGCGCGGCGCGTTGCGATAGACGGCGGATAGGGGAAAAAGCCAGAACACGTCTAAGGCCTTCGTCGCAGCAATCGCCCGGAGCATCGCCCAGTCAGTCTCTGGCCCACACGGATCGACAAAAACCACCCCGCGTCGACCTTTCCAGTCGAGCCGCTGGCAGAGTTCGACGAGATTGGAATTGGCATCGCCGGGGATGATCTCGACTCGAGTGTCGGCGCCAGCAATTGCTCTGAGCGACGCGACATTGCGCTCGTCAGCCTCAAGAAAGAATAATTCGTCGTCGATTGCCAACGCACGCTTGACCGATCCGGCGAACACCCGAGCCGCTTCATCTTCCGCGATCAGTGGCATCTCTTCCCCGAAAGTGAAAAGGCCACTCCCGGCAAAGGCGTCAATATAGACAAGCTTAAAAGACTGCTTGCTCATGGCGGTCGCATAGGCGTGCAGATATTTTTCTACCGCCTCGACTTTGAGCAGGGACCAGGGACCGCCGAATTTCTGCGCGTGCTCTACCGACATTCGGCCTATTTATAGCAGACATTGCCGCCAAGTAGTTCGACGCGTTCGATCACCATCTAAGTTTCAGCTAGTTCGTCCAGAATTTTGAGCCGGCAGCAGGCCGCGGCGACGGCGATCAGCGGTAGCGCACCACGTGGCAAAGCGCGCCGGCGGGGTTGGTGGCGAGCGCGGCCATCGTCGCCGGCAGGTCGGCGAAGGCGCAGTCGCCGGTGAGGAGCCGGTCGAAGACGGGATCGCGGAGGAGATCGAGGGCGAGGGTGAGGCGGCGGCGGTGGGACCAGCGGGCGCGGCGCGACGTGGCGACGCTCCCCACTTGCGAGGAGCGAAGCGTGAGGCGCTTTGCATGGAAGGCCTCGCCGAGCGGCGCCGGGACGGGGACGTCGCCGTACCAGGAGAGCTCGAGCACCGTCGCCTCGAAGCCCGCGAGCGACAGCGCCGTCGCGAGCCCCGCGGCGCTGCCGCTCGCGTGTATGACGAGGTCGACCTCGCCTGACGCATTCTCGGGACGCGCGAAGCGGCAGCCGAGTGCCTCGGCGAGCACGGCGCGGGCGGGATCGATGTCGACGAGCTCCACCGCGGTGCCGGGGAGGCGCGCCGCGAGCGCCGCCGCGAGACATCCGACCGTGCCGGCGCCGACGATGGCGATGCGATCGCCGATGCGCGGCGCGCCGTCCCAGAGCGCGTTCACCGCCGTCTCCATGTTCGCCGCGAGCACGGCACGCCGCTCGGGCACGTCGTCGGGGAGCGGCACGACCGCTTCCGCCGGAACGACATAGCGGTCCTGATGCGGATGCAGCGCGAAGACGCGCCGGCCGAGGAGCGCCGCCGGTCCTGCCTCGACGACACCCACGGAGGCATAGCCGTATTTGACCGGCGCCGGGAAATCGCCGGCCTGGAAGGGACAGCGCATGGCGCGGTATTGGCTCTCCGGCACGCGGCCCGTGAAGACGAGGCTCTCGGTGCCGCGGCTGATGCCGCTTGCGAGCGTGCGTACGCATACGTCCTGAGCACCCGGCGCGGACAGCGTCACCGTGCGCAGCTCGCCCTTACCGGGCGCCGTCACCCAGAAGGCGCGCGCGGCCTCAGTCACGGAAGATGCACTCATAGAGCGTGTCGTCGCCGAGCGTCATCTGGCGGAGGCGCGGCCGCATGCCCTGTTCGGGCACGGCGATCTCCGGCAATGTCAGGCTCGGTCGCCCCGAGCCCAAGATGATCGGCGCCACGGTCAGCTGCAAGCGGTCGAGCGCGCCCGCGCTGAGAAATCGCGAGATGGTGATGCCGCCGCCTTCGATGAAGAGAAAATGACAACCGCGCGCCGCGAGCGCCTCACGAATCATCGCCGGCGCGATGCCGTCGTTCTGACGCGGCAAGCCGATGATCTCTGCATCACCCAAGCGGTCGCCGCGACGTAACCGGTCGGCGGCGGCGATCACCAGCGTTGGCGCGGCGCCGTCGCGGAAGATGCCGTGCTCGCTGCTGAGGCGGCGTTCGCTGTCGATGACGACGCGGATCGGGTGATTGCCGGCGCAGCGCCGCACCGTGAGCTGCGGGTCGTCGTGACGCACCGTACCGGCGCCGACGACGATGGCGTCGGCGAGCGCGCGCATGCGGTGGGTGTGCAGCAGGTCGGCCTCGCCGGTGACCCAACGCGAGGCGCCGGCGGTCGTGGCGATGCGGCCATCGAGACTCTGGCCGAGATGAGCGACGGCGAAGGATCGTCCGCGCGGTACCTGGGCATAGGGCAAGTAGAGCGCGACGAGCGCCGCCACGGCGGCAGGCGCGTCGGGCGGGAGCGCTAGGGCGCGCCCACCGCGCCGCATTTCCAGCAGCCTTTCCCAAGCGCTCGTTTCATCGCGCATGGCGCGCCGAACCTCCTCCAGCGGGCAACTCTAGTCCATGGGTTGCGCCTCCGTCAGTGCCAACTCCGTGATCGCCGGTCGCGCGTCGGGAATGCATGACGACCGTGCCGGTGCCGCGTCATGTGAGCGAATACCGCCTTGCGCTGGTTTATTCTCGCCGCCTTCTGGCGCTTGCTACGCCGCGTCAAGGCGCTCGATAAAGCCGCGGTCGAACCACAGGATGACCAACTGGCCGATAAAGGCCGGCGCCAGGAGCGCCGCGCCGATCTCGACCAGTGCGTTGCCGTCGATAAGCGCCCACAGGCAAAGGAGCCCGCCGGCCGCATAGAAGCCGCCGACCGCCGCTTCGACGAAACCCCACGCGCTGAACCCTCGGCGCCATGCTGCAAGGACGAAGAAGCGGCGCCAGAGCGCGGTCCAGATCAACCCGAGAAGCGCCCATTTGATGAGCGAGGGCGTGCGGATCATCGCGGCAAGCGCATCGCTCGCCGGCTCGGCCGTGGCGCGGAGAATGCCGATGTTCTCGACGACGTCGGCAAGCGCGGCAAGCGGCGCCAGCATGGCGATGGCAAGGCCGACCCGACCGCGCAGCGATCGCCCGAGAAAAAACAGCATCGAGCCGTAGCAGGCGATAAAGAGAAAATCGGCCCAGGTGTTGAGGCGCAGCGTGCGCATCGACGCGCAGTCCCAAGGCTCGTTGGCATCAGGTCTCGCCGCGGCGCAGGCGCCGCTTTGCGCGCTCGTGCCATAGACCTGCACGATCTCGGCAGCGTTCATCACCAATTCCGCCGCGATCACCGGGTGCTGGAAGCCGCGCGGCAACGGACCTTCGTGATTGGGCTTCAAGACCGTGCAGAGCAAGCCGGTGAGGACGGTGGCGATGGTGGTGACGAGAAGAATGCGGTGCATGCTGAGCGGCCTCACGGATCGCGGTGCGGCCGCACCATAGCAAAGACGTGCCGCTGACGCGCTGTGCTGAAAGCGCCGGATGGGCTAGCGTCGGCCCATGGCGATGACGATCCGACAAGCGCGCGCGAGCGACAGCGCTGACCTGCGCCGCGCCTTCATCGAGTTGCAGGAGGCGGAGCGCACGCTGCACGACAGCCGCCTTCCCGGCGAAGCGGTGGCCGGCGCTTATCTCGAATGGCTCGCCGCGCAAGTGCGCGAGAACGGCGGCGCCATTTTCGTGGCCCACGAGGATGGCATCTTTCGTGGCTTCATCGCCGGCTGGATCGTCGCGGACGATCACCTCATCGAGACGCCCGATTCCAACCGCTTCGGTTTGATCTCCGATCTCTGTGTGCTGGAAGCGGCACGCGGCCGTGGCATTGCGCAGCAGCTTCTGGCCGCAGCCGAGCGGCAGTTGGCGCAGCACGGCGTGACGCGCCTCAGGATTGGCGCGCTCGCCGCCAATGCCGCGGCGCGCGCGGCCTATCTCAAATACGGGTTCTCGCCTTACGAGATCGTCTTCGAAAAGCGCGTCGCCGGCGGGTGAGCAAGCTCACGCGCGGCGGAAGGTCACCACCAGCACGTCGCGGAAGGCGGGCGCCGAAGGATCAACCGGCTCGACGGGTGTCACGCCGTGAAAAACGCGGGCATCGTGCACCAGCGCCGCATCGAAGGGCCGCGTCAAGGTGAAGCTGCCGAGCATGCGTCGGTCGAGATCGTGAATCGTCGTGGTGCCGCTCTTGATGTTCTGGCGGCGGATCAGCAGCACCAGCACATAGTCGACACCGTCGCGGTGAAGGCCCTCGGGCGTGGGCTTGCCCGCTTCGCCGGCGCGTGCCTCGATGCGGAACTGATGGAGCTCGATGTGCCAGGCGCGACGCGCGCCGTCCAAGCGCTCGAACAAGCCGCGGCAGAATTCGAGAATCGTGGGGACGCTGGCGCCGCCGGCGACGTGCTCGGGCATCGGCTCGAACCAGCGCTCGATGCCGCCATGAAGCGCGTTGTATTCGACGCTCTGATAGTGCGGCTGATGCGGCTGGCGGATGATGGGCGCGCCGGGCGCGGCCGCGAACACGGCATGGCGCCGCCGGCGGTAGCGGCCGCCATCGGCCATGTAGGTGTCGACGGGCATGCCGTCCCAACTCGCCGCGAAGGCGTCCCAATCAGCGAGACTGGCGGCACGCGCGAGGAGCGGCCGCATCTCGTCGCCGCTGAGAAAGGCGTAGCCCTGACGCGCCATGGCGTCTTCGAGGGCTCGCTGTGATCGGCTGAGGCCGTCCATGGCCGCGATCTTATCAGGCAGTGAGGCCGCCGTCGGCAGCGCGATTGTCGGGATGACAATTCCGCCCCGGCGGGTCTTATCACGGTATCTTTATCGGGAAGATCGGCGGGGGGCTCGGCGTTTCCAACTCTGCGCGACCGGTGCCAGCGATGGGGTCAATGCAGCTTGTGATTGTTGCGCTTTCGCGTCATTGTCTCGCGCCGCCGCGCAGGCGGCCTCAGGCCGTTCCCCAACCACTTGAGGATCAAGTGCTTTGTCGCCTCGACCGTTGCTGATCGACGCCGCATGGCGGCTGGCGTCCTTGGGCGGCGCGGTTGCCGCGGCAGCCTTTCTGCTCGTGCCCGCGGCCGGGCTCGGCTGGCGCGGCATCGTCGCGGCGCTCGCCATCTACGCGGCGATCGCCGCTCTCGTCCTCTGGGCACTGCCGCAGCACGCGCCGCACCGGCGCTTCGGCGCGGCGAACGCGCTCACGCTGGCGCGGGCGGGCTATGTCGCGCTGCTGCTGGGGGCGGTCGTCGAAGGGGTGCTGCTTACAGAGAACCTCCGCTGGGCCCTGGTGCTCTCGGGCTTGATCGTGCTGCTGCTCGACGGCGCAGACGGCTGGGCGGCGCGTCGCACCGGCTTGGCGAGCCCCTTCGGCGCGCGCTTCGACATGGAGGTGGACGCGCTTTTCGTGCTCGTCTTGACCATGTTGGTGGCGCGCGCTGGGGCCGCCGGCGGCTGGGTGATGATCGCCGGCCTCTTGCGTTATCTCTTTGTGGGCGCGGGCTTTTTCTGGCCGATCCTGGCCCTGCCCTTGCCGGCGAGCTTCCGCCGCAAGGCGGTCTGCGTGGTCCAGATCCTGGCGCTCCTCGCGGCGCTCGCACCGCCCGCCGCGCCGTTGGCGACCTGGCTCTGCCTCGGCGGCCTCATCCTCTTGGGTTATTCTTTTGTTGCCGATATCGTCCAGCTTATGGGCACCCGTCGCGTGGCCGTGCGGATCACTACATAAGGCGCATGAGAGTATCGACGTGCTGAACCCAAGACCCATCCCGCTCGCCGCCGATCAGCGGGCGCTGCGCCAGGTCGATCGTGCGATCGCCGATATGCGCCGCGGCGGTCTCGTACTGTTGCGCGAGCAAGGAACCGCGCTCTTGGCGCAAGCCGCCGAGGCGGTGAGCCCCGAGAGTCTCACGCGCATCAGAGGGCTCTCGGGCGGTCCGCTGTCGTTGGCGCTGACCGCGCGGCGCGCCGCGGCGTTGGGGCTGATGCCGCCGCCGAGCGCGCCCGGCGGCGCCGTGCTGATGCGTGCGGCGAGCGATGTCCGCGCCGAAGAGCTGCGCGATCTCGCCGATCCCGGTGCCGCACAGGGAAAGCGCCTGCCGCTCGACGGCGCTGCGACCGCGACCGGTGTCGCCGCCGCGGCGGTCGAGCTCGTCAAGCTCGCGCGTCTCCTTCCCGCCGCTGTTGCCGCGCCGCTCGCGACGCGGAGCCCCGCGGCGCTCGCCGAACGCGAGGGATTGGTCCTTCTCGAGGCGTCCGACATCTTCGCCTATCAGGCGGCGGCAGCGCGCTCGCTCCGACCGGTGAGCGAGGCGCGCGTGCCGCTCAATGACGCCGAGGACACGCGCATCATCGCCTTCCGCCCGAGCGACGGCGGCATCGAGCATCTCGCCATCCTCATCGGCGATCCCGATCCCAAGGTGCCGGTGCTCCTGCGACTCCATTCCGAATGCTTCACCGGCGACCTCTTGGGGAGCCTGCGTTGCGACTGCGGCGATCAACTGCGCGGTGCGATTGCCGAGATCGCCCGCGTCGGCAGTGGCGTGCTTCTCTATCTTGCGCAAGAGGGCCGCGGCATCGGCCTCGTCAACAAGCTCCGCGCCTATCAGCTGCAGGACGCCGGCTTCGACACCTACGATGCCAACGAGCAGCTGGGCTTCGATGCCGACGAGCGCGTCTACTTGCCCGCCGCCGAGATGCTGCGCCAACTGGGCTATGAGCGCGTGCGGCTCCTCACCAACAATCCGGAGAAAGTCGAAGCGCTCATCCGCTGCGGCATCAGCGTTGTGGAGCGCGTGCCGCACGTCTTTCCGGCGAACGGCCATAACGAGCGCTATCTGCGCAGCAAAGCGAGCCGCAGCGGTCACCTCCTCTAAAATTGCCCGGCAGGATTTGCCGATCTTAGCCCCGCCGGTCCTTTTACTCGTCGTCGTCCCTGCGAAAGCAGGGACCCAGAGCAAGCGACGAGCGCGGCAACCGTGAAGAAGCGGCTGGCATTGCCCTTGCTTGTGCGCCAACAGCATGAGCGACGCCGCCATCGACGTCTTCCCGGTTTCCGCCAGCTTCGTGCCGCCGATCGAACCGGCGCCGAGCCGCACCCATGCCTGGAAGGATGGCGGCTCTTTCAGCTTTCACGACCTCCTCGACACCATCAACCCGCTGCAACACATCCCCGTGGTGAGCGCGATCTACCGCTGGCTCACCGGCGACACGCCGGGCAATGTCGCGCGCATCGTCGGCGACGGGCTCTTCGGCGGGCCGCTCGGCCTCGCGGCCGGTGCCATTTCCGTGGCGGTCAAGGAGGAGACCGGCAAAGACCCGGGCGAGTTGGCGTTAGCCCTGGTGAGCGGCGAGTCGAATGACGGCGCCAAGACCCAGGTCGCCGCGGCTGACCCCGCTGCCTCGGGCGCAGCCGCGGCTCCTTCGCTCGATGCTCCGGCGGCGCCGCCGGCGCCCATTACCGCAGCGCCCGTGGCTGCCGCCCCGCCGCTATCGGCCGCAGCGCCCGCTGCCCCCACGGCTGCACCTGGTTCCACGGCGATCCCCTTCACGGCCGACGCGCACCCGCCCATTCCCCTCTTCAAGGGCGCGCCGTCCGCGACCCCGGCACGCGCGACGGGCGCGCCGAGCGCTGCGGAGCAAGCTTTCCTCGCGCAAAATGCCTTCTTCCAGCGGACGGCGCAGCGGCAATCCATGACCGGCCGGCCAATCACCGCGCCCATTGCGCTGCAGCTCACGGGCCAGGCGCTCCCTGGCGCGGCCCGTCCCACGCCGACGGTGCCGATCCCGAGCCCAGCTTCTTCGGTTTCGGGCGTCTCGCAAAGCGGGCCCGTCGACATGCCGCAGCGCATGCTCGACGCGCTCGACAAATACATGCAGCTGCAGCAGCAAAAGCCGCCCCGCGGCGGCGAAATCGATCTCGCGCCCTAAACCCTAGCCCTTGGGCGGAAGCCGCGGTTTACTTCTTGCCAAACCAAGCGAGCGCGTTCTCGCGCTCCGAGAACCACGCGGTCGGAAAGATGGCCGGTCCGTCCACCGACTCGCCGCCGCCCTTCTCGATGGTGTTTGGAAATTCGCCGGGGACATGGAAGGCGAATTTTCGCACGCCCGCGGCGCCGTAGCGGGGGATGATGCAGTCGTTGCGCCACTGCATCATGCCCTCGCCGAAGCGATGTCGAAACTGGAGGGCATCGATCAGCACGAAAGCCGGCCGCAACCGCTCCGCTTCCACGGCCAGCAAGGCAAGCGTTGCCTTGAACGCGCTATCCGTCATCGTGGCGGGAAGCCAGCGGAGCTCGAGGATGCCACTGGCTCGATGATGAATGATGTCGCACCAGGCATTGCCGGCGATCTTGTCACTCATTCTTTCACTCCCCCTCGTCAGCGTTCGCGTGAAGCGACGATCGTCACTTCCGGATTGGAGCCGCCAACGACCATTCTTGGCCGTGTCGGTCGGACACAATGCTCATGCGGTCTCCCCACGGCATGTTTTCTGGTGCAGCAACCTCTTTCATGCCGGCCGCGGTCGCCTTTTTGTGCCGCGCATCGACATCCTCGACGTAGAGGTAAAAACGAGCGCCCACGGCGCCGTCCTTTGGAGCCGATCGGATTGTGGCAACTTCATCGACCAAAAAGACTCGGGAATCGCCGATCGAGATGCATGCGTGGAAAATATTGGTCGAGCCGGGTGCCAGAATACGAACGACTTCGACGGCGTCGAAGACGCGTTTATAGAGCTCGATCGCGCCGGACGCGTCCTTCAGCACGAGTTGTGGCGTGATATTGTGGAATCCCGCAGGAACGCCCGACATGTTGGTCCTCCCTCGGTTCAGGTAGCCCCCCGTCGCATGGACATGCAGATGACTTGCCGGTACAATCACGAAGCCGTGAAGGGCGCCGGTGTCGAGTCTCATGTGCCCGATTTTCGCCGGTGACCTCGGAAACGCAGAGATCGCAGCGCTTTTCGCGCCGTGATACAAGTACAGAGTGAGCTCTCGATAGATGTGCTGCTGCCGTTAATTTAGCACCATGTTCTGTACCTGTCAGTACAATTTGGAGGGTGGCGATGCGTGGAGAGTCAGAAAGAGGAGCGGCGACACGACTGCGCATCCTGCGCACCGCGGCGGATCTCTTCCACAAGCAGGGGGTGGGCGCGACGAGCCCGGATGAGATCCTCGAGGCCTCACGCGCCGGCAAGGGCCAGTTTTATCACTACTTCGGCAGCAAGGAGGGCCTCGTCCACCAGGTCTTGCTCAGCTACATCGAGGCCGTCGAGTCCGGCGGCGGCCCGGTGAACTACGAGGTTCGCTCCTGGGACGACCTCGAACGCTGGTTCATCGCCCATATCGAGGTGCAGAAGCATTTCCGCATGCTGAGGGGCTGCCCCTTCGGCACCATCGGCCATGGCGTCAGCGAGAAGGACGAGCTCGTTCGCCAGGATCTGAGCCACCTCTTCGAGATCATCAAGAACAAGCTCCGCGCCTTCTTCATCAGCGAACAGGCGCAGGGGAAGCTCACCGCCGACGCCGATACGGAGCGGATGGCGGATTTCTGCATCGCCGCCGTCCAAGGCGCGATGCTCATGGGCAAAGTGAAGCGCAGCGCGCTGCCGGTCGAGGCTGCCGTCAAGGAGGCGATGGCGCATCTCCGCCGCTATGTCGCACGCGGCGCGAGCGGGCCGGCCCCGGGAGCCTCGGTCCGGACATCGCGACCGGTGCGCGCCGCCGCGCGTCGGCGGAGCCGGCGCGACTGAGTCTGTCGCTACACGCCCGCCGGACGCTCGCGCGCGCCGAAAATTGCCGTCCCCACCCGCACATGGGTGGCGCCGAAGCGGATGGCGGTCTCGTAATCGGCGCTCATGCCCATGCTGAGAGCCGCGATGCCGTTCCGCCGCGCGATCTCGCGCAGCAAGGCGAAATGAAGCGCGGGCTCTTCGCCCGCGGGCGGGATGCACATGAGTCCGGTGATCTCGAGCTCGAGCCCTCGGCATTGGGCGATGAAGGCGTCGGCCTCGACGGGAAGCACCCCCGCCTTTTGTGGCTCCTCGCCGGTATTGATCTCGACGAAAAGACGGGGACGGCGGCCCTGCCGCGCCATCTCGCAGGCGAGCGCCTCGGCAAGCTTCGGCCGGTCGACGGTCTCGATGACATCGAAGAGGGCCACGGCTTCCTTCACCTTGTTGGTCTGAAGGGGGCCGATGAGATGGAGCTCGAGCCCTGGTGTGGCGGCCTTGAGGGCGGGGTATTTGAGCGCCGCTTCCTGGACCCGGTTTTCCCCGAACTGCCGCTGCCCCGCGGCAAGCGCCGCGGCGATGGCGGGAGGGCCATGGGTCTTGCCGACGGCGATGAGCGTGACATCGGCGGGGGCGCGCCCGGCGGCCGTGGCCGCCGCGCCGATGCGGGCGCGCACGGCGGCCAGATTGGCGGCAATGTCGGGGGGTGCGCCCATCGCCGCGACCATGACGGCGGTTGCCGTCGCCCGTCAAGCCGGCTAAACCTCCGGAATGCCGCAAGTTCTAGCGGAATTTTCCGGCCGGCGGGTGTAGGATCAGCCGGCCGCTGGGGTGGGGAACGACCCCGAGGCACAGGCTGATCGAGAGGGGGAGCCCCATGTCTACCAGACGGATCGTTTGGCTCATTGGCTTGGCCGCCTTCTTGGCGAGCTGCAGCTTGCTCTCACGCAACGATGATTCGAGCCCGACCGCCGACAACGGCGCCAAGCTGAAGCGGCCGTCCGAGGTTGATCCCCGCGACCCGACGCAGCGCTATGGCGACCCTCCGGCTGATACGACAGCGACGGGATCGCTGTTCAGCTACTTCTTCGGCAACAGCAAGAAGGATAGCGGCGGCGGCGGTGGCGGTGGTCCCGCCGGCGTCGGCGTCAACTCCTATCTCTGGCGGGCGACGCTCGACACCGTCTCGTTCATGCCGCTTGCCTCGGCCGATCCCTTCGGCGGCGTCATCATCACCGACTGGTTCAGCCCCAACGAATCGCCGAACGAGCGCTTCAAGGTCAATGTCTTCATCCTCGCCCGCGAGCTGCGCGCCGATGGTGTGCGCTGCACGGTGTTCCGCCAGAAGCGCGAAGCTGGCGGACAGTGGGCCGATGCACCGGTCGAGCAGCAGACCGCCGTCGACATCGAGAACGCCATCCTGACCCGCGCGCGCCAGATGCGGCTCAGCACCGCCTCGAAGTAAGAACGGGTGATGCGCCCCCGCGACTGCATTGGATGAAACCGGCATTCCCTTTGCCGTCATTCCGGCGAAAGCGGGAATCCAGGGTTGCAGCACTCCGTCGCCTGCCCTGGGTCCCTGCTTTCGCAGGGATGACGTGCTATAGATTGCCATTCTCCAGTCGCTAATTCCGCGACGCGAACGAGAGCAGGGTCGGGCGCGATGGCGCGCTATAATTTCAAGGAAGCAGAAGCGCGCTGGCAGAACGTTTGGCGGGAGCGCGGCACCTTCGAGGTCAAGACCGACCCGAGCCGCCGCAAATACTACGTGCTGGAGATGTTTCCCTATCCCTCCGGCAAGCTCCATGTCGGGCACGTCCGCAACTACACCATGGGCGACATGGTGGCGCGCTACAAGCGCGCGCAGGGCTTCAACGTGCTCCATCCCATGGGCTGGGACGCCTTCGGCCTCCCCGCCGAGAACGCGGCGATGGCGAGCAAGGTGCATCCCGCGCGCTGGACCGACGACAACATCGCCACCATGCGCGGCCAGCTCGAGATGATGGGGCTGTCCTACGACTGGACACGCGAGGTCGCCACCTGCCATCCCGACTATTATCGGCATGAGCAGAAGATGTTCTTGGACTTCCTCAAGGCGGGCCTCGCCTACCGCAGGGAGTCATGGGTCAATTGGGACCCGATCGAGAACACCGTGCTCGCCAACGAGCAGGTGATCGACGGTCGCGGCTGGCGCTCGGGCGCGGTCGTCGAAAAGCGCCTCTTGTCGCAATGGTTCCTGCGCATCACCCATTACGCCGACGATCTCTTGGACGCGCTCAAGACACTCGAGCGCTGGCCCGAGCGCGTGCGGATCATGCAGGAGAATTGGATCGGCCGCTCCGAAGGTGCCCGCGCCTTCTTCGGCATCAAAGGGCGGAGCGAGCGGCTCGAAATCTTCACGACGCGTCCCGACACGCTCTATGGCGCCTCTTTCTGCGCGCTTTCGCCCAATCACCCGCTGGCGCAAGAACTCGCTAAAAATAATCCCGCGCTCGCCGAGTTCATCGCCGAGTGCAACCGCATGGGGACGAGCGAGGTGACGCTCGAAACGGCCGAGAAGAAAGGCGTCGACATCGGCGTCAAGGCGCTGCACCCGCTCGTGCCGGGCTGGGAGCTGCCGGTTTACGTCGCCAATTTCGTGTTGATGGAGTACGGCACCGGCGCGATCTTTGGCTGCCCCGCGCACGACCAGCGCGACCTCGACTTCGCGCGCAAGTATGGCCTGCCGGTGAAGCCGGTGGTGCTGCCGCCGGGTGAAGATCCCAGGACCTTCGCCGTCGGCAGCGAGGCCTATCTCGGCGACGGCACCATCATCAATTCCGATTTCCTCGACGGCCTCGACGTGCCGGCGGCGAAGCGCCGCGTCATCGAGCGCCTCGAGGCGAGCAGCGCCGGGCAGGGGACCATCGCCTATCGGCTGCGCGATTGGGGCGTCTCGCGCCAGCGTTATTGGGGTTGCCCCATTCCCGTCATCCACTGCCGCAAGTGCGGCATCGTGCCGGTGCCGGAGAAGGATTTGCCGGTGCGGCTCCCCGACGACGTCACCTTCGACAAGCCCGGCAATCCCCTCGATCATCATCCGACGTGGAAGCACGTCGCCTGTCCCCAATGCGGCGGCAAGGCGCTGCGCGAGACCGACACCTTCGACACCTTCTTCGAAAGCTCCTGGTATTTCGAGCGGTTCTGTTCACCGCGCTCGGACAAGCCGTTTGAGCGCAAGGACGTCGATTACTGGATGCCGGTCGATCAATATATCGGCGGCATCGAGCACGCCGTGCTCCATCTCCTCTATTCCCGTTTTTTCAACCGCGCGCTCAGGGATTGCGGCTATCTCGATGTGAAAGAGCCCTTCGCCGGGCTCTTCACCCAGGGCATGGTGTGTCACGAGACCTACCGCGACGCCGACGGGCAGTGGCTCTTCCCCGAGGAGGTCCGCCGGGAGGGTGAGGGGCGGCTCGTCGACGCCAAAGGCCGGCCGGTCGAGGTCGGCCGCATGGAGAAGATGAGCAAGTCGAAGAAAAACGTCGTCGGTCTCGAAGCGATCGTCGCGGATTTCGGCGCCGACACCGCGCGGCTTTATCTTCTCTCCGACAGCCCGCCCGAGCGCGATCTCGAATGGACCGACGCCGGCATCGAAGGCGCCTGGCGCTACGTTAACCGACTCTACAACTTGGTGACGGAACCGCGGATCGCGCTCGCACCGGCGGGCGCGCCGCTCCCGAACGAGCTCGCGCCCAACGTCGACAAGGCGCGGCGCGCCATCCACCGCGCCATCGCGGCCGTCACCGATCACATCGAGAAGTTCCGCTTCAACAGCGCGGTGGCCCGCGTGCGCGAGCTCACCAACGCGCTCGAGGAGATGGGCGAAGGTGCGGGCGCCGCGCAGGTGTTCCGGCAGGGGATCGAGGTGGCGGTGCGCCTCATCGGGCCGATGATGCCGCATCTCGCCGAGGAGCTATGGCAGGCGCTCGGCCATGCGACGCTGCTCGCCGACGAGCGCTGGCCCGAGGCCGATCTCTCGCTCACCATCGAGGACACCGTCACCATCGCCGTGCAGGTGAACGGCAAGCTCCGCGCCACCATCGAGCTGCCGCGCGACGGCGAGCGTGCCGCCGCCGAGGCCGCGGCACTCGCGCAGCCGGCGGTGCAACGCGCCATCGCCGGCAAGCCTGCGCGCAAGATCATCATCGTGCCCAACCGGATCATCAATGTGGTGGTTTAGAGGCGCTCTGAGATAGCCGATGTCGATCACTTCTTTCACCGTCTTTCCCGCGAAAGCGGGAATCCAGGGTTGCAGCGCTCCATCGCTTGCCCTGGGTCCCTGCTTTCGCAGGGACGACGGAATAGGACGGTTCCACGCTGGCAAAGCGATTTGCTGCATCGTTCTCTTGCTGCTCATGCTCCCCCTCGCCGCCTGCGGCTTCCATCCGCTTTATGCCGAGAGCCACCGCACCGCCGACGAGCCGGCGCTCGCCGCCGTCAAGGTGATGCCGATTGCCGATCGCATGGGTCAGCAACTCGAACTCTCCTTGCGCGAGCAGCTCAATCCGCGCGGCCTCTCCCTCGAGACGCGCTATCAGCTGAGCGTCACGCTCGCCGTCGCGCGCGCCGATCTCGGCATTCAGCGCGACGCCACCGCAACGCGCGGCCAGGTCTACGTCACCGCGATCATCGTGCTTGCCGACGCGAAGACGTCGAAAGTGCTTTATCGCGGAAGCGCCCGCTCGCTGAGCGCCTTCAATGTGGTGAACGACGCGTTCGCGGCGCAGGTGGCGCAAGACGACTCCGACACCCGGACTGTCCGCGATCTCGCCGATGAGATTCGCACCCGGATTGCCATATTTCTCCAGCAGCATGCGGGCTGAGCGCGCGTGAAGCTCGCGCCGGCGCGCCTCGGAGCCTTTCTTGCCGCACCCGACCGCACCGCGCGCGCCGCCCTCATCTATGGCGGCGACGCGGGCTTGGTGCGCGAGCGCGCCGACCGGCTCGCGCATGCCATCGTGCCCGACCCGAAGGACGCCTTTCGCGTCGCCGACCTTGCCGCGACGGCGCTCGGCGCCGATCCGGCGCGCCTCTGGGACGAGGCCGCGGCGCTCAGCCTGGTGGGCGGGCGCCGCCTGGTGCGGATTCGTGACGCAGGCGACGGCGTCGGCGCGCTCTTCGAGCGCTTCCTTGGCGATCTCCCGCCCGGCGACAGCTTCCTCGTGGTAGAGGCAGGCGAGCTTGCCGCGCGCTCGAGCTTGCGCCGCGCTTTCGAGAGCGCCGCCGCCGCCGTCGCCATCGCCTGCTACGCCGACGGCCGGCGCGAGCTCGAGGCGCTCGCGCGCGAGGTGCTGGGCGCGCACAAGGTGGCGGCGAGCGGCGAAGCGATCGCATATCTCGCGACGCATCTGGGCGGCGATCGTCTCCTGAGCCGCGGCGAGCTCGAAAAGCTCGCGCTTTATGCCGGCGACGGCGGCACCGTCGGTCTCGAGGAGGTGCGCGCTTCGATCGGCGACAGCGCCGCGCTCGATCTCGACGACATCGTGCTCGCCGCCGCCGAGGGTGACGCCGCGCAAGTGGAGCGGGCGCTCGAACGCGCCTTTCAGGAAGGGGAAATGCCCGTCACCGTCATCCGCGCGGCGATGCGGCATTTTCAGCGGCTCAGCCTTCTCGCGGCGCGTCTTGCGCAAGGAATGAGCGAGGACGACGCCTTGCGCAGTCTCCGTCCGCCGCTCTTCTTCCGCATGCAGGACCGCGTCCGCCGCCAGCTCCGCCTCTGGCCCGAGCGCCGCGCGACACAGGCTTTGACCGTGCTCCTCGAGGCGGAGATCAACGCCAAGCGCACGGGCCTGCCGGCCGATGCTATCTGCCGCGACGCGCTGCTGGGCCTCGCGCGTCTTGCCGCGGCTGCCGCGCGGCGCGGCTAGTCTGATTAGCGGATACCGGCGAGGGCCAGTAGGGTCACGACGGCCGCCGCGACCGCGACGAGCACGCTGACACCGCCGCCGAACTGCCGTAGCGGCGATTGGCCGAGCGAGCGATTGAGGGCATAAGCGCTGGCAAGGCGCGAGGCAAGGAGCGCCACGCCGAGGAGTTGGATGACGAGCGCGCGAGCGCCTGATGCTTCCGCCAAGCCAATGACGATCAGCGCAAGCGGCGCTTGCTCGGCGAAATTCGCGTGCGCACGAATGGCTTGCGCGAGCCTCGCCACGCCGCCGTCGCCCGCATCGACGCGTGCACGAACCCGGTTCACGATGACATTCGTGGTCAATAGCCCGCCGAGAAGACCAAGGATCGCGGCGAAGAAGGCGGAATTCACGGGTATGGTGGCATCCATGGCAAACCTTCCTGTTGCAGAGACGGGGATGGCGACCCGCTCGCTCCAGGTAGGCTGGGGCTTTGCGTTCCGCCATACCAATGACGAACGGCACACCCGCCAACCGACACCGGCGCCAGAATTTTTTGGGCTGTCGGGGTCCCGCCCATCAAGCGAGCGTGTGGGCGGCGGCGCAATGGGGCTCAACGCCTCTCCCGTGAAGTCGTGTGACGCCCAATCTCGAACTGCAATTCCGCGAGCGCCTCCTCGGGCGTGCGATGCGCGGTGTCGACCACGAGATGCGGCCGATCCCAAGGCTCGTAGTGGCGATCAAGGACCTGCTCCCAGGTGGGAGCGGCCAAGCCGGCGACATCGACGCTCCGTGTTTCCACACGCCGGCGATGCTCCTCGCGGTCGGAGCAAACGATCTCGACTTCGCGGATAGATGCCCCCGCTCCCGTGGGCCACATCACACCATGCCTGACGGGTGATTCGCAGCGGATTGACACTATCGGCGACGACCACATGACCGAGGCCCAGGTTCGCCTCGGCTAGGGCGTAAGCGACCATGTAGCCCGCCGGTCCGACATCGGCGGCGAGAGTCCCGGAAGATCGCAGTGTCTGCTCGATCGTGTCGATTCTGAGATAGACGGCACGATCGGCATCGGCGAGCGCGCGAGCTAGTGTCGTCTTTCCCGTGCCGGCAAGACCGCCAAACGCAATACGCATGCGCTGGTGAACGCGCTTACGGGCAGATGCGCTCCAAGAGCTTCTGCGGTGGCGGCTCGCCCCATTGCGAGACGAGGCCTTCTTCGGCGGGCATCAGCGTGCCGCCGCTTTGGGCGTTGAGGCGATCGCTGTCGGACCAGTGCTCGTGGATGCGGCCCCACGGGTCCGCCCAGTAATCGTAGACGTTGCTGCCGAGGAGATGGCGGCCGAGGCCCCACATATGCTCGTACTTGCCGAGCGATTTCAGATACTGATGGCCGGCGAAGACGTCGTCCATGTCCTGGACCTCGAACGAGAAGTGGTTGAGGCCGGTCTTCTCGTGCTTCAAGCAAAAGAAAACGTGATGGTCGACGAATTCGGCGCCGCGGTCGCAGCGGTTGAACGAGCCGATGACATTGTCCTTGCTGCCGGCATAGAGGTCGTCGGAGCGGAGGAGGCCAAGGGTGTCGCGAAACCAGCGCACGGTCTCTTGCAGGCGGGGTGTGCCCATCACGGCATGGCCGATGCGCTTCACCTGCGAGGGGCCGCGGCGGAGCCGAAAGAGCTCGCCTTTGCGCTTCAGCGGCAGCGCGCCGTCATTGATCGGCTGGCGCGTCACGGTGATGGGCGCGAGCCGCTCGATCCCGTGCACCACTTCGATCTGATAGCCGTTGGGCTCCTTGAGCCGCACGCGCTTGCCGCCGCCGGGCTCGTCGACGCTCTCGACCTCTGAGGCGCCGGGCGTATCGGCGAGGCGATAAAGGTCGTCCTCGCTGGCGGCGTTGTAAGCGAAGCCGACGAAGGCGGGCTCGCCTTTCTCGGTGACGTGGATGTGATGGGCGGGGTCGGTGCCGCGCATGTAGAGGGCGCTCGGCGTCCGCGCCGCGCGCACCATGCCGAAATCGGTGAGGAATGCCTCCATGGCGTCGAGGTCCGGCGCGCGCAGCCGGCCATAGGCGATGTCGGTGACCTTGATCCCTGGCATGAGCCCTGCCCCTCCTGATCCAGCCATTCTCGGCGGTTAAACCAACTCTACGCCGCGCCGCCCATGCATGAAACAGGCTTGATCGCCTCGCTTCGGGACCCCGCATCGGAGCAAGAAGACTGCTCCTTCAATCACTTACGCGAACCACCCCGCCCCAAGGTGTCATGGACATCGCCAGTCAGGTAAGATTTTAGTTAACTCCTCGACAGTAGGGTGTGCGGCCGCGCCAGCCTGTGCTGGCGGAAGGGGTCGGCCCATGGGCCGATGCCGCAGTCGCCGCTTATGATGAGGCAGCGAGATCCGGGAGAAGCGGGCATGGCAGTGCGGGTTGAGCAGCAGAAAAACGAAGCCGTCGAAAGCGCCGCCATGCTTGCGGCGCAGCGCCTCGGCCGCGAACGCGGCGACGATGTCGCGCGCTTCCTGCGCCAATTCTATGGGCATGTGCCGCCCGACGACATTTGCGCTCGTCCGGCCGAGGATCTTTACGGAGCGGCGCTCTCGCTCTGGCGCTTCGCCGAGAGCCGCACGCCCGGCCAGGCGAAGGTGCGCGTCATCAATCCGCGGCTCGAGGAGCATGGCTGGCGCTCGGCGCGCACCACGGTCGAGATCGTCAACGACGACATGCCGTTCCTGGTCGACAGCATCACCGCGGCGCTCGCCGCCAAAGGGCACACCGTCCACCTCGTCATCCATCCCATTCTCCGCGTCGAGCGCGATGCCGGGGGACGCCTCACGCGCCTTCACGATGCGGACGCCAAGACCAACGGCAAGGCGCTCCGCGAATCCTTCATGCATGTGGAGGTGAGCGAGGAGAGCGATCCGCGTCGCCTGGCCGAGCTCGCCATGCATTTGGAGGGCGTGCTCGCCGAGGTGCGCGTCGCGGTCGAGGATTGGCAGCCGATGCGCCAGCGCCTGGCGCAGATCGTCGACGGCTTGCAGGGCTCGCCCCCGCCCTTGCCGCAAAGCGAGCAACGCGAAGCGCTCGACTTCCTTGCCTGGCTCGAGGACGACAATTTCACCTTCCTGGGTTTCCGCGAATACCATTTCGGCGAGGGCAAGGAAGGCGGCCTCGACATCGTGCGGGGCAGCGGCCTCGGCATCTTGCGGAACGAGAGCTACACGGTCTTCGACGGCTTGCGCAATTTCGCGACCTTGCCGCCCGATGTGCGCGAGTTCCTGCGCGAGCCGCGCCTCATGATGATCAGCAAGTCGAATCGGCGCGCGGCGGTGCACCGCCCCGTCCACATGGACGTGATCTGCGTCAAGATGTTCGACAAGAGCGGCAAGGCGGTGGGTGAGCGCCTGTTCGTCGGCCTCTTCACCTCGCTCGCCTATAGCCGCAGCCCCCGCGCCATTCCGCTGCTCCGCCGCAAGGTCGAGCATGTGATGGGGCGCTCGGGCTTTCCGCCGTCGAGCCATGACGGCAAGGCGCTCCTCCACATTCTCGACACCTATCCGCGCGACGAGCTCTTCCAGATCGGCGAGGACGAGCTCCTCGAGCAGGCGCTCGGCATTCTCAATCTGCAGGAGCGCCAGCGCATCGCCCTCTTCGTCCGCCGCGACCCCTTCGAGCGGTTCGTCTCCTGCCTCGTCTACGTGCCGCGCGAGCGCTACGACACGGCGCTCAGGCAGCGCTTCGCCGCCATTCTCGAGGAAGCCTTCGGCGGCACCGTCGACAGCTTCAATGCCCAGCTCGATGAATCCGTGCTGGGGCGCGTCCATTTCATTCTTCGCACCAAGCCGGGACAGGTGTCGCTGGTTGAGGTGGCGGCGGTCGAGCGCAAACTCGCCGAAGCGGGACGCAGCTGGTCCGACCGCCTCTCCGCAGCGCTCGCCGAAGCGAAGGGCGAGGAAGCGGGCCTCGCGCTTTGGCGTGCCTATGCCGGGGCGTTCCCGACCTCATATCGCGAACGCTTCGTCGCGCCCGCCGCCGTTTACGACATCGATCGCTTCGAAGAAGTGCGCCAGGGCGCACCAATCGCGGTAACTTTTTACCGCACGCTCGAGGCGGAAGCGTCCGAGCTGCGCTTCAAGATCTATCGCACAGGCGCGCCACTCGCGCTGTCCGACGTGCTGCCGGTGCTCGAGCATTTGGGCCTCAAAGCGATCGCCGAGGTGCCCTACGTCATCGCACGCGGCGAGGGCGCGGCGCTCTCGATGCAGGATTTCAGCCTCACCATGCCCACCGGCGAGGTCGACGTGGCGCGTGACCGCGCCCGTTTCGAGGCGGCGTTCCTGCGCATCTGGGACGGCGCCATGGAGAGCGACGGCTTGAACCGCCTCGTCCTCGGTGCCGGCCTCGACTGGCGTCAGGTGATGGTGCTCCGCCTTTACGCCAAGGTGCTGCGCCAGGCGGGCAGCACCTACAGCCAGGCCTATATGGAGGACGCGCTCGCCGAGCATCCCGCGATCGCCCGCGGTCTCGTCGCCCTCTTCGAGCGGCGCTTCGATCTCAAGGGCGAGGAGACGCGCGATGTCGAGGAGACGCGCCTTGCCGCAAGCGTCGAGCGCGCGCTCGATGACGTGCAGAGCCTCGATGCCGATCGCATTCTCCGCAGCTTCCTCTTGCTTGTCCGCAAGTCGCTGCGCACCAACTACTTCCAGCACGATGGCAAGGGCGAGGCGAAGCCCTATCTCTCGGTCAAGCTTGCGAGCCGCGAGATCGAGCTCTTTCCGCTGCCGCGGCCGCTTTACGAGATCTTCGTGCTCAGCCCGCGCGTCGAGGGCGTGCATCTCCGCGGCGGCAAGGTGGCGCGCGGCGGCATCCGCTGGTCCGACCGCAAGGAGGACTTCCGCTCGGAAATCTTGAGCCTCATGAAGGCGCAGGTGGTCAAGAACGCCGTCATCGTGCCGACCGGATCGAAAGGCGGCTTCGTGGTGAAGCGCCCGCCGGCGGCGCGCGAGGCTTATCAGGCCGAAGGCGTCGAGTGCTACAAGACGCTGCTCCGCGGCATGCTCGATCTCACCGACAATATCGTGGGCGCGGCGGTCGTGCCGCCCAAGGACGTGACGCGGCACGACGGCGATGATCCCTATCTCGTCGTCGCCGCCGACAAGGGCACCGCCACTTTCTCCGACATCGCCAATGCCGTGAGCGCCGAATACGGCTTCTGGCTCGGCGACGCCTTCGCCTCTGGCGGCTCTGAGGGCTACGACCACAAGGCGATGGGCATCACTGCGCGCGGCGCCTGGGAGACGGTGAAGCGCCACTTCCGCGAGCGCGGCACCGACATCCAGAAAACCGACTTCACCATCGTCGGCGTCGGTGACATGTCGGGCGACGTCTTCGGCAACGGCATGCTGCAATCAAAGCACGTCAAGCTCCTCGCCGCCTTCGATCATCGCCACATCTTCCTCGATCCCGATCCCGATCCGGCGAAAAGCTTCGTCGAGCGCAAGCGTCTCTTCGGTCTCGCGCGCTCGAGCTGGGCGGATTACGAGACGAAGCTCATCTCGAAGGGCGGCGGCGTCTTCGAGCGCGGCGCCAAATCGGTGATGCTCAGCCCCGAGATCCGCGCGCGCCTCGGCATCGAGGAGAAGCAGCTGACGCCCGCCGAGCTCGTCCAGGCGATCCTGCGCGCGCCCGTCGACCTTCTTTGGTTCGGCGGCATCGGCACCTACGTCAAGGCGCGCGACGAGCGCAACAGCGATGTCGGCGATCGCGGCAACGAGGCGCTCCGCGTCAATGCCGAAGAGGTTCGCGCGGCGGTCGTCGGCGAGGGCGCCAACCTCGCGGTGACGCAGCGCGGCCGCATCGCCTACGCTCTGAAAGGCGGACGCATCAACACGGATGCCATCGACAACTCCGCGGGCGTCGATACCTCCGACCACGAGGTCAACATCAAGATCCTCTTGGACTCGGTGGTCGCTGCCGGCGATCTCACGACCAAGCAGCGCAACAAGCTGCTCCGCGACACCACGGATGCGGTGGCGCAGCTGGTGCTCGCCGACAATTATCTGCAAGGCCTCGCCTTGTCGCTCGCCGAAGCGCAGGGCGCCGAGCGCCTCGATCAGCAGCTCCGCGTCATCCGCGCGCTCGAGCGCTCGGGCGAGCTCGACCGCGCCGTCGAATTCATCGCCGACGACGAGACGCTCACCACGCGCGCTGCCGCCGGGCGGGGCCTCGCCCGGCCGGAGCTCGCGGTGCTCATGGCGTACGTCAAGAATTCGCTGGCGCAGGAGCTCAATAGCTCCGACATCGCCGCCGATCCGCGTCTCGAGCGAGGGCTCGAGGCTTATTTCCCACCGGCGCTCGTCGAGCGCTTCCGTCCCGCGATCGGCCGCCATTGCTTGCGGCGCGAGATCATCGCCACGGCGCTAGCCAACGATCTCGTCAATCGCGGCGGCATCAGCTTCCTTGCCGAGATGCGCGAGCGCACCGGCCGCGGCGCGACCGACGTGGCGCGCGCCTACATGATCGTGAAGCAGGTCTTCGAGCTGGACGCGCTCTGGTCGGCGGTGAGCGCGCTCGACAACAAGGCGCCGGCGGCGGTGCAGACGGAGATGCTGCTCGCCACCAAGCGCCTTCTCGACCGTGCGACCGCCTGGTTCCTGCGCACCGGCGCTGCGCTCGAGATTGAGGCGCAGATCGACGCCTTCCGCCCCGGGGTCGCCGCGCTCGCCGAGCATATCGGCGAGATCCTGCCGGCGCCGCAGCGCGCCGAGTTGATGCGTCGCGCCGATGCGTTGAAGGCGCGCGGCGTGCCCGCCGAGGCGGCACTGCAGGCGGCGCGGCTCGACTTCCTGGTCTCGGCCGTCGACATCGTCCGGCTCGGCCTCGGCAGCGGCCTCGGCATCGTCGATCTCGGCCGCATCTTCTATGCGGTGGGCGCGCGCTTCCGGCTCGATGCGCTTCGCATGGCGTGTCGCCGCCTCAAGCCCGAGACCGCGTGGCAAAAGCTCGCGGTCGACGCGCTGCAAGAGGATTTCTACGCGCATCAGGCGGAATTCACCGCGAAAGCGGTGGCCGACGGCGGCGAGATCGGCCCCTGGCTCAACGCCCAGGCGCCCGCCTTTGCCAGCGTCGACGCGCTGGTGCGCGAGATCGAGGCGACGCCGACGCCCGACCTCGCCATGCTCACCGTCGCCAACCGCGCGCTCCGCGGCTCGCTGGTAGGCTGAGCTCAAACCTCGGCAAATTTTGACACGTCATTCCCGCGAAAGCGGGAATCCAGGATTGCAGGATTCCGTCGCTTGCCCCTGGGTCCCTGCTTTCGCAGGGCTAAGTGCTACCGCAGACTGACCGACCGCCAATTACCCTCCATTAACCGATCCGCTCTAGCATGCTAGGCATGGAAATCGTGGTCGACGATCGCCGGCTCGTCTCGCGGGTGCGGCGCCAGTGGGAAGCGGCGGCGGCGGATCGCAAGGTCCCGAGCAAGCACGACGTTCGCCCGTGGCTCGTCGGCGACGACTGGTCGAATTGCGTGCTCGTGCGCTTCGCGCCCATGCTCGATCAGTGGATCTTCGCGGTCATCGGCGACGGTCTCCGCCCGCCCGGCTCGCAGATCCTCGCCGGCGACCCCATCGCCGACTGTCCCGCCGACACATTCCTCGGGCTCACGCTCTCGTTCCTGCCGCGCGTCACCGCCAGCGGCACCTATTTCCTGATGGAAGGCTCGACCACGATCCTCGCCGACGGACCGATCCTCTATCGCGCCATCCTGCTGCCGCTCTCCGACAATGGCGGCAAGACCATCGATGCCGCGCTCGGCGCCGCCAACTTCCGCAAGATCGGCATCGACGAGCGCCCGCCGCAGCGCGCCGCGAACCATCTCGAGCGCCGCCACGCCTGATTGCCACGCGGCGCTTCTTCCGCACCATCGCCTGCGCTATATCTTTCGGCGAGAGTCGAGCCGGAGGAAGACCATGCCGCGAGGCGATGGCGGTGGCGGGCGGCGACGACCGTCGCGCAATGTGTTGGGCGAAAAGCTCGAAAACTGCTCGATCGAGCCGATGACCGGGTTCTTCCGCAACGGATGCTGCGACACCAGCGCCGAGGATACCGGCAGCCACACGGTCTGCGTCGTGATGACGGCTGACTTTCTCGCCTTCTCCAAGGCGCGCGGCAACGATCTCTCGACGCCGATGCCGCAATGGGGTTTCCCCGGCTTGAAACCGGGCGACCGCTGGTGCCTCTGTGCGCCGCGCTGGCAAGAGGCGTTCGCCGCGGGTCAGGCGCCCCGCGTCGTGCTGCGCGCCACCCATGAAGGCGCCCTCGAGTTCTGCACTCTCGCAGACCTAAAGCGCTTCGCCGTCGATCTCGCCTGAAGCGTGTAATAAAGCGTTAACCACTTGGCAAACGGAGACCCTTATGCTTCGGCGGGGGTCGCGCTATGCCGGATGCCACCGCCACCATGCAGAGCCAACGGCGCCTCGTCTCGCGCATGCTGAAGCATTGGGACGACCGCACGGGCGAGCGGCGCTTTCCCAGCAAGTCCGAAATAGACGAGCAGGTGGCCGGTGCCGACTGGGCCCATTGCGCGCTCATTGTTGTTGGCTCCGACATCGCGCAGTCGCAGTTCCTGTCGGTTGGACCGAAGCTCCTCGACGCACCGGGCCCGCCGCTCGAGGGGCAGCCGATCGGCGCCTGTCCGCAGAGCTCGCTCCTCCACGCGCTTCTTGCTTATGTGCCGCGCTGCATCGAAAGCGTGGGTCCGCTGGCCGTTTCCGGCAGCGCGCAACACGGCGGCTTCGACATCCTCTATCGCGCCATTCTCCTACCGCTCTCGGAAGATGGCGCCACGATCGACGCCATTCTCGTCGCCGCCAATTACCGCGATCTACGCCCCGGCGAAGACAAGCAGCTGCGCACTCGTCGACAAGTGGTCGTGCTCAGCGTCAAGAAAGGCCAGATCTGGGAAGTGTTCGACGCGCTCCTCGGCGCCTGGGACAAAAAGGTCGTGTTTGCGATCGAGAACGGCAAGGCGACCCTGCGTAGCAAGAGCAATTTCCAAAAATCGATCCATCTCGTGAGCGAGATGACCTCACGCCTCGAGCGCTACCGCTTCATCGCGCACGGCTGAGCCGGCGCGTTCACTCCCCGCCGTAACCGCTTTCGGCGCCCACCTTGCCGCGGAAAATCCAGTGGGCGTAGCCTAGGTAAGCGAGCGTGATCGGCAGGATGATCAGCACGCCGATGCCGACGAATTCGAGCGTCGGTGTCGAGGCGGCGGCCTGCCAGAGCGTGATCCGCCAGGGAATGGCGTAAGGAAAGAGGCTGACGCCGAGGCCTGAAAGCGCGAGCAAAAAGATCGCGATCGAGAAAAGGAAGGGCAGCGCCTCGTGCGCGCCGTCGATGGTGCGCCAGATGGCGAGCGCCGCGAGCGCGGTGACGAACGGCACCGGCCAAAGGAAGAGAATGTTCGGCAGGCTGAACCAGCGCTGTGCGATCGCATCATGCGTCAGCGGCGTCCAGAGGCTCGCCAGCGCGATGAAGAGGAGGGTGACAAGAAGCGCCGGTCGTGCGGCGCGGCGGCCGAAGGCCTGCGTCGCGCCCGATGTCTTGAGGATGAGCCAAGTAGCGCCCAAGAGCGCGTAGCCCGCCACCACGCCCACGCCGCTCGCCACGGCAAAGCCGCTCACGAAATCGAAGGTGCCGCCGGCGAAGGCGCCGTCCTTCACCGGGACGCCATCGATCACGCCGCCCAGAACGAGGCCTTGGCAAAATCCAGCGAGCGCCGAGCCGACGGCGAAGGACCAGTCCCAGAGGCGTCGGAAACGCACGGCGCGAAAGCGGAACTCGAAGGCGATGCCGCGGAAGATGAGGGCGAAGAGCATCACCACCAGCGGCACATAGAAGGCCGGGAGAAGAATGGCGTACGCCAAAGGGAAGGCGGCGATGAGCAGCGTGCCGCCCAGCACCAGCCAGGTCTCGTTCCCGTCCCAGATCGGCGCGATCGAATTCATCATCGCCGCGCGATCGGCATCGCCGGGTGCCAACGGGAAGAGCACGCCAAGGCCGAGATCGAATCCGTCCATCACCACATACATGGCAATGCCGAAGGCGAGAAGGATGGCGAAGAGCAGCGGCAGATCGAGATTCATACGAGTGCTCCCTCACCTTCCCACGCTGCGCGTGGGCCCCTTCCTCTCCCGCAAGCGGGAGAGGCGCTATACTGCGCTTTCCACCCCGAACTCATCCCGCACCTCCCGTTCGCGCCGGCGCCGCATCGACGCCGGGGCGGAGGGCGTGGGCCGGCGTTTCCTCCTCGTGCGGTCCGCGGAAGACGAAGCGCGCGGCGTAGAAGAAAAAAGCGGCGAGCAGCACCAGGTAGACGATGACGAAGAGCACGAGCGAGCTTGCCACCGCTTGCGCCGCCACCGGCGCCGCCGCATCGGCGGTCTTCAGCAGGCCGTAGACGATGTAGGGCTGACGCCCCGTCTCGGTGACGGTCCAGCCGGCGAGCACGGCGATGAAGGGGAGCGGGCTCGAAAAGGCGCAGATCGCGGCGAAGCGGCGCGCCTCGTAAAGCCGGCCGCGCCAGCGCAGGAACAATCCCGCCAGCGCGATCGCGACAAGCGCGAAGCCGATGCCGGCCATGAGGCGGAAGGCGAAGAACGGCAGCGCCACATAGGGCCGCTCGGCGGCCGGCACCTCCTTCAATCCCTTCACTTCGCCGTTCCAGGAATGCGTGAGGATGAGGCTGCCGAGATCGGGCAGGTCGAGCGCGTAATCGTTGCGCGCGGCGTCCTGGTTTGGCCAAGCAAAGAGCGTCAGCGGCACATGCCGCGCCGTCTCCCAGCGCGCCTCGATCGCGGCGAGCTTCATCGGCTGATACTCGAGCGTGTTCAATCCGTGCTGGTCACCGAGGAAGATCTGCAGCGGCGTCAAGATGAGCGCGAGCCAAAGCGCCAGCGAAAATCCGGCGCGCGCGAATTCGAGATGACGGCGCTGCCACAGGTAAAATCCGTGCACGCCGAGCACCACGAAGGTGCCGGCGATGTAGGCGGCGACCACCATATGGGCAAAGCGATAGGGCAGCGATGGCGTGAAAATCGCCTCCCACCACGAGGCGATCGCGAACTTGCCGTCGGGTCCGATGGTGTAGCCAGCGGGCGTCTGCATCCAGCTGTTGGCGGCGAGGATCCAGAACGCGCTGAAGCTCGCGCCCAGCGCCACCATTGAGCAGGCGAAGAAGTGAAAGCCCGGCCGGACGCGCTTCACGCCGAAGAGCATCACGCCGATGAACCCCGCCTCGAGAAAGAACGCGGTCAGCACCTCATAGGTGAAGAAGGGGCCGATGACGTTGGCGGTCCTCTCGGCGAAGCCGCTCCAATTGGTGCCGATCTCGTAAGAGAGCACCACGCCCGTCACCACGCCCATGGCGAAGCCGAGCGCGAAGAGATGAATCCAGAAGCGCAAGAGTTCGCGCCAGACCGGCCGCTTGGTGACGAGCCAGAGCGCGTTCACGATGACGATGATGCCGGAAATGCCGATGGTGTAAGCCGGCCACAGGATGTGATAGCCGATCGTCCAGGCGAACTGCAGGCGCGACAGCAACACGGTATCGCCGCTCATGCTCGCTTCTCCCGTGGCACCCATGGCTGAAGGGCGCCAACGCCCGCTCTCTTGATATAGTTCGCGCGGCCTATCGCCGCGAGCCCAAGAGCGCGTTGTGCGGCCGCTCGGCGAGCGTCGTCGAAAGAGCGGTAAGCGCGATGGCGTGCACGAGGGCCAGCGCGAAGGCGGCGGCAAACGGCAGCGGCTCGGTCCGCCCCAAGAACACGCTCAAGAAAAGGAGCAGGGTCGGTATGGGAATGAGTCCGCGTGCCAGGATGGCGCCGCCGACGGGGAGAGCGCTGAAGGCGAAGGCGGCACCGAGCAGCAGCGCTTCCAGCGGCACCGGCAGCACGTCGTCGTTGTCGCCGACGCGCGAGGCGAGCGCGCCCAACGTATAGGCGCCGACCGCCATCCCGAGCAACACCGCGTTCAGCACGCGTCGCACACGCCGCCGCCGCGCTTGCGCCGCGATGTCGTGGGGCGCGCTCATCTGTGCGTCTCACTCCGGCCCGAAGAGCGTGCGCTCGCCGAGCTCTTCCGCCCGCGCGCGCTCGAGCGCCTGGGTGTAGCGGCGGAGCGCGTCCGCCTCGCTGAGCGCGCCCACGACGCGGAGATCTCGGGGATTGTCGACGACGGGAAGCTCGTCGGCTTCGGCGGCGGCAAAGCGGTCGAGCGCGGCGCGAACGCTCTGCTGCGGCAAGAGGAAATGGCCGACAGCGCCCCGATGCGCCGCCGCTTTCTCCTCGCGATTGGCGTCGAGATCGGCGCTGTGGAGATCGGCGCTCAGCACCATGCCGGCATAGCGCTTCTCATCGTCGATGAGGAAGACGCGGTCGGCGCCGCCCAACGGGAAGCGCCTGCGGAATTCGCCGACGGTGACGTCGACCGGCGCCATCGGCGCATCGCGCTGCATCAGCGTCTCGACCGTGAGCTCCGCCATCCAGCCGACATCATGCGCGCCGCTGATCGGCACGCCCCGCACATGGAAGCGCCACGTCGCGAAGGAATAGCCGAAGGTGAGGCGCACCGTCACCGACGCCACGATCACCCCCACCATGACGCCGAGCGAGGCGGGAAAGCTGCCGGTGAGCTCGAGTACGAGAAAGATCATGGTGAGCGGCGCGCCGATGATCGCCGCCGCCATCGCGCCCATGCCGACGAGCGTGTAGGCGACGTAATCGAGCCCGTCCGGGACGAGACCGATGCGGCCGAGCACGGCCTCGAGGCCCAGCACCGCCGCCGCGCCGAAGACGCTGCCGAGCAGCAGTGACGAGCTGAAGAGCCCGCCGCGAAATCCGGTGCCCACCGACAGCGCCGAGGCGAGCCCCTTGGCCGCCACCAAGCCCACCAGCACGCTTCCCGACAAGCCGCCCTCGAGCACCAGCTGGATGGCGCCGTGCCCGCTCCCCAACACCTGCGGAAAGGTCACGGCGAGAATGCCGACGGCGATGCCGCCCAGCGAAGGGCGCAGCCAGCTCGAGACGCGCTGGCGGCGGAGCGCGCGCTCGATCCGCGTCACGCCCACCATCGCGGCGATGCCGATCGCCGCAGCGATAGCGCCCAGCACGGCAAAGAGCACGTAGTCGAGCCCGGTGATGCTGACGCTCGCCATGTCGGCGCCGAAGATCGCCTGATCCCCCAGCCATTGCCGTGCGGTGAGCGCACCGGTGAGCGCCGCCATGCTGATCGGCGCCAACACCAGCGGCGAATATGTCCCGATCACCAGCTCGAAGGCGTAGAAGGCGCCGGCGAGCGGCGCGTTGAAGGCGGCGGCGATCGCCGCCGCGGCGCCGCAGCCGACGAGGGTGCGGAGATCGCTGCGGCGCAGGCGCAAGCGCTGCCCCGCCCACGAGGCGAACCCCGCGCCCAGTTGCGTGTAGCCTGCCTCCAATCCCACCGAGGCGCCGAAGCCCGAGGCGATCACCGTCAGGAAGGCGAGATTGACGCTGTCCCTGAGTGACATTCGCCCGCCGTAGAGCGCGTTCGCCTCGATGGCATCGACGATCTCGTGCGGCCGCCAGCGGCGGATGAGGGCGGCGGCGAGTCCGGCGACGAGGCCGCCCGCCGCCGGCACCAACAGCGCGCGCCACCAGGCGAGCGCCGGCGCGGCGCTCAAATGCCCGCCGGGCGCAATGGCAAAGGCGCTCTCGTGCACGAGCTGCACCAGCGCTTCGAGCACGACCACGCCGACACCGACCGCCGCGCCCAGCATCGCCGCAAGCACCACCAGTGCCACGTCGTGGTTGCGGATCAGGCGAGCGACCACACCGAATCCGGCACGCCATGTGCCGGCAAAGCGCTCCAGGGATGGCGCGACCGCGCTCATCTGCTCGCGGCTCTGGCGCCGCGTTCGGCAAGGACGCACGATGTCACTGCAGCCATCTGCGGCACTCTCGCTTTTTGGGAAAGGTAGCGCGCCGGAGAGCGTGCGCAATGCGTGCTCGCTAAGCCGACGTCACCAAGACCGCATCCTATTCGACGACCTCGTCGGCGATGAGCAGCAGTTTCGTTGGCACCTCGAGGCCGAGTGCCTGGGCCGTCTTGGCGTTGATGACCAGTTCGAATTTGGTCGGCTGCTGCACCGGCAGGTCGGCGGGCTTCTCCCCCTGCAGGATGCGTCCGGCGTATCGACCGGCAAGCTCCATCACGTTGAGGAAATCGGCGCCGTAGCTGACGAGACCACCGGCTCGCACGTAATCGCCGACATCGAAAATCGTCGGCACCGCATGGCGCAAGGCAAGCGCGGCGATCTGCGCGCGGCGGGTGTAGAAGAATGCGTCGGGGCCGAACACCATCACGGTCCCGGGCCGCTGCGGAAGGCTGGCGAACGCCGCCTCGATCTCGGGATCGGTGCTGGCACGGAGCACCGCGAAGGCGATGCCCAAGCTCGCCGCCGCGCTTTCGAGATCCTTGATGAAGGGGGCGGCCAGCTCGGAGGTGGGATTGATCAGGGTGAAGTAGCGCGCCGCGTTCGGCACCAGGTCGCGAAAGAGCCCAAACCGTTTCGCCGCGAGCTCGGCGTTGAGCGAGGTGACGCCGGTGGCGTTGCCGCCGGGTCGACTGAGGCTGGCGATGAGCCCGAGGGCCACCGGATCGGTGCCGACCGCGAAGACGATGGGGATGCTCGAAGTCGCCGCCTTGGCGGCGACGGAAGCGGGCGTGCTGCCAGGCGTCGCGATCAGGCTCACCTGTTGGCGAACGAGATCGGCGGCCAGGGCCGGCAGCTCGTCATTGCGGCCCTCGGCCCAGCGGTACTCGATGCGGACGTTCTTGCCCTCGACGAAGCCGCGATCACCGAGCCCTTTGCGAAATGCCGCCAGGCGCTCGACGTTCTGCTCGGCCGACCCCGAATGCAGGAAACCGATCACCGGCATCGTTCCCTGCTGTGCCGCCAGGACGCGCGGCCACAACCCGGCGGCAGCGCCGAGGAGCATCAGCAACTCGCGCCTCTTCATCATTCGATTACTTCGTCCGCACGGGCGAGAATTGAGGATGGTATTTCGAGATGGAGCGCCTTTGCAGCTCCTAGATTGATGACCAGCTCGAGCTTCGTGGCCTGCTGTACCGGAAGATCGGCGGGCTTGGCGCCAGCGAGAATCCGGCCAGCGTAGACGCCGGCCAAACGATGTGCCTCTCTGAGGCTTGGTCCGTAACTGATCAAACCGCCGGCCGCAGCAAACTCGCGGAAGTAAAAGCTGGCGGGAATTGCGTGGCCAGCCGTCAGTCGGCCAAGCTCGTCGCTTCGAGCAATGAAGAAGCTATCCGCGCCAATCATGAGCGCGCCATCGTGCCATTGAGCCACGGCGGCAAGCGCGGCATCGAAGTCGCGATCGGCGCTTGCATGCACAATATGGAGCTCAAGACCCAGCTTGCGCGCTGCCGCACGTGCGTCGCGGGCCAGCGTTTCCGCCAGCGTCTCATTGGCTGGATTGATGAGAAGCGCGATGCGGCTCGCGGTCGGAACCAATTCGTGCAGCAGCTCGAGCTGCTTTGGCCCGGCTTCCACGCTCAAATTGGTGATGCCGGTCAGGTTGCCGCCGGGGCGATTGAGGTTTTCGACAAGTCCCACGGTGACCGGATCGAATCCCACTTCGAACACAATCGGAATTGTCGATGTCGCGGCCTTGGCGGCAAAGGCAGAGGTGGTGCCCGTGGTGGCGATCAAGGACACGTGGCGACCGACCAGATCGGCAGCGAGCGCGGGCAGCCGATTGGGATCGTTTTGCGCCCAGCGATAATCGATCGTGACGTTGTCGCCTTCGGAAAATCCCGCTTCCTTCAGGCCTTGGCGGAAGCCGGACAGTTGGATTGTGTAGTACTCGATCGATTGGCCGCCGAGAAAACCGATCACCGGCACCTCTCTCTTCTGGGCGCGCCCCGCAAAGGGGGATGCCACGGCGGCGCCGGCCAGCAACGCGAGGACCGCGCGGCGTTTCATTCGATCACTTCGTCGGCGCGCGCGAGAAGCGAACCGGGTATCTCAAGGTCAAGCGCCTTCGCGGTCTTTAGATTGATGATGAGCTCGAACCTTGTGGCTTGCTCGACGGGTAGGTCGTTCGGCCGCGCGCCATTGAGAATTTTATCGACATAGGTCGCGAGCCGACGCCACGCCTCGCGAATGTTGGTCGCGTACGCCAACAATCCGCCGCTGGGCATGTAGTCTGGATTGCCGTAGATCGCCGGCAATCGACGGCGGGCGGCAAAGCCGATGATCTCCGCTCGCTTGGACACCAACCACGGATCCGATTCGAGAATGAGCGCGCCGACCTGGGCCATCTCGATAGCCGCTAGCGCGCGATTCAACTCCTCGTCGTTGCGCGCCCCAAAATAGAGCAATTCAGTCTTCAACGTCGACGCGGCTCGACGCGCGCTATCCGCATAAGCGATGCCAGAATTACCAAGCCATGCGATCGCCGTGAGATGCGGAACGATTTCTTTGGCCAGTTCCAGCCACTTCTCGGCAATCGCCGCGCCTGCGGCGAGTGAGATGCCGGTGACATTGCCGCCTGGGTGCGCAAGGCTGGCGACAAAGCCGGAGGCGAACAGGTCCGGTGCGGTAGCGACAATCGGAACGGCGGCAGTCTGCTGCATCGCCGCCTGCACGACGACGTTCCCGGGCGCGAGGAAGAGGTCAACACCTGAGCGCAGCAGATCTGTGACGATCACCGGTATGCGCTCGGGTTGGGAATCGGCGTAGCGATCCTCGATAACGAAATGACGTCCTTCAACGTAGCTTAGCTCCGCCAGCCCTTGCCTCAGCCCGTCCAGCGTCGAATGTTCGGAGCCCGCGGCCCCGATCCAGACATAGCCGAGGCGTGCTCGTCTCGGCGGCGGCTGCGCGCGTGCCGCGCATGGCGTTGCCAACACCGCCGCCAGCAAGGTGATGACATCGCGCCGCCTCATGTGCGGACGGCCGCCGCGAAGCAAGAGGTCATGTGGCGCGTGGTGCAGGTGTCGCTTGCAATCACTCGATCACCTCGTCGGCAGCGATGAGAAGCGTCGGCGGCACCGCGATGCCAAGCGCTTTCGCTGTCTTCAGGTTGATCACCAACTCGAATTTGGTCGGCTGCTGGACCGGCAGATCGGCGGGCTTAGCGCCTTTAAGGAGCCGGCTGGTGTAGATGCCGGCCTGGCGAAGGGCCTCGGTGAGGCTCGGGCCGTAGCTCATCAATCCGCCCGCATCGACATAGGCGCGCCCCGAATAGATCGCGGGAATAGCGTGGCGCGCCGCCAATCCGGCGATTTGCTCGCGTCTGCTCTCAAACAACGGATCGTTAGCGACGAGGAGCGCATCGGTCCGCCGTTCGACAAAAGTCGCGAACGCCGTATCGATCCCGCTTGGCGTTTCCGCGTCGACGACATCGATCTGCTGCCGGATCACCTCAACCGCTTCCCGCAACTCCCGCTTCTGAAGGGCGGCCTCGGGATAGTTCGGGTTGACGAGCGCGCCAAGTGCCGTTGCCGCGGGAACGAGCTGGTGCAGAAGCTCCAAGCGCTTCGGCACGAGCGCGGTGAAGATGAGGCTCATGCCGGTGACATTGCCGCCGGGGCGGTTGAGGCTGGCGACGAGCCCCGTCGCGATCGGATCGCTGCCGCTGACGAAAACGATCGGGATATCGGCGGTCGCCGCTTTGGCCGCAAGCGCCGGCGCGGTGCTACCTGTGGCAAGGATGGCAGCCACCCGCCGGCGGACCAGATCGGCGGCCAATGCCGGCAGCCGATCGTAGTGCCCTTCCGCCCAGCGATACTCGATCGCCACGTTTTGGCCTTCAACGTATCCGCCTTCGCTCAAGCCCTGGCGAAACGCGCTCGCCATATAGGCCGACGGTTGGGGCGACGTGCTGCTGAGATACCCGATCACCGGCATGGGTGGCTGCTGAGCGCGGGCGGCAAGCGGCGCCGCGACGGCGCCGCCAAGTGCGGCGATGAACGCCCGCCGTTTCACTCAATCACCTCGTCGGCTTGCGCAAAGAGCGTGGGCGGCACGGTAAGGCCGAGGGCCTTGGCGGTCTGGAGATTGATCACCAGCTCGAACTGGGTCGGCCGCACCACCGCGAGCTCGGCGGGATTCGCACCTTTGAGCACCCGTCCGGTCTGGATGCCCAATTGACGGTAGGCGCCGACAAGGCTCGCGCCATAGCTCATCAATCCACCCTCCGCGGGAAATTCGCGGATGTGATAGATGGCGGGGATGGCGTGCTGCGCCGCGAGCGCGATCAGCCTGTCGCGTATCGCGTCGAAGAACGGATCGTTGCCGACGATCAGCGCTTTGGCGCCGCTCTCAGCCAGCCGGGAGAACGCCGTTTCGAGTTCGGCGACCACGCTCGCGCCGACCACGACGAACCGCCGCCCGCGCGCGTCGGCCGCTTCTCGTGCATCGCCGAGGTAGGTGTCCGGACCTTGCGGGTTCGTGAGAAAGCCCACCACCTCGGCGTCGGGCACCATTTGAAGTAGCAATTCGAGTCGCTTGCCGCCGAGCTCGCCGGTCATGATGTCGACGCCGCTGAGATTTCCGCCCGGGCGGTTCAGGCTGGCGACGAGACCGGCCTGCACGGGATCGCCGCCGGCGAAGAGAATCGGAATCGTGGAGGTCGCCGACCTTGCCGCGCGCGCCGAGCCGACGCCGCCGGCCGCGACAATGGCGGCGGGATCGAGCGCGATCAGTTCGCGCGCCAGCGCCGGCAGGCGTTCGTACTCACCGTTGGCCCAGCGGTACTCGATCGTGAGGTTGTCACCCTCGACGTAGCCGAATGCTTTGAGGCCCTGGAGAAAAGCAGCGAGATGTCCAGCCGAATCCGCCGCCGACCGGCTGCTAAGGAAGCCGATCACGGGCTTTGCCGCCGACTGCGCGCGCAGCCAAGACGGCGCTATCGCCACCGCGGCACCGAGCGTGATGATGAAACCCCGCCGCTTCACTCGAAGCCCCCGAAGCGTTTCGCCCGGCTATTCTATCGCCTGCGGCGGCAGCGCGTGTGCGAAACCTCACATCGGCGGCTTTTTTTGCCTCGCTCTGCGGGGGATCGCCCCATCATCATCGCGGCGAAAAGAGCGAATCAGCATCCATTTCATCGTCATTCCCGCGAAAGCGGGAATCCAGGGTTGCAGGCACTCGTCGCTTGCCCTGGGTCCCTGCTTTCGCAGGGACGACGAGAAGGAGATTCTATCTATTCGGACGCCGCGCGTCAGCCGCGCGCCACGGCGCGGGGGCGTGGTGTCACGGCGACCGGTTCGATCATGCGTTCGGCTGGCTTGCGCAAGGGCGGCGCGCGCTCCGTGAGGACGAAGGGGATCGTCGCCGCCGGGCGGCTGCCGTTCCCGGCTTCCTCGCGCTCGTAGACATAGGCGTCCGGTCCGTCCGGCTGGAACGAGCCGCCGATCGCCGCTTGCGCCTGCGGCGGCCGCCAGCGCAGAGAGAAGCCTTTCCGATGCTCGATGCCGAGGAAGTCGCGAAACGCGACGAAGCCATAGACCCACAGCGTGCGGCGACCGAGGCGCAGCGCCTCCACCTCGTCCTCGCCGAGCTCGCCCAAACGCTGCTCGGCATCGGCCGCCACGCTCCCGCCGCTCACGACCGCCTCGGCGATCTCGAGCGGTTCGATGGCGCGGTACTCCGGTTCCTCCGGCAGCGCGTCGGCGAGCCTGAGCTCGATGCAGCGCGTCGTCAGAAAAGCGGTGGTGCGGCCGTGATTGGTGAAGGCGAGTGCCGCGGCCGGCGATTTGAGCGCCTGGCGGATGCTCTCATCGGAATGAAGGAGACGGATGTCGCTCAATTCCAGACGCGGCAATTCCACGCCGACCGATGCCCGCGCTTGCAGCAGCGCGGCCTCGGCGATCTGCCGCGTCGCCTCGGCCGCGTCCTTGAGCACGGCGATCGAGCGCGCCATCTCGGCTGACTGCGCGTGGACGGCCTCCGCCACGCCCTTGCCCGTCCGCCATAGACGATAAGCGAAGAGCGCGAGCAAGCCGTTGAAGAACGTGAGCAGGACCGGGTTCCACGTGATCGCTGCCAAGAACGACCGCGCCGGCGCGAGCTGCTCCCATACCGCGCCCATCCATTGCACCTCCTCTGCAAGCCAATCCCCGTCGGCGGTACGCTGCGGCGCCGCGATCACGGCCCGCACGGCGAGCGTGCTGCTCGCCGCCGGTGGCGCGGCGCTCGCCGGCGGCGCTGCAGCCTCGGCTGCGGGCTCGGTTCCGCTCTGCGCGGGCTCCGGCGCTTGCGCCGACGCCGCACCGATGAGGATCAACGCCAAGAGCGCCGTGGTCCATAGGGTCCGCATCTGAGATTCCCTCCTCTCGACCACGTCTCGAATACCCCTTTGGCCAAGAAATTCGCCAATGGCTTCTTCGTGTCCTTTTTTTGCCATTGAGCATGGGCGAAGCGTCCGTAAGATCGCGCCCGGCTTGCGTGGGAGTAGAGGCGATGGCGGCGATCCGGGTTGGCATCGGCGGTTGGGTGTTCGCGCCCTGGCGCGGCGTCTTCTATCCCGAGGGATTGCCGCAAGCGCGTGAGCTCCACTATGCGAGCCGCGTGCTTACCTCGATCGAGATCAACGGCACCTTCTACGGCGCGCAGAAGCCGGCGAGCTTCCGCAAATGGCATGCCGAGACGCCGGATAATTTCGTCTTCTCGGTGAAGGGGACGCGGTATGCGACGCACCGCCGCGATTTGCGCGAATCGCGCGCCTCGGTCGAGCGCTTCTTCACCACGGGCGTGCTCGAGCTCGGCGAGAAGCTGGGTCCCATCCTGTGGCAGTTTCCCGCGACGACGCGCTTTGATGCCGCGAATTTTGCGGCGTTTCTCGAGATCTTGCCGCACGAGATCGAGCGACGCCCGATCCGCCATGTGATCGAGGTGCAGCATCCCAGCTTCAAGACCGAGGAATTCACGGAGCTGCTACGCGCCCACAAGGTGGCGGCGGCGCTGGTCGATTCCGACAAGCATCCGCTCCTCGAGGAGGTGACGGCGGATTTCGTTTATGCACGTCTGCGCCGCACGGTGCCGAAGGAGGCGACCGGCTATTTGCCGAGCGCGCTCGATGCCTGGGCCGCGCGCTTTCGCCAATGGGCGGGCGGCGCCGATGGCCGCGACTGCTTCGTCTACTTCATCAATGGCGCCAAGGAACGCGCCCCCGCCGCTGCGCAAGCGCTCATCGAGCGTGTGGGAACGCCTAGTTAGTCCGCACAAGAAAAGCCCAAGTACGCGACGACCGGCTCGCGAAGATCGTGCTGGCTCGGGATCGGTTGACACTTCTAACTTGACCCTAGTTTCTGTAGGGCTTATATCGAATGTCGATGGCGAATTTCGATATAAAGAAATCAAAGAAGTCAACGCGGAACAATTCTGCGCGGGCGGCGCCGGAGGATGATCATCGTGGCCTCTACGCCGGACTGATCCGGCTTCACGTATTGCACCATGCCGTGAAGGAGACGGTCTATGGGTTTGCCATGATGGAAGAACTGCGTCGCCACGGATACGTCCTGAGCGCCGGCACTCTCTATCCAATCCTGCACGGGCTTGAACGGCAGGGCCTCATCACCTCCTCGAAGCGACGGACCGGCGGCGCCGCGCGCCGGGTCTACCGAGCGACAGCCGCCGGCCGAAAAGCGCTGACCGCCGCCAAGGCGAAGGTCCGCGAGCTGTTTGGCGAACTGTTTGAAGAAGGATGAAGAAGAATGAGCCGCAAGGATAAGAACTGGTGGACGGCGCTCCTTATCACGCGGGCTCCCGGATGGTCCATTCTTGTGCGCCTCCTTGTCGGCATCGTCGTCTTCCTGCCCGAAGGGATTCAGAAGCTGGCTTTTCCCGATATTCTTGGCGCGGGGCGCTTCGCCAATATCGGCATACCCTATCCGGACCTGATGGGGCCGTTCGTCGGCATCGTCGAGATTGCATGCGGCACCCTCATCATACTCGGCCTCTTCACCCGCCTCGCCGCGATCCCGTTGATCATCGTCATGGTCGTCGCGATCGCCTCGACCAAGGTGCCGATCTGGCTTGGGCACGAGTTCTGGGTGTTTCATCTGCCCAAGCTCCCGCGCTATGGCTTCTGGAGCATGATGCACGAGGCCCGCGCCGATCTCGACATGCTGCTCGGGTCGCTCTATCTGCTGATCGCCGGCGGCGGCGCGTGGTCGCTGGACGCTGCTCTCGTGCGCGACCGCGGCCCAACCTATCTGCGGACGGAGTGAGCCGTGATCATCGACCGCCGCTCATTTCTGAGATATTCCGGATCGGCTGCGATGTTGGGCGCGGCGCCGCAACTGGCACGCGCCGCCGGCGAGGGTGCCGCTGCGAAACCCGATTACACGCTGCGCATCGCGACGGGCCTCGTCGAGCTTTCGCCACAACATATCACCTCCACCACGCTCTATAACGGCCAGTTCCCGGGGCCGCTGATCCGGCTCAAAGAAGGCGGACAGGTTGTCGTCGACGTCTACAACGACACCGATACGCCCGAGCTCGTTCATTGGCACGGCCAGATGATCCCCAGCGAGGTCGATGGCGCTTCGGAAGAGGGCTCGCCTTTCATTCCGGCGCGTGGCATGCGCCGCATTTCCTATGTTCCGAAGCCCGCGGGCTTCCGCTTCTATCACACGCATGTCGTGGCCGGCGTCGATCTCAACCGCGGCACCTATACCGGCCAGGCCGGACCGGTCTATATCGAGCCCGCCGCAAATCCCGGCGCGTACGATCGTGAGATCTTCCTCGTCCTGAAGGAGTTCAACCCGTCTTTCAGCCGCGGCGGCGACATGGCGATCGAGGCACTGGCGGGCGCACCCGTCAAGGCGCTGCAGGACGCGGGAAAAAAGAGCGACGAAGCATTCAAGGGTCCGAAAGGCTTTGAGGTCGGCTACGAGCTCTTCGGCATCAACGGCAAGATGCTCGGCCATGGCGAGCCCATTCGCGTCAAGCAAGGCGAGCGCGTCCTCTTCCACGTGCTCAATGCCAGCGCCACCGAGATTCGCAGCCTCGCGCTCCCTGGGCATTCCTTCCGGGGCATGGCACTCGACGGCAATCCCGTCCCAACGCCCGCCGATGTTCCCGTGCTCTGGCTCGGCACCGCCGAGCGGGTCTCGGCGATTGTCGATATGAAGCATCCCGGCGTCTGGGTGATGGGCGATCTCGCCGATGACGACCGCCGTCACGGCATGGGCACCGTCGTCGAATACGCGGGTCATTCAGGCAAGGCGCAATGGGTGAACCCCAAGCCCTTCCGCTGGGATTACACACGCTTTGGCAAGGCCGGAACGCCCGCGACACCAGATGAGACACTCGAGATCACCATCCTCAAGCAGAACGGCGCCGATCACGGCTTCAATCGCTGGACGCTCAATGGCGAGGCGTTCTCCATGGAGACGATGAAGCCGACCTACACGCTGCATCAAGGACGGCGCTATCGCCTCAAATTCCGCAATACCAGCGACGACATCCATCCGCTGCACCTGCACCGGCACAGCTTCGAGCTCGTGCGTGTCGCCGGCAAGCCGACCGCCGGCGTGATCAAGGATGTGGTGATGCTCGGCGGTTATCAGGAGATCGAATTCGATTTCGTCGCCGACAATCCCGGGCTGACGCTCTTTCACTGCCACCAGCAGCTCCACATGGATTTCGGTTTCATGGCGCTCTTCAACTACGCCTAGCGCGTGAGCCGCCGTGGCAACGCGCGCTGAAGTTTCACAGAGATAGAGCGACTTGAATGGCAACGACATCTTCAGCGTCGGAAACGAGCACGGAAAGCTCTGCTTGAGCGCTTTTCCTCGTGTTTCTCCGTCTGGGGTTGACCAGTTTCGGCGGACCGATCGCGCATCTCGGCTTCTTCCGCACCGAGTTTGTCGAGCGCCGCCGCTGGGTTGACGAGACCCATTATGCCGATGTGGTCGCGCTCAGTCAGTTCCTGCCGGGACCGGCGAGCAGCAAGGTGGGCATCATCCTCGGCGTGATCCGGGCAGGGATTCCGGGCGCATTCGCCGCTTGGCTCGGCTTCACCATGCCGTCGGCATTGGCGCTCATTCTCTTTGGGTACGGGGTGACGGCATTGGGCGACTTGGCGGGCGCCGCCTGGCTCCACGGCCTCAAGATCGTGGCGGTAGCGGTCGTCGCGCAGGCCGTCTGGGGCATGGCGAAAAATCTCTGCCCGGACCGAGAGCGGCTGGCTATTGCCGCCGCCGCCACCGTGCTGACGCTCATGGCTCCGTCGACCGTTGGGCAAGTGGGAGCGATCATCCTCGGCGGACTCATTGGTTGGTGGTTTCTGCCGGGTGAGGTTATCCCGCTCATTCCGCTGCCTTTGCGCATCAGCAGGGTCTGGTCGATCGGCTCGATCGTTCTCTTCGTCGCACTGCTGATCGCATTGCCGTTTGCGGCCGCATCGACCGGCGATCATACGGTGGCCCTCTTCGATGCGTTCTATCGCTCGGGCTCGCTGGTCTTCGGCGGCGGCCATGTGGTGTTGCCGCTGCTCCAGGCCTCCACCGTCCAGCCGGGATGGGTTGGGAACGACGCCTTTCTCGCCGGCTACGGCGCCGCGCAGGCGGTGCCGGGCCCGCTTTTCACCTTCGCGGCGTACCTCGGCACGGTGATGAGCCCAACGCCCCATGGCTGGCTCGGCGGTTTGATTTGCCTCGCAGCGATTTTCTTGCCGTCGTTCTTCCTGGCGATCGGCCCGCTGCCCTTCTGGAACT
This sequence comes from Allostellaceae bacterium, assembly GCA_035945115.1. Classification (GTDB taxonomy): domain Bacteria; phylum Pseudomonadota; class Alphaproteobacteria; order ATCC43930; family CGMCC-115725; genus DAHUYF01. The sequence continues at coordinate 65,070 of DASZAN010000072.1, forward strand.
GGATTCGCCAGCACCCAGCGATGAGATCGGTGCTGAAGGGCGTAAATGCCGCTGTCGTCGGTCTATTGCTCTCGGCGCTCTACACGCCGGTCTGGACGAGCGCCATCGAGGTGCCGGCGGATTTCGCCATCGCCGTCGTCGCATTGCTGCTGCTCATCTCGTGGAAAACGCCCTCCTGGCTTGTTGTCGTTCTCGGCGCTGTCGCTGCTGCCGCGGTCGCAAGATTGGCGTGAGCGCATGTTCGTGGGCTCATACCCTTCGATGAGCGTCATGGCGAGCCTGGGTAACATTGGGGTAGTAGCCGCCGCGCTTGGATTGGTCTTCACGGTGAGAGCGGAAGACAAAACTGTCCCAGCCGATCTCGGCCCGAAGCTGGAGCATCTCGCCATCGTCGAAGAGATGGTGCGAGCCTGTGGTCATGCGCGATCTGATCTCTCTGCTGAGATTGCCGCCGCTTGGCAGGTTTGGCTGCAGCGCAATCCGGACGTCATGGGTGCTCTTGATTTGGCGCAACGTCTCGCCGGCACGCCGCAAGGAGACGCCGTGCTTTACCTGTTCCACTCTCTCCAGACCTCGCTCGATGAGCAGACGAACACGCTGGAGGCGACCGGAAATCAGCAATACGCCGCTCGCTGCGATGGGATCGTCGCCGACCTCAAGTCGGGCCGCTTGGATTACCATGCCGCTCGCCACGCGGAAGTAGGCATGGCACCCGTGCCTTGACTGGCACGGAACTCCGTGGGCGCGGTGGCTCCCGTCCAAGCCTGCCATATCGCGGAACGCCGGCAACGATCGGTGACTTGACTGATTGCGGAGAGGAATCTCCGGAAAAAGAAACGTAGGAGGGTCCATGTCGACACCGGTGATGAGTGTCAGCCTGCCGGAAACACGCCGCACCTTCATTCTCGCGTCCGGCGTCATTGGCACAGCCGCGCTGCTGGGCGGATGCGACAGCGGCGATGAGACCTCGGCCAGCGTTCACCACGAATACCAGCCAAAAGAGGTCACGGCCGACGAAGATCTCCTGCGGGAACACGGGGTGCTCCGGCGCGCTCTCCTCGTCTACAGCGAAAGCGCCGTCAGGCTTCGACGCAATCCCGTTTCTGTGCCCGCCGATGCTCTCCGTGGCACGGCACAACTGTTTCGCCGATTCGGCGAGGATTATCATGAAAGGAGCTTGGAAGAGCCCTACGTCTTCCCCGTCCTTCGGCGAGCTCCGGGAACCGCATCCCGCTACGTCGACATTCTCATCTCGCAACACAATCGCGGCCGCGAAATCACCGACTTTGTCCTGCAAATCACCGGGCAGGGCCGAGTGAGCGCCATGGCGGAGGCGCTCGCGCAGGCGCTCACGTCATTCGTGTGGATGTATGAGAACCACGCCACCCGGGAAGACACCGTCGTCTTACCCGCGTGGGAAGACGCCTTGTCCGGCTCTCAGTATGGGGACATGACCGGCCTATTCCAGCAGATAGAGCGTCAGACTTTTGGCGAAGATGGCTTTGCGGATGCGGTCGCGCGGATTGGGCGCATCGAAGAGGCATTCGGAATGGCGGACCTCGCTCAGTTCACCGCACCGCCGCTGCCAAGGTCGCCGACCTAGAGGGTCGTCAGGACAGCAGCGCCGCGACGCGCCGGCGCAGCTCCGGCAGGACCTCCGCGGCGAACCATGGGTTGCGCTTTTCCCACGCCGTGGTGCGCCAGCTCGGATGCGGCAGCGGCAGGTAGCGCGGCAGGAATTGGCGAAAGTGCCGCACCGTCTCGCCCATGCCGGACCGCGCGTGCTCGCGAAGGTAATAGCGGATGGCATAGGAGCCGACGAGAAGCGTGAGTTCGATCGCCGGCCACTCAGCGAGAAGGCGCGGATGCCAGAGCGGCGCGCATTCCGGCCGTGGCGGCAGGTCGCCGCGCGTCTTGTCGCGGCCGGGATAGCAAAGCCCCATCGGCAGGATGGCAACGCGGCGCTCGTCGTAGAATACCGCGCCATCGATCCCCAGCCATTCTCGCAAGCGATCGCCGCTGCGGTCGTTGAAGGAAAGCCCGGTCTCATGCACCTTGGTGCCAGGCGCCTGGCTGGTAATGAGAAGCCGCGCCGAGGGCAAGCCGCGCAGCACCGGCCGCGGCCCCAGCGGCAAATGCGCCGCGCAAACCCGGCACGCGCGCACCTCGGTCATCGTTTCTTCGAACGCCGAGTGCGGCCGAGCGGAATGCATAGATTTACCGGGAGGCGGTGAGACAGTGAGAAGAGAAGTTGACGCGCTTCGCGCGCCAAAATTTTTTCTCACTGCCTCACTGTCTCCCTGTGAATCTTTCTTGCGCTACGCCACCGCCGCGCCGGCTCTGCCGCGCTCGCGTTCCACAGTGTTGATCTCGTCGGAGACGGTGGTGCGGTGCATGTCGCGGCGGTGCGTGATGTCGTCATAGGGGCGGCCGCGATGCATGGTGCAGCGATCATCCCACATGACGAGATCGCCGACGCGCCAGTGATGCTGATAGACGAATTGTGGCTGCGTCGCGAATCGGATGAGTTCCTCGATGAGCTCGCGTCCTTCCTCGAGCGGCCAGCCGATGACGTGCGAGGCATGCGACGCGAGATAGAGCGTCTTGCGACCGGAGCCGGGATGGCGGCGTACCAAGAGCTGTGGCACGGGCGGCAGCTCGCGATGGATCTCCTCGTTGAAGGCGGTGAAGCCGATGAGGCTGCGCGAGCGGAAGATGCTGTGCTCGACGACGAGCCCCTCGAGCGCGCGCTTCTTCGCGTCGGGGAGCGCGTCATAGGCGGCGCGCATGTCTGCGAATTCCGTCTCGCCGCCCTCGGGCGGAATCTCGCGCGCCGATAAGAGCGAGCAGCGCGCCGGCACCAGCTTGAAGGAGCTGTCGGTGTGCCAGAGCTGATTGCCGCGGCTGAAGAGGAGGCGCTCGTCATCCGCCGACATCACCTTGCCCTCGGTGTCGAGGTTGGAGATGTCGGCGACCTCGCGATGGGGGATGCGCTTCTTGCGCTCGCCGGCGTAGGCGGGATTGGTCTCGAGCGGCCCGAAGCGCCGGCTGAAGGCGATCTGCTGCTCGTCGCTGAGCGGCTGGTTGGGAAAGACGAGCACGGCGTGCCGATTGAAGGCCGCCTCGATCGCCGCGAAGTCTTCGGGCGCGAGGTCTTGCCGCAGGTCAACGCCGGTAACTTCGGCGCCGATATGGGGATGAAGCGGCCTTACGCGGATCGCCATGCGTCCTCCACGCTTTCCCCATAAGTATGGCGACGCGCCCCCCGCCGATCAATCGCTGCGCTGGAACGGCAAACGCGTGGTCCTTGTTACCGAGTCCTATGCGGTGCGGTCACCGCCGCCGATCGACTAGGGGTGCAGGCGAAAATTGTGGACGAGGATATAGACAAAGAACGCCACGATCGGCGGCACGACCGCGAGCCATACGAAGCGGCGGAGCAGCACCACCAGGAAGATGGTGAATGCCCCGCCCACGGCCGTTAGAAAGATCTCGCTGAGCGACATTGGCGCACGATCGCCCCGGCGGCGTTAAGATTCCCTTTGCGGCCGCGGCGCTCGGCGGACGTAAGAAACGCCGCCCCGGAACCCTTAAGGTTAGCGCGCTCTTAACCACGACCGTCGCCTCCTTGCCGCATCGGCAGGAGAGGGCCGGCTCGATGGCGGCGACGATGCTCGGCATGGCGGGTTCCTGCTTCGTGCACCGGACCGGATTGGGGCGCCCGCGGTTGGCATCGCACCGCCGTCGCCCTCATGACCATGGGTGCTCTGCTGGCGCTCCTTGCCGCAAGCCGCGTGCTCGTCCATTCCCTCTAGCGCCGCGACCTCGGCCCAATCCCGGGCTTGTCGCAGCTGGGGCCAGCCGCTGATCGCACTGGCCCCACCGCCGCCTTCCGCTAAAGTCGGATGCGAGATCGAAAAAATCCGCGGGAGGGGACGCCATGATCGTCGAGATGCGCACATACCAGCTGAAGCCGCGCAGCCTGCCTGAAGTCGAGAAGCGCTGGGCCGACGCGCTGCCCGGACGGGTGAAGCTCTCGCCCGTCGGCGGCTTCTGGCATACCGAGGTGGGGCCGCTCAACCGGATCATCCACATCTGGCCCTATGCCAATCTCGCCGAGCGCGAGCGCATCCGCGCCGAGGCGGTGCGCATCGGCGTCTGGCCGCCGAAGATCGCCGAATTCATCGAGCACATGGAAAGCAAGATCCTCATTCCCGCGCCGTTCTCGCCGCCGATCGAGCCGCGCAGCCTGGGCGGCCTCTACGAGTTCCGCTCTTACATCTACAAGCCCGGCGCGATCCCGCAGGTGATCGAGCGCTGGAGCGATGCCATCGGCGAGCGCGCCAGGCTGTCGCCCTTGGTCGGCGCCTGGTACAGCGAGTTCGGCCCGCTCAACCAGTGGGTCCATGTCTGGGCGTACAAGGACGCGGGCGAACGCGAACGCATCCGCGCCGAGGCGCTCGAGCGCGGCATCTGGCCGCCCAAGGGCGGCGGCGATGTGCTGGTGAGCCAGGAGAACCTGCTCGCCGTGCCGGCGCCTTTCTCGCCGCTCCGCTGACGCGCACTTCGATCGCGCCTGGGCAGTCATTGCGAGGAGGCGAAGCCGACGAAGCAAGCCAGGACCACCACGGATCAACCTGGATTGCTTCGCCTTCGGCTCGCAATGACGGACGCAAAGCGGGCGTTAGCATCAGAGGCGATTTCTAAGCGCTATTCCCCACATCGGCTGGGGTTGAATGGTGCGAAGGCGCGTGCTAGGTACGCCGCATCGCCTCATTCGCGGTCTTCACTCCAGGCTCCTGGCGGTCCCGCGCGCGTTTTTGACGAGAAGCATCAGAGTACGAACCATGACCTATGTCGTTACCGAGGCCTGCATCAAGTGCAAATACTTGGACTGCGTCGAGGTCTGCCCGGTGGATTGCTTCTACGAGGGCGAGAACATGTTGGTCATTCACCCCGACGAGTGCATCGACTGCGGGGTCTGCGAACCCGAGTGTCCCGCTGAAGCCATCAAACCCGATACCGAGCCGGGGCTGGAGGACTGGCTGAAGCTCAACACGGAATATTCCAAGACCTGGCCCAACATCACGATCAAGCGGGAGGGACCGGCGGACGGCAAGGATTGGGATGGGGTCAAGGGCAAGATAAAAGATTTCGACCCTGAGCCCGGTACCGGCGACTAGCTATCCACTGGATTGCCGAGCCACGAATGGTCGGAAGATTAACGGCTTTTGGCCGTTTTATTTCGCCTGCATGACAGAATTGATACTTTGACACGCTCTAAAGCTTTGAATTTTGCGGGAAATGTGCTATATGTGTCCGGCATAAGAAACCGAAGGCTTCGACGCTCCCTCCGGGAGCGTATTTTTTCGAAGCGTTCCCGAGGATCCGTCAAATAGG
>DASZAN010000073.1:0-7243 GCA_035945115.1 Allostellaceae bacterium
CTCTGCCGTCTTGATCGCCACGAACCGCATCGAAGGCCGCCGCACCGCCTCGCAGATCGCTTCCGCATCCGCCGCATCGTTCTTGTTGCGCTTGACGTACGCCTTCACGTATTGCGCCGGCATCAGCCGCACCTCGTGCCCGACCGCCTGGAGCTCCCGCGCCCAGTAGTGTGACGTCGCGCACGCCTCCAATCCAATGAGGCAGGGCGGCAGGCCGGCAAAGAACGCCACCACCTGGCTCCGCCGCAGCCGCTTGCGCAGAACCACCGCGCCCGCCGCATCGGTCCCATGCACCTGAAAAACATGCTTCGCCAAGTCCAGCCCAATCGTCTTAATCTCGTCCATGGATGGCTCCCCTCGATGGTGCGTTCACCAACCACCATTCTGGCACCTAGATGCCGTACGGGGGCCATCCACCCCATCATTCGATCACCTCGTCGGCGCGGGCGAGGAGCGATGGGGGTATTTCGAGGCCGAGGGCCTTCGCGGTTTTGAGATTGATCGCCAGCTCGAATTTGGTCGGCTGCTCGACCGGAAGATCGGCTGGCTTTGCGCCCTTGAGGATTTTGTCGACGTACGCGGCTGCTCGGTAACAAAGGTCGGTGTAATCGGGCGCGTACGCCATCAAGCCACCATCGCGCACAAATTCCTTGGTGGGAACAATGGTCGGTCGTTTCAGGCTTTGCGCATAGTCAACGACGTCGGATCGGTGCGCGCCCATAATCGGATCGGATAAAATCAGAACCCCTTCCGGCGCCAGTTTGGCGGCGGCGGAGAATGCGGAATCAAGATCGTCAGGAGCTCGTATCTCGACGGTCAGCAGTTGGACGCGGAGGGTCCGGGCCGCGCTCCGCAACGCCTCGAGAGAGCGCATGGCGCCAAGATTGAGAGGGTTCCAAAGAACGACCACACGGGAGAGCGTCGGCGCCACGTTCTTGAGCAACTCAAGCTGCTTCGAGCTGACCTCCGGGAACATTTGCGATGTGCCGGTAACGTTGCCACCAGGCCGGGACAAGCTGGCAATGAATTTCGACCCGACGGGATCGCCCGCCAGAACCATGACGATGGGAATCGTCGAGGTCGCTTGCATCGCCGCCGCTGTCGCCACCGAGCTTGGAGCGACGATTACGTCCGCTCGACTCTCAACCAGCTGCCTTGCCAAGAGGGGGAGGGCTTCGTCGCTGCCGCCACCGAACCGGTAGTCGACCGTGATATTAACCCCGTCGATGCGTCCGAGATCGCGCAGACCGCGCCGGAAACCTTCGAAAAAGATCTGGTCGGTGGACGCCAGGAAGCCCACTCGTGGCGTCCTCACAACCTGACCGCGCGCCGCGAGCGACCAAGCTGCGGCCACGCCGCCGACTAGAGTGATGAACTCGCGCCTTCTCATCATTCGATCACCTCGTCGGCGCGGGCGAGGAAGGTGGGCGGGAGCGCGAGACCGAGCTTGTGCGCAGTCCGAAGATTGATGACGAAGTCGAATTTCGCGGCTTCATCGATCGGCAGGTCGCCGGGTTTGGCGCCGCGTAAGATGCGGTCGACGTAGCCGGCGGCGCGGCGGAAGGCGTCGGGCACGTTCGGGCCGTAGGTGATGAGGCCGCCATCATCGGCATATTCGCGCTCGGGGTAGATCGCCGGGAGGCGCGCCCTCTCGGCCAAAGCGATAATCTGATGGCGATGGTTCCAGAACATTGCGTCGGGCAAGACGGCAAGCGCGTCGGCGCCGGCGAGATCGCTGGGTCCGAGGCGACCGAGGTCCGCGGGACTGGTGGCTGCGACGACAGTGAACCGCTCGCCGAGCGTCGCGCCTGCATTCTTTGTGGACGCCAAATAGGCTTGTGCTCCCGAATTCTTCACGTTGAGCAGGAGTGCGACATGAGTGATTGCGGGAAACGCCTGCTTGATGAGTTCCAGCCGCTTGCCGTTGAGCTCGAGCGTGCCGAGCGTCATTCCCGTGACGTTGCCGCCGGGATGCGCGAGGCTCGCCGCCAGCCCCACCTCGACGGGATTGCCGGTGGCGATGCCCATCACAATCGGCAAGGTGCGCGTGACGCGAAAGGCGGCGAGCGCTGCGGTGGTGCTATCGGTAACAATGAGGTCTGCGGGCAAATCAACGAGTTCCCGGGCGAGGCCCGGCAGAGCGTCCAGGTCGCCCTTGGCGAAGCGGAAGTCGAGGACGATCGTCCGGCCCTCGATGTAGCCGAGATCGCGCAAACCCTTGCGGAATGCCTCGAAGATGGGCGTTGCAGCGCTATCCGCGGGAGTGAGCACGCCAACACGCGGCACGCGGGCTGGCTGCTGCGCCGCGGCGGGTATGGACGCCAGCGCCACCGCCACTGGCAAAGGGATAAAGTCGCGCCGCCTCATCTGTCCCCTCCTCGCCTTTTAGCGGCGGGAACGGAGCTGCGCTCAAGGTCCCTGATTCTATCACGTCACCATGGGTCAGGTGTGCGAAACGTCACAGGCTGGCGCGCTCAGCGGCTCGCGTTGACTGGGGCGGCGCTTTCCGTGGCTAAGGGCCTCTCTGAGAGAGGCGCTTATGGGTTGACACCACGCGGGGCAAGGTGACGTAGAAGCCGCGCGGCCCTTCGCTGCCATAGCGTTGGATCGATTTGCCAGTAAAGTTGAGTCCGGTGGCTCTGCTAACGATCTCGGCGACTTCAAACCACGTCGATGCTTCGGCGATCCGCACGCCATTGAGATAGACAGGTTTCGCCGGAATCAATCTGCCCGCTCGCGCTTGTCCGTCCCATTTTTTGACATAGGCGCGGTTATCGTCGCGTTAGTGGTCCAATTGAGTCGACAAGCATTTGTGCAAATTTGAGTGAGACAACGGCCCGATCAGATTTTCAAACTGATTGGGAAATCAGCGAAAGCCCATCAGTGGCGGAAATCAGCGGCTTTCGCGGTGCGAGCGCTGAAGCAGCGGCGCGAACTGATGTGAAAATCAGCGGTGCGCGATTTTTCCCATCAGAAGTCCGCGGCGATGTCACCCCCCCGCATTTCCGAGTTCGCCCGCTAAGCGGACATGTCGCGGACATCGTGGAACCGCCGGCTTTGACCCGACTCGGACATAAGCGGCGAGGCAGTCTCGTGTGAGGTTTCGCACACCCGGTCCTGCTCCACGTGATAGGATAGCTTGAATTAAGCGCAGCTAGGTTCCCGCCGCAGCAAGCGACGAGGGGGGACACATGAGGCGGCGCGAGTTCATCGAGATGCTCGGTGGCGCGGCGATCGTTTGGCCACTCGCCGTGCGCGCACAGCAGCCGACGATTCCGGTGGTCGGGTTCCTCGGCAGCGGCTCACCCGATACGGACGCGAGCCGTGTGCGCGCTTTGCGCCAAGGCCTGAGCGAGGCCGGCTATATCGAGGGCAGGAACGTCGCGATCGAATACCGTTGGGCGGAGGGGCAATACGACCGAATCCCGGTCCTCGCGGCTGATCTGGTGCGTCGTCAAGTGGACGTGATTGCCGCGCTCGGTGGCACCTCTTCGGCACAGGCGGCAAAGGCGGCGACCACCTCAATTCCGATCGTCTTCCAGACAGGGGTCAACCCAATCGAGTTCGGGCTTGTCACCAGCCTCAACCGGCCGGGCGGCAACCTCACCGGTGTGACCATCTTGTCCATGGAGCTGGGGGCGAAGCTGTTTGAGCTGCTACACCAATTGGTGCCGACGGCGTCCGTCATGGCACTGCTCGCCAATCCGACCAGTGCCTATGCCGAGACCCTGTCAAGAGACGCGCAGGCGGCGGCCCGCGCTCTCGGGCTGCAGCTCCATGTCCTGCATGCGAGCACCGAACGCGACTTCGATACGGTCTTTGCAACCTTGGTCCAACTGGGGGCACGCGCGCTTGTGATTGGCACCGATGTCCTCTTCACTAACAACAGCGACAAACTCGCCGCACTGGCGCTCCACGACGCGGTGCCCGCGATTTACTCGATTCGCGAGTTCGCCGAGGCCGGAGGCTTGGTAGGCTACGGACCCAGTATTGCGGACGCGTGGCGTCTCACGGGCATCTACGCCGGCCGAATCCTCAACGGCGAGAAGCCGGCCGATCTGCCAGTGCAGCAAGTCACGAAGGTCGAGCTGATCATCAACCTGAAGACAGCGAAGGCGCTCGGCATCGAGATCCCGCCAACGCTTCTCGCCCGCGCCGACGAGGTGATCGAATGATCGGGTGGATGGCCCCCGTACGGCATCTAGGTGCCAGAATGGTGGTTGCATCATCGAGGGGAGCGGAATTTGTGGGTGGCCAGGGGATGCCGGTGACTAACGATACAAGGAGGCAGGCCGTGAAGAGCATCGCGAAATTGACCAAAGGGATCACCATTATCGCATTGACAACGCTAATCGGCCACGCGCCAGCGCTGGCGGGAACATTCGTCTACGTATCGAATGCCGACGAAGGCGACATCGGGGTCTACAGCGTGCAGACGGATGGCTCTCTCAAGCCCGGCGAGCGCGCCAAGGCGGCGATCCTCGTCATGCCGATGGCGGTGAGCCCGGACAAGCGCTTTCTTTACGCGGCGGCGCGCTCCAAACCGTATTCGGTGTTCGTCTATGCGATCGACCCAAACACGGGCGCATTGAAGACTTTGTCAGTGTCCGCGCTCGCCGAGAGCTTTCCGTACATTTCGCTCGACAAGACGGGGCGTTACCTGTTCGGTGCGTCGTATGGTTCGCACCTGGTAAGCGTCAACGCCGTCGGAGAGGACGGGCGCGTAGCTCTGGAGCCGCTGCAGGTGATACCGGTGGGCCGTAACGCCCACTCGATCCGCACCGACGAGAGCAACAGATTCGTTTTCGTCCCCACGCTCGGCAGCGACGCGATATTCCAGTTCGCGTTCGATTCGAAGACTGGGCATCTTGCTTCGAACACGCCGGCGGTCCTGCTGATGAAACCCGCGCTGGGCCCGCGCCACTTCATCACCTCGAGCGACAACAAATTCGTGTACGTGCTGAGCGAACTGACCGGCTCGGTCACGACGTTTTCGCTAAACAGCGGTACCGGGTTGTTGACGGAAGTGAGCTCGGCATCCGGCTTGCCGCCGGAATCCAAGCTCGTGCCCGGTGCGCCGCGCAGCCCAGTAGGCGCGCTCGGCGGCCCGCCGCCGCGCAACACCGACAACGATATCTGGGCCGCAGATTTGCATCTGACGCCGAACGGCAAATTTCTCTACATGACGGAGCGCACCAGCAATTCGCTCGCTACGTTCAGCGTCGACGGAGCAAGCGGCAAGCTCATTTATCTGGGCAGTACGCCCACCGAGAAACAACCGCGCGGTTTTGCGATTGATCCCAAGGGAAGATTTCTCGTGGTCTCTGGGGAAAAGTCGGACACGATTTCAGTTTACGAGATCGACGAGGCGAGCGGCGCTCTGACGCTGATCGGCAAGTATCCAGCAGGAAAGGGCGCGAACTGGGTGGAGATCGTGAGTTTTGATTGAAGGTGCGGGATACAAGCCCCGATACCGACAACAGCGCCGCGCATCAGCATCGCTTTAAGTCTTCGCGACTTTTTTGCAGCGCAAGAGTCCGTTGTTGGCACAAACGCGAAGTAGCCCCGTTCATGCGCGGGGTCCGGTGAGCGCAGCTAAGCGGACGTCACGCCGAGCGCGGTTTTCTTCCGAGTAGTGCCGATACTGTTGCAAAAGTCGGCCGGGGAGAGTGACGGCGCAATTTTCACTCTGCGGCAGATGGCGTTTTGAATCTTTGTTCCCGTTTGAGAGCTGATGACGAATCAATGTTGCGTGCTCGGCAGCTGGTTGAGGTCAAACGGATCGGCTTCTGCGCCCGCGGCGAGAGCGCGCACGATCGACAGAAACTTTGTGTGATGGTAGTCCATCCCCCGCATCATCTCGATCGCGCCGGCGACGTTCACGAAGCCTACGCCGAGGACAGCGGCGTCTCTGCTCCGGGCCATCAAGGCCAAGGCTCGCATCGACACGCGCGCGATATTTTCGAGCGGTACGGAGGGAAAGGGGTCTTCGAAATTCCAGTCACGAATGCTCTGCACCACCACCGGACTCCTACTGCGGGTAACTGCTTATTAAGCATAGGGTTAGGCCGATTTTAATACTGTGCGTTTATCAGATCGTCGCGATATCGAGGGGGAGAAACCTATAAAGGATCAGAGGCCATGGATATCAACAAAGAGCCCGGTCACCGCAAGCTTATGGTGAGCCAAGAAGACGTTCGTGATTGGCGCGCGCGGACGCATTCGGAACCAAAGAGAACCGCCCCCTGGCTCGTCCGCTTCTTCACAAAGCTAGACCCACCGGCAGAAGAGATACCGCTTTCGTCGTTGCGATGGACGCGGATCGCCGCATTGGCGGGGATCGCCGCGTTGTTTGCGCAGTTGTTGACCGCGCCCTCGACAGCACCACTCGTGCCGACACCAACCGTCGTGTCGTCGGGCGCAAGCGGCGACGGGGTGGCCTCAACAGCGAAGGTGGGGATTCCGGCCCGCATCGTCAGGGGTTCGCCATCGCCACCTGCGCGGAAACCCGGAAAGCTGGATTTCAGCGATCCTGATCAAAGCGGGTTGTTGCCTACCCTATTTTGACCGCCGAGAGCGGCGAGTTTTTATCGCCCCTTCGGCTTGTCGTCATCCCGGAGCTTCTCGGCAAGTTCGCGGAGCAGCTCGGCCTCGGGCGACAGCGGGAAGCGCGAGTGCGTCGAGCGCGTCGCGGACGAGAAAGGGGCGGCCGAAACCGCCCCTCCCCGCCGCGGGCAGAACTGACATACCGTCCGGCGCGCCGCTCCGGCATCATCCGCCAGGGGCCATTTTTCCTTATTTCGTACGCCCGGCCAAATAAGGATCGTCTTGCGTCGTTGCGATCTTATCCAAGCCTTCCCGCGGTTTAGGTGGTGGGCGCAGCAGGACTCGAACCTGCGGCCGGCTAAGAGATACCCAACTCAGCGATGATGGTGCCGACGCGCGGATTCGAACCGCGGACCTATTGATTACGAATCAATTGCTCTACCGCTGAGCTACGTCGGCATCCTGGACCTTATTATAGCCTTCTTAGCTCAGCGCCAAGATCCCTAACCACATGAAGTAGCACCACTTCTCGCCTACGACCGACCGCTTACGAATCAGTTGCTCTACCGCTGAGCTACGTCGGCGTCTCGGTGAGGCGGCGACCTTACCTCTCGGGGCGGCGGAGCGTCAACGCTGGTGGCCGCGCTCGGGCGCGGAAACGCCCCCTCACCCCGGCCCTCCTGAGCTCTTGCCGAAG
>DASZAN010000074.1:0-20554 GCA_035945115.1 Allostellaceae bacterium
AGTCCCACCTTTCCGAACGCCATCGCTCGGCAATCCGATTTCGTTCGACGATGAGATGTGGCATCCCGCGCCTGCTCAGATGCTCGCTCATTGCAAGCCCTGCCTGGCCGCCTCCAACGATGAGTGTCTCGATTTTTTCAATTGACACGGGTCGGCATCCTGCATCGCTCTTCTTGGGTCTCGGCCGATGCGGCTGAGATCGCAGTCTAGTACTGGATCGGCCCTTTTTCGGAAAATATTGTTTTATCTGGCAATGCTAGGATTTTCTCATGTAGAACGGCCGGCGCCGGTCGCCGGCAGGGCCATCGTCGCTCGCGTGACCGGCACGCGGCATCGTGTCGGGGAGTGAAGTTATGCGCGGGATCGTCGCTCAGGGAATAGCGGGTTCGCTGGTCGTCGGGATCGTGGCGTTGGCGCCGATGGCGCGTGCCGAGCAGCCGGATACGCTGCTGCAGCAGATCAAGCAGCGCGGCACGATCCAGGTGTGCGACGGCGCCTATCCGCCCTACAACGTCAAGGACCCGAAGACCGGCGAATGGCAGGGCCTCGACGACGACATCGCCGCCGCCCTCGGCACCGCGCTCGGCGTCAAGGTGGAGCATGTCGACACCAGCTTCTCGACGCTGATCCCCAGCCTCGCCACGCGCAAATGCGATCTCTCGATCGCCGCCACCTACATCACCCCGGCACGCGCCGAGCAGGTTCTGTTCACGCGCAGCTTCGCCGCCGAGACCAAGACGATTTTCGTGCCGGAGAGCTCGACCGCCAAGGCCTACGGCGACATCGACAAGGAAGGGATCACCATCGCGGTGCGCGCCGGTACCGCCGAAGAGACCTACGCCAAACGCTTCTTCAAGCATGCGACGGTGAAGACGCTGACCTCGGACGCAACCCAGCCGCATCTCCTCGAGGTCGCGGCGGGGCGCGCCGACGCCGCTTTCGCCGGCAATATCGGCAGCCGCATCTTCATCAAGCAGAACCCCAACTTGAAGCTGCGGCCGCTCGGCGACAAGCTGCTCGACCCGACGCCGTTCGCCTTCATGCTGCCGCTTGGCGAATACCATTTCCAGCAATACTTCGACGCCTTCCTCGACGACCTCGAGCGCACGGGCAAGCTCGGCGAATTGCGCGAGAAGTGGCTGGGCGCGTCTTGAGAGCCCTGAGAAACGAGTGAAGATCCGGTCGCGGCCTAGATCCCGGCTTTCGCCGGGATGCGCGAAGCAAAATGCGCTTCCCTTGGAGCATCGGCCGCTTTGATGACCGGGCTACACCCGTTGACCCATAAGCCGGGCGGGCGCCGCTTCGATAGCGGGGACCTCGCCTCGCTCGTCCTCGGCCTCGCCCTCGTCGGCGGGATTGCGGCAATGATCGACTGGAAATTCGTCCGCTCCCTCGATTTCGTCGTTGTCGTCGACTATTGGCAACCGCTGCTCAAGGGCGCGCTGACCACCCTCTTCGTCACCGCTGCCGCGCTGGTCGTTGGCCTCGCCCTCGGCATCGTCATCGCCATCCTGCTGCAGCTGCCGCTCGGGCCGCTGCGCTGGCTCCTTCTCCTCTATGTCGAGCTGTGGCGCAACACGCCGCTCATCGTCCAGCTGTTCTGGATCCATTTCGGATTGCCGGTGGTGACCGGCGTCTCGCCGACGGCGCTCGAGAGCGGGCTTCTCGCCCTCACGCTTCAGTCGAGCGCCTATCTCGCCGACATCGCCCGCGCCGGCATCCAGGCGGTGCCGCGCGGCCAGTGGCAGGCGGGTCGCGCGCTCGGCCTACCGACCGCCTCGCTCTGGCTCGAAGTGGTGCTGCCGCAAGCGCTCAAGATCATGATTCCGCCCTTCGCCAATTTGGCCCTAAGCTTTCTCAACGGCAGCGCGCTGCTCGGACTCATCCAGGTGGGCGAGCTGATGACCGTCGCGACTAAGATCAGCGACTACACCTTCAAGCCGATCGAGATCATGACCGCGGTCGGCGCCCTCTACCTTGTCCTCAATCTCGTCGTCGGCCGGCTCGCCCATTGGCTCGAGCTGGCGACGCGGACGCCGCGCTGAACCGCATGGGATTCGATGGCGGCATCATCCTCCGGCACCTGCCTGAATTGTCGGCGGGGCTGCGTCTGACGCTGCTCCTCGCCGTGGTGGCGCTCCTCGTCGGGACGGCGCTCGGCTTCTTCGGCTGCCTCGGCAAGCTGCTCGGCCGCGGCCTCCTTTTCTGGATCGCCTCGATCTACGTCACGGTGATGCGCGGCGTGCCAGAGATGGTGGTGATGTTCTGGATCTACTATTGCGGCCCGCTGGTGCTCGGCGCCAAGCTCTCCTCCTTTGCCGCCGCGGCGACGGCGATGTCGCTCTTTGCGGGCGCCCATCTCGCCGAGATCTTCCGCGCCGGCATCCTCGCGGTGCCGCGCGGACAGAGCGAGGCGGCGCGCGCGCTCGGTCTGCCGATCTTCTCGCAGTGGGTCGAAATCGTGCTGCCACAGGCGCTCCGCATGATGATCCCGCCCTTCATTGGCCTCGTTACCCTCGTCATCAAGATCTCCGGCCTTGCGTCGGCCATCGGCGTCGCCGAGCTCGTCTATGAGGCGAGCATCGTTAGCGGCCAGACCTATCGTTACTTCGAGCTGTTCAGCGCCGTCGGCGTCCTCTACTTCCTCATCATCTTCCCGCTCAGCCTCACGGCACAGCGCTACGAGCGCGTGCTGGCGCGGCGGAGCCGCTAGCGGTCGTGCCAATGCCGGACAGCCCCGCGTCCCGGCCGAGCGACGACGCGATCCTCTGTCGTGGTGTCGTCAAGCGCTACGACAGCTTCCCCGCGCTGCGCGGTGTCGACCTCCGGGTGCAGCGCGGCGAGGTCGTCTGCATCGTCGGCCCATCCGGCGGCGGCAAGTCATCGCTGCTGCGCACCCTCAACGCATTGGAGCCGATCGACGGCGGCAGCATCGTGATTGATGGCGTCCATCTGCCGGGCAGCCGCGCCGATATCACGCGCATCCGCCGCGACGTCGGCATGGTGTTCCAGAGCTTCAACCTCTTCCCGCACATGACGGTGCGGCGCAACGTGGCGCTGGCGCCGATGCGGGCGCGCGGCATGCCGCGCCAGGCGGCCGAGGCGCGGGCCGAGCGCCTGCTCGCCCGCGTCGGCATCGCCGATCAGATCGACAAATATCCCGAGCAGCTCTCCGGCGGACAGCAGCAGCGCGTCGCCATCGCCCGCGCACTAGCGATGGAGCCGCGCATCATGCTGTTCGGCGAGCCGACCTCGGCGCTCGATCCTGAGATGGTGAACGAGGTGCTGGAGGCAATGCGCGAGCTGACGCGCACGGGCATGACGATGGTGATCGTCACCCATGAGCTCGGCTTTGCCCGCGAGGTCGCCGACCGCATCGTCTTCATGGCCGAGGGGACGATCGCCGTCGACGCTCCGCCCTCCGAATTCTTCGCCGCATCCGGCGATTCGCGCCTTGCCGCCTTTCTGGCCAAGGTGCTGTGACGGCGCCCAACCACGAACCCGAACCCACCAAGGAGGCCCCATGTCGAAGCCCGCCCCCTTTACCCTCCGTGCCTTCCTCGACCGGGTCGCGGGCGATGACAAGCAGGCGCTGCTGCGCGTCACCGACCCGGTCAATCGCGACTATGACGTGACGGCGCTCGTCATGGAGATGGAGAAGCAGGGCCGCGACCCCGTCGTCTGGTTCGACAAGGTCGGTAGCTCGCCCTTTCCCGTCGTCGCCAACCTCTTCGGCACGCGCCGGCGCTATGCGCTTGCCCTCGGTGTCCCGCCCGAGCGGTTGATCGAGGAATGGGCGGCGCGCAATGACCGGACGATCGAGCCGGTGCTGCGCGAGACCGGGCCGATCCACGACGTCGTCATCACCGGCAAGGACGTCGACCTCTCGCTGCTGCCGATCATGCGGCACTTCCGCAACGATGCCGGCCCCTACATCACCAATGCCATCATCGTCGCCAAGGACCCCGACACCGGCGTGCGCAACACCAGCTTTCACCGCATGCAGGTCAAGGGCGCAACACGCATCGGCACCAGCCTGCACAGCCGCCGTCATCTCTGGAACTATGTTCAGCGCGCCGAGGAACGCGGCGAAGACATGCCGATCGCCGTCGTCATCGGCGCTCACCCGCTGTTCACCTTCGGCGCGCTCTGGAAAGGGCCGATCACCAGCGACGAGTATGCGGTTACCGGCGGACTGATGGGGACGCCGCTCGAGATCACGCGCTGCAAGACCGTGCCGGTCGAGGTGCCGGTCGACGCCGAGATCACACTCGAGGGCCGCATCCTCGGCAAGGTGCGTGAGCCCGAGGGGCCGTTCGCTGAGTTCACCGGCTACGCCTCCGAGCGCTCGACCCAGCAGGTGATCGAGGTCACCGCCATCACTCACCGCAAGAACGCAATCTACCAGGACATCATCCCCGGTATCTCGGACGAGCATACGGGCCTTCTCGCCGTGCCGAGTGAGGCACGGCTGCTGCGCACCCTGCGGCAGCATTTTCCGAACACAACAGCCGTCTCCTACCCGAAATCCGGCACCTGCCGCCTGCACGCCCACATAGCGATGCGCAATCCGGCGCCGGGTCAAGCGAAGAACGCCGCCGCCGTCGCCTTCGGCGACGACCTCAGCCTCAAGCTGGTGATCGTGGTCGACGATGACGTCGACGTGCATGACGACAGCGAAGTGCTGTGGGCGATGGCGACGCGCATGCAGGCCGACGAGGACATCGACATCATCCGCCACGCGATGGGTGCCATCCTCGACCCGTCGAACCATGCGGGCATGACCTCGAAGATGATCATCGACGCAACCCGGCCGACCGCCGATTTCGCCCAGCGCCACACCCTGCCCCCCGATGCGGTGGCGACCGCCCGGAGGATCATCACCAAGGCATTCAGCTGAGCCGAGGGCTAGTAGCCGCCCCCGACGACGGCAACGTCGCTGCTCAGATTTCAAACAAGCCGATGAGATCGTCCATGGCCGAGGCCGGGAGCGACGCCCCCGCCGGATCCATGACCACGGCCTGCCCTAGAAAAGCCCAGTAAAGGAACGTGGCCCGATGAAGCGCTCGCTCGCTGTCGACGCCGGCGTCGACCAGCATTTTGGCAACGCGACGGATTCTCCTCGCGTCGACCCCAGCGACGACTTGGGCCACGGATCGGTCCTCCGCGGCCCAAGCTCTCATGGCGCGGTCCAACTTGCGTCGCCCTCTGAACGCTTCGCCCATGAATTGCCTCAGAAGGCCGGGCTCGTTTTCTCGAGCATCGAGGTCCCTTATAACGCTATCGGTTGAGGTCTCTTCCCAGCTCCGCAACAGCTGCGCTTGGAAATCCGCCACATCCTGGAAATGCCAATAGAAGCTGCCCCGCGACACTTTCAGCTTCGCGGCCATCGGACCGACCTTCAAGGCGCCTGGCCCCTCGCTCGCCAGGGTTCGCAGCCCATGCGTTATCCAGTTCGATCTGGTCAGCCGATCGCTCATCTCACGACCATACACTACTGTATTGACTTGCCAAACGTTCCGCCTTAAGCTCCATACAGAGGTGTATGGTTATGGACTGGCATGATGGTGCCTTGGTGCTGGCGGGAATGATTGGCAGCGGTGTCGCCATTGTCCACGGGGTCCTGGTGCAGCGGCGCATGATCGAACCACTCCGGGATTTCGCCGCGATGCGGAACTCCCGTCCTCTCCGCGTCATCGTGGCGGGCCTCCTGCATTTCAGCACGTTCAATTGGTTCGTGGGCGGACTCGCCTTGCTCGGTTGCGCGTTCGCCGGCGGGAGGGAGGCCAGGCTGGCGACAGGACTTCTCGTCGGAAGCTCTTACCTCTACGGCGCGCTCGGCAATTTTTGGGCGTCGCGGGGGCGCCATCCCGGATGGGTTCTCTACGGCATCGCGCTCTTTCTCATTGCCTATAGCATCGGCGTGGTTGGCGGCTGAGGCGCACACTGAGGCACCGTCGTCCATGGAATTCAAATGCGACCTCGAGACTATTCGCCGGCGCTATCGCTGGCTTGCGCCGATTTACCCTCTCTTCGAGCTGTTGTGGTGGCTTCCCAGTGGCATTAGGGGTCGCGCCGTCGATCGCCTGAAATTGGCCAATGGGGACCGCGTGGCGGAAATCGGCTACGGCACCGGTCGGAATTTACGCCGCTTGGCGGCCGCAGTCGGTCCCAACGGGAAAGTCTATGCCGTCGACTGTTGTGAAGAAATGCTAGCCCATGCCGTCAAACTTCGCGATCGAGCCGGCTGGCGTAATGTCGTGCCGTTGCTACAGGATGGAGCTCAACTGACTCTTCCGGAAATGGTCGATGGAGTTCTATTCAGTCTCTCCTACTCCGTTATCCCCGACCCCACAGGCGCTTTGACGGCTGCTTGGAAGCATCTGCGCAATGGCAGGAGGCGCGTGGTGATGGACGGCAAACTCGCTAGCGGCATCTGCGGCTATTTGTCTCGCCCATATGTGGTCTGGCTAAGCCGCCGCACGGTTCTCGGCAATCCGACCCGAGTGCCGACTTCTCATCTGCAGGATTTCACTCAGTCCGTCGAATTCGAGGAGTTCAATCTCGGCACCTATTACATATGTACAGCTACAAAGACCGTTGGAATGGGCAATGCGACGTGAGTACCGGCGTTGCATCGCCTGTCTTGGCGCGGGTCGACGTCACCGCGGGGACGATCGAGTACGAAGACACGGGTGGCACGGGCCCCGTTGTCGTGTTCGTTCACGGCTTGCTGATGGACGGAGCGCAGTGGCGTCACGTCGTCGCGAACCTGCGCGGCGATTTTCGCTGTGTCCTGCCAACCCTGCCGATGGGTGCGCATCGACGCCCGATGCGACCGGACGCGGATCTGTCACTCCGCGGGCTCGGCAGAATTCTTACAGAATTCACGGATCGCCTTGGTCTGAGGGACGTGACCCTTTGCTTCAACGATTGGTGCGGCGCCCAGGTCATGATTGCCGATCGGGGCGTCGAGCGCGTCGGGCGGCTCGTCCTCGTATCGTGCGAGGCCTTCGAGAACTATCCGCCCGGTCTTCCGGGACGCCTTGCCGGTATCGCGGCCAAAGTGCCCGGTGCTCTCGCACTCATGCGCCGAACAATGGTGTGGCGCTGGGTCCGCGAACTTCCGACATCCTTCGGTCATATGACCAAGCGCGGCATTCCCGATGACGTCATGCGCGCGTGGATGCGGCCGCTGAGTCAGCGAGCCATTCGCCGTGACTACTGCAAGTACGCCGGCGACACGCAGCAAGGCAAGCGTGATCTTCTTGCTGCGACAGCCGCCCTTTCGACATTCGACCGGGCAGTGCTCATCGTGTGGGCGAGCGAAGACAGGATTATGCCTCCTGCACACGGCAGGCGGTTGGCAGCAGCGTTCCCGAACAGCCGGCTCGTCGAGATCGCGGACAGCTACACACTGATTCCGATTGATCAACCAGCGCTTCTTGCCGAGCATATTCGCGAGTTTATCCGCACCGACATGGCCGCGCCGCGTGCACCAGAGCGGTCGCTTCGACCGGCAAGCTGAATGTTGAGAAGCACCAGCTGTTCGCGGAAGTACGAAAGTCTGAGGTCGCGATACGATGATTCCGAGCGCTGAGTTCTCCAGTATGGAAGCCGCGGTCTTCGCCAGGTACGCCCTGAGCCCGAAGATCTGCCACCTCTCGCTGGCAAAGCCAAAACTCGCCCTCCGAGCTTACGAAATCGGAAAGGGTGAACCAATTCTCTTTATGCATGGCATCACGCTCGCCGCGGCATGCTGGGCTTCGCTGCTAGCAAAGTTACCATCATCACACAGTATTGCGATCGATATGCCGGGTCACGGCGGATCCGAAGGAACGGACCATTCGAAAGGCGATCTCCGCCGATTCTATACGCAGATGATTTTGAGTTGTCTCGACGAACTCGGAACCCGGTCGGCTCATCTCGTCGGCCATTCCTACGGCGCGATGTTCGCGTTGTGGCTAGCCCTGGACTCCCCGGAACGGGCGCGTTCGGT
The DNA here is from genome assembly GCA_035945115.1 of Allostellaceae bacterium. GTDB lineage: Bacteria > Pseudomonadota > Alphaproteobacteria > ATCC43930 > CGMCC-115725 > DAHUYF01. The sequence continues at coordinate 8,000 of DASZAN010000074.1, forward strand.
GGTCGTCGTCGGCACGCCCTCCGTTGCCTTCGGCGCGCATCCCGATCTGATGTTTCGGATACTTTCTCTTCGAGGGATTGGGCCGGCGATGCTGTCGACACCGTCTCCGCTCTTCATTTATCGACGCATGCTCGCGGCTTCTTTAGGACCGCATGCAATTGCAATCATGCCGCCGGAGGTCATTCGCACCTCCTATCTTGGGATGCGTCGAACAGGCTTTGCTGGAACTGTCTCGACATACTTGCGCGAACAATTCCGCGGCATGAACAGCAGGCCGCAGCGTTACGTTCTTCAAGACGAGGAACTCAAGCAAATCCGCAAGCCGGTGCTCATCCTGTGGGGCGAAGAAGACGATCGCTACCAGTCGATCGCCGAAGGACGGGAACGAGCAGCGCTCATTCCGAACGCCCGTTTTGCGGTAGTGCCAGGCGGCCATGCGCCATGGTTAGACGATGTCGCTGCGTGTTCTCGAGAAATTGAAGCTTTCTTGGCGAGACACCACAACATTTCAGCAAGGCCGTAAAGCGCTTCGAGAGAGAGGAGTGGTGATCATGACCGCGCATCACCGACAAGTAGGCCACCTTCCGCAAGCTCTATCGCTCGGGATGCCTCGCAATCCCGAATGACGCGGCACTGTGATACGGGAATGCCGAATGTATATCACCGCCGACACAGAATTTCGTGCGCCGTTGTCGCCACACGGAAGCAATGGAGGAAGATCGTGACCGGCTCAGGTTCAAATCTGGAACGGCTCATTGCGCTTAACTCCTCAGCGGCATTTAACCGGTTTGCCCATTTCGAGGTCGTTGCCGCCGGCGACGGAACCGTGGAAATCCAGATGAACTGGGGTGATGATTTAACTCAGTATTTTGGCCACCTCCACGCCGGTGTGATCGCGGCGCTTCTCGACACCGCGTGCGGGTTCGCGGCAAGTACGATCGTCGGTCGGGTTACAGCGTCTCATTTCTCAATGAACTGTTTGAGGCCGGCAGTGGGGGCCCGGTTCATCGCCAAAGGCGTGACTCTGCGGGTAGGACGCAAGCAAGTGTTTGCCACGGCAGAGCTGTTTGCCGAGGATGAACAATACCAACGGACTCTCGTGGCCACCGGCCAAACCCTGCTCGTCCCCCTACCGTAGTGGGGGCGGGAAGCAGGAATCCCGCCGCTATGTCGCCGGATACTCATTGGTGACCGACTGTGCGCGATCATACACTCGTGGTCGAGGACTCTTGGTGGGGCCGCCGCCCGCGCTTGGGTTCGTCAAACAGATGGTCCGCCACGCCTTCTATCCCGACTTGGAGGAGCATCTGCTTGTTGGGGAGGCGGTGCAGCCGCTCTTCCATGACCGACTGCCGATCATCGGGAGGCGCTGGTGCTTTTTCGGAGAAGCGCAAGCCGCGTTTCGGGGGGTGGCTGAGCGAACATGATCTCCGGGACGTGGATTGATCAACTGCGGCTCAATTGGCGCCATCCTCCGGCGGCGCAGGCGCGAAGCTGGCCGAGGGGTACGAAACTGCTCCCGCTTTCTCGATCGCGGGCATGTTCCCTTTCTCGACGCTGGCCCAGCCCCAAGGTCGTGAGCGCCGCGGCCTACATCCGCCGATGATCGAAGCTCACACGATTCCAGTGCATTCGGCGACGCCGACATTCGCCGCGGCGGTGAAGCGGCAGAACCGGCTGTCATCGGAACTACCGCGGATGTATAGTTTGGACGAAGGCCCGAGCAAAGAACGGGCACGTGATTTGGGAGGAGAGAAAATGAATGCCTCGACGGCGGCGACGAGCCGACGCGCGCTTCTCAAGGCGACGGTTGCGGCCGGCGCGGTGATCGCGGCGCCCGCTTACCTCACACGCGCGACGGCGGCTACACCCATTAAAATTGGCATTCCGACCGTGATCACGGGCGGGTACGCCATTCTCGGTCAGCAGACCATCCGCACCTGCAAGCTGGTGGCAAAGCTAAAGAACGCCGGGAAGGGCGTGCTCGGGCGCCCCGTCGAATTTCTCTATCAGGACACGCAAGGCGATCCCGCCAACTGCGTGCGCAAGTGCCAAGAACTGGTGGAGCGAGACGATTGCCGCATCTTCACCGGCGTCATTGTCTCGTCCGAAGCCGCGGCGATCATGCCGAAGCTCGAAGAGTGGAACGCGTTCTTTATCTCGCACGGCAATGGCGATGGTCGGCTGACGGCGGAGCTTTTCGTACCCCGCTTTTTCCGCGCCAATACGTCGGCCCCCATGGGCGCACGCACGGTGGCGCTTTACCTGCGCGATGCGCCGCAAAAGACGTTCGTTGCCGTGGCGTCCGACTATTCCTGGGGTCAGTCGAGCGTCAAGGCGTTCGAAGAGCAGACGAAGAAGATCGACAAACAGCTCGTCGATAAGATTTTCACGCCGGTCGCCAATAAGGACTATTCGACCTATATCACCAAGGTGCTGCAATCGAAGGCGGAGGGTTGCTACATCGCGCTGCAGGGTGACGAGGCGCGCGCCTTCTACTCTCAAGCCGCTCAGTACGGTCTCGCCGAGCGCGTGCAGTTCTTCACGGAAATCGTGGCTCAGTCCGACATCAAGGTGCTGGGCAAGGACGCGCTGGGACTTATCGGCTCGTCGCGCTACCCGTTCACCTACGACATTCCGCGGAACAAGGAATTCGTGGCGGCGTTCACGGAAGAATACAAAAACCAAATTCCCGATTGGACGGATGGGGAAATCTATCAGGCGCTGACGATCCTCTTTGCGGCGATCGAAAAGGCGGATTCGACGGAGCCGATGAAGATCATCGCCGCCATGGAGGACCTCGATGTTACCAGCGTCAAGGGTCCGGTGCTCATGCGCAAATGCGATCACCAAGGAGAGAATCAGGGCTTCGTCGTGAAGGTGGCGCAGAATGCGAAATATGGCGAACCGATCCCCGAGATCGTCAAAATCTATCCGCGCGAGGTGACGACGCCGGACTGCCGGAGCTCGAGCTACAGCACATAGGGCGCGCTCGAGGAGGGATCGCCCGCGGCCGCTCGCTTCGAGAGTACGGATGGATTTTCTCGGCTTCGCTGCTACTCAGTGTCTTAATGCTTTGTCGCAGGCGTCCGTGCTGTTCTTCATCGCCTGTGGGCTGACGCTGATTTTCGGCATCATGCGCGTCATCAATTTCGCGCATGGCGTCATCTTCATGTTGGGCGCCTATGTCGGATACACGGCATCGGCCGTAAGCGGCAGTTTCTTGCTCTCGCTTGTGGTAGCGCCGATCGTCGTCGGCATCGTCGGCATGGTCTTCGAGCGCGTGTTTCTCCATCGGCTTTATCGCCGGCGTGACCCCGGGGCCTATTTGATGGTGACCTTCGGTCTGGCGGTGGTCGTGAGCGAGGCGATCCGGCTTATATGGGGCACGCAACCGCTCGGGACAGGCATCCCCGACTTTCTCCGCGGCATCGTGCTCGTGTTGGGTCAGCCCTTTCCCCTCTACCGGCTCTTTCTCATCGCGCTCGGCATTTCGGCCGCGGTCGCGATCTGGCAGTTTCTCGATCGCACCCGTGCCGGTCTGCTGATCCGCGCCGTATCGCAGAATGCCGAGATGGTCCAGGCGCTCGGGACAGATATCGACTTGGTGCGCACCGGCGTGTTCGGTTTCGGCTGCGCGTTGGCGGCGCTCGGCGGTGCGCTCGCCGCGCCGCTCGTCACCGCTTTTCTTGGCATGGGCACGACCGTGGTGATCGACGCCTTCGTCGTCGTGATCGTCGGCGGCATGGGGTCGTTCTTGGGGTCGATCATCGGCAGTGTTCTGATCGCTTTCGTGCAGGTCGTCGGCGCTTACTACTTTCAGGAGCTTGCGCTCGCGTTCATGTATCTCCTGATGCTCGCCGTCCTCGTCGTCCGGCCGGGCGGTCTCCTCGGCAAGGAGGAGTAGGTGAACTGGAAGCACGGATTCATCGGCGCTGCTCTCCTATGCGCGCTGCTGCCGTTCGCGCTACCGCAATATATGCTCACCATCGTTGTCGAGGCGCTCATCTTCGGGCTGTTGGCGATGAGCCTCGACCTCATGGTCGGATACTGCCGGCTCTATTCCTTCGGCCACGCGGCGGCTTACGGCCTTGGTGCTTACGCCTGCGGCATGTTGCTCAAGCACTTTGCCCTGCCGTTGCCGATTGGCATTCTGCTTGCCGTGGCGATCACGGTCGTCATCGCGATCCCGATCGCCTGGATCTGCACGCGATCGACGGGCGTGTCCTTTGCCATGCTGACCCTCGCCTTCGCTCAGCTCGGCTACGCCATGCTTTATCGCTTCAAGGAAATCACCGGCGGATCCGATGGGATCGACGGCATTCCCCGTCCGCCGGGACCCTTTAACATTGCTTGGTTCGAGTCCAAGCTCGGCTACTACTACCTCGTCCTCTTTTGTCTACTCGGCTCCTATCTGCTGTGCCGGGCGATCGTCCGCTCGCCGTTTGGCACGGTGCTCGCGGCCATACGGGAAAACGAGGTGAAGGCGCGTTCTCTCGGCTACAACACGCGTCGGTACAAGCTCGCGACCGTAGTCCTGGCTTATGGGTTTGGCGCCCTCGCCGGCGCGCTCTACGCGCCCTTCGCCGGATTTGCCTCACCCGAGCTGTTTTTCTGGCTGACCTCTGGGCGCGTGCTCATCATGGTCGTTGTTGGCGGCGCCGGCACGCTTGTCGGCCCCATTCTCGGAGGCGGCGCGTTCCTCATTCTCGAAAACGAGCTGTCGCAGCTGACCGACTCCTGGCCATTGATCTTCGGTACCATCTTCATCGCCTTCGTGATGTTCGCGCCGCAAGGGATTTGGGGTTTGATCACCGGCCGGTTCGGCCGCTCCGCCATTGCCGCATCCGCAGCGCGGACAGAAGAGGCGCCCGATGCCGCTGCTTGAATTGGACGGACTCTCGCGACGATTCGGCGCGCTTCTCGCGGTCGACACGGTCGATCTTCGGGTCGAAACCGGCGAGATCCGCGCCATTATCGGTCCGAACGGCGCGGGAAAATCAACGCTCTTCAACCTGATCACCAGCGTGGTGAAGCCGACAGCAGGGCGGGTTCGTTTCGCGAACGAGGACATTACCGGTCTTCCCGTCCAAGAGGTCGCGCAAAAGGGAATCGCGCGCACTTTCCAGCTGTGCCACCTGTTCCCGGCGCTTAGCGCTCGCGAGAACGTCCGCATCGCCGCGCAGGCGCGCGATCAAGGTCGGTGGCGGTTTTTTGGCGGCGACGCCGTGTTGCGCCGTTCAGCCGAACAAGCGGACGCCGCGCTGCAACGGCTCGGTCTCGAGCGCCACGCCGACGCACTTGCCGGCACGCTGGGACATGGCGATCAGCGCCTCCTTGAGGTCGCTATGGCCCTTGCGCAACGGCCACGGCTCTTGCTTCTGGATGAGCCGACGCAGGGCCTCTCAGTCAAAGAGACCGATCACACCGTGGATATCCTCAAATCGATGCTCGCCGACCGTGATCTCAGCATGATTTTGGTCGAGCACGATATGGAGGTCGTCTTTCGCCTCGCGGACTTCGTCACCGTACTCCATCGGGGCCGCGTCCTCGCCGATGGCCCCCCGGCAGTCGTCAAAGAGAGCGCGCAAGTGCGCAGTGCCTATCTCGGCGAGTTCGCGTGATGCTGCGTATCGCCGGACTCCATACCTATTATGGACGCGGCCACATCCTGCAGGGCATCGATCTTGAGGTCGCGGAGGGGCGCGTTGCCGCGATCCTCGGACGCAATGGCGTCGGCAAGACGACGACATTGCGATCGATCATGGGGCTGACGCCGCCGCGTGGCGGCCGCATCCTGATCGGTGGCGTCGACGTGGCTGGCTGGTTGCCCCATCGTGTCGCGCGCAGAGGTGTTGGCTACGTCCCGGAAGGGCGTATGATTTTTCCCGATCTCACCGTGATCGAAAACATCGAGGTCGCGCAACGGGTCCCGGCCAAGCATTGGACGTTGGCGGAATTGTTCCGGCTCTTTCCCGCGCTCGCCGAGCGGCGCCATAGCCGGGGGTCACAATTGTCCGGCGGCGAACAGCAGATGCTGGCGCTGGCGCGCGCGCTCGTCACCGATCCCAAGGTCATCTTGCTCGACGAGCCGTCGCAGGGCTTGGCGCCGCTCGTCATTGAGGAATTGATCCGGCTGGTCACCCGCTTGCGCGAGGAAGGCGTCACCTTCCTGCTCGTCGAGCAGAATTTGCGATTGGCCGAAGCAGTCGCCGATGGGGTCTATGTCATGCTGAAGGGCAAAATGGTCTATCACGCGCCACTCGAGCGGTTCCAGGTAGAGCGCGAAGAGGTGAAGGCGAGATTTCTCGCGCTTTGATGTGGGCGGTCTCGCGTTGACAGCGGCGTCGGGCAATTTCAGCATTAAAGGGGCAGAGGTTGATATGGCGGGCGCGACTGAAATCAGGCGAGATTTCGCCGGAAAGCGAGCCTTCGTCACAGGGGGTAGCCGCGGCATCGGCGGCGCCGTTTGTCTTGAGCTCGCGAGACGCGGCGCCGACCTGGCCTTCGTCTATCATCGTCGTGACTCCGAGGCGGAGAACGTAACGGCCGCAGTGCGGTCAGAGGGCCGGCAGGCTTTGGCGCTGAAACTTGATGTCGCCGACGCCGACGCCGTGGCCCAAGCGGTCGAGCGCGCCGCGGGCGATCTCGGCGGCATCGACCTTGTCGTCCACGCCGCTGGCGCTGGCGGCGTGTGGAGCACGGTCGCCGAGCTCGCGCCCCGCGATTGGGATCGTTACGTCGCGGTCGACCTTTCGGGCGCGTTCTACGTGATCCATGCCGCTCTTCCTCATCTCCGCCACAGCGGTCATGCGGCGATCGTTGCGATTTCCTCGATTGCTGCTCAGATGTGCCAGTCGCGGAACGTGCAGGGCGCGGCAGCGAAGGCGGGGCTCGAAGCGCTCATCCGCGTCGTCGCGCGCGAGGAGGGGCGCCATGGGATTCGCGCCAACGCCGTGGCCATCGGCCTGACCGATACGGATATGGGGCGGGCCGCCCTCCAGCAATGGGGCGCAGAAACCAGCGAACGCGTGATCGGCGCGATTCCGCTCCGGCGCATCGGCACGGCCGAGGAGGTCGCGCGTGCCGTGTGCTTTCTCGCCGGCGCAGAGGGCGCGTATATCACCGGCAAGGTGCTGCAGGTCGACGGCGGTCAGATTATCGCTGGTTGAGTCGCCGCGATCGACGGCCCGGGGAGGGAGGTGGCATGGAGTTCAAAACGCGGCTCACCTCTGCCATGTCGCGGCGATGGCGATCGGCGGGGCTGTGGAGCGACGAGACATTCGCTGCCGCGCTCGCTCGCCAGGTTCGCACGATGCCGAACCGCGAAGCCGTCACCGATGGGACGCGCCGCCTCAGCTATCGCGAACTCGCTGACGCCATTGACCGGATGGCGGCACGATTGCGTGCGCTCGGTGTCGCCGAAGGCGACGTCGTCACCATTCAGCTGCCCAATTGGGTCGAATTTCCCATCGTGTTCTTTGCCTTGGAGCGGCTTGGCGCGGTCGCGGTGACCGTCAGCGTCGACTTTCGCAGTCGAGAGCTTGAGTACATCATGCGCTTTGCCGGCGCGAAAATGTTCGTGTGCTGCGCTCAATTCCGCAATTTCGATCACCTCGCGATGGCGGAGGATTTGCGGACGCGTCTGCCGCAACTCGCATCGCTGGCCGTCATCCGCGGCTCATCCCGCGCCGGGATGGTCAGTCTCGACGATGTTGTCGCAGCTCAAGGTGCGCCCCCAAGATTCGAACCGACGCAGCAAGATGCTGACGCCATCATGCGCATGGCCTTTACCTCGGGCACCACCGGCAATCCCAAGGGCGTGATGCACAGCCATAACACCACGCTCTCGGCTGCCCGCATCCTCAACGGCGATCTCGGCCTCAATTCGAGCGACACCATGATGGTTTGGCTGCCCTGCGGTCTCAATTGGGGCTACTTGACCTTGGTCCAGTCCGTTCTCGCCGGTGCCAAGGCGGTGCTGCTCGAGCGCTTTCAGCCGGCGCTTGCGCTCGATCTCATCGAGCGCGAGCGCGTCACCTACATCCCGACCGCACCGGCGTCGCTCACCGCCATTTTGCAAGAGTCGGGTCTCGCGGCGCGCTCTCTCTCGAGCCTCCGCATCGTGGTGAGCGGCGGCGCCTCGGCGCCGTTGGAGACGATCCGCGCCTGGCGCCGCGTCGCCCCGGGGGTGCTGTTGGAGCTGCTGGGCATGCTCGAGACAGGCTATCAAACCTATACCCGGCCGGGCGATGATCCCGAGGAGGTTGCGGGGTCCGTGGGCCGCCCGGCGAGCCATATGCTGTTGAAGCTCATCGACGATCAGGGAAACGAGGTGCCGCGCGGCGAGGTCGGCGAGATCTGCAGCGATGGTCCGTCGGTGCATCTCGGCTATCACAACAATCCGCAGGCGAATGCCGACGCCTTCCTTCCGGATGGCTGGTTCCGCAGTGGCGATCTCGGCATGATCGATTCCGCCGCCAACCTGCGGGTTGTTGGCCGCCTCAAAGAGATGATCAATCGCGGCGGCAAGAAATTCTTTCCGCGCGAAATCGAAGAGATCCTTTATACGCACCCGAAGGTGCTCTACGCCGCGATCGTCGGCATTCCCGATCCACGTTTGGGCGAGCGCAACTGTCTTTGTCTCGTGCCCAAGCCGGGCGAGCCGCCAACGCTTGCGGAGCTCATCGCCTTTCTCGGCGACAGCGTCGCCTCTTACAAGCTACCCGAGCGGCTCGAGCTCTTCGAGGAGCTTCCCTTTACGCCCACGGGCAAAATCCAGCGCCATGTGCTGGTGCGCGAGGTCACCGCCCGAGCGGCGCAGTCGCGCTAAGCAAACGGAGGAACCTGATGGACGAGCGCTACAAGCAATATACCGGTTTGCTGATCGATCGGCCGCGGCCAAACGTGCTGCGCCTCACCATGAACCGGCCGGACAAGCTGAATGCCACCGACGCCGGAATGCATTACGCGCTCTCCACCATCTGGCGCGATATCGATGCCGACCCGAGCGTCAATGCCGTGCTGCTGACCGGTGCGGGGAAGGCCTTTTCCGCTGGCGGCGATCTCGGCATGGTTCAGGAGACGATCGCCGACTTCAAGACGCGCATGCATGTTTGGCGTGAGGCGCGCGACATGGTCTACAACGTCATCAATTGCAGCAAGCCCATCGTCTCGGCGATCAATGGTCCGGCGGTTGGCGCAGGGCTTGTGGTAGCGCTGCTCGCCGATATTTCCGTCGCCGGCAAGTCGGCGCGCCTCATCGACGGTCATACCAAGCTCGGCGTCGCGGCGGGCGATCACGCCGCCATCATCTGGCCGCTGCTCTGCGGCATGGCGAAATCAAAATACCATTTGCTGTTATGCGAGCCAGTGAGCGGCGAAGAGGCGGAGCGCATCGGCCTCGTCTCGCTCGCGGTGCCCGACGAAGAGCTGCAGCAGCGCGCGCTTGAGATCGCGACGCGTCTCGCCGACGGCGCACAGAGCGCGATCCGCTGGACCAAATACGCCCTCAATAATTGGCTGCGCATGGCCGGTCCCACCTTCGACACCTCGCTCGCACTCGAATTCCTGGGATTCAGCGGGCCTGAACTGCCGGAAGGGGTGGCGGCGCTGCGGGACAAGCGCTCGCCTAAATTTCCGCCGGATAGCGTGATCTGATCGAGAGCTCTTCCAGCTGGTCGATGAGGGGACGCCCAATGAAGATCGAACGCATGGTTTCGGACGCGCCGCGCCCCATGGCGAATTACAGCGAAGGCTTCCGCGTCGGGCCTTGGGTGTTCGCCGCCGGTCAGATCGCCAGCGACTACAAGACCGGCGTGCCGCCGGAGGCGCGCCGCGCCGCGGCCTTTCCCTATTACGGCTCCGACATCAAACGGCAGACGCGGTACGTTTTGGAGAATCTCAAGAAGACTTTCGCGGCCGCCGGCAGCTCGTTCGATCACGTCGTGAAGGCACAGGTCTTTCACAGCGATCTCCGCAATTTCAGTGCGTTCGACGAAGTCTGGCGCGAGTATTTTCGGATACCGCCGCCGCGCTCGACGATCGCGACCACAGGCCTCCTTGTGCCCGGCACGCTGGTCGAAATCGATCTCATCGGCTATGTGCCGGGTCAGGGCATCGATCACAAAGCGGTCACGTCCTCGGCGCCGCGACCTCTCGCAAATTACACCGAGGCCTTCACCGTCGGTGATCTCGTCTTTGCCGCGGGGCAGCTCGCGAGCGATTTCAAAGCCGGCGTGCCGCGCGAGGCCAGCGTCGATCCGGCGTTTCCCTATTACGGCTCGGAGATCAAGAAGCAGACAACATACATTCTCAACAATCTCGAGAAGACCTTTGCCGCCGCCGGCAGCTCGCTCGACAACGTCGTCAAGGCACAGGTGTTCCTGACGGACCTCACGCATTTCGACGGGTTTGACGAAGTCTGGCGTGCGTTTTTCGAGACCCCGCCTGCGCGCACGACGATCGGAACACCCGGACTGCTCGTGCCCGGCGCTCTCGTCGAGATCGATCTTGTGGGGCATGTCGGCGCCAAGGCTCGGCACCAGACGGTGCGATCGAGCAATCCGCGGCCGATCGCCAACTATTCCGAGGCCATCCGCGTCGGCGATCTCATCTTCGCCGCCGGCCAAATCGCTTCCGACTTTGCCGCCGGCGTTGCGACCGAGGCGAGGGTCGACCCGGCGTTTCCCTACTATGCGTCCGCCATCAAGCGGCAGACCCGATACATTCTCGCGAACCTGAGAAACACCCTTGAAGCGGCGGGCGGCTCGCTCGACCGCGTGGTCAAGGCGCAGGTGTTCTTGACCGATTTGAACGATTTCTACGCGTTCGACGAGGTCTGGAAGGAATTCTTCCCGACACCGCCGCCGCGCACGACCATCGGCACGTCCGGCCTGCTCGTGGAAGGCTGCCGCGTCGAAATTGACCTCATCGGCATCGCCGCCTGACCCGCTATTCAGCCGACAGGTGCTTTAGAGATCTCGCAGAGGAACGAGCGGACCGGGGGCACGCCGCTGATGGGGTCGACCACGTCGGCGGTAATTGCCGCGTTGTAGTTGGCGCTTTCTGGTCCGACGGCATCGTAGCCTGGGAGCCCGAGCGCAGAGCAGGCTTGCCACCAGCCATGCTGTGCGGAGACGACGCGCGGATCAATCATCGCGCTGAGGCGAGCGCGGGCGCGGATGCACCCGTGTGGTGTCTCGATCGCGACCCAATCCCCTTCCGCAATCCCGCGTGCGCCCGCGGTTTCCGGATGAATTTCGACCAAGGGGTGCGGCAGGTGTCGGCGCAGTCGCGGAAGGTTGCGGTGCTGGCTGTGGCAGAACTGCGCCGTCTTGGCGCAAGTGAGGACGAGGGGAAAGCGCGTCGCAAGATCGGCGCGGCTATAGGGGCCGACGGCTGGCTCGACGAAGTCCGGCAACGGCGACTGACAATGCTCCAAGAAAAGTTGCGAGTAGACTTCGACTTTCCGCGTGGGTGTGGCAAACCCCGGCGCGAGCCCGATGCCGTCACCGGCATATTTCCGGTAGCGAGTCACCAGAGGCACGCGGACGCCTTCGGGTTTTTCACGAAGCTCTTCGAGCGTGACGCCCGAGGGCGCGAGGATGTGGCGGTATCCCGCCTCGACGTCGCCGTTCCAGAAGACATGGCCGAACCCAAGACGCTCTGCGAGATCGAACACGATCGCCACATCGGAGCGCGCCTCACCGCGCGGCTCGACCACCGGCTGGCGTAACTGAACCAAGCTCTCCGCTTCCTGGCTGATCTCAAAGCCGACGCGAAGTCCCTCTCGCTCCCACGCCGTGCTCACGGGCAGGACGATATCGGCCACCGCGGCGGTGGGGGTCATGAAGAGATCGGCATGGACATAGAAATCTAGTTGCTGCAGCGCTTCAAGGATGCGCGCCCCATCCGGATGCGAGACAACGAGATTGGCGCCAAAACCGACGAGACCCCGAACGGGATAGGGCCTCCCCGTCAAAATGGCGTCGCAGAAGTCGCGACCGGTGACCCAGCCGTCGCGCGCAGGTCCGATCGGCCGCTTTTCCAGGCCGATCGCTTTTGCCCGCTGTGCCGGCGACATCAGCTCGACGCCACGAACGTCGTTCACGCGGACCTTGTCGTAGAGGACGTTGCCGCCGGGCGCGTCGAAGCTGCCGGTGAGCGCGCAAACCAAGGCGATCGCGCGGTCGGTCTGCGTCGCGTTGGTGTGCTCGCCCACACCGGTCCAGCCGTAGTAGGAGACCGGTCCGCTCTCATGCAGCATTCGCGCCATCGCGCGGATTTGCTCCGCGCCGACCCAGCAGATTTCCGCGGCGCGTTCGTGCGGATAGCTCGCGCAGAGCCGACGGAACATCTCGAAGGCGGTCGGACAGGCGAGCGTCCCCTGCACCGTCTCGATCGAGAACGTTCCTAGTGGTTAAAATCTGACAATTGGATTCCGCGATAAGTGAGTCGCTTCAATGGGCTGGTCCGCCTGGTTTGGGTTCCGAGTGTTAGATTCGATCCACTAGTGGTACCAATCTGACATTTGGAATCCTATCCGCACGAGTC
>DASZAN010000075.1:0-2024 GCA_035945115.1 Allostellaceae bacterium
GATCAGGTCGGGCGACGAATTGACGAGCGCGGCGACATAGGCACGGATCCGCGCCTCATCTCCGCCAGCGAAGCGATAGTCGATGCGAAGATTGCGGCCCTCGCTCCAGCCGAGCGCCGCGAGCCCTTCTCGAAACGCCGCGACGCGCGCTTGCGATTCGGGGTCGCTTTCTTCCGTCGAGCCGATCAACAACGCAATCCGGCGTATGCGCTCGGGCTGCTGCGCGCGCGCTGCGAGCGGCCAAGCCGCTGCACCGCCGACCAACGAGATGAATTCCCGTCGCTTCATGGGCTTAACCCCAAAGCCAAGGGATTGGGGGTGACTATAGCAGAGTCTTGGGAGCGGGTTCAGGGCGGTGCATCGCAGCAAAATCGGCCGCTCAAACGTTCGAGTCGGGTCAACCTGAGAAGTGCGCCGTCTCCTGCACCATGTCGGAAAACGAGGCGGAAGCGGACATAAAGCGCACCTACGCGGTTGTCGCAGTTTGACCCAACCCAGACATCGCTAGGAGCGGCGGTACTCGTACGCGTCTAGGGTCCTAGAGGGCGAGAAGCTGTGACGTTTCGCACACCCGACCAATGCCAGAGTGATAGACTAACCTACGTTCAGCGCAGCTAGGTTCGCGCCGCATCGTGCGGCGAAGGGGGGCGCATGAAGCGGCGCACAGTCATCGCCGGACTGCTGCTCGCAGCCACAATCTCGCGCGCGCGGGCGCAGGCGTCGAAGGTCTACCGTATTGCGGTGGTCTCCCCATCGAGGCCCGTGGGCGAGATGACCGAGACGGCCATCCCGGACGTCCGTGCATTCTTCCAGCGGCTTCGCCAGCTTGGATATGTCGAGGGGCAAAACCTTACCGTGGAGCGATATTCGGCTGGAGGACGGACGGAGCAGTTTGCCGCGCTCGTCAGTGAGATCGTTCGCAGCAAGCCAGACCTGATCTACGCGGAGGGCGATCGCATGGCGCGTGAAGCAAAAGCCGCCACGGATACCATTCCGGTGGTCGCAGTAGTGGGCGACCCTATAACATCTGGCATTGCTGCCAGCCTTGCGCGGCCAGGTGGCAACATCACCGGCGTCACGAGCGCTGCCAGCCTGGAACTTGAGAGCAAGCGTCTCGCACTCTTACGCGAGATGGCTCCAACCGCGTCGAGAGTGGCATTCCTGGTTTCGCGTGGACTGTGGGAGTCGCCATACACCGCAGTGGTACGAGAGGCAGCGCAGCGGGCAGGGATTTCTCTTCTCGGCCCACTTCTAGAACCTCCGTTTGACGAAGCGGAGTATCGTCGCGCGTTCGCGACTATGATGCAGCATGGCGCGGATGCGCTGCTCGTCAGTGAGCAACCTGAAAACTTCAGCAACCGCCGACTGATCGTGGAACTCGCTGAGCAAGTCCGATTGCCGACGATCTACCCCTATCACGAGTTCACCGATATTGGCGGCCTTATGGCGTATGGCGTGGAGTTCACGGACCTCTTTCGCCACCTCGCGGATCAAGTTGATCAGATCCTCAAGGGCACGAAGCCTGGTGACATCCCGTTTTATCAGCCGACGAAGTACGAGTTGGTCATCAATCTCAAGACCGCCAAAGCGCTCGGCATCACGATGCCGCCGACGCTCCTCATCGCGGCTGATGAGGTGATCGAATAGCAAGCCAATGTCGGCTGTTGGCACTTCTGAGACCCGCTAACACGGCGGCATGAGTTCCGTTTGGGGCACAAGAGCGGAAATGCAGCGGTACGCTCGAGACAGCCGCCTTTGACCCAAAGGCGACATCGCTAGGAGCGGCGGTACTCGTGCGCGCCTAAGTCCTAAAGAGCGGAAGCTGTGACGTTTCGCACACGCGCCCGATGCCGGAGTGATAAAATAGCCTCCATTCAGCACAGCTAGTGGTTAAAATCTGACAATTGGATTCCGCGATAAGTGAGTCGCTTCAATGGGCTGGTCCGCCTGGTTTGGGTTCCGAGTGTTAGATTCGATCCACTAGTGGTACCAATCTGACATTTGGAATCCTATCCGCACGAGTC
>DASZAN010000076.1:0-23038 GCA_035945115.1 Allostellaceae bacterium
GCCCGTCGGGAGTTCGGCGAGGCCGAATTGACGCAGCTCACGCTGGCGATTGTGGCGATCAATGGTTGGAACCGCTTCAACGTGGCATTCCATACGCCGGCCGGGAGCTATAGATCAGTGATCACTCGGAGAACTGCCTAGGGATCGTAGGCGTCGATCCTTGGTCGACGGCAACTTCTTGCCAAGTCGACAGTGGCATAGGCCTGGGCGCAAATGCCCGGTTTGCGCCGTGGACCGGACATGATTCGAGCACGCTCGTACGTCGCAGAAGTGCCAATAACCGACGTCGACGATGCCGCCTAAAGGACAATCGCCGACGGCGCTGTAATTTCGCCCTCTGACTTCACGCCCAACCCGATCTCCAGCCTGGATCGGGTTATTATTGCGCTGGCCGATTGTGGACGAGCTGTTGCAGCATGGCCAAGCCCTCCGTAAGAGCGGCTGGTCCTGGCTGAAGAATCAGCGCCGACTTGATCTCGTGGAGGCGACCGTCTCGGACGGCCGGTAAAGACGCGAATCCGGGCCGTTCAGCTACCTTCCTCGGTTGAAACTTTTTGCCACACCAAGATCCGATGATGATCTCGGGCTCGCGTGCGATGACATCCGCCGCACTGACGATCCGATCCTTGGCGGATTTCTTGGTCGCCCGATCGGCAAAGATGTCATCACCGCCGGCGACGTCGATCAATTCCGAAACCCATGCGATGCCGGAGATCATTGGTTCGTCCCACTCCTCAAAATATATCCTGGGCCGGGCCCGCGACGGATCGCCAGCTCGTCGAGAGTCCGTGATGTGTTGGCCAAGCTCGTTCGCCAGCCGATCTGCGCGATCAGACGCTCCGACGAGCGCACCGAGTGTTCGGATCATCTCCAGAATCTCCGAGATCGTACGCTGATTGAAGGCGTGGACGTTGATGCCGCGGCGAATGAGATCGGCGGCAATATCTGCCTGGAGATCGGAAAACGTGAGAACCAGATCTGGCCGCAGATCTACGATCTTAGGGATGTCGGCCGAGGTGAAAGCCGAGACCCGTGGCTTTTCTCGACGTGCTCGTGCTGGACGTACACAGTAACCGGATATCCCGACGATACGGTCTTGCTCGCCCAGCATATAGAGCGTCTCTACGGTTTCTTCTGTGAGACAGACAATCCGCTTTGGAGGAAACATCGTAAGACCTAAATTGTGCGCCGGCGCGAACCTCGGTCCCGCCCAAGGCGGATTAACGAGGATTGACGAGGCCAAGGCGTCATCTCTGAAGGCTGAACGTCACGGCGAGCCGATTTCGAAGGCGGTGCAGGAGCAGCGTGGGGAACTGCCTCGCCGCGCGGGCGGACGCTTGCTTGCCGGGATCATCCGGTTCGGACGCTGCGCATCGGCGCGGCGTGCTACTTCAACCTCTATCTCTACGCCGGCCATGATGATTGCGCTGGACTATGTCGCATGGCTCGGCGCGTCTTCTCGGTTCGATCGATCTTTTACCGTTGTCGTGGAATGCCATCTGCACTCTTCACGGGTGACTTTTTCGCGCCGGCCTCTGGAAAAACCCACATCGCGACCACGAAGAACACTGCGGTGATCAGGACGACTAGGTCGTATTCGGCTCGGATCGGGGATCCGCTCCAATACGTGAGGCCAGCCGCAAGCAGGAGCACAACAACAGAAATCGCCGTTTTCACATCAGTGGGCATGTCGCCTCCTTTACCTCGGCACACTCAATACGCGCCAACCGGTTCCGCCGCCGCTTGGTTCGGCAGTTGCGCCCGTGCCCGCAAATTAGATTTCAGATACCGCGTGTCATAGCCATTGAAGAGATGGCCGAGCACCCCCCGCCGCAGATCCGACGTCCCGAAGAGCCAGTCTGCGATCGGGAAAGTCAGGTTCATGTTCACTTCCATCATCAGCCGCGCGTTATGATGAGCCGTGTGATGGCGCCGCAGCGTGTTCACCAAGGGACAGCTCGCGACGAACCAGTTCTCATCGACGTGACAGCAGAAATGCATGAACTCGTAGACGAGGTACATGCCCGTCGTCGTCGAGATGAAAAGCCATCCGACATTCGGTGAAAAAACGATGCCGAGAATCGCCGAGCATGGGATAGACATGATCGTGAACACGACCAATGCATAAGGCGGAAATACCGTTACGCGCCAATCCTTGTGATCGCGAAAGCGCATCTCCTGGTCGCTGAAGAACTGATGATGGTTGAGTGTGTGGCGCTCGTAGATCGCTCTCAGTCCCTTGATGTTGACGGGGCGGTGCATGACGTATTTGTGCACGGCCCATTCAAAAATGTTGGTGAACAGGAAAGTCAGCGGCACGGTGAGCCACTCCGGCGCCGTCACGTTCCTTATGTGGCCGATATAGATGTAGAGAACGGCAGCACCCATCGCATAAATGAGCGCGATATGAAAATACCCGTTGTACCAGCCGACGATGCGGGAGCGGTATTCCTGCCGGAAGTCGATTTGCCGCTGCGTCATCACGATCGGTCCCTCCTTGGAATTCTCACGATCCCTCCATCTGCCGCAGCGCCACATCGATGTCGGTACCGCTAAGCGTCCAGTCATTGTCGAGGTTCGCGATGACCTTTTGCATGAACGGTTTCGACAGGCGCATTGCCTTGGCCGGATCGCTCAGGTAATCGACGAGGATCGCCAAGGCCAACTGCTGTGGACTGTCCCCCTCGTAGCTCCACTCGAAGCCGAAGCGGGTGAATCGTTTGATGTCGTAATGTTCATCCAGTTTACGGCCATCGATCGTGACGACCAGTCCGTCAATGGTGCGCTTTCCTTCATAGGTCTTCACGTATGCCCTTCCCGATAGCGCTCCCGTTCGTAATCGGATCAAATCTCTGATCACATCCCCGTCGGCATGGCGGCGACTATCTGCCATACGCGGGAACCGGCTTTACTTTGCCCCAATCTTCCTCCTGCTGCTGGGCGAAGATCGAGGTGTAGCCTCCCGACCAATCTGGCGGAATAAGACAGGGCCGCGGATCATGATGGGCCCAGCGCGTCGGCTTACCCCGCACGATCCGCTCCATGTAGCGGGACTGCAGCGGATTATAGGTGTATGGCATTGCGTCCGCTGAGGAATAAGTGAACAGCAACAATGGCCGCTCCTCTTTCGAATTGTTCTGCGCGGACCCGTGTATCGTCCGGCAGTTGTGGATGGTGAGCGAGCCAGCCGGACCGACCATGTATACTGCCTTCGCCGTGTCGACGCGTTCCAAATCGCGCTCGCCGATGCACCCGACCCATTGTCCCTTGTCGTTGTACTCGTCGAAGAGCTCACCGTTGTGGCTGCCGGGAATGAAGCCCACCGGACCTTGCTCCATGTCGCAATCATAAAGATAGGTGCCGACTGTGAGAGGCGAATAATTGGTATGCGGCCAGAATTGAATGTCCTGGTGCCACTTCACTTCGGCTCCACCCTCCGACGATTTGAAATTGAGCTTTGAGTGATGGAATTTCACGTTCGGGCCAACAAGGTCGGCAACGATGTCCGGCACGATCGATTCCGACGCGTAGGACCAGTAGTCGGGGTGATGGTCGCAAGGGCTTGACAAGCGGCGAAGCCGCGGTCGCGCCGCGCTGTGCCCCGCTTCGAGATCCCAGACGGCGTCCGACTTGGTGAGTGTGCGGGTCTCTTCGATCTTCGCTGTGGTTGCGCGTCGCAGCGTCTCGATCACATCCATTGGGATGATGCGCTCGAGCAACAGAAAACCATTCTCAAAATAGAATTCCCGCTGCTTTTGGGTCAGGACGCTCGGCTGCAGCGAGAGAATTTGTTCCGGCGTCATAGCACTCTCTCCGACGACATCCGAATGCTCTTCATATAATACGCCTGATATATTAAAGGTCAAGCTGCGGCCCCAGCGCCACATACATGCGAGTTTCAGGCATTTTCGAGCGTAGCCCGTGTGAACGCTTCGATGTAATCGATCAACTCGTCGGACGTCTTTGCCGCTAGGTCGCCATCTGCCGCTGCGATCGCGCGGGCGATATTGGCATGCAGTCTGGCGGCAAGCGGAAGATCCGCGACTTCCTTGTAGTGGATGTACCAGAAGCGACGGGACAATCCGTGCATCAAGGTCATCGCGCCCGCGGCGTATTCGTTGCGCGCCGCGTCAAGCACAAGTGTATTGAACGCTCGATCGAGTCGCATAAAGGTTGCATCGTCGTTGGTAGCCGCCGCTGCTTTCATGCCCGAAGCAATCGCGGCGAACTCTTGCCGCTGCTCCTGCGTCGCTCGGCGCGCGGCGCAACGCGCAAGCAGGCGCTCGAGCTCGCGCCGTACCTCCAGCAAACGCAATTGGCTACGAACATTCACTTCGGAGACGACGATGCCGCGCCGCCGCAGGATGACGACGAGGCGTTCGCGCGATAACCGCTGCAATGCCTCCCGAATCGGCATCCGTCCAATTCCAAGGCGACGGCTTAAAATCGCCTCGGAGACAACGGCCCCGGGCCTCAGCTGTAACGTGACAATCTGCTCCTCGAGCTCCCGATACGCACGTTCAGCGAGCGTCCGCGCGTCGGGCACATTATCGCTCCGCCGCCTGCGCGGAGCCATCCGTCGCAGGCTCAAGGCGTCCCTTCGTTTCACTGTCTGCGGCCGCGCCATGGGTGCCATCGATCAGATGTGTCGACGCTTCTCTACCATGCTGGCGAATTTTTCGAGCTCAGCCTGGTTGACCGTGTAGGTGTGATCGTCATCGGGGAATTTGCCCGTCTTCACCTCGTCCACGTAGCGTCGGATGCCGCTCACGGCCACCTCGGTCAGGTTGCTGAAGCGCTTGGTGAACTTCGGCTTGAAGTCGGTGAACACGCCCAAAAGATCGTAGCATAGCAAGATCTGGCCGTCCGTCCCCACGCCCGCGCCGATCCCGATCGTTGGAATCTCGAGCTGCTTCGAGATCAGCGCCGCGATCGGCCCTGGCACCGCCTCGAACTCGAGCATGAAGCAACCCGCGTCCTGAATGGCGAGTGCATCTTCGAGAATCTTGAATGCATCTTCGGCGGTGCGCCCCTGGATCCTGAAGCCGCCGAACATGGCAATGGTATGGGGTGTGAGACCAATATGCGAAGCCGTCGGAATGCCCGCGTCCACCAGCGCCTTCAGGATATGCGCTTGGCTCTTGCCGCCTTGCGGCTTGACCGCGTCACAGCCGGCTTCCTGCATGAATCGTGTTGCATTGACCAACGCGCGGTCGATCGTGTTGTAGCTCTGATAGGGCATGCACCCCAGCACGAATATGTTGAGTGCGCCGCGGCGCACCGCCTGGGAATGCAGTACCATCATGTCCAGCGTCGCCGGGATCGTATTGGGATGGCCGTGCGCCACCATCGCGAGGCTGTCTCCGACGACGGCAACGTCAACGCCCGCCATCTCGGCCCAACGAGCAGAAGTGTAGTCGGGCACGGACATGTAGACCATCTTTTCTCCGGTCTTTTTCGACTCGCGGATCTCGGTGATCGTCCGTTTCTTGCGCTCGACCGTCGCTTCACCACTCGGACCTTGGGGTTTCGCGGCCGATGCCTCGCGCTTCTGCTGCGCACCAGTCTTGTCCATTCTCCGCTCCTTCTCTGTATTAGTTACCCCCTGCCCGGGCGCCGAAGTAAACCTTGCGTACTTCCGGCGTCTCCTTGAGCGCCGCCGCCGTTCCCTCCAGAGAAATCTGCCCGGATTCGAGAACGTAGGCGCGATCCGCGACATCGAGGGCCATGGCGGCGTTCTGCTCGGCCATCAGGACCGTCATGCCATCGGCGGCGAGGCCTCGGACGATACGGCGAATCTCCTCGACGACGATCGGTGCCAAGCCCAGCGTCGGCTCGTCAAGCAACAGGCACCGCGGCCGCGACATCAGAGCGCGGCCGATGGCCAACATTTGTTGTTCGCCGCCCGACATGGACAGCGCGCGTTGATGGCGCCGTTCGCCAAGCCGTGGAAACAGCTCGAAGACGCGGCTGATATCATTGTCGAGCTTATTGCGATCCGCGCGATGATAGCCGCCCATCAGCAGATTTTCGTAGACTGTAAATTTAGGAAAAATCTGCCGCCCCTCCGGCGATAGCGTGAGCCCGCGCCGCACCCGGTCGACCGTCGAGAGTTGAGCGATATTCTCGCCGTCGAATCGGATCGTGCCAGCGCTTGCCTCTTTCAAGCCCATGATCGAGCGAAGCGTTGTGGTCTTGCCGGCGGCGTTCGCGCCAATGAGGGCAACGATCTCACCCTGTCGGACCAGGAGTGAAACCTGGCGCAAGGCGGGGCGCTTACCGAATTGAACGGTCACGTGTTCGAGCTCAAGCATGACGGCGCCCGAGATAAGCGTCGATAACCTGAGCTTCATCTAACACCGCTGCCGGCGGGCCTTCGGCGATCTTGCGGCCGTGATGCATTGCGATAGCGCGATCCGCGAGGCCGGCGAGGAATCCCACTTTATGGTCGATGATGCATAGCGTCGTTCCATGGACGCGGAGTTCGTGGAGAACTTCGGTGAGGTTTTGAATCTCGTCCTGGCCGAGCCCGGTCGCCGGCTCGTCGAGCAACAGGAGCTCGGGTTCGCACATGAGCCCCATGGCAACGCCGAGCATCTTTTCATTGCCATAGGACAGGCTGGCGGCGAGCTCGTGACGAACCTCGGCGATGCGGCAGAGCGCGAGGACGCGATCGACGCGCTCATGCAGCGCGTTGTCATGACGCGCGGGGCGCAGCAGTGTGACGATGCGCCGCAATCCCTGCTCCCGCTTGATCTTAAGGTGTGCGGCGATCAGCACGTGGTCGGTGACGCTCAGTTCGGCGAAAAGCTGCGGGTTCTGGAACGTCTTGACGATGCCACGTTCGGCGATCTCGTGAGGCTTTTCGTGGTTTAGCGGGTGACCTTTCCACACGAGACGCCCCGACGTTGGTCGGATGACGCCTGCGATCATATTGAGTAACGTCGTTTTACCCGAGCCGTTCGGACCGAATACCCCGACGATCTCGCCCTGCGCGATCGAGAATGAAAACTCTGCGACCGCGGCCAGCCCACCGAAGCGCTTGGTCAGTTGATGGCCTTCAAAGAGCAAGAGGGCGCCTCGCGATCGCACCGGCAATGCCCTTGGGCATAGCCAGAATTGTAAAAACGAGAATCAACCCGTAGACGAGGACACGCATCTCAGCGGAAAAATTGATGACGTGCGGCAACGACGTCAGAATGAAGGCGCCAAAGATCGGCCCCGCGACAGTACCGCGGCCTCCAAGTAGCACCATGGCCACAATGGCAAGAGACTGATCGATCGAGAGATAGGCGGGCTCGATATAGCCGAGATAAAATCCGTAGAGCGCGCCGGCTACCGCCGCACCGGCGTTGCCGATCAGAAACGATACGAGCTTGTAGCGGAAGACGTTGATCCCGAGCGTATCCGCGAGTTCGTCGTTAAGGCGTATGGCGGCGAAGCAACGCCCCATCCACGAGTGCACGACGCGGGTGCACAGCATGACCGTGGCGATGAGCGATACGAGGCTCAGGTAATACCAGTTCCGAGTCCCATCGATCGCCATTGCGCCGCCAGGCACCCACAGCATCGGTTTAGACGTCAGGTTGATGCCGAGTGAGCCGTTGGTGAAGCTGCTCCAGTTGAGGATTATAAGCCGCGCCATTTCAGAAAAAGCGAGGGTCACGATTGCGAAGTAGAATTCTTTGAGTCTAAAGCGAAAGCAGATAGTACCGACGACGAGCGAAATTGCGGTCACGGCGAGCACGGCAATTCCCATGCCGATCCAGAACGACACGCCGAGATGGTCCATGGCGAGCGGCGTGGCATAGGCGCCGATGCCGAACGCCGCTGCGTGGAACATGGAGAGTTGGCCGGTGTAGCCGAAGATCAGATTGAAGCTGACCGCCAGAATGCCGAGGATGAACGTGAACACCAGAATCGTCAGCGCCACGTCGTTATGGAGCACGAGGGGCACGGCGAACAGCGGAAGCCAAAGCAGTCCGGTCTTCATCGCTCGCGAACGAATAATCCCGACGGCCGAAACAAAAGGATCAGCACCAGGAACACGAGGCCATAGGCGTCACGATAGGCCTGGGGAAGGAAAATCGAGCCGATCGCTTCGGTGACGCCGAGCACGATGCCGCCGACCAAAGAGCCCATGACGCTGCCGATACCCGCGAGGATTGCTGCCTCGACTCCCTTGAGGATGTAGCTCGAGCCCATCGACACTTCGAGCGAGTAAAGGCTCGCGTACAACGCACCGCCAAGCCCAGCGAGCGCCGTCGAATACACGACGACGCCGCTCTGCAGCAGTCCGGTTCGGACGCCCATCAGCTTCGCTGCCTCCGGCGCCTGCGCATAGGCATAAGCGGCCCGGCCGGTCCAGGTCCGCGTCAGCGCGGCGTATGTCATGAGGATCACCGCTAATAAGACCAAGAACACGACTCCCTTCATCTTCGGCACGATGAAGAGGTCGAATCTGACTACGCCGGGCAGGACGTA
This sequence comes from Allostellaceae bacterium, assembly GCA_035945115.1. Lineage (GTDB taxonomy): Bacteria > Pseudomonadota > Alphaproteobacteria > ATCC43930 > CGMCC-115725 > DAHUYF01. The sequence goes on from DASZAN010000076.1 coordinate 8,485, forward strand.
ATGCATGTTCTTGGGCGTGGTGGTCCATACCATCAAGAGGACGCTCTGGATGACCGAAATCAAGCCGATCGATACGATGAGTCCGTTGATGAGGTTGTTACGCGTGAAGCGGAACAGCGCCTGATCAGACAGCAGCCCAAAGAGCGCAGCGACGAGCACCGCCAGCGGCACCGCAAGCGGATAAGCGATGCCGAGGACGTCCGTGAAGTACCAGCCGGCGTAGGCGCCGATCGCCATGAAGGCGCCGAGCGCAAAGTTGACAATACCAGTAATGCCGAACGTCAGGGTCACGCCCAGCGCAATGATCCCATAGAGCGTGCCGATGATGACGCCGTTCAGGAGTTGTCCGACAATGAGCTGAACCACCGGCTCACTCTGGATTGAAGTGGGTCACCTCGATCTTTCCACCCTTCTTGATGTCGACGACGTCAAAATTGAAAATTTCCTCTCCAGTCCGGTCGTAGCGAATGTTCCAGACGCCGTGATATGTCATCGACATCAGCGCCTGTTTGACCTTCGCGACATCATCAACCGTGTCGGCCTTCTCCATCGCTTCGACCAGCATGAACACTTGGTCGTAGCACGACGACGAGCAGAGCGGCGCCTGGTCATAAGGGAAATCCGTCTTGTAGAACGCTTTGTACTCGTCGATGAACTTCTTGACTTTGGGTTCGCTGTTCTGCGCTTCCTCGAAGTACTTCGGAATGTAAATTACGTAGTCCTCGATCGCGTCCTTATTCTTGAGGCCGGGCCCGAGCGATCCGCGCACTAGCCAAAACTTGGTCAGACCAAGCTCCGTTGCCTGCCGCACGATGTCGTAGAGAACGGCGTCAGTATAGCCCGGAAACAAGTAGTCCGGCGCACCGGCCGCAATCTTAGCGAGGACGCTCGAAAAATCGGTCGTGCCGGGCTCGAACCATTCCTCGTCGAAGGCGATGCCCGCCTTCTTGAACAGGTCGGCATAGATATCGCGCGCGACGTGGCCAAACGCGTCGTTCTGCATCAACATTGCAACCTTCTTCGCACCACGCTGCTTCAGGTTCGCGACCATCAGGGAGCCGAAGCCGGATGGTCCGGCGTCCCAATTCCATGACCGCATCAAGTAGCCGTGTCGGGGCTTGGTGAGATCGAAGTGGATCGCGGTGGCGCCGCCGATGAGCAGGAACTTGCCGTCGAAGCCAGTTGCGTAGGGCTCAATGCCCTTGTAGATGTTGGTGAGAAACGGGCCGAAGACGAATCTGACATGCTGCTCCTCGAGCATCTTCTTCAGCTCGATCAATGCCTGCTGGGGATTGCCCTGGGTATCAGGGTTGAGTAGCTCCAGCTTGTACTTTTTGCCGGCGACCTCGAAGCCGCCCGCTTTGTTGATCTCATCGACGGCCATGCGCACGCCCTGTGCCGACATCCAGCCATAGGTGTTGAGCGACCCGGTCTGGGCCTCAATCTCGCCAACCTTCACGACTTCTTGCGAGTGAGCGGGTGCCAACTCGAACGCCATCACCAAAGTGAACGCTGCGGCAAACGTTACGAGGCGTCGATCCGACCGACGAACAGCGTTCTGCATGGTCTCCCCAATCATATCGTTGGTGTTATTTTAGTGATATCTTAGTCGCGCTCCGATCGATTGACAAGCCGACGAGTCTGCGTGCCAACGAGAACGGGAGGATGAGGTGACGAAGATGTCAGCACGGAGCAGATCACGCAGCGCCAACATTGCGAAACGAATGCGGATCGGGACGATCGCGCTCTCGGATGTCGCAGCCATGGACGGCAGACGACGCCTGCGAAGAGTGACTTCGCTCAATCCACGGTGTCGGCGCGTTGTCGCGACGTTAGTTAGCGCGACAGCGATGCTAGCGATGGGGATCACGGCCGATGCGCAGCAGGTTCTCAAGATCGGGGAGATCGAGGCGCAGACGGGGGCGCTCAACACCTATGGCTGGATGTCTGCGCAAGGGATGCGGATGGCGGTCGACGAGATCAACAAGTCTGGTGGCTTCGAGGTCGCGGGCAAGAAGTACAAGCTCGAGCTCGTGAATCCCGACACACAGGGGAATCCGCAGCAAGCGCTCATCGAGTTCAAGCAGATGCTCGAACAGGACCATATCAAGTATGTCTTCGGGCCGTTCCTCACAAACGTCTACAAGGGCATAGAGCCCTATGCCAACGAGCACGATGGTCAGTTCCTGCTGATGGGCGGCGCTACGGGGATCCATTTTGATTTGGGCAAGCCCCGTCACGATTACCTGATCCGCACCTGGAATTGGGATGCGGGGCCAAGCGGGTTCGGCTCGCTCATGATCGACAGCCTGAAGCGGCGTGACGTGAAGAAGGTCGCCATGCTAATGCAAAACGATGCGGCGGGTCGGGTCGCCCGGGACATCTATGCGCCGTTGTTTCAGAAGGAAGGGATCGAGTTCCGGGAGGAGTGGTTCGAGCCGGGGACGACTGACTTCTCGACCGTGCTCGCGAAGATCGCCGCCGGGCAGCCGGATTATCTCTTCCCCGGCTACTCCGACGCCGTGCTTTACGACATTGTGCACCAGGCGACCGAAATCGGTATCACGCGCTTCTGGCTGGTGCGCGGCTCGCTCGGGCCGGGGCTAAAGAGCAAGGACTATCTCGACGACTACGTTATCTACATCCCCAAGTACTTCGAGGAGGCGCAGAAGACGGAGCCACGGGTGGCGAAGTTCGTCCAGGCGTACAAGGGGTTCTACAAGACGGACTTCCCCTATGACCAAGCGCCGCTCTGCTCCTCGTCGTGCTACGACCACGTCTACATGCTGGTCGAGGCGATGAAGAGGGCGGGGACGGTCGATGACATCGCCAAGGTCAAGCAGGCGCTGCTGTCCTTTACCTATCAGGGCCTCTGGAACATTCGCTTCGACGAGACCGGCGAAGAGGTCTTCAATTTCGACACCGTCGATTTGAAACGGGAGGGCAAGATCTCCATCGATCACGTTTCACCGAATTAACCTTTGGCCTGCCGTGAGTGGCGATCACGAACAGCGGCTGACGAAGGAAGCGATCGTCGCTGCCCTCACCCGAATGGGCGTTCTCGCGCCGGGGAGCGAGCCCATTGTCTCGTCCCTCGAGGGCGGCGTCTCGTCCGATATCTGGCGGGTTGAGCTAGGCAACCGGCGCCTTTGTGTGAAGCGCGCGCTACCACGACTCAAGGTGGAGCAGCTATGGGAGGTGCCGGTCGCGCGCAATCGCTTCGAATGGGACTGGTACCAGACCGTCGCGGCCTTCTGTCCCGAATCGGTGCCAAAGCTCGTGGCGCAGGATCGGGGCGCGGCCATGTTCGTGATGGAGTACCTCGATCACTTCGACTATCCCAACTGGAAGTTACAGCTCGGGCAGGGGCTCGCAGATGAGGCGACGGCGGTAGCGGTCGGCGCAACGCTCGCCCGCATTCACGGCGTAACCGCAGGCGATCCACGCATCTGCGCTCGCTTTCCGACCGACGACAACTTCTACGCCATCCGCCTCGAGCCCTACCTCATAGCGGCATCACGCGTCCACCCTGAGTTGGCATACCGTCTCCAGGAACTCGTCGCCGTCACCGCCGCGACCAAGAGAGCGCTTGTCCACGGCGATGTCAGCCCCAAGAACATCCTGGTTGGGCCGCGCGGGCCGATCTTCCTCGATGCTGAGTGCGCGTGGTACGGGGATCCTGCGTTCGACATCGCCTTCTGTCTCAATCATATGCTGCTTAAATGCTTGTGGGTGCCGGTAGCGTCCACGGCGTTTCTGCGCTGCTTCGACGCGCTTGCCGCGAGCTATTTCGGCAAGGTTGGCTGGGAGGATCGGAACGTCCTCGAAGCACGGGCGGCGCGATTGCTTCCGGGTCTCTTCTTGGCGCGAGTGGACGGGAAGTCGCCAGTAGAATATGTGAGCGATGAGAATGACAAGGAGCGTGTGCGCAGGACCGCGCGCCGACTGCTCATCAATCCTCCCGAACGCGTTGGAACCGTGCGATGCATATGGGGAGAAGAGGTGGGAGTGTGAGCAAATCACGCATTTCCGGAATTAAGGGTCGACGGGTCTGGGACTCCCGGGGACGGCCCACTATTGAAGTCGAGGTCGTGCTGGCGAACGGAGCGCGTGGCCGGGCGATCGCGCCAGCAGGCGCCTCGACCGGGAGCGGCGAAGCCATTGAGCTGCGCGACGGCGGGAGCAAACTCGGCGGTTTTGATGTGGGCTTCGCTGTTGGACATGTGAACGCCGAGATTGCAGCCGCTCTTATTGGAGCGGATGCGGTCGATCAAGCGTCGATCGACCGGATCCTCGTCGAACTCGACGGCACGCCAAAGAAGAGCCGGCTTGGCGCCAACGCTCTTGTGGCGGCATCGATGGCCGTGCTGCACGCAGCGGCCACTTCGGAGGGCAAGGCTCTCTACGAGTATCTGCTGGGGGATCGCCAAGCGCTGATCCCGTTGCCGGAAATCCAGATCTTTGGAGGCGGGGCACATGCCGGGCGGCGGGTCGACGTGCAGGACTTCATGGTGGTCGCGCCGGCTGCAGGGTCTTTCGATCAGGCGCTCGAATGGACAGCCGAGATCTACCACGCGGCGCAGGAGATGCTGAGCGAAGCCGGCCAACTCCAAGGAGTCGCCGACGAGGGCGGATTCTGGCCGGCTTTCGACTCGAACGCGGCGACACTCGATGCTCTGATGCGTGCGATCGAGCGCGCCGGCCTCACGCCGGGCCAGGAGATCTTTATTGCGCTCGACGTTGCAGCTTCGCAGTTTTTTCGAGACGGTCGCTACCTTTTGGCGCGCGACGGCCAGGCGCTCGATTCCGACGGGATGTGCGAGATGCTAAGGCAATGGCTCCATCGATATCCCATCCTGTCGATCGAAGATCCCTTGGCGGAGGCGGACTTCGAAGGAATCCGACGCTTCACAACTGCCTGCGGTCGCGAGGTCCAGATCGTGGGCGACGATTTCCTGGTCACTAACGCCGACCGCGTTCGCGCGTTCGCGGCTGCCGATGCGTGCAACGCGGTGCTCGTCAAGCCCAACCAGGTGGGCACAGTGACCGAAGCGGGCTTGGCTGTCGAGGCGGCGCGCGAAGTTGGCTGGGGAGCGATCGCGTCCGCGCGCTCGGGCGAGACTGAGGATGTGACCATTGTCCACCTCGCCGTCGGGTGGGGCGTAGACCAGCTCAAGGTCGGATCGTTTGCCCGTTCTGAGCGGATGGCCAAATGGAATGAGGTCCTGCGCATCGAGGCTGGTCTCCGCGAGCGCGGCCGTTTTGCAGGCTGGGCACCTTTCCGCCGATTTTTGCGGCAGCGGCCTTAGCGCGAATCAACTAACGGGCACAGTGGCCGTCCGGCGTGACATTTACTACGGGACGGCATTACAATTCACATGACATACGCCTGATATATGAGATAGCCGTACACGCCGGAGGATGCATGCCCAAGATGCTGACGCGGGCTCAGATCGATCAATTTTGGGAACAGGGCTTTCTTTCCCCGATACGGATCATGCCCGTGGAGGAGGCGCTCAGTTATCGCCGGCGGCTTGAGCGCTTCGAGGAGATGTCGGGCGGGCCGTTGCGCGGCGATCTCCGGCACAAATCGCATCTCCTTTTCACCTGGCTCGGCGATCTTGTCCGACATCCCCGCATCGTTGACGCGATCGACGATCTCTACGGTCCGAATCTACTGTGCTGGACGACGAACTTCTTCATCAAGGAGAAGGAGAGTCCCGCCTTCGTCTCTTGGCATCAGGATTCGACCTATTGGGGCCTGAGCACACCCGAGGTCGTCAGCGCGTGGATTGCTTTTACGCCGGCTCACTCGGGCAATGGCGCAATGCAAGTGATCCCTGGGACGCATCGGCTCGACCAGCTCCCGCATCGCGACACCTTCGCCAAGCACAACCTGCTGACGCGCGGTCAGGAGATCGCGGTCGACGCCGACGAGAGCAAGGCCGTTACGATCGCGCTTGAGCCGGGGGAGATGTCCCTCCATGATGTGCGTCTCGTACACGGGTCTCCGCCCAACACGTCGGACGATCGCCGCATCGGCTTTGCCATCCGCTACATACCGACCCATGTGCGTCAGATCGTCGGCGAGGACAGTGCGACTCTGGTGCGCGGCGAAGACCGTTTCGGTCATTTCGAGCTCGAGCCACACCCCACCACTGATTTGGACCCCGCTATGATGGAGTTGCACAAGCGCATAGCCGAGCGCAACGCACATATTCTTTATCGGGGCACTGGAGTCGAGAGCTATAATGATCCGCGGGGCGTAGGATTGAGATAGGCGCGGTGCGGGGAGAACGGACATGAAGACTTACGAGGGAGCCCTGTCGTCGAGTTCGGCTTAGGCGCCAGGTCGAATCCTCGGCCGCGACGCTTCCGTGTTTGACCGGAGAGTCATCGTTCGCAGCATTGCCGAGCATGCACCCTCAAGGTGAACCTGGCAGCCGGTGGCGTGCCGTGGCCACGCCAAGGAGTAAGATTGCCGCATGGCCGAACCTGACGCGCCACGATTCCCCATTGCCGCAAGCATCGACTTTTCGGCACGGCCGCCCCTTCGCGCGTTTGCGCTTGAAGAGGTCGAACAGATCCTCGCGGCACATCGCCTCTACCTGGAAACGGAGCGTCGCGAGGGCCGCCGCGCGAATCTCGGGGCTGCCGATCTGTCCGGTATGGACTTTTCGGGGCTCAATCTGCGGCGCGTCAAAATGGATCGCGCGCTGCTCAAACGCGCCGATTTCACGCACACGCACCTTCAACGTGCGAATCTCGTGGGCGCCGTCTTGGAGCACGCGCGCCTCGACGGTGCAGACCTCTCGGGAGCGCGTCTCAGCGGCGCAAATCTCGTTTCAGCTAGTCTTGAGAACGCCTGTCTCGCTCAAGCAGACATGGAGTTTGCCCTGATGGTCAAGGCGGTGCTTCGCGACGCCTCGCTCCACGGCGCTGACATGAGCGGAGCCATTCTCGACGGAGCCGTGCTGACGCGGACTGATCTGCGCCGAGCAAACCTGCGCGGAGCTAGCTTTCGCGACTCACAACTTGATGGTGCTGATCTGCGTGACGCGCGGCTCGGAGGCTCGTTCCTGATAAGGGCCTCGCTGCGCGGCGCTGATTTGCGCGGTGCATATTTGCGCTTAGCCAGCTTCGATGACGCGGACCTGTCCGATGCCAATCTATTCGGCGCTGAAGGTCTGACGCGAGCTCAGCTCGATCGAGCGTATCGCGCTTCCACCGCGACGCTGCCTGAAGGTTTGACAGGGGCGGAACATGGCAAAGGTTGACCACGTCGAGTTGCTCAGGCGCGGCGCCGCGGTATGGAACGCGTGGCGGGTGGAACACGTGGCGATACCGGACCTATCTGAAGCTCCTCTGCGAGGGCTCGACCTCAGCGGATTCAATCTCTCTCGCGCGGACCTTCGGCACGCCGATTTGCGGGGAGCGACGTGCCGTGACACGAATCTCTCGGGTGCGCCTCTGGAGCACGCGAACCTATTCAAAGCGGTGCTCGAAGGTGCCGATCTCGCCGGAGCATTCCTGCTCAGTGTCCAATTCTTGAATTGTGGACAGCTAATCGTGGCTCGGAACTGGCAATCGGCCTTCCGCGATGTTGAGCTTGGGTGTGGCGCTGCTATTCCGGAGAGACCGCCCCGCGGGTAGGCCCGTCGCGTTTCATCGCCTCTCGCGTTTCGGCGCCTTGGGTCGGTCCCGCCTGGGTTCAATGATGTATGCTGCTGTAGACGCGACGGTACTGTGCGCGAACCTTTGCTGGCGTCACGGCGATGACCGGGGGTAGGCTAGGCCGACACCACGAATAACCTTGCAAGCCGATCAGGATAACTTTACTGGGGCATGCCGCCATCCTTGTCCGGTCTTCTTCGATCCCTTTGAGGAAGGCCGACATGCATGTAGCTCGCGATAATTGGGCTTTATCGCGAGTTAGATTTAGGTCCGTTTTCATCCGCAAAGCGGACTTGTCTTCGAGACAATCGCAGGTCCGAGTCGTGCCAAAACGAGACCTCTGGGGGCGGCTTGCTGCGCGTCTCGCTGCGTGCTCAATTCTGAGAAGAATGTCGTCCGCACCATCGATAATGCGTCAGATTTGGATCACCCGGCACGGGCCGCCTGAGGTGCTGAGATTGCGCGAGGATGCGGTACCGAGTGCGGGCCAAGGTAAAGTGTTGATCCACGTTGCAGCTGCGGGCGTCAATTTTGCGGACATCATGGCGCGACGTGGCGTCTATCCGGATGCCCCGAAGCCGCCCTGCGTCGTCGGCTACGAAGTCTCGGGCGAAGTTGCTGCTCTGGGCCAGGGAGTCACTCAATTCGCTGTCGGACAAAGGGTTGTCGCGCTCACACGCTTTGGCGGGTATTCGAGCCATGTCGCGGTACCCGAGGCTCTGGTGTTTCCGCTCCCAGCCGGCCTCACGCTCGAACGCGGTGCAGCGCTGCCAGTTACCTATCTCACCGCATATCAGCTCATCGTCGCCATGGGTCGGCTTGGCGTGGGTGAGAGCGTACTCATCCACTCTGCAGGAGGCGGGGTGGGGCTTTCCGCCATCGAACTCGCCCACATTGTTGGCGCCAACATGATCGGCGTAGCGTCAACTGCCAAGCACGAGTTTCTGCGCAGCCGGGGCGTGACCCAGCTCGTCGATGCGCGCTCCGAGGATCTGGTGGCGCGTGTGAATGCGCTCACCGGAGGGCGCGGCGTCGATCTCGCGCTTGACCCGATCGGAGGCCGCTCCTGGCGCGAAAGCTACCGATGCCTGGCGCCATGCGGACGCCTCGGCGTGTTCGGGTTCGCAGCAGCGACGCAGGGCGGTGGTCGCTGGCTATCGATGATCGAGGCGGCCGCGGGAGTACCATGGCTTAGTCTGACGCCGCTGGCACTGATGAACGCGAACCGCGGCGTTTTTGGCGTTAATCTCGGTCATCTGTGGGAGCACGCTACGCTGCTTCGCGGCTGGCTTGACGTCATTCTAAGCTGGCAAGCGGAGGGTAAAATCGATCCGGTCGTGGATCGCACGTTCACTTTCGCCGAAGCGGCAGCGGCGCACGCTCATATCGAAGCAAGACGCAATATAGGCAAGGTCCTTCTAGTCCCGTGAGGTGCATGTCTCTGTCGAGGAGGCCCGATGTGAGGCACGCTGACACCACTCACGATCTTTTCGGTGGAGCGATAAACATGAAGCGACACGTTGAAATCGTCCCGAAGCGGAGATGCCGACTGTTCGAAGCTCTTGTCAAGCGAGAGAGTGAGTTAGCTGATAGAAATCGAGGCACATTCTTCCGCAGCGGGAGAAAATCCAAGAACGCAACTCGATGGCGGCACAAGAAATATGTCGGCTGGCTGAAGATTACGAGGACAGCAAGCGAAGTTGTGTCAGTCGATGTCAACACTCGAAGCCAACGGGGAGCGGACTGGCAGCTGCTTCAAGCATTCATTGGTTTCGTTGTTCGGAATTTCGCCGACCGCGTCGAGGCGCTGCACATTCACTTTTGATGATCGCCAAGAGCTGGATGCGCCTTGCTGAAGTGGATTTTCAAGTCGAAGCCGAATGGTAACTGAGAAGGAAGACACGGGTGTGGAAGAGCTTCTGGATCGAGCCGCAAATATATACATAGCGACTGCGTCACGAATCTGACGGAGCTAGCCATGTCGAGACCGGTGAGCTTTTACAGCCAAGGTGTCAAACTTGCGGGCGATCTCTTTCTGCCCGCCGATCTCAAGCCGGGTGAGCGGCGCGCTGGCATCGTGTTGTGCCACGGCTACACCGGCGTCCGGACGATCTATTTGCCGGACAATGCGGGAGTTCTCACAGAGGCTGGGTATGTCGTCCTGACCTTCGATTATAAGGGCTGGGGTGATAGCGATGGTCCGAAGAGCCTCCTGGCCCCCTATAGCCGCGTCACCGACGTTCAAGCGGCTTTGACCTTTCTTGGAGTGCAGCCCGAGGTGGACGCCGACCGCCTTGGTCTCTATGGCACGAGCTATGGTGGCGGGACGGTTGTTTGGGTCGCTGCCATCGATCCACGTGTAAAATGCGTCGTAGCGGTTGTCGGCATCGGCAATGGGGCGCGCTGGATGCGCAGCGTACGGCGCCCGGATGAATATCATGATCTGCTGGCACGCAGTGCCTTGGATCGCGTAAAGCGCGCCCTTACGGGCGCCTCGGATTTTGTCGATCGCAACGAGATTCTGCTGCCAGACCGCCAATCTGCGGAGCTCGGCGCGGCAGCGCGGCGCAACAATCCAGCGGCGGTGACGGAGTTGCCGTTAGAGTTCGTTGACGACACGCTTGGCTTCAATCCCGAATGGGTTGTCGATCGGATCGCGCCTCGCCCACTGCTGCTCATTACTACGGACGACGATCGATTAGTCCCGCAGCAGGAGAGTGAGTCGATGTATGAACGCGCCGGCGAGCCCAAGAAGCTCGTCGTGCTCAAGGGTTTCGGTCACTATGAAGTCTACGGCGCGGCATTCCCGCAGGTGATGGACGAGACGCTGGCATGGTACGGGACGCATCTTCCGCCGCGAGCACTGGTTCGAAAGTGAGCGACTTCATCGCAAGCTTCTGAGCGGCTACCAGGAAGAGCCGCCCTTGATGCCTTGCTCTTCCGCCTCCTTCGCGAAATCACCGCTCGGCGCCTTGCTGAAGGCGACGAGGCGCGGATAGGCCTGCGCCATTGCGGGCATCAGGATGTGGACCGGCACGTCGGCATAGCTGCCATGCTCGCGCAGATACTCCATGTGCTGCCGACCGTCGCGGTCGAAGGGATGGAGCACGGCGTTGGCGCGGCCGTCGAAATCGAGCGGGCGAATGCGGAACTTCTCGCAGAGCGCCAAGTTGAAGCTTGGCGTCGCCTTGACCCAGCGCCCGCCAAGCCAGAGCTCGGTGATGCCGTGATAGATGAAGACGTCAGTGCCGATGAGCGCGAGGAGACGGGGCGTCGCCAGATGATTGCGCACGTCGGCAAAGGCGATGCGTGCGGCGAGGCCGCGGGCACGCGCCGCGGCGGCAAGCAGCGAAGCCTTGCCGACGCAATAGCCTCGGCCGCGCGCGAGCACGGCGCTGGCGCGATAGGTATCGGGATCGCCCGACGGCACGTAGGGATCGTAGAGGATGCGGTCGCGGACGGCGTAGTAAAGCTTGACCGCGGACGCGACCGGGTCGGATGCATCCCCCGACGCCTCGGCCGCGAAAGCGGCGACGGCGGGATGGTCGCTGTCGATGAAGCGTCCGGGCCTGAGGCAGTCCTCACCGACCATCGCGGATTCGGAGGGGGTCGTGGTTTGGTTCATGGGGGCAGCACAGCTCAACGGGCAGGCATCATAGCGGCGGGCCGGCCAGAATGCGACGTCGGTGAACGAGGCGGCGGTGCAACGTAGCCTCGTCAAAAAGATCCTTTTCGGCTTGGAGCGCCAACTCGGCTTGGACCTGGACGTGCGCAGGGGGCTGCGCCTTTGCGCGCCCTACGAGGCTGTGAGAGCATGGACACGTCGGCAAAAGCCTTCGGCAGCAGGATCGACGCCGCGCAGGGACGACAGGAGATGGACTGGTATCCGAAACGCCGGTTCGGAGACTTGGCAGACGAGATCGCCGCCCGCCTGCCCGATGCCGAGGGGCTGGTGTTCGAGCAGGCGCGTTACACATTCAGGCAAATCGCGCAGCGCATCGATGATGCGGCTAAGCGCCTGATCGTGGCGGGTGTCGGCCACGGCGACCACGTGGCGCTCTGGCTCAACAACTGCGACGCCTGGATTTTCACAGCCTTCGCCGTGCACAAGATCGGCGCCGTCCTGGTGCCGATCAACACGCGTTTTCGTGCGCGCGACATGGCCTATGTGCTCAGGCAATCGGACTCGCGTTTTCTCATCATCGAGGAGCGCTCCGGGCCGATCGACTACCTCGCCATGGTCCGGGAGATCGTGACCCTGCCGAAGACCGGGAACGAGGTGTGCGATCCGAAGTTTCCCGAGCTACGCCAGGTCATTGTGCTCGACGCGCAAGGCAATGCCGGCGTCGTGGCGTGGCCGGTGCTGGCCGAGAAAGCTTCCGCGGTGTCCGACGGCGCGCTCGCCGGCCGAGCCGCCATGGTCGACCGCGATGCACCGACCTTCATCATGTACACCTCGGGCACGACCGGCTTTCCCAAGGGGGCCGTGCACAGCCACAAACTGATCCGCAACGTCGAGGAGCGCGCCTTCCGGATGGCGATCACGCACAACGACGTGATCCTCAACTACCTGCCCCTGTTCCACGCCTTCGGGTACTCAGAGGGAGCACTGGTCTCGCTCATCACCGGTGCCAAGCAAGTCATCACGCGCACATTCGACCCACACGCATGCGTCGATCTGATCGAACGGGAGCGTGTGACGCTGGTCCATGGCCTCGAGGTGCACTTGAGGGGCCTGACCGAGGCGCAGGAGGCGAGGCCGAGAGACGTCTCCAGCCTGCGCACTGGGGTGTTTGCCGCGGGCATGCACAGCGCCACGCCGGTTGTGCGCCGCGGGGCGAGAGTGCTAGCGCCGCTCAAGAACCTGTCCGGTTATGGCATGACCGAGATCTGGATCGGCGCCGGCCTCTGCGCGCTCGATGACGACGAGCAGCACCGCTGCGAGACCTCAGGCTACCCCAGCATCGGCTATGAGCTGCGGATCGTCGACAGCGCAACCGGCGCTGCCTGTCCGGTTGGCAAGCCGGGCGAGATCCAGGTCAAGGGCTACAGCCTGATGCTCGGTTACTACAAGAAGCCGGAGGAGACGGCGGGTTGCTACACATCGGACGGCTGGTTCCGCACCGGCGACAGCGCCGTGTGGCTCGATGACGGTTATCTGCGCTTTCTTGGGCGCGACAAGGACATGCTCAAGATCGGCGGCGAGAACGTCGATCCGATGGAGACCGAGGGCCTGCTGCTGGAGCACGCGGCCGTCTATCAGGTTGCCGTGGTGGGGGCGCCCGACGAGACCTTGGGTGAGGTTGCGGTCGCTTATGTCCAGCGCGCGCCCGGCGCCGCGATCGAAGCCGACGAAGTGATTGCCTACTGCCGCGGCAAGGTCGCGAGCTACAAGATCCCGCGCCACGTGGTCTTCGTCGACGCCTTCCCGATGACCGAGACAGGCAAGATTCGCAAAGCCGAGCTTCGGGCAGACGCCAGACAAAGATTTGTCACACCAGGAACAGGGCGATGTTAGGTCCGCTTAGCGGCGGGAAGAGGACTTCGCTGGTCCGCCCGAGTTCTTCCGAGATGTGCCACGAACGGACATCCGTGCAGTGACGGCAGCCTCAGAGAGCCAGCTCTAAACGGGTATTTGTGGTAGTCTAGTGACCCTTGAGATGAAGGCGGCCGCTCATGGCGGAGACCCGGAAACTCGCGGCAATTCTGGTATCGGATGTGGTCGGATACAGCAGATTTGCTGGTTCCGACGAGGATCGGACGCTGGCGCGGCTACGGGCGCTTCGGAGCGATCTGATCGATCCGACCATCGCCGTACATAATGGGCGGGTGGTGAAGCGCACAGGCGACGGAGCTATCGTCGAGTTCCGCAGCGTGGTGGACGCGGTGCGCTGCGCCATTGAGGTGCAGAACGGCATGGTTGAACGCAACGCCGGTCTGCCGCCCGAGCGACGAATCGAGTTCCGCGTCGGTATCCATCTCGGCGATGTCGTCGAGGAGAGCGACGGCGATCTGATGGGCGATGGGATCAATATCGCCGCGCGCCTGGAAGGTATCGCCACGCCGGGCGCGATCTGTTTATCGGAAGACGCTTACCGCCAAGTCAAAGCGCGGCTCGATCTGGCGGTGAGTGATCTCGGCCCGACCCAACTCAAAAACATCGCCGAACCGGTCCGGGTATATTCGCTGCAAGTCGGCGTCCCAACGCAAGCGAAGCCAGCGCAAGCGAAGCCACCCTCAGCCTCAACACCGCCGCGTCTCTCGATTGTGGTTCTTCCCCTTCGCCAATTTGAGCGGCGATCCGGAGCAGGAGTATTTTGTTGATGGCGTCACACGCGAGGCAAGCTTGCGCCTTCTGCGCCGAAGCCTCGAGTTGGCGCACGCGGATGCCGAGCGGCTCGTCGCCGGCAATATTCTCGCGCCGTGACCGTCGGCTTGGCGCATGAGGCTCGCAATCGCTGTGCCCAACATGAAATCGCTGGTGCCAAGCGGGTGGCGCAAGTCACGCAGTATCCTTGCCACCGGCGCGGCCCGTTCCTGGACGGGTATCCTAGGGTGGCGATCGGGTTTGACCGCGCGGTGTGGGGTTTTTAGGCTATCTTCGAAGAACGATAAACGCGGTCATTAACGGGAGGACGTCGTGATCGCAAATCTCAGCCGCGCCGCCGCGGCGGTTCTGTCGGCGCTCGCCATCGCAGTCATCGTGGCCACCAGGCAGAGTCCGGCGCAGGAGCCCGCAAAACCCGAGAAGATCGTCGTCAATGACTCGGGCGGCGCAATGGGATCCTGGATGCGTAAGGCCTATTTCGACAATTACGAGAAGACCTATGGCATCCGCGTGGTAGAGACGAGCCCGACGGACTTCGGCAAGCTCCGCGCC